>JAMIIV010000159.1:0-165294 GCA_035913415.1 Fibrobacteria bacterium | reverse complement strand
CTGCCGGCCGGCTCGACGGGGTTTGCCCCCCGGCGCTGGGCACGCGATCCTTCGCCACTCCCCCTCCGCGGGGGGAGGCTCCCCCCGCGACGCCCCCCCCGTTTTTCGACCACGGGTTCCAGGCAAACCGATCCATAGGAAACCAAAGAGATGACTTCCCCGCAATACCCAGACGTGTCCGAAGAGCGCACGCATCCAGGTCGCGTAGGGCCCGCGGGCCGGCTCCTGCATGCCCTCCTGCGGCTGGTGCTGATCGCCTCCTTCGTCTCCTGCCTATGGATGCCGTTTCTCCATTCCATGACCTTGCTGGAGGAACTTCGGAGCGATTCGATCGGAAGGTTCCTGAGCCGATTGTGGGGATTCCACCCGCTGGTAGGGTCCATCCTGGTTCTTGCAGGCATCGCGATGGGCTTGCTCCAGCGCCACTGGAGTTGGAAGGTTTGTGTCGCGGCCGGAAGCGTCCTGCTTTCGGCCGTCCTTCTCCGGGCCTGGACAAGCGACATCGAGCCCGGTGTCCTCGGGCAGATCGCCGCCGCCGCGTGGATTCCCGTGATCCTCGGTTTCCTCGCTGTCGCACTGGAAGCGGCAACGTCACACCCACCGGTTCTGCGACGCAGCTTGATGGTGGTGGCCCTTCTGACGGTGGTGTCCTTCGCAGGCGCCGCGGCGTTCACCCGGCTGGCCCATCCCCCTCGTATCGTGCTGTATCAGAACCTAGGCAAACCCTCCCGCACTTCCAGCACGCCCATCCTCCATTGGGGGAACACCACCGATACCATTTTCCCCGACCGCCTGAAGAAGAATTCGTCCGTCGGATTCGCCACGGATCCCGTCATCGCCCGAGGAGATTCGGCGACCCTGGAACTGTTCACCGATTCCTACTGGTCCGGTCCGACAAAACACATGGTTTCCGCTCGCCTTCTATCCAACCAGTACACCGTCTTCGACATCGGAGAGGTCTGTAGCAACCGACGTGACTTCTTCGAACCTGCGGTCGCGAAGGCGTTTGAACACGGCCACGATGGCATGGACAGCATCGAGTTGTGTGCCTACCAAGCCCCACAGACTCCCCGTCTGGTCTGGGAGCTCGTCTGGCCATTCGAGCTGCGGACCATCTCGGGCCCCGTCGATTCCACGGCGGCCACCGCAGCGGAATGAAAACCCTCCCCGGGTACATCGGGATCGTGGCGATTCTCCTGATGATGGCCTCCGCGCACGCCTCGAAGCCAGTGGAAATGGATTCCACCCATTACCATCTGTGGACCTCGGCTTCCCCCTCCCGAGGATCGCAGGCCTTGGGCGCCGCGGAAATCCTCCATCGCTCCTGGACGGCGTGGGCTGGGGCTGGTTCTTCGCATGCAAAACGGCGGCACAACCTGCGGCTGTTCGCCTCGCGCAGCGAGATGCGGCGGGCCCTCCCCGGACTCGGTTGGGCCGAAGCGATCTATCACGATGGCCTGTGCGACCAATACGACGACCCCCATGCCGAGCGACCGTGGCATTGGCTCGTCCACGAAGGCACCCACCAATTGGCCGCCGAAGACGCACAGCTACTCCTCCCGCGCTGGGCCAACGAGGGGCTCGCGTGTCTGTTCAGCGCCTCCAGGACCCGAAACAAGAGTCTGATCCTGGGCTCCGTCGATTCCGAGACCTATCCGGTATGGTGGCTGCGTCTCAAACCCTTGTCGGGGACCCTGCAGCGAGACTTGGCGAGAGGAAACCTGGTGCTCCCCAGCCGGATTCTCTCCGAACCGGACACCCTCGACATATCCAGCTCCGTGAACGCCCACTACCTGACGTGGTGGAGCATGGCCCACTTCTTCCACACCACCGATGCCGTTGCCTGGCGCGACTGGGTTCTCCAAGATGGCTCCAAGGCCGGACTCCTGCGTCGGTACGGTCCCGCCGCGACCCTCGACGCGCGTTGGTACAGACACATCCTGGGTCTGCGCGATTCCGTTCTCAAACCCTAGAGCCAGCCTCCCCCGAAATTCTTCGAAAAACCTCTCAAGAACCTGCAAGTCCTTGCCGATAAGCGATCTGGAGAGACTCATTCTGGCCGGTTCGCCCGATCCAGGATGCGGGGAAAGCGCTCGCACGGACGCGACGCAGCCCCGGATTGCCACAAGGAGGTGGTGGCCATGCGCATCAACAGCGAAGATTCGACCAGGGTTCAGAACTCCCTTTCATCCATGAGTTCATCCCGTTCCAAGGCCCTAGAGCGCCTAGCTTCGGCCATGCGCATCAACCGGGCTTCGGACGACGCCGCCGGACTGTCCGTCTCGGAGGGACTCCGGTCCCTGATCCGCGAGAACCAGATGGCCCAGCGCAATGCCAACGACGGTTTCGGCATGCTCCAGATCGCCGATTCCGGCGGGCAGCAGATCACCGATTCCCTGCAGCGAATGCGGGAGCTGGCCATGCAGTCGGCCAACAGCACCTACAACACCTCCGACCGGGAGGCGATGCAGAAGGAATACGCCGCCCTGGGCGAAGAGATCGGCCGTATCGCCCAAAGCACCACGTACAACGGCAAGAGCCTGCTGGCGGGAGGTGACCAGGGTGTGTCCTTCCAGGTCTCGGGTGCGCAAGGCGAGGGCAGTGTCATCAGTTTCCAGGCCAAGGTGGACCTCTCCACCGATTTGGGTCTGGGCAACATCGGCACAGCCGGAGGCGCCCAGACGGCGCTGTCGGGCATCGACGAGGCCCTGAAGAACGTGATGGGCATGCGGTCCACCTTCGGCGCGGCCATGAACCGCCTGGACAGCACCATGACCCAGCTCGGCAACTCCATCGTCAACGTCACGGACGCCGACAGCCGGATCCGTGACACCAACTACGCGCAGGAGACATCGAACAACATCCGCGACTCCATCTTGCAGCAATCCGCTTTGGCCATGTCCGCCCAGGCCAACCAGGCGAACATGGGAATCATGGGCCTGCTGCGCTGAGAAGGTGTCTACGAATTCAGAAATTGCCCTAAACCCCCGCTGGTCCTGAGGAGCGAGGCCTTGCCTCGCCCCCTTCGACCTTGCTCAGGAGAGCTCTCGAAGGGCGGATGGGGGGTTCGCGGTCTGACGACAAGAAGAAGGGCCGACCTCCCGCGAAGGAGACCGGCCCCGTGGCACCGAATCCGAGTCAGGTTGGATCCGGTGCCGGGAGATACGCGCGCTCCTCGCCAGGGCGGCGTTCCTCCACCTGTTGCCCGGCGGTCAATCCAGGCGCGCGACAACCCCGCGGTGCAGACGGATTCCGTCCAACTCCACCACGGCGAACGAGGCTCCCGGATGGATGCCGGCGGGGATTTCCATGCGGTTGCGACCTTCCCGGACCGTCAAGGGCAACGCGACCAGGGTCCGCCCCGAGGCCGTGTAGAGCGTCATCGTGCCCTGACCGGCGCGGTGCGACAGAAACGACAGGCGATCGACCACGGGCGCGGGAGAACGCGACAGAGCCACGGGAGCCCCGACCTCCATGGGGCCCAGGTCGGCTTTGCCTTGCCAGTATCCGGTGGCATCGAAGGTCAACGCTCCGGCGGGAGGAACCGTGCCCCGGTCGACCAGGTCGCCTTTGGCCGCGGGAAGGAAGGGCGTGAAATCGATCGAGCCGTCGGCGCGGCGTGTGGGCACCGTTGCCACCGACAGCGTGGCCGCGAAGTCCGCGGCGTCGATGGTGCGGCCTCCGGCGCAGCGCGAGCGGGGAGTCTTCGACTTGTCCCACCAGCAGTTGGAGCTGTCGACGTCGGTCACGCCGTCGTGTTTGTCCGTGTACCCCACCCCCCCTGTCCAGAAACTGACATTGTTGTAGAACACGCCTGCCGAGGGCGTGCCCGAGGCGCCGAACTTGTAGTTGCCGTCGGAGAGCGAATTGTCGAAGGCCAGGGTGTTCACCAGCACCAGCTCGCCGGGGTTGGAGTTCCAGGTGAAGCCGTTCTTGCCGTTGCCGTAGGCGACGCAGCGGTTGACGATGTGCTTGTTGGCCATGTCCGATCCACCCAGCTTGAACCCGTTGCGGTCGCCACCGCTGCTGGAGTCGCCGGTGGTCAAAACGCCGTTCTTGTAGGCGATGCAGCGGTCGAAGGTGATGGTCCCGATGGGGCCGTAGCCATCGGCCGTGGGTTTGGTGAACAGGTCCCAGCCGTCGTCGATGTTGTGGTGGGCGATGCACCCGCGAAAGACGTTGCCCGGTCCGCACGAGAGCTTGGCCGCGAATCCATCGGCGTTTTCACCTGCGCCCTGGCCGTTGGCTCCGGGTTCGTCGTAGTTGTCGTAGGCCTCGCAGTTGAGGATCAGGTTGTACGCGGGCCAGTCCTCCATCTTCGTCTGCGTGGATGCCTGGCGGCTGATCTGCAGGCCCGAGTCCTTGTTCTTGTAGACCTTGCACAACTCGATGATGTTGTGGTTGCCCGCGATGAAGATCCCGTTGTCGGCCGATCCGGTGATGGACAAGCCCCTCAGGTGCCAGTAGTCGCCATTGATCTGGAGGCCGCGAGGATTCGTGGAACCTCCCCCGACATAGGTCTGCTTCGAGAAATCCAGCACCGGCTTGGCACCTTGGACGGACATGATGCACTTGCGGGCACCGGCGCTGCCGTTGTTCGTGGAATCGATGGTGATCTGGCTCGCGAAGGAGTAGGTGCCATCGGCCACCCAGATGGTATCGCCGGCGCCGACCATCCCGATGGCCTTGACCAGCGTGGTGGGCGCCTCGCGCGTTCCCGCACCGGATTCGGTTCCGGTCGGCGACACGAAGAGGTTGGCCGCCGAAGCGGTGGAGGCGAACCCGAGGGAGACAAGAAACAGGGGCGCAACGCGCATCGATCACTCCTGACGTTCTGGACGTCCAGGAAGATGGGCCCGACCCCGCATCGCCGCCGCACGCACACAACGGTGCGCGTTGAAAAGGCGATCAACACCGGCGATTCACGCCCCTAGGGTTGCCCGCCGCCGCCCACGATCCGCCAGGCGCGCGCGGCACCGGGAGGGGCGTTCTCCAGGGGCTCCAGATTCGTGGCGGGGATTCCCGCGGCCTTCACGAAGGCGTCGGTGGCGAGAATCTCGCCGGCGCGGGCCTGGTCTTCTCCCAGCTTGGCCGAGGCGTTGACTTCGGCGCCGAACACGTCGGTGTCGCCGATGCGCAACATCTTGCCGTAGCCCAATCCGATGCACAACAACACCAGCTCCTCGTGGCTGCGCTCGGTGTTCCAGTCGTCCAAGGCATCGTTCATCGCCCTGGCGGCCTGCAGGGCGCGCGTGGGGTTGCGGAACAACACCATGAAGGAGTCGCCTTCGACCTTCAGGACGATGCCGTCGTGGGCCTCCACGACCGGAAACAGGATGCGCTCCGATTCGTAGATGGTCTGCAGGAAGTGGATGATGCCGAACTTCGCGACCTGCCGGGAGAACCCCGCCAAATCCGTGAACATGATCGTCCAGGTCTCGCCGAAGAGATCCCAGATGCGGGCATCCAGAGCTTCGCGTTCGGCCGGGGTGGCCGCCGATCTCTGGGCGATGAGACTGTGCAGGCGCAAGGCGGAGCCCCCGACACCGTACCGTTCTTTCCAGGGCATATCGCAAACCTAGGCATCGTGGAGCTCCTGGGAGGCGGGGGATGTCGATTCATCACATTCAGGCCCCTGCGGAAACATTGGTTGCATTCTACATCTTAATGGACTTCCGCATCCATTATCTGTAACCTGTGACCTGGCAACACCATCCAGATCTACAGAGGCGCGTTCCGGGTGTGAGCACCGGCATTCCTGCGCCCCAAGGAGGCGTGCCATGGTCCGGATCGTCGTCGTCGGTGGAAACTTCGGTGGGCTCACGGCAGCCCTGGAACTCAAACGCCTGCTCAAGAAGGACGCCCACGTGACGGTGGTCTCCCGCCAGCAGGAATTCGTCTACATCCCCTCCCTCATCTGGGTTCCGTTCGGTCGGCGCAAGGTCTCCGACATCACCTTCGATGCCGGCGCCACCTTCCGCAAGAAAGGGGTCGAATTCCTTCTCGACGAGGTCGTGCAAGTCGTTCCGGAACAGAACAAGGTGGTCCTCGCCAAAGGCGGCGACCTCCCCTACGACCATGTCGTGATCGCCACTGGCGCCGAACTCGCCTGGGACACGGTGCCCGGCCTGGGCCCCAAGGCCCATTCGCACAGCATCTTCACGCCCCCCGACGCCGAGGCCACTTACGACGCCTGGCGCCGCTTCATCGAGGATCCCGGACCTGCCGTGGTGGGAGCAGTCCCCGGTGCCTCGTGCATGGGGGCGGGCTACGAGTACCTCTTCAACCTGGATCACCAGTCGCGCAAGAGCGGCATCCGCAAGCGCATGGACGTCACCTGGGTCACGCCCGAGCCTTTCCTGGGGCACTTCGGGATCGGAGGGATCAAGGGCGGCGAGACCATGCTCAAGATGTTCCTGAAGATGCAGGGCATCGGGTACCGCGACAACGCCGCGATCACCGAAGTCAAGACGGATTCCGTCGTCCTGGCCTCGGGCGAGGAGCTGCCCTCGAAGTGGACCATGCTGGTGCCGCCTTTCCGCGGGGTGAAGATGGTCTTCAACTCGCCGGGTCTGGGCGACGAGAAGGGCTTCATCCCCACCTCCGACGGCTACCAGCACGTGCGGTTTCCCAACGTGCACGCCGCGGGCCTGGCCGTGAAGGTGGTGAACCCCTTCAGTGGATCGGTTCCTTTCGGGGTTCCCAAGACGGGCTTCCCCACCGACGAAATGGCCAAGGTGGTCGCGCACAACATCAAGGACGCCCTGGCCGGCAAGGAGGCCTCGCACTGCATGCCGTTCGGGCAGATCCCCGGTGTGTGCGTGATGGACGCGGGCAACAAGGAGGTCATCATCCTCAGCAACAGCCTGTTCCCGCCGCGCAAGTTCGCCATGATGCTGCCCAACGTGTTCGGCGACTTCAACAAGTGGTTTGTGGAGCAGGCGCTCCTCTTCAAGTATCGCCACGGCCTCGCCTTCCTCCCCTGATTCCGGCGGCTGCGGAGGCGCATACTTCCCCTGGCACGGGCTGTACCCGTGCCCCACCGACTCGCGTTTGTCGAAGTGGTCCTCCCCCTCTCGGCGTCCCGAACACGGACGCCGTCGGGGGTCGGGGCGGGTCGTCTGCATCCTCCTCGCTACGCCGGAATCCGGAGATCGGGGCAGCTCGGTGGGAATGCCACACGCGACCCGAACACGGACACCGCGTGGGGGTCGGGGCGGGGCGTCTGCATCCTCCTCGCTTCGCCGGAATCCGGTGCAGTGTGGTGCCCATACCTGCCCCAGCGGTTTGTCATCGCTGGGGCTTTGTTCGAAGATTCCTTGGGCTACTTGGCCCGAACCTGGGTCAGGAACGAGTCGATGGCCGACCAGTAGAGCAGGGTGTCCGGGCCGGGAATCGTGCTGTGACCATGGTTGGGAAACACGACGTAGCGGCCGCGTGGAGCCGCCTCCTGGAGCTTGCCCAGATTCTCGAAGGGGATGGTGCGGTCGTTGGTCCCCTGCATGGCCAGGATGGGGCCCGGGAAGTTGCGCACCACCGCGACGTTGTCGAACGGATCGCGGACCAGGAATCCCGGGACCTTGTACCGCGCCACGGCGGTCGCGCGCACCGAGGCGAAGGTGGACTGCAGGAACAACCCCGCCACCGGCCGGAGGGTTGCCAGGTCACAGGCCACCCCACCCCCAAGCGACCGTCCCGCGGCGAAGACGCGGCGAGGGTTCACACCCGGCTGTGTCACCAGCCAATCCCAGGCCGCGACGGACGCTTCGCGAATGGTTTTTTGGGTAGGCCCGGCGCCGCTGGAATTGCCGTACCCTGGGTATTCCACCACCAACACGCCCACGCCGCGCCGGTTCCAAGCCGCGACGGACAGGGGCCAATGGTCGACCACTTCCTTGTTGCCATGGAAGAACACCGCGGCCATCCCGATCGTGTCTCCCTGGGCGGGGAACCATCTCGTCTCGACCCGCGCCCGAGGGGTCTCGATCCAGCGCGTGAGGCTGTCGGGACGTCTTGGATTGAGCTTGGCCGGAAACAGGATGCCCCGTTGCTTGGTGAACAACAGCGCCGCATAGGTGGTGTACAATCCCCCAGCCAGCCCCACCGCCACACCGACGGCAACCAACAGCACCGACCCGCGGCGCGCCACATCCCGACGGATTCCGTCTTGGGTCACGCCCGCGCCACCAGGAGCGATCCCGCCAGGATCAGGATCGCGCCGCCCAGCAAAGGCCAAGGCTGCACCTGTTTCCATTCGGCGAAAACCACCAGCGCCAACAGCACCGCGATCAGGGTATTGGTGTTGTAGAGCGGAACCAACCGGGACAAGGGGGTGCCGAAACGCGCCAGCGCCAGCGAGACCAGGCCCGTGCCCACCGCCCACACGACACCGGCGGCCAGGGCATGCATCACGGACTTGGTGTTCCAGGTGGCGGGCAGGACCATGCTGAACACCGCCCCCACCAGAGCGCACCCCGCACCCAGGCACATCAGGAACGGTCCGGGTCCGATTCCCGCCTGGTTGCTCGATTTGGTCCACAGGGCGAACAGCGCGTAGGCGAAGGCGGGCGCGATGCCGCCCACGAGGATGCCCATGGTCTGGGGGGTCATGTCGGTCTCCGAAGGGTTTGGAACGGGTCGCGCCTCACACGGCGTCCGACCCGCAAAATAGCCCCGCGCCCCAAGTTCCCGCACCCGCCGAGATCAAACACCACAAGGCGGATCCCACGGTCAGGACAGGAGTTCGACAACTCCCGAATCGAGGTCGTAGTGGGCGCCCACCACCTTCACCTTTCCGGCTTCGACCTTCTCCTTCAGGAACGGCTCGAGTCCCGCGAGTTCCGACACCATGCGCCGCACGTTCTCGCGCACGGCGTTGGCGACCTTGTCCCCCGGAGTCTTCGCCGAGGCTTCCACGGCCGGCTTGAGTTTGCGCACCAGTTCGCCGATCCGTCCCGGGGCTTCCGCTCCGGCCTCCAGCGTCTCGATGGTGGCCTTCACCGCACCACAACGCTCGTGTCCCAGAACCACCACCAGCGGAGTGCCAAGATGTTCGATGGCGTATTCGATGGACCCCACGCCGGCATCCTCGACGATGTTGCCCGCGACGCGGATCACGAACAGGTCTCCCAGACCGAAGTCGAAGATCACCTCGGGGGGTACCCGACTGTCGGAACACCCCAGGATGATCGCGAACGGCGCCTGCCCGGTCGCCAACTTTCCGCGCGCCGTGGCGCTCTCGTTGGGGCAGAAGGCCTTGTTGGACACGTACCGTCGATTGCCTTCCAGCAAACGCGACAGGGCTTCATCCGGGGTGATTCCGGGTCCGGCGGGTGCGTGGTGAACTGCCGCCTCGCCATGCGCCTCTTCGGCGGGTTTGGCCGGAGGCTCGTGGGCCCCCGACGTCTTCGGCTTGGGGGGAGCTGCATGTCCGTGGTCTGCGGCAACGAGCCACGAAGGCAAAATCGCGACACCTGCCGCCACGCCGAAGGCGGTCTTGAGGAAATTTCGACGGGACTCTTGGTCGCAGACGTCGCACATGGGACGCACTCCTGGGATGGATGGCCGTTCGAGGATGATCCATCTTAGGGCTCCCAGCCGCATCGCGCAAGCTCCGCGATGGACTTGGACTTGCATTTCAACGCATCATGATATTATGATATGTCCATGAGCTTCCGACTTCCCGACGCGACCCGTCCCACCCTCTCCTTCGAGTTCTACCCACCGAAGACCGACGAAGGCTGGTCCGACCTCCGGCAGACCCTCCTGGCCTCCGACGCCCTGGACCTCGATTTCGTCTCGGTGACCTACGGCGCCGGCGGAAGCACCCGCGAGAAGACCGTCGACCTCTGCGCCGAAATCCGTCGCGACCACGGCATCGACACCATGGCCCACCTCACCTGCGTGGGGCACTCCCGCGACGAGATCGACCGCGTGCTCGACCAGTTGGCCCAGGCCGGCGTGCACACCATCCTGGGTCTGCGCGGCGATCCGCCCAAGGGTCAGACGGATTTTGTCCCACATCCCGACGGTTTCGCCCACGCCTCGGACCTGATCGCGCACATCGCCCGTCGCGGCGGCTTCCGCCTGGCCTGCGCCTTCTACCCGGAAGTGCACCCCGAGGCGACCTCACCCGTCGACGACCTGGCTTTCCTGAAACTCAAGCAGGATTCCGGGGCGACCTTCGCGGTCAGCCAACTCTTCTACGACGTGGATTCCTTCCTGCGTTTCCGCGACCAGGCCCGCACCGCCGGAGTCACGCTCCCGCTGGTCGCGGGAGTCATGCCCATCTCGAGCCTGGCCGCCGCGCGGCGCTTCGTGAAGGTCGTGCCGGATTCCGTCGTGGCCGCCATCGAGGCGGCGGGCTCGGAACCCGCCGCGGTGGCCGAGGCGGGCATCGTCCAGTCCGTCGCGATGATCGAACGCCTGGTGGCCGAAGGCATCGACGGCGTGCACCTCTACACGTTGAACAAGAGTGTCGCCAGCCCGCGCATCGTGGAACTCCTGCGCGCACGCGGCCTGTTTCCCCGGGACTGAAGCCTTCGCCCCTCCCCGGCCTTCAGGCCGGGACCCGGTCCGAACCGGACTCGAGGCCCGCGGCCTCCTGGCGCGCCCGGCGCAGCTCCAGGACCAGCACGATCTTGGCCGACAGGTCCTCGAGTCTCTCCTCGGCGGTCATCGTCGCGAAATCGCGGACCGGATGCCCGTCGAAGAGGGGATCGATCCTTGGGTCGGAATCCCTCATCAGCGCGGAGCCACCTTGGCCGCAGGCAGGGTCAGCCGCGCACGGATCGCCTCCTGGTACAGCGCCTCCACCCGCACCTCGAGCCCCCGGTAGGTGCCCGGCTGCACGGCTTGCATCGGCACGGTCACCTCCCGCTCGGCCCCGGCGGGCAGATCGAAGTACTCCACGTAGCGGTCGTCCCGGAGATCGCGATGGTCTCCCGAGGCTAGACGTCGACCGGCGCGCGCCGCTTCGAGCCTGTCGTTGCGCACCTCCCATCCCGCGGGCAGCCAGAAGGTGGCGGCCAGGTTGGGGACCGCGTGTCCCAACAGGTTGCGCACCGCCACCTTGCAGACGAATTCCGTCCGCGAGGGCAGCGCCTGGGGCAGGGGGCCTTCGCGTCCGGGCAAGCCGCACGCGAGCGTGGCACGCAGGCCCGAATCGCGCTCGGCCGCGGGCTCGGCGAGCAGCCCCGAGCGCGTGACCTCGGCGCGCACCACCCGCCGCGGATCGTTCCACCGCAGCGTCACGGTGTCCAACCCCTTGGTCAGCACGGCCGTGCCGTTGCGACCCCGAAGCGGCACCCGTCGTTTGGCCCCGGCCGAATCCAGCCACCAGACCTCCAGGGTGGAGTCGGGGCGCTTCACCCGGGCCCCGGGGTCGGCCGCCGCCAAGGCGCGCAGCGCCGCGGAAAGTTCCGAGGTGGTCAACCAGCCCGATCCCGAAACCGCTTTCCAGGTCTCGGCCAGCAGCGTGTCGCGACCTCGGTCGAGTCCCATTTCCGTCATGGCCAGCAGAATCAGGGCCCGGTCGCGCACCGGACTGGAGAGGTTGCCCCCCAGGCTTCGGCGCTCTTCCACGGCGATGCCCGCACTGTCGACCTCCCGCTTCGCCCGCTCCACGTGTCCCCGGCGATGCCAGGCCAGAGCCAGGGTCCACCGTTCGGCATCAGACAATTTCCGTCGCGAATGGGCGGACAAGGGGAGTGTGTCGCGTGCGGTCACTTCAGCCCAGGCGAGCGAATCCCGTCCCTCGCGCAGCAGAGGGGGCAGCAGGCCCAGGCGGAACGACTCCTCCAGGGAATCCCTCGAGGCCGGTCCCCAGGCGGCCATGGTTTCCTGCAATCCCTCCAGGAATCCGTAAGGCAGCGAATAGCCCAAGGCCTTGGCCTCCCGCAGGAAGGTCGTGGTCCAGATCGTGCCCCATCGGTAGGGTTCGCCCCCACCGGCCCAAAGGGACAGTCCGCCCCCGGGAACCTGGAAAGTGGCCAATTTCGCGATCGCTTCCTCCACATGGAACCTGGCCTGCTGATGGGTCTCTTCATCCATCCCGGGCACCAGTTCGGCCAGATGCAACTGCGGCCAGGCGGCGGAAATCGTCTGTTCCAAGCAGCCATGCGGATACTTCACCAGCTCCTGCACACGGCGGTCGATCCCCGGCATCGCGTCGATCGCCACCTCCAGGCGGGAAGTCTCCGAACCCGGCAGGAACTTCGATCCCAGAGGGATATGCAGTTCCCCCTTGCGTCCTGCACCCGACGACGTCCGCTGGGCGAAACGACGCTCGTCGCGCTGAGGCACCAAGGCCGCCACACTCATCCGGTGCTCCCCTTGCTCCATGTCGGCATCCAGGCGTCCGACTCCCGCGAAGGGCAACGCCACCACCGGGAACTCCAGACGCGCCACCTTGTGCGAATCGAAGCGCACCTGCCGGACGGAATCGCCCAACAGCCCCAGTGGACCTTCCAGGAACAAGCGCACCCGGCCCGGCCCGGTCTGCCCCCCCATCACGGTGAGACTTGCCACGAACGTGTCTCCAGGAGCCACCCGCAGCGGCACCGCCCAGACCATCTCCAGGGGAGAACGCACCGGAACCCAAGCCTGCGCCGAACCGGCCCCGCGACCTGCCTCGCCCACCGCGGCCAGACGCAAGGTACCGGTGTATCCGGCCAAAGGCACGTCGACGGTCAGACCTTCGACCGGAAGCGGCAGGACCGACGATACCCAGGACACGGGGTTGGGGTCGTCCTTGTCGCGGAAGGAGACACGGGCTCGCGTGGACATCCCGCGCCCACTTCCACCGGCCCCCAGTGCCAAGCCTCCTCTCCCGTCGCCGATTCCTCCCCCTCCCCCTTCCCAGGATTGCGAGGCCGCCCGTTCATCGGACAGATCGCACCCTACCGCCTCCCGACACAAAAGGCAAGCATCCCAGCGCCCCAAGGCCGCCCACCACGACGCCTCCGTGCGCTCGATGCGGGTCATCTCCGGAACGGGATCGGGAAGCGGGTGGTTGTCCAGGTCCAGAATGCCGCGATCGACCGCCGAAACCACCACCGACCCCGCCCGCCCGGACAGATTCCGGATCCGCACCGGATTGGCGTGGAAGGGCCGGAAGGGCGCCAGAGCCTCCACCTCGAGGTCCAGGGAACGGTCCGGTGCGTGCACCTCGAACAGGCGCCCCGCTTGGCGCACCAATTCGGCGGGCGCATCCGGGTGGCGTGGAGCCAGATCGTGCACCACCACCGTCACCGCCGGATCCCAGCCCGGGTCGGCGGGTCGGGCCCACAGGTTGGTCCCCCTGCGCGTGGGCATCCATTCCTGGAACACGATCCGATCCCCCTGAAGGACCTGCACCAACGCCATGCCCGGTTCGGCGGACTCCCAGACCAGGCGCGCCGTATCGCCGGCAACCAAGGGCTCCAACTCCCGTCGTGCGGCGTCGCGCAGAAGGGAATCGTGGTGCTGCAAGGCCGAGTCGACCCTTTCCTCCGGCTCGACGTGCGAATCCACCGAATGTTCCCAGCGGGTGAAACTGCCGGGTAGACCGAACGCCCGACGGGCGGGGTGCTTGCCTCGGGCGGGCTCCACTTCAATCAGTCCCGTACGGAAGTTCAGCACCGACTGGATCGCCGTGTCCGTCGGCAACGACAGCCGCAGTTGGAACCAGCGGGGGCGAGAGGTGTCCGCGACCGCCTTGCGCAGCAAAGCCAGCGGCAGTCGCACGGTGTCCTCCGAAGGCACCAGCGAATCGAGCAGCACCCGCGACGAATCGAGCAACAACTGCAGGTGCAACTTGGAATCCGCGACCGCAGGCTCGAGGCCCCCTTTTGCCGCGACCAGGATTTCCAGTCCTCGCCCCTTGGGTCTCATGTGCAATTCTGGTCGCCGCCGCGGGTGGAAGTCCAGGTAATCCCTCCTGGTTCCCACCGGTCTCCCGCCCTGGAAGACCGAGGCCCGCATTTCCAGGCGCGCCGTCGTGAAGCCCCTCAGTTCCGGAGGCGGAGGAATCCGCATCCGGTGCTGTCCCGCCGCATCCAGTTCCCCTTCCACGAGTCCGTCCACCACCCGATTCTTGACGGTATCCAGCTTCACGACACCATCCACTTCCGTTTTCCGCACGGAATCCGTCCACCACTTCGGGTGGCGTCCGCGCTCCCATCCATTCCGTTGGTCCAGGCCGGGAATTTCCTGCGTTCCCGTCCAGCGCAGCGCCCAGTGCACCGGCTGACCCGCCGCGGCACGGCCGGTCTGCCAATGGGCAACCACCCGGTGGGTCGCGACACCACCCTCCATCCGCGCCGTGTCCAGCTCGATCCGAAACCTGCGCGGAGGGTCGAACTCCACCGAAAGCCGGGCCCTCTCCTTGGCATCCCCGACCGCGACATCCACCTCCCATCTTCCCGTGCGCGCGTTGGATGGCAGGCGGAACCGCCATTGCTGGTGTCCTTCACGTCCCACCACCTGGGCACGTGTCGCCACCTCGTCACCGGCAGCATCGCGCAAGGACCACGTCAACTTCCGCCCCGCGGGAGCCACCTTGCCGGGACCCCGAACCAGGCAACCCACCACGACGCTGTCCCCAGGGCGATGCACGCCCCGCATCAGATACGGAAACAGCCGGATCCCTCCAGGCAGGGTCGCCCCGCCCTGGTCGTTGCGCAGCTCCACCGAGCGCGCCACCGACTCGTCTTCCCAGCCATCCAAGGCCGTGCCCACGGACGCGAGATTCACCCAACCCATCTCGCCTTGCGAGCCGGCCACCACGAAGGCCAGGGATTCATCCTCCAAACGGACCCAGCCTCCAGCATCCGTCCGGGCCCGTCTGCGGATCTTTCCATCCTGCCCGAATCCCAGCACCCGGACACCCGCGCGGGGGCCACCCGTGCGCAGATCGAAGACGGCCAGCTCGTGGACGGAATCCGACAAGCGGGTTCCCAGCACTCCCAGGCTCCCCACCTGGAAGACCTTCCAGGCCTCGATGGTGTCGCACATCCCGCTGGGCATGAGAGGCCGTTCCGAGCCCGGTTTGGCCCAGGCCCGCACCGCCAGGAACGCCCCGGCATGGGTGCGCGAGATCGACGTCAGGTCCAGCTCCGCCGTCCAGGTCCGCAGCGAATCCGCCGGTCGAACCCGACGCTCGGTGTGGACCACGCGGAACGAGTCGAACGAGCCGGGTTCTTCGTCGTACCCCCGCACCCGAACCAGGCGTTCGGCGGGCACGGCACGAACCTCGATTTCCAGGGTGTCCAACGCCACCACCTGGATGGGCACCGCAACCCCCTCTTCGGGCAGCAGATGCGAACCCGCCGTCGAAAACCGGATGTCGGTGGAGGGAACGAACAGAGGATGGCGCGGCAGGGAAGGGGCCGTTGCCAGGGAGGCCAGCAGGGTCAGCAGGGGGAGAAGCATCCCCCGAAGCTAACCCACCGCTTCGTCCCCCACGGCTCGTGCTTGTGAGAATTCTGTCAGATTTCCGTCGCGACCAGAAAAACGAAGGCCCGCCTCCGGTGCGGAAGCGGGCCTTGGTGAGAACCTGTGTCCCTCGATCAGTGGTGCGGGAGGTACTTGCCGATGATGCCGTCGGGGGCCATCGGGCCGCCGGGAGTGATGAACTCGTTGAAGTCGTGCATGTAGAAGCCGGCGACCGCGGCATAACCCATGGCCAGCAGGACCAGGCCGAAGACGAGGGCGACGATGTTGGCCTTCTTCATGGCGTTGGCGCCGGTGGTGATGCCCCACGAGATGCAGAAAGTGGACAGGCCGTTGGCCAGATGGTAGACGGTGGCCAGGATACCCAGGGCGTAGACGACCACGGTGCCCTTGGTGAAGTCCCACATGTGCGTGGCGAAGTAGGCGTAGGTGACCTGACCGTCGGGGTTGACGTCGGGCGAAGTCAGCCAGCCGGCGGACACGTGGACGCGGGTCAGGAAGATGTGCGCGAACAGGAAGCCCAGCAGGCCCAGGGCCGAGAGGCGCTGGAACACGTAGCGGAGGTTCTCGAAGTTCGGGTACTTGAAGAAATTGGTCTTCTCGCCGCGGACGGTGAGCATCATGCCGTAGATGGCGTGGTAGGCCAACGGCAGATAGACCAGCAGGATGGTCCAGAGGTAGTTGACCGGCTTGGCCCACGACTCGCGGATGGCGGCGTCGAAGGACTCCGGCCCGGCGAGGGAGGACATGTTCCGAGACAGGTGGAGGATCAGGTAGATCCCCAGCGGAACAATGCCCACGAAGGAGTGGATTCTCTTGGCCACCCAGGCCTTGTGGCTCGGAGCGGTGGACGACGTTGCGGAAGCGGTCTCAGTGCTCATGGCGGCGAAATCTAGCATCATCTGCTACCGCAACAGGACATGCGACTCCACTTTTTTGCTCCAACACCTTCTTCAATATCGCCAGCCGCGAATGAGATACTGTCTGGGCAATGATATTCCGTCTGCATCCACACGGGGCTCCGGTCCTGGTTCTGTTCGCCGTGCTCGGCGCGACCTTCCTGATGGACACCCTCCAGATCCGCTCTTCCCGGGAGCGCGCCAGGAGACTGGCCCGCTCGGGTCTGGCGGAGCGCGCCTGGGTCTTTCGCAACGCCCTCGAATCACGCCTGGACCGAACCCGCGCCTTGGAGGCGTTCCTGGACGCCCGCCCCGATCTCGATTCCCACGCATTTCGACTCTTCTGCCAAAGCCTGCTCGGTTCGGATCACGAGGTGCGCAGCCTGCAATTGGCTCCGGAAGGGCGCGTCCGACGCGTATACCCCCTTGTCGGCAACGAAGGCATTCTTGGATTCGACCTGCTCGGCTCGATCCGCGACCGGCCACTGGCGTTGCGCACCATCGAACTCCGCGCTCTGCTCGTTGTTGGTCCGATGCGCCTCAAGCAGGGCGGCATCGGACTCATCGGGCGGCGCCCGATCTTCCGCGACAACCGCTTCTGGGGTTTCACCACCGTCGTCCTCGACCTTCCCTCCCTGTTGGCAGTGTCCTTCCCCAAATCCAGCCCCCTGCGCATCGCCGTCTTCGGAACGGGTACGGACTCCACCTTCGCCCTGCGCGGAGACTCCTCCGTGTTGACGGAAGACCCTGTACTGCACGACTTGTTGCTGCCTGGGGGCACCATCCGACTGGCCGCCGTGCCCATCCATGGTTGGGCAGATGGCTGGCAACGACGCGCACGGACCTGGAGCCTGGCCTCACTGGTGGCTTTGTTGCTTGCGTTTCTGACCCATCGGTTGAAACGCTCGAGTCTCCTGATCTCCGATCGCCAGCAAGAACTCGCCGACCTCCTTCGCGCCTCCCCCCTCCCCATCGTCGAGTTCGGTCCCGACGACAAGCCACCCCACCTGCTCAATCCCGCCTTCCGCACCTTGCTGGGCTTCGGGCCGGACGAACAGCCCGTGACGTCTGGTCTGTGGGAACGCCTCCTCCCGGATGCCCATGAGCGACGGACCCTGCGCGCCCTTCTTTCCGATCCCGATCGGCCCCATTCGGCTCCCGAAGTGGACCTCCAGGATGGCACCGGGCGGACCCGGCGTGTGAGACTCCACTCTTCGTGGCGCAACAACCGCCTTCTGTTGATCCTCTTCGATCTCACCGATTTGCGTGCCACGGAACAAGCATTGGAGGCGGCACGGACCCAGGCCGAGGGGGCCAGTATCGCCAAGAGTCGGTTTTTGGCCAACATGAGCCACGAGATCCGCACCCCCATGAACGCGATCCTGGGTTTTGCACGACTCCTGGCCGATGAACCACTGCCGATGACCGCGCGCTCCCAGGCCCGCAGAATCGAAAACGCCTCCCGTTCGCTGCTTGCAATCCTCAACGACATCCTCGACCTCTCGAAGATCGAGGCCGGGCGCATGGAGCTGGAATCCACGCCTTTCCGTCCCCGGGAAGTGGTCCAGGAGATCAAGGACCTCATCGAACCCCTCACCCGCGAAAAAGGCCTCGAGCTGATCGTGGACGACGCCGACCTGCCCGATGGTCTGCAGGGAGACCCGTTGCGTCTGCGCCAGGTGATCCTCAACCTCGCGGGCAACGCCGTCAAGTTCACGACGTTCGGTCGTATCGAGATCCGACTGTCGCGCGGGACTCCCGGGGGAGGCGCCTTCCCGCTGCGGGTCGAGATCTCCGACACCGGCATCGGCATGACCGCCGAGCAGGCCTCCCGCATCTTCGAGCCCTTCGCGCAGGCCGATTCGTCCACCTCGCGGCGATTTGGAGGTAGCGGCCTCGGCCTGGCGATCACCCACCATCTGGTCGAGATGATGGGGGGGAAACTCGAACTCGAGTCCAGCCCCGGCCTGGGATCGAAATTCCACTTCCAGATCCTGTTGCCCGAGGTCGCCCTCGATTCCCTTGGCCCTTCCGAGGAGGCCACCGAACTGCCGCCGGGCCTGCGCATCTTGCTTGTCGAGGATTTCCTGGTGAACAGGATCCTCGCCGAAGAGGTGCTGAAACGGCTTGGAGTCCAGGTCGAACTCGCCGAGAACGGTGCCATCGCCGTGGAAATGCTCGAACAGTCCCCCCATCGGTGCGATATCGTGCTGATGGACGTGCAGATGCCCGTGATGGACGGCCTGGAAGCCACGCGTCGGCTCAAGCAATCCCCCCGCACCGCCCGGATTCCGATTGTTGCCATGACCGCTGGAGTGTTGGAAACGGAGCGGGAAACCTGCCGGGCGGCCGGAATGGTCGGGTTCGTTTCCAAACCCTTCGAGATCCGCGACCTGGTCCAAACCGTCCTGGGCTGCCTGCGGGCAGCTTCGACGGACGGTTGAGCGGATCCCCGAGAGGCTACACTTCCAGGCCACCATGAAGAGTCTGACCCTCGGCCCTCTGCCTCCCCTCTCCGGCGAGGTCCGCCTGCCCGGTTCGAAGAGCCTGTCGAACCGCTATCTGCTCCTCTCGGCCCTGTCCGAGGGGTGCACCGTCCTGACCGGTCTTCTCGACTCCGAAGACACCTCGGCCATGAAAGGGGCCCTGCGCGCCCTCGGGGTGGGCCTGCAGGAGCTGGACTCCACCACGCTTTCCGTACAGGGATTGGGCGGAGCCAAATTCCTGACCCCCACCACCGCTCTGGACCTGGGCAACGCCGGGACCGCCATGCGCCCCCTGGCCGCCGCCCTGTGCGCCGGCAACGGGGAGTTCGTCCTGGATGGCGTGGCCCGCATGCGGGAACGCCCCATCGGCGACCTGGTCGACGGCCTGCGCCCGGCCCTGGCCGACGGCGGCTCGGTGGGCTATCTCGGTGCCGAGGGCTACCCTCCCCTGCGCATCGTCGCGCGGGGCCTGCGCGGCGGGACCACCTCCATCCGCGGCGGCACCTCCAGCCAGTTTCTGACCGGCCTGCTCATGGCCGCCCCGATGGCCCAGTCCCCATTGGAGATCGTCGTCGAAGGCGACCTCATCTCCAAACCCTACATCGACATCACCCTGGCCCTGATGGAGCGCTTCGGTGCCCGCATCGACCGCGACGGCTACCGCTCCTTCCGCGTGGCTCCCGGGCTTTACCGCAGTCCGGGCAAGCTGGCCGTCGAAGGCGACGCCTCGTCGGCCTCCTACTTCCTGGCGTTCGGCGCCTTGGCCGGTCCCGTGCGGGTGCACGGCTGCGGCACCCGCTCCGTCCAGGGGGACGCGGCCTTCGTCGATGTCCTGGGCCGCATGGGCGCGCTGGTGCGCAAAGGCGACGACTGGCTGGAATGCGAACGCCCCCAGGCCTCGCGCACCGTGCTCTGGAACGGCCACGAACGCACCATCCCCTGGCTGCACGGCATCGACGCCGACCTGGTGGACATGCCCGACGCCGCCATGACCCTGGCCACCCTGGCGCTGTTCGCCGAAGGGACCACCACGCTGCGCGGCATCGGTTCGTGGCGCGTGAAGGAGACCGAGCGCGTGGTCGCCGTGCGCGACGAGTTGCGCAAGCTGGGTGCCACCGTCGAGGAAGGTCCCGACTGGATCCGCGTCACGCCACCGGTCGACGGAATCCGTCAAGCCTCGGTCGCCACCTACAAGGACCACCGCATGGCGATGGCCTTCTCTCTGGCCGCCTTCGCGGGCCCGGTCACCATCGAAGACCCCGACTGCACCGCCAAGACCTTCCCCGGCTATTTCGAGGTGTTGGGCACCTTGGCTTCCCGCACGGAAACCACTCCCGCGTGAGCCTGATGGAACAACGGCCTCGGCGATTGCCATGGGAAACCCCCAGGACTTCGCCGCACCGCCCTTTGCCTTGGCTCCGATCCGGACTCCTGGGTCTTGGGCTGCTGGCCGCCGGCGGAACCGCTTGGGCCATGCGCGGTTGCGGCGGTTCCGCCGAACAACCCGCGGCACCACTGCCGGAATCCGCCTGCCACGACCCCATCGAAGTGCCGGGAAGACTTCCCGCCGACTACATGGTCGACCCGGCCCTCCAGGCCTTCGCCACCGACCTGCTGGGACGCCACCCCGCGGTGCTGAGCATCGCCGTCGGGCTCGATCTGCGCTCGGCGCGCGTGCTGTTCCTGGCCACCCGACAGGGAACCGCCGCCGTCGGCCACGACCTCGCCCTGGCATCCGCCTCGCGTTACCCGTTCGCTTCGCTGGCGAAGATCCTCACGTCGGCGGCGGCCATCTCGACCACGGGCCTCGAACCCAACTCACCCACCTGGCTGCGCGGACACCCGCACACCTTGTACAAGTCGCAGTTGCGCTCCGACACCGAGGGCGTCGAACTTCCCCTGGCCAAGGCCTTCGCGTTGTCCATCAATCCTGTCTTCGGCAATCTGGGCCTGCACCGCCTGGGCTCTCCGGTGCTGTTGCAGTGGGCCGATTCCCTGGGCTTCAACCGCATGCGCGGCCTGGGCAACGGGGTGCCTTCCGGTCGCATGGCCGCTCCGATCGACAGCTACAACCTGGCCGAGATCAGCTCCGGATTCGTGCGCACCACCTTCGGCTCCCCCATCCAGGCCGCCATGATCGCCCGCAAGTTCGCCGGTGACGGCATCCTCCGTCCTCCCGCCTGGAACGGCTTCCAGCCCGACACCGCCTGTCCGCCCGACACAGTCTCCCCCGACCGCCTGCGCCGCAACATGACCCTGCTTTTCGAGGCCACCGTCGACAGTGGCACCGCCCGCGGCGGCTTCGAAGCCGCATGGCCGCGCGAGGCGCGCACCGGCTTCCAGATGGGTGGCAAGACCGGATCGCTGGACGGCACCGATCCTCCCGGTCGCTACGAGTGGTTCGCCGGATTCGCGCGACTGTCCGGTCGCCCCGACACCGGCATCGCCATCGCCGTGCTGACCGTCAACGACAACCGCGGCGCCCTGTCGGCCTCGTGGACCGCGGCCAGCCTGCTGGCCGCATGGTCTCGGCGCTACGACCTCCTGTCCGACCCGACTCCCGTGACCGCATCCCTGGGGGCAGGCCTACCCCTGCTGATGGACGACGACCGCGACGCCCTGTCCGAAATCGCCTGGCATCGCCCCTGGCGCCCCAAGCGCAAGGTGCGCCGCCGCCGCTGACACCTTGCACCGTGGGCCTTGCCGCCCCCAGGGCGCAACCAGGACCCGCGTCCCTTCTGCCGACCGCGACACGAAGGCCCATACCCCTCCCGCTCACGCCCCTTTGCCAGATCTTTTGGTATTCAATAGATTATCTTCTGGAATCATGGCCCTTGGGGCGCTCGCGGACACGGAGGACATCATGGAATCGATTCACGGACACGAACTCATGCGCTGGCTCGGAGACAACGGTCCCCTCGACCGAACGGCACTGCTTGCCCGCGCGGGAGAGGTCTTCGGAAACGAGTGCCGCTTCCACACCTGCTCGATGGAAGGCCTCAGCGCCGGCGCCCTGGTCGATTTCCTGGTGGGCAAAGGCAAGATCGCCGAAGAGTCCGGCGCCCTGCGCCTGGCCATGCCTCCCTGCGACCACTGACCCCCCCCGAAGCGGGGGACCGCACAACCCCCGGCATCGCACCTGTGGTGGCAGGGATGCGCCCCGAGACAGTCTTCAGGGCAGCGAGAACCGCCAGCCACCGTCTGATCCGGTCTCCATCCGGACTCCGAACGCGGCGGCGGCTTCGGGCGACCCCAGCACGTCGCTGACGGATCCTGTCCGCACCAGACGGCCGCGATCCAGGAGCCAGGCCTCGCGGGCGTGCTCGCCGGCCAGGCGAAGGTCGTGCACCGACCAAAGGATGGTGCGGCCTTCGCGGGCCAGGCCTTCGAGCAGCTCCAGAAGCTGCAACTGGTGCCCGATGTCGAGTCCTGTCAGGGGTTCGTCGAGCACCAGCAGAGGCGATCCCTGGGCGAGGCAACGCGCCAGAAATACCCGCTGGAGCTCACCTCCCGAGAGGGTGCTGGCGTCGCGATCGGCCAAGTGACCGATCTCCAATCGCTCCATGGCGGCCGCCACGGCGGCGTGGTCGTCGGGACCGGGTCGTTTCCAGGCGCCCAGATGGGGGAACCGCCCCATGACCACCAGATCGCGCACCCCCAGAGGCACGGCCACGGGTCGGTGCTGGGGCAGATAGGCCATGCGGCAGGCGATCTCGGCGCGACCCCAGCCGCGCAACGGACGTCCCTCCAGCAGCACATCTCCGGAAACCCCGTCCTGCACCCCCGCGAGCGCCTTCAGCAACGTGCTCTTGCCGGCGCCGTTGGGTCCCATCACGGCCGTGACGGACCCCCGCGAAAGATTCGCATCGATCCCCTCGAGGAGTCGTCGGCCGGGAACGTCCACCGAAAGGCCGCGAACCTCCAGAACAGGTTCCGTCGTCGCGGCCTTCACAGCGAGGTCCTCCGCGCCTTGACCAGAAGCCACAGGAAGAACGGCGCCCCCAAAAGCGAGGTCAGCACACCCAACTGGATGCCCGAAGGCAGGAAGACGCGCGCACCCAGGTCGGCGACCACCAGCAGAAGCGCACCACCCAGGGCCGATGCGGGAAGGAGCCTTCCCGTCGCGGCCCCCACCAGCGGGCGCAGCAGGTGCGGGACCATCAATCCCACGAACCCGACCGGGCCGCAGACACTCACCGCCGCGCCGGTGGCCAGGGCCGTGCCGGCCAGCACCCACAGACGCGCCCGACCTGGATCGATCCCCACCGCACCCGCGTGGTCTTCTCCCAGCGACAAGGCGTCCAGCCAGCGGTGGCGGCTCCACAGCAACGCCAATCCCAGCGCGATGGGAGGGGCCCCGAAGACCACATGGCGCCAGGTGCGCGCCTCGGCGCCCCCCGCCAACCAGAACACCAACTGGCGCAACTGGTATTCGTCGGACAACAACAAGGCGAAGGTGATTCCCGAAGAACACAGGCTGGTGAGGATCACGCCGGTCAGGAGGGTGATGGTCAGCGTGGGTCGCCCGCCGATGCCGGAGAGGACCACCAGGAGCAGGGCGGTCGCGAAGCCCCCCAGGAAACAGGCGACCGGCAGCACCCAAGCGGGTGCGAACGGGAGGTGGAACAGGACCGCGACAGCCGCCAGGGCGCCCCCCGACGAGATGCCCAGCACCGCAGGGTCGGCCATGGGGTTGCGAAACAGGGCCTGCAGCGAGGCACCACAACCGGCGAGAGCCGCCCCCACCATGGCCACGACCAGCCCGCGAGGCATGCGAATGTGCCAGACGATGCCAGTCTCCAGCGCGTGGCCGCCGGGCCCACCCAGCAGCGCCTCCCAGGCACCACCGACGGGTAGGTCCGAACTGCCCATCAGGAACGATCCTGCCAGTGCCGCCAGCAACAGGGCGATCCCGACCAGGACCGTCGGGATCAGACGGTGCTGTCCCACAGGGGCTCCGCGACACCGCGCTCGCGGTTTTCGAAACGGGACGCGGCGAACAACCAGTCCGAGAGCCGATTGAGGTAACGAAGCGGCTCTCCGGCGACCGGCTCTTCACGCCCCAGGCGCACCAGCAGCCGCTCGGCCCGACGGCACAGGGTGCGCGCCACGTGCAACTGGGCGGCCGCCAGAGTCCCACCCGGCAGAATGAAATTCGCGAGATTGCCCGTGGCCGCCTGGAAGGTGTCGATCTCTTCTTCCAGCGCTTCGATGTGGCGGGCCTCCACTTTGGGGAGGGGCCACTTGGCCTTGTCCTCTTCCAAAAAGCACAGGTCCGAACCCACGTTGAAGAGTTCGTTCTGGATCCGGGGCAGCGCCTTGGCCAACGCCTCACAGGGGCCGAACGCCAAGACCAGACCCAGGCTCGAGTTCAGTTCATCGACGGTTCCGTAACAATCCAGGCGCAGGCTGTCCTTGTCGACCTTCTGGCCGCCCCCCAGACGGGTGGACCCCTGGTCTCCAGCGCGGGTGTAGAGTCGGCTCAGTGGCGGCATGGCATCTCCCGTGGGTCCTGGCGGCTGAGGCCGTCGAGGACCGGGAAGATACACCCCCGCGCACCCGGCGCCGCGCCTACATTGGTTCTTGATGATCCTAGATCCCGCAATAGAGAGGGATGTGATGCTCGCTGAATCGCTTGATGCCTGGGGCGTTTGTCCGACCGACGGCGCACTCGGTGTGTGCGTGGGAGGGAGGCAAACGACGCAGGCGCGAGCGAGGCGGCGGGCAGCGCGCCCGGCCCTATTGCAGGATCTAGGATAATGGAGATTCCCGGCCAACGCATCCTGGTCTGCGCCCTCGACTGGGGCTTGGGGCACGCCACCCGCACCGGGCAACTGGTGCGGATCTGGAGCGAGCGCGGAGCTCGCATCACCTTGGCCGGCAACGGGCGCTCCCTGGCCCTGTGGACCCGCGAATTCCCCGACCTGCCCACGCGGGAGCTTCCCGACTACGCCATCACCTACGCGCCCGGCCCCCTGTTGGTGCCGCGCCTGCTGCTGTCGCTTCCCCGTCTGATGCGGGTCCGGTCCGCCGAAGCGACCCTGGTCGCATCCTGGAGTCGGGAATTCGACGCCTGCCTTTCGGACAACCGCTTCGGTTGCCGCCTCCCCGGCAAACCCTCCCTGTTTCTCACCCACCAGCTCCACCTTGCCGCCCCGAAGAGGTTGGAGTTCGGCGAGGCCCTGGTCGAGCGGTTGATGGCCCGTCTGCTGCGCCCCTTCGACCGCATTCTGGTCCCCGACCATCCCGGAAACGGTTTGTCGGGCCGCCTGGGACACCCGCTTCGGCCCGAGCGATTTCCTCCCATCACCTGGATCGGCCCGCTGTCGCGGTTCACGGGCCACCCCCCGACACCCTCCGCCTGGAACGGCCCCTGGGACACCCTGGCCCTGGTTTCGGGGCCGGAACCTGCCCGAACCGGCTTCGAAGAGGCCTTGCGCCGTCATCTGCACAACGTGCCAGGTCGTCATCTGCTGGTACGCGGCCTTCCCCACCTCGCCCCCGCCCCACCGCCCACTCCCGGTCCGGGGCTCCACGAAGCCCCCCATCTGGACACTCCCGATCTCGCTGCCGCCCTGCGGGGCGCCACGGACATCATCACCCGCGGTGGGTACTCCACCCTGATGGACCTGGAAGCCCTCGGGCGTCTGGACCATTCGGTGCTGCTGGTCCCCACCCCCGGCCAGACGGAACAGGAATACCTGGCCGACCACCTGGGCCGGGTCCGAGGTGTCCGCCGGACCACCCAAAGACGGTTTCCGTCGGGTGTCTGAGGAGGGTCCGCGCCCCTCCCCGGACCCCTCGCACCTCGGATTTGACGCGCATTAGGTAGATTCCCCAGTCTTCCTCATTCCGGCCCCGGCGCCGGCGGAGCTTTCAGCGCATGATTCTCGACGCGATCTTCACCAAGCTATTCGGCACTCCCCACGAGCGTTACAACAAGAGGCTCAGTCCCGCCGTGGAGGAAATCAACGCGCTCGAGCCCGTGCTCCGCGCCCTCCACGACGACGACCTCGCGCTCAAGACCGCCGAATTCCGTCGTCGTCTGGCCGAAGGCAAGGACACCCTCGACGACCTCCTCCCCGAGGCTTTCGCCGTGGTCCGCGAAGCCGCCGACCGTCGTCTGGGCATCTGCAACCTGCTCGATCCCCAGCACGGGTTCGACCTCGGCAAGCTTTCCGGCAGCCACCGCAAGCTCGTGGAAGACGCGCGCGAAAAGCTGGCGGCCGGCTCCGACATCGTCGAGATCCACCTTCCCGCCGACTTCTACGACGCCGTGCGGGCACTCTATCCGGATTCGGTGCCTCCGTTCCGCATGCGCATCTTCGACGTGCAGATGCGCGGCGGCATGATCCTGCACGCGGGCAAGATCTCCGAAATGAAGACCGGCGAAGGCAAGACCCTCGTGGCCACCACCGCCGTCTACGTCAACGCCCTCGAAGCCAAGGGTGTGCACGTCGTCACGGTCAACGACTACCTCGCCAAACGCGACTCCGAATGGATGGGGCGCCTGTACCGCTTCCTGGGACTCACGGTCGGTCTGATCGTCCACGAGAAGCGCGAGGAAGAGCGCCGCGATGCCTACCACTCCGACATCACCTACGGCACCAACAACGAGTTCGGGTTCGACTACCTGCGCGACAACATGGCCCGCCACCCGGACGAATGCGTCCAGCGCGAGCTGAACTTCGCCATCGTCGACGAAGTGGACTCGATCCTGATCGACGAGGCGCGCACGCCCCTGATCATCTCGGGCCCGGCGGAAGAAAGCACCGACAAGTACCAGAAGGCCGACGCCGTCATCCCCTTCCTCAAGAAGGACGTGCACTACACGGTCGAGGAGAAGCACAAGAACGCGATGCTCACCGACCGCGGTGTCGAGGCTTGCGAAAAGGCCCTGGGAATCGGCAACCTCTACGGCGACGGCAACACCGACTGGGTGCACCACCTGTCGCAGTCGCTGCGCGCCCACGTCATCTACAAGAAGGACGTGGACTACGTGGTGAAGGACGGCGAAGTCATCATCGTCGACGAGTTCACGGGCCGCACGATGGAAGGTCGCCGCTGGTCGGACGGCCTGCACCAGGCCGTCGAAGCCAAGGAGAAGGTCCGCATCGCCCGCGAGAACCAGACGCTGGCGACGATCACCTTCCAGAACTACTTCCGCATGTACAAGAAGCTCTCGGGCATGACCGGCACCGCCGACACCGAGGCCAACGAATTCCACCAGATCTACAAGCTGGGCGTGGTGGTGGTGCCCACCAACCGTCCGCAGATCCGCAAGGATCGCGACGACTGGGTCTTCCGCTCCGACAAGGAAAAACTCGACGCCATCATCGAGGACATCAAGGAGCGCAACGCCATCGGGCAGCCCATCCTGGTGGGCACGGTCACCATCGAGAAGTCCGAGGAGCTCTCCACCCACCTGCAGCGTTCCGGTGTCGCCCACGACGTCCTCAACGCCAAGCAGCACCAGCGCGAAGCGATCATCGTCGCCGAAGCCGGCCACCTGGGCCGCGTGACCATCGCCACCAACATGGCCGGTCGCGGCACCGACATCGTGCTGCGCAACACCGAGTGGAAGACGCTCCTCGAACACTGGAAGGCCAAGGAGATCGTCCCCAAGGACCTTCCCACCGACAGTGAGGCGCAAGACGAGGCGATCCTCGCCTTCTGGGCCGAGCGCACGCTCTCCGAGAAGGAACGCGCCAAGTTCCAGGGTTCCAAGGACGAGAAGCTCGCGATCCTGAACAAGGCTCGCGAAGAAGAAGAACTGCTCGCCTACCCCTGCCCCTGGCAGTTGCGCGAAGCCGGAATCTTCACCAACCGCCTGCTGGGCGGCCTGCACATCGTGGGCACCGAACGCCACGAATCGCGCCGCATCGACAACCAGCTTCGCGGCCGATCGGGACGTCAGGGCGACCCCGGCTCCAGCCGCTTCTTCCTGTCGCTCGACGACGACCTCATGCGCATCTTCGGCGGCGAGAACATCCGCGCCATGATGGACCGCCTGGGCGCCAAGGAAGGCGAAGTCATCACGCATCCGCTGCTGAACCGCTCCATCGCCGGAGCCCAGAAGCGCGTCGAGGCGCAGAACTTCGAGATGCGCAAGCACCTGCTGGAATACGACGACGTCATGAACGCCCAGCGCACGGTGGTCTACAAGATCCGTCGCAAGATCCTCGACGGCGAAGACGTGCACGACGAGATCATCCAGCGCCTGGAAGAAGCCGTCGAGATCAAACTCGCCGAACTCCTGGCCGCCGAGCACGCTCCGGACGACCCCGCCTGGGAAACCGCCGAGACCGAACTGCACCGCACCTTCCTGGTCGACTACTCGTTGCGCTCGGCGATCGCCGCTGGTTCGCCGCGCGAGAACATGGCCGACGAAGTCGTCAAGATGGTCCTCGAGCGCTACCAGGCGATCGAGCAGGCCGTCGGCGAAGAGAGCACCCGCGAACTCGAGCGCCAGCTCCTGCTCATCGTCATCGACAACCTGTGGAAATCCCACCTCTACGAGATGGACCACCTGAAGGAAGCCATCCGCTTCCGCGGCTACGGCCAGAAGGATCCTCTTTCCGAGTACAAGAAGGAAGCCTTCACCCTCTTCGACCAGACCATGGACCGACTGGCCCTGGAGATCACCGCGCGATTGCTGCACCTGGATCCCGCCAACCTGCCGATGCTGCGCCTTTCGCGTTCGCAACAGCAGATGGTCGCCATCCACGCCGAGGCACTGCCCTCGGTGGGTGGCGCCAACCCCCAGCAGGGCCAGGCCCCGCAGGCCGCCCCCCAGATGGCGCCTCTCCTGCCCGGCACCCGCCCGGTCATGTCGCCTCCGCCGCAGATGATGCGCCCCCAGGCTCCGGCCGCGGTCTTCGTCGGTGTCGGTCGCAACGATCCGTGTCCTTGCGGGTCGGGCAAGAAGTTCAAGAAATGCCACGGCGAGGACCAGTGAGGGCACGCGTACACCGCTGGTCGAGCCTGTCGAGACCCGCGGCGCGGAACGGCTCGAGGTGCGGTTGGTCTCGACAAGCTCGACCAACGACCACGGCTCCGTCCGCGGCATCGGCTCGAGCCGTGGAGAACGCCTGACGTGAGCGGGAGGCTCTTTTCGTTCGAGGGGATCGACGGAGCGGGGAAGACCACGCAGGTGGCGCTGTTGCGCGACGCGCTCCAGGAGCGCGGACACCGGGTGGTCTGCCTGCGCGAGCCGGGCGGCACCGTCCTGGGGGAACGCATCCGCGGCCTGCTGCTGGATCGTTCGGAAGACCCCCCGTCGCCCCTGGCCGAATTGCTGTTGTTTTCGGCCGCTCGCGCCCAGATCGTGGCCACCAGGGTGCGCCCCGAGCTGCAATCCGGCGCGGTCGTCATCCTCGACCGCTTCGCCGACGCCACCTTCGCCTACCAGGGATTCGGGCGCGGCCTGCCACTGGACCAGATCTTGTCGTTGGAAGGGATCGCCGCCGGGATCGCACCCGACAGAACCTGGTACCTGGACCTGGACCCCGAAACATCGGCCCGCCGGCGCGCCTCCCGCGGAGAAGCTCCCGACCGCATGGAATCGGAGGGCGACGCCTTCCGCGCCAAGGTCCGCGCGGGCTACCTCGAACGCGCCGCCCAGCACCCCGAACGCATCGCGGTGCTCGATGCCGGGGGCTCCGTCGAGCACCTCGCGTCCCGGATCCTCGCCGACGCCCTGGCGCATCTGACGCCCTGATCCTGGACCCCAGAGCCTGGTGGTCGAAAGCCCGGTGATCAAGCTTGTCGAGACCCACTCGGCTGGTCTCGACAGGCTCGACCACCGGGAACGAGCTCGACCACCGGTCCGCAGGTTCGACCACCGCTGGAAAAACTCGACCTCCGTGGGGACCGCGCACAAGCTCCCTTCATCACGTCATTTCAGGTGCCACGGAGCCAGACCAGGGGTCGATCCGCAGAGTCCTTTGGGACGGGGCAGACCCGCATCAGCCAGGCGCTCGAGCACCCACCCGATGCAGTTGCGCCCGTCGCCCCGATTGCCCAGTTGGTAGCGGCCTCGGCTGTGTCGGGTGATCGCCTCGCCCAACCGGGCGATCTCCGAAGGGCCCACCTCCAGCGCCCAGGCCTCCACGGCCCGGCCTTCCCGGATCCAGACCCGTTCTGCCCTCGACACCTCGGCCTCCACGCTGCGGCGCCCGAAGAAATCGCGCATCCAACGCACCTGGTGCGTGTCGCGAGGCCACCATCCGAAACAACCCTGGGGCGTCTCCAGGAACACATGCCCCACCAGCGCCCCGGGTGTGAAGACCGGCACCCGCCACAGGCGCACCCACGCCCTCTTCTCGCGGGATCGAGCATCGATCGATTCCTGCATTCGGCCTCCTGACCTGCTCATCCAAACTAGCGTTCCCTGGACCCCGGATATCCCCTCGGGTCGCCTCCGCAAACAACACGCGTTGCATCTTTCTGCCCAATCCTCCCCCTCTCCCGACAGCAGGTCTCCCATGCGCCTTGCTCTACTCACCGGAGCCTCCCGCGGACTCGGCTTCGAACTGGCCTCCATGCTGGCCTCCGAAGGCTGGATCCTCCGGGAATTCTCGCGCACCGCTCCTCATCCCTTTTCGGTGCAAACCGATCTCTCCCACCCGGAAGCCGCGCGCGAACGCATCCACCAAGCCTTGGCGGACCTTTCCATCGAAGGACTGCAGGAGGTGCTGGTGGTGCACAACGCCGGCGTGCTGTCCCCCATCGGCCCGGCCTCGCGCAAGCCCCCCGACGAGGTGTCCGCCAACCTCCAGACCAACTTCGTCTCGGGCATCCTGTTCCTGACGGAATGTGTCAAGCGTTTCCAGGAAGCGGGCTGCCGCAAGACCGTGCTGAACATCAGCTCGGGCGCGGCCCTCAAGGAATACCCCGGATGGTCGTTGTACGGCGCGAGCAAAGCGGGCCTGGAACACTTCGTACGCACCCTGGCCGCCGAACAGCGAAGCGAGGCTTTCCCCTTCCGCGCCGCCAACGTGGACCCCGGTGTGATGGACACCGCCATGCAGGAGTCCATCCGCGGGGCCACCCCCGAAGACTTCCCTTCGGTGGGGCGCTTCCTGCAACTGAAGAACGAGGGCCACCTCGCCGCGCCGGCCGACGTCGCGCGCGCCGTGCTTCGCATCGCCTCCCTCCCCGATCTGGCCGTCGGCGCCCGTTTGCACGTACGCGACTTCACGGCCTGACCGCACCGCCCCGCCCTCCCCACCCCCGGAGCTCCCATGAAAACGCTGCTGTCCCTGCTGGTTGTCGCCACCACCACCTTTGCCGCCGAGCTCAAAGCCGTCGGCCACGCGGAGGTCTCGGCCTGGCCCGACCACGCCATCCTGGCCATCGAGACCCAATCCCTGAAACCGCGCCTGAAAGACGCCCTGGTGGAATCACGGACCACCATCGTCCAGGCCTCCACCATCGCGCGTCGCCACGCCGTCGCGGACGACCGCCTGGGCTCCACACAGACCTTCACCGACCGCGAAACCCAGTGGGACAACCGCACCCAATCCGAGAAGTTCGTGGGATTTTCCGCCACCCAGACCTTCCAGGTGCGGTTGGACAGCCTGGAGAAGATCTCGGAGTTCGTCGACGAAATCCTGAAGCTGCCCCGTACGCGCATCGCCTGGGTGGACTTCCGCGTGACGGCCGAAGACAGCCTCCGACGGGCTGCCGCGGTTGCCGCCGTCGCCAATGCCCACCAGACCGCTTTGGCCATGGCGCGCGCCCAAAACTTGGGTTCGGTGAAGCTGCGCGAGGCCGCGAACTACCTGGAGCTCAAGGCGCCCGAGCGCTGGGAATTGGCGGCCCGACCCGGTGCACGCTCGGGGATTTCCGTGCTCGGAAAAGGCATCGGCGCCCAGGGAATCTCCTTCAACCCCGAGCTGGTGATCTTCGAAAGCCGCGCCCACGTGATCCTCGACGCGCAGTGAACGCGTCTCCTGTCATCCGGCGCGATTCGCGAAGGGGACGATTGGCATGAAATTCGGTTCCCGTTCATGCTATCCTTCAACTCGGCATGTCGGAACTCCACGAAGATCAAATCCCCCGCCACCCTTGGCTCGCCCAATTGGCGGTCGCGTACCCGGCGCAGGTGCAACGCCTGCGCTTTTTCGACGGGGACGATGTCCTCCATGAAGGCGAAGTCGGCGACGCCATCTACTTCCTCGAAGAAGGCTCCTTGGTGGTGGAACAAGCCGTGGGCGACCGCGGGGCGCGCCACGTGCTCAAGATCCTCTCCAATCGCGACGCCACCGAACACATCCTGCCTTTCGGCGAGATGAGCCATCTACTGGGCGGGCGCCGTTCGGCGACCATCCGCTCCAGCGGTGGCAGCATCGTGATCCGCCTCGATTCGTCGTCCTTCGACCCCATCTACCGCGACTTCCCCGACCTGGCCCGCACGCTGAATCTCAAGCTCGTCGAGCGCCTCCACGATTCCAACGCCCGGCTCAAGGAGCTCGCCCTGCGGCTGGAGCCCCCGGTCGACCGCGTCTTCGTCGATGCCGCACGCATCCTGGTCCACCAAGGCGAAGTCCCCGAAGCCCTGTGGCAGTGCGTGGCGGGAACTCTTCTGTCGGTCGACCACACCGGCGCGCGCCGCGACCTCAATCCCGACCCCGACGGATTCTTCGATCCCACCAGTTTCTTCCGCGGCACCCCCGCACCCCGCACCGTCGAGGCCGCCGCCGGTTCGTTCCTGGTGCGCTGGGACGGGCGCAGCCCGGGCGAGGTCTTCCGCTTCCACCCCGAACTCGCCCTGCGCGTGATCCGGGAGTCGTGATGAATCTCGGACTCGGCATGTCGATGGACATGCGGATGGAGCAGAAGCTCTCTCCGCAGATGATCCAATCCCTGAAACTGCTGCAGGTCTCGGCCCTCGAACTCGAGATGATGATCAAGCAGGAACTGGAGATCAACCCCGTCCTGGAGCTGGACGATGGGCCCGAACTCGAGATGGTCGACGGGCAGGAGCGCCAGGAGGAAAGGGCCGAAGAGCCTCCCGAGCGCGACGCCGAAGAGGCCGAGCCCCGCGAAGAAGCCGAGTGGGACGAGAAGATGGCCTCCGAGGAACGTCGCGAGGAGATCGACTGGGAGACCTACTTCGACGATGGTTTCGACTTGGGCAGCAGTCGCCGCGAAGAGAAAGGCGATTCCGACGAGCACCTCGAAAAAGTGCCCGTGCACCAGAAGAGCATGGAAGAGACTCTCCTCGACCAGCTCGACGAAAAACACTTCGACCCGGCCCTGAAACCGGTCGTGGTCTACCTGATCGGCAACCTGGGCGAAAACGGCTTCCTGGACATCACCAAGGAAGAGGTGCTCCAGAAACTGTCCATCGACGAGTCCACCTGGGAAGAGGCGTTGTCCGTTCTGCAGCGCCTGGACCCCGCCGGCATGGGAGCCCGCGACCTCCGCGAGTGCCTGCTCATCCAGCTTTCCCGTCTGGGCTTGCGCGACAGCCTCGCCTGGCGCATCGTACACGACTGCTTCGGCCTGCTGCAGAAGCTCAAGATTCCCACCATCGCCCGTCGCCTCGACGCCAACCCCGACGAGATCCAGGCCGCCATCAAGGAGATCGGGTCGCTCGAACCCCGACCCGGCCGCCAGCTTTCGTCGCCCCATGCGCCCACCGTGGTCCCCGACCTCGTGGTCGAACGCGGGATGGACGGCCAGTGGCTGGTGATGTTCAACGACCGCACGGTGCCGTCCCTGCGCATCAGTCGCAGCTACCAGGACATGATGCGCCGCGGCAGCCGCGCCTCCACGGACGAGAAGAAATTCGTCCGCGACAAACTCAATTCCGCCGCGTGGCTTTTGCGCTCCATCGACCAGCGCAAGAGCACCATGCTGAAGGTCATGTACGCCATCCTGGAAGCCCAGGCGGAGTTCTTCGAAGAAGGGCCCGGACACCTCGGGCCACTGGTGCTGCAAGACATCGCCGACAAGGTGAAGATGCACATCAGCACCGTCTCGCGCGTGACCAACGAGAAGTACGTCCAGACCCCACACGGGGTGTTCGAACTGAAGTCCTTCTTCTCCGCGTCGGTCACCCAGGAAGACGGCACCGAGATCAGCTCGGTGGAGGCTCGCGAGGCCATCCGCAAGCTCATCGGCGAAGAAAGCCCCGAAGACCCGCTCTCCGATCAGAAGATCGTCGACGAGCTCAAGCGGCGAGGACTGGACGTGGCGCGGCGCACGGTGGCGAAATATCGCGACCTGATGGGAATACTTCCCGCCCGTATGCGTCGCAAATTCTGATTTAGGCGCCTTGTGGCGCATTCTTGCTCCCCTCCCCACTGATCCCGGCCCATTCGGGCCGGTGACCCGCCGACTCGCGGCCATCTGGAGCGGTCGGCGTCCCAAAGCGGACGCCGTCGGGGTCGTGTCGCTTCGACTGCATCCACAAATCGCCCAAATCATTCCGGGGCGCCGGGGGGCATCTTCGCGCCAGACCAGCGTTGCGGTCTGAAGTGGACGCCGTCGGGGGTCGGAGCGCGGCGGCTGCATCCACCATACGCCCCAATCAGGACCTGCCGTCTAGCGAAGCCATCGCTTCCCTCCCCGGTCGGCGTCCCGAAGCGGACGCCGTCGGGCGTCGTGTCGCTTCGACTACATCCACAAATCGCCCGAATCCTTCCGGGGTGCCTGTGGACATCCTCGCGCAACACCCGCGTCGCGCTCCCGAGTGAACACCAGGGGGGGGGGCGGCGGGGGGGCTAGGTCGGTTTGGTGCGGCGGAGGAAGCGGCGTTCCACCAGGAGCCAGGAGAGGGTGGCGGGAGCGAGGGTGGCGAGGGACGAGGCCAGCACGAGGCCGGCGGTGCTGAAGGCCGGGTGCAGGTGGAGAAGGGTCTGCTGGATGGGCCAACCCCACAGGTAGTAGCCGTAGGAGATGTCACCGATACGCGCCAAGGGGCCCGATGGCAGGCCGGCACACCACACCACGAGGACGGGAAGACAAAAAGCGTCCAAACCGGGGGAGGCAGCGCTTCCCGAGGCCAGGAGCCATGTGCACAACGCGGCGAGTGCCAGCCATCCCAGGGTGCGTCGCGGCAGGGCCAGGGAGTGGAGGGCCCACCCCCCGAGAAACAACGCCGAGAACCGCAACAGGTACACCACGCGAAATCCCGCAAGACGCACGTCCGCATCGTCGGGCAACAGGCCCGGGACACACAGCAGGGCCGCCAACAGAAACCATGCCCCCGCCAGGATCATCCGGTGCGGAGAGCGTCCCCGCCCGATACCGAAGACAACCAGGCCCAGCAGTCCATACAAGGCCACCTCGTAGGGGATGGTCCAGAGAGATCCGTTGGCCGAGCGCAGTGGATGATCCAGGAACACACCGGGAAGATCCCATTGGGCCGACCCCGCGAGCATGGGGAGGATGGCACGTGGTAGGTCCCCGGAAGTCCAGTATGCCGTTGCCGGTACCGAACTGAGGAGGGGCCCCAGCACCGCGACCACGAGCACGAAACAGGCAATCCAGCCGGGTGCGATCCGGCGCAGCCGCCGCGAAGCGAAGTCCCAAGCTCCCGCGCACCGCGAGGCGCTCGCCGAAACCAGATATCCACTCAGGACGAAGAAGATCGCCAATCCCGGATGGGACGCCCCCACCCCGCCGCGCGTCCAGCGCAGCAGCAAATCTTCCGAGGGGAATCCTCGCAAGACTGCCGCGTGCGAGACCAGGACCAGCCAAGCCGCCAGCAGACGCAGCGGCGTGGCCATGGGAAGAGTCATAGGGCCTCCACCAACGCGTCGATTCGGCATGCCAGCTCGGGATCGATCTGGAGCTCCCGACGCAACACATGCACTGGGGCGCGCAACCGCCCCGCCTCGCCGCGGGCCTGATCCTTGGCCGTGATCACCCAGGGATGGTTCGGAAACGCCCTGTGCAGAAGGTCCACCTTCTCCGACGGAAACTTCCGATGGTCACCGGCCCCCAAGACCGCGGCGGTCTCCACACCCAATCCCCGCAGGTCTTCGACTACGGTTCTCATCCGGGCGACCCCGGCCCCCACCAGGACCCTGGACCCGTGCGGTAGATCGATCTCGTGCCGCCAACGCCAGGCCGACGCCTGCCCGGCCTCGAGTTGAACGGGCCGTGAAGGTCGGCGCTGCCGATACGGGCCGCAGGGATGGAGTTCGTGGAAGTCCGCCCGCATCCGCCCCAGGACAAGCGCCGGGCAACCGTCCAGTGCCGGATCCTGCAACCCTCCGTCGGACACGCCGCGAACGAACCCCGCCCCCCGCGCCGCCGCCCAGGCCCGAAGCAGGTCGCGGTGGACGAAGACCCTCCCGGGAAAACGGCCGCGAAGCATCCGATCTTCGTCGCCGGTGGGATGGACCAGCACGGCCAGGTCCGGATGCCGCCGGGCGATCCAGTCGACAAAATCCGTTTTGCCCGAACCGCCGGCGCGCAGGGCCCCCACGACCAGCACCGAAGGCGCGAGGGCGGGACGACGGCGACGGCGCCAGGAGCGATGGACTCCACCGAATAACGTCCAGACGAATCCTGCTCCTTGGCGAATCGATCTGGGTATGCGATAATCGGGAATCATGGCCATCATCGATGAAGTTGGAGTCCGACGCCGTCTTAAGGTGATGTTAGGGTCCGATGCCCTGGTCGAAGAGTACATCACCCGTTTCGGGTTCCGCATCGACGCTCTGAAGATCCAGACGCTGCAGTCCGAACACGAGAAACCCAAGGTTGTCGTGCTGCCGGAGGTTCTCCCCGAAGAAACCGCCGCGGACGACCCCGTCTTCATCGTGTTCCTCAAATGCCCTTCGTGCTATTTGATGCACATCCCCAGCTACGATCTCAAGGCCAAGAGCCTGCAGGTCCTGACCGATCGTTTCGGGATGCCCCACTACCGCAAGGCGGGGCGGTTCCAGGTGGTCGACTACAACACCCTGCAGGTCACGATCTGCCCCCAGTGCCTGTACGCCTCGCCCGACAAACGCGACTTCATCGCCCGCGACCCGGCTCGTGGGGTTGAACTGCCCGCGCGTCTCCACCAGGGTGAACTCGCCGCCATCCTGGCCGTGGCCGACGAACGCGCCACCTGGGTGGCCGACCACGGCCTGGACGTGCAACAGCACCTGATGGTCCGCAATCGCACCCCCCAAGCCGGCATCGCGGCCTACGAGCTGGCCATCATGCGGGCGCGCATCGAATTTTCCCGCAACGTCCCGTTCTCGGCCTTCAAGATGGCCGGATACGCCCTCAAGCAGGCCACCATCGCCCTTGTCCATGGGCTGGAACCCAAGGACTACTACAAACAAGCATTGCAGAACTATCTCGCCTGCTTCGAGAGGTCGAACGCCCCTGGTTTCCAGTACGACGGCCAGATCCTCTACCAGATCGTGGCACTGGGCATGCGGCTGGGTGACATCGACCTGGCGGGCCAATACATCGGCGTCTTCGACCGAACCAAGTCCCGTGTGGAAGCGGCCAACGTCGAGCCCCCGGTGCAGCAGGCCTTCGATCGTTCGTACGCCCAGGCCCGGGAGATCTGGGCCGACCGCGAAAACCCCGACCTGTTCGCACCACCCAGACCGTGATTCGAGTTCCCCCTCCGGCGTCTTCGGAGGTGCGTGAGGAACTCTCCAAATCGGCAAATGTCTCCAGGTCGCCACAAAGCTCGTATCTTGGCCGCATGAACCGCTCCCTCCTGGCGGCCGTGGCCGCGCTTTCCCTGAATGCATCCGCCGACGAATGGCGTTACTGGACCTGGACCGGCGAGGCACGCATGGGAGCCGCCACAGGCCGAACCGCCTGGTTCGCCACCTCGGGCGGCGTGCTCGAGTGGGACCTCGACGGAAACACCACCCGGTTGCACCAGCGCAACGAAGGCCTCCCCTCCACCGACCTGGTCTCCATCGTCAGCCAGCTCGACGGCTCGGTCTGGACAGTTTCCGCCCGCGGAGACCTCGCCGTGAAACGCCCCGACGAAGCCATGTGGCAGACTGTGGGCACCTATTCCGCCGCACCCTCACCCTGGTCGTTCACCCCGCGTGCCATGGCCATGCACCACAACGCGCGCACCGGCCGTGACGTGCTCGTGATGGGAGGTCCCAAAGGCCTGACCTTCTTCGCCACCGATTCAGGCAGGTCCCTGGATTGGTGCGACCAATTCGGCACCCTGGGCAAACGCGAGGTTCGTTCCCTGCAGTTGTCCGGCGACACCCTCTGGGTAGGCCTGATGGGTGGGCTCATGCGAATTGTTCCACCCTGGGACTCCCTGGGTAACAACCGCGCCTTCGTCGCCGACCCTCGCCGCTGGTCCCTGCTGGCCCAATCCGCCCCGACCGACCCCTACGACGCCCTGTTTCCCACCGCCACCGGCGTGTCATGGCAATCCACGTTCACCTTCGGCGCCAAAGGCATCCTGCTCAACCAAACCGGAGTGTTCTGGAACGGCCGTCCTTTCAGTCGCACCGGACTTCCGGTCAAGGTGTGGGACGATCAAATCTATCCGGTTCATGCTCTGGACATCGGCACCGAGTTGTTGGTTTCATCGCAGAACACGGCAGACAATTTCGAACCATTCTCCCAAGGGCCGCTGGTGATCTCGGCTGACGGCACCATACGCGAGCCACCCCTGCCATCGAACCACTTTCCCGCTCCGCCCCCCCCCCTGTCCAGGATCGAACCCAACGGAAGGATCCTGGCCTGGAGCAACAACAAGGTTGTGACTTGGAATCGTTCTCGTTCTGCATGGGAGTCGCCATGGAAGGGAGCCTTCCGCTCCACCATCGTTCCCTACCTGACGAATTTTTACACCGTCGATGGCGACCAGACCTCCCTGGTGTCCGGACCCAGCCAATCCGTGTGGGTCGGTAGCTGGGGTCAAGGCCTCTGGGGAACCCTCCCTTCGGCGGATCGCGGCTCCGACTCCTTGGAATGGAAACAGTGGATCCCCAACAATTCCTGCCTGGAAGGCGTCAACCCCAGCCCCAATCTTGCGAACTTCGCCGTGATCAATTCGATAACCAGCACCGACACCGCCGTCTGGGGAGTCCAGTACCCGAAAGACACGCCCACCGATTCCATCATCCTGTTCGAAGCCACCGCCAAAGCGGGCGCAGCTCCTCGGTGCTGGAAATTTCAAGGCGTGGTTGGAGGCTTGCATTCGGGCCTGTTGGTCCAGGATCGCCACATCTGGATTGCCACGGCAACGGGAATCCTGGAAGGCACCTTGACCGTTTTGAACAAACCTCGTCACGATGCTTCGGTGGCCACGCGCGTCTTTCGCCGCTTCGGCGACTTCCGCCGCGTGGCCTCAGCCACCATCGACGGTGAACCCATGGTCATCGCCATGACCCCCAACAGCTTGCTGGCCTTCCCAGCCAACACCACCAAAGACACGCTGCTGGCCAACAGCCTGACGCAACCAATGCCCTTGAGCCCCCGGCAAAAGTGGCGGACCCTCGCCCTCGATGGGTTGGGACAGGTCTGGGTCGCGGGTTCCGAGGGTATCGACATCTTCTCTGTCCAGTTCGCCGACTCCTCCTGGGTCTTCCGTTTGGTCCGCGAAGTGACCACCGCCGACGGCCTTCCCTCGAACAACGTTCTCTCCTTGTCGGTGGACCCGACTACGGGAACCGCCTTGGTTTCCACCGATGCAGGTCTTGGCCTGTGGTCATCGCCTTTCCGCCCCCTGCCCTCCCAACTGGAAACCAGCAAGGCACGTGTTTGGCCAAACCCTCTTCGTACAAGGTCTCACAGGGAACTCGTCGTCGATGGCGCAACTGCGGGATCCGATTTTTACCTACACGCGGCCGATGGCTCCCTGGTGCTTCAGCTCAAAGCGGATCGACAGTCCGGCGGGTATTTCCGCTGGTCCATCCCAGCTCCTTCCCAGTTGCGCCCCGGCGTCTATCGTTGGACCCTCAAGGACGGCAAGCAGAAAGTCGGCGGTCCGCTTCTGATCGCCGAGTGATATCCACCCGCCTGTCGTTGGTCCGGCACGGTCATGCGGGCGCCGCTCGGGTCGACTCGCTCCTCGCCGATGATCTCCGTCCCCTGACGGAAACAGGGCGAAACGAAACCCGGCAGATCGGCCTAGCGATGCTTGCCCTGGACTTCCGACCCGACCGCATCTGCGTGTCGCCTCGTAGCCGGAGTCAGCAGACGGGAGAGATCCTCGGATCGATCCTGGACTGTCCCCTTCGACAGATGGACGCGTTGTCCCATGATGCCCTCCTTCCATCGGAATTCCTGGCTCGCTTGCTGGAAGAAGCGTCGATCGGTTCCCCGTTGTTCGTGGGGCATGATCCGCTGCTGTCCAATCTCCTGAGCCATCTGGGCTGTTCGTTGCCCGGCGAGTGGCCCAAATCTGCCTGGGTAGATTTGTCGCGCACCGACTCGACCTGGAACCTGCGCCTGTTCTTGTCTGCTCGTGCCTGTACGCCATGTCCATGACCGTCCAGCCATTGCACAACCTACGGGTGGCCCTCCCCTACCACCGGCGCCGACGCGACCGCATCCTCGAATCCTTGCTTCCGCTGGCCAACACTCTCGCTCTACGACTCCTCCCACGCAACGGTCTACCTCGTGAACAACTGGCTGCCCTCGGAATCCCAGCCCCTCCCACCTTGGAACACGATCTCACCTTCAACGCCCTGCGAGAAATTCTTCGCCTACTGAGTCACGGCTGGAATCGCCTGAATCTCCAGCCCCTTCAGACGGAGGCTCTGGACAATTGGCGCCAACCGGGTCCGATCCTGTTCCTCTCCATGCACCACGGGCAATGGGAATGGCTCGCCGGGATTCTGACCCAGCTCCGTCCCGGGGCCCTATGTGTTGCCCGCGCTCCCTCCCATCCATGGGGGCGCCGCCTGCTCGATTGGCTCCGCGAAGGAATCGGCCTTCGGATGAGCTACGACCACCAGTCGTTGCGATTGGGACGTCGCCAACTCGCGACCGGAGGTCTGATCGCGTTTCTCGCCGACCAGCGTCCTCCCGGGGTCTCTCGTCCAGGCCATTGGATGGGGCACCCCACCCTGGTATCTCGTTTGCCCGAGTGGTGGACAGAGGGAAACCCCTCCCGAGTATGGACGGGAGTCCTCCACCCTGGGTCCGACCACTACATCCTGGAATTGAAGGAATGGGATTCCCATGTGGTGCTCGAGTGGGATGCACTGCTCGACCAAGAGTTTCTCCCCTTGCTGGCCCAGACCCCATCCGACCATTTCGGTCTGTGGCACCAGAGGCTGAAGGCACGTAGCCCCGCACCGGCCTAAACCCGGGGAAATTCCTCGGGACGCACCAACCGGCTGCAGACCCCTTGGACCGGACCACAGCATCCCTGAGGAATGGCGTTGTCCTGACGCAAAGGGTGGCAGCTTCAGATCGGGTCGACCTACAACCCCGGTGGTCGAACCCACTACGGCATCGCCGTACCCCCCGCTCCGCTGTCGAATGCCCCCACCGATCAGCCTGCCCCGGCGACACCCCATCCCCAGAGCACCATCGATCTCGTCGCCGAATCGCGAGTTCGCCGAGCCCCCGTTGCGCCATCCGCCCCGACTCGCCAAGCCTCACGGCCTCGACTCCGCCAGAGACACGCGCGATCGCGGCAAATGGAAGGCCAACCTCAAGCAACGAGATCGGGGGCGTTGCATCCACCACATCCCCTCGCTCAGCTTTGCAACCCGCACGGATGTTCCACGTGAAACGTCTCCGCTCGTCTACAACGCAACTTCCAAGGAAGTACGAGCGACTGCCAAGCAAAGCCGGTCGACGCCTCCTCGGGTGAGAACGAGCCGATGCACCAGAATCCTGCTCGTCATGAGGAAGGGCGCCCCCGCTCACCCTGAGTTCTGTCCTGAGCCTGTCGAAGGGGAGGGCCGCGGCGTTTCGGTGGTTATCGTGCGCACGACATCGTGTGTTCGCGAATCCACCGCCCGCCCTTCGAGACACGAGGCAGAGACTCGCGCCTCAGGCAAGTCCTGAGCTTGTCGAAGAGACGAGCGGTTTCGTGGGCGAATTCCGGAATCCGTAAACACCTCCTCCGCGACCAAAGCATCCTCGGGCCACCAAACCCTCTTTCGCGCAAGCACTTTGTCGCCAGGCACTCCAGCCCGACAAGACCTGTGAGCCGCCTCCCCCACCACCAACGCATGGCGCCCCACCCCAATTCGCTCCCGACCAAGATTGCGGCACCCAGTCCTCATAGTCCTCGGCGCGATCCAACAGGCACCAGGAGTCTCGTGGCAGAGAGCTTTCGATCCGCAAAAGCCCCTCTCAACAAAGCTCGGCGATGTTCCACGTGAAACACTCCCGCCGCTTCTGAGACCAGGCGCGAGAAGCGAACTCTGCCGATGGCAGCCAAACGAAGCCCTCAGAGCCTGATAATAAACCGATACACCAGTAAGCCGCTCGTCCTGAGGAACGGCGCCCCTCCCCCGCTCACCCTGTGGTGGCCCTTTGGGCCGTCTCGAAGGGGGAGGGCAGCGGCGCCACGCTGTACACCATATGCTGTGCCCGCGAATCCACCGCCCGCCCTTCGAGAACTCTCCTGAGCCTGTCGAAGGGCGCTTCGCTCCTCAGGACGAGCGGTGGATTTTGGTCGCTCCGAGGGATTTTCTCACTCTCTCAGCGATCCAGCGCTCCCGCAACATCGAGCCCCCTTCGGCGGTGCCGATCTTGCCCTCTGGCGCCAGCTCTCACGTCCCCTTCGTCCACCCTCATCTGCACCAACCATACGCCATGAATCGCCGCGACCCTCCCCCCAACCAGATCATTCGACGCCCCTCACCAGAGACTCAACGCGCCCGTGTTTCACGTGAAACAACGTCCAGGAGAGAAGAAAATCGCAGAAAAGTCCGATCCACGCAGAATCCAGGCAAAACACTACAGGCATTGTTTCATGGCATACGAAGCCCCGACAGATCGCGGATTGCAAAAGAAATCCGCCCCACCCTCCTCCAAGGCAGGTGGTGGGATCTCCCTCGCGTCCTACTTACCTTGCACCGACCGTCCGGGACCGGAGCGCTACGCCTCTCGGCCAGCGTCCAGACCGGCAAAGCGATGGATCGAAACCCTGGAACCAGTGTCAGCATGACCTCTCCCCTTCCCTCGGATCTCACCGCCAAACAGCTCGAAACGCTCACGCGTTTCGAGAAGCTGTTGAAGCAAGAGTCACGAAAACAGAACCTGGTCAGCGCGGGAGATCTCCCGTTTCTGCGAACCCGCCATTCCGAAGACTCTTTGCAGATGCTGAAACTTCCCCTGGAAGACCGCCCGCAGCAGTGGCTCGACATGGGTTGCGGCGCCGGCTTTCCTCTCATCCCCCTGGCCATCGCTCTTCCCGAAACCCGATTCTTCGGCGTGGAGCCTCGCGGCAATCGCGCCCGATTCCTCTCGCGCATCCTCCGGGAGCTCGAGCTCGACGTCCAGATCATGGCGTCCCCGATCGAGGCACTGCAAGAATGGCCCAACCTCAAGGGTCGCATGGATGTGGTGAGCTGCCGGGCCTTGGGTTCGACAGAAGAAGATGCGGCGCGCGCCCTCCCCTTTCTCCGTCCTGGGGGGCATTTCGCAACCCTCAAGACGAACTTCTCTCCCACCTCGATCGACGGGTACGACTCCCTGTCGTCCATTCCGTATCGCCTTGCCGGCGATCCGGCCGGCCGGCATCTCGTCTTCGCCCAGACCCCCATCCACGGGCAGTGACCATGACCAGAATCATCGCGGTTTGCAATCAGAAGGGCGGAGTCGGCAAGACCACCACCGCCGTCAACTTGTCGGCGGCCATCTCCATGGCCGAGAAGCGCACGCTGCTTGTCGACGCCGATCCGCAGGCCAACGCAACCCAGGGAGTTGGTGTCACCCTCGGTGAAGAGGATCCCACCCTCTACGACGTGCTGTGTGAAGAAGACCTTTGGACTCCGGAGAAGGCCGCCGGATACCTCCACAAGACCCAGCTTCCTTTCCTCGATCTTCTGCCCGCCACGCACCATCTGGCCGGTGCCGAGATCGAACTCGTCAGCGCGATCGCTCGTGAGACCCGCCTGCGCGGATTCCTCCAGCAGATCGAACAGCGCTACGACTACATCATCATCGACACCCCCCCGTCCCTCGGCCTCCTGACGCTGAACGTCCTGGTCGCGGCGACCGCGGTGTTGATTCCCATCCAGTGCGAGTACTACGCCTTGCAGGGTCTGGCCGAACTCATCAACACGATCCGTCTCACCCAGCGCTCCCTCAATCCGGGCCTGCGCATCGAAGGCGCTCTGCTGACCATGCACCAGTCGTCCACCGTGCTCTCCAAGCAAGTGGTCGATGAAGTGCGGACCTCGTTCAACGAACGCGTGTTCCAGACCATCATTCCGCGCACGATCAAACTTGCCGAGGCCCCGTCCTTCGGCAAACCGATCCTGCTCTACGACATCGCAACTCCTGGCGCCACCTCGTACATGCGGCTGGCTCAGGAAGTGATGGGAGGCGCGGCGTGAACAAGCATCGCGGACTGGGCAAAGGTCTCGGCGCCATCTTCCAGGAAAAGTCCCTCGCGCACAGCCGCGACCCTGTGGCGGGAGTGGCTGCTCCCGACGGAAGCACCGTCGAAATCCTCCCTCTCGACAAACTGACTCCCAATCCGTTCCAGCCGCGCAAGGTCTTCGCCGCCGAGGAACTCGAGGAACTCGCGGCCTCCATCCGCGAGAAGGGAATCCTGCAACCGATCCTGGTCCGTCGCCAAGGCGACGCCTACCAGATCGTCGCGGGGGAACGTCGTTTCCGTGCCAGCCAATTGGCGGGAAAGGACACCATCCCCGCCTTGATCCGCGATCAAGTCACCGACCGCGAGATGCGGGAAGACGCACTGATCGAGAACATCATCCGGGTCCAGCTCAATCCCATCGAAGAGGCCGAAGCCTACCAGGAGCTGATCCTTTCGTGCGGCTACACCCACGAGCAGTTGTCGGAACGCCTGGGGCGCAGTCGACCGACGATCACCAACAGCCTCCGGCTGCTGAAGCTCCACGAGGAGATTCGGGAACGTGTGGTCACCGGCGAACTTTCGGCCGGACACGCGCGGGTGTTGGCTCCCCTGACCGAAGACCGCCAGTTGCATCTGGGGCGGCAAGCCTTGGCCAACCACTGGTCGGTCCGCGCCCTCGAGCAGGAGTCCGGAGCGGCGGCGCCGGAAAAGAAGAAGCCTGCCACCAAACCCGCCAGCCCGGCGGACGACCCCAACACGGCGGCGTTCCTGCGCAGCCTCGAGGAACGCCTGGGCACGCGCGTGCAACTGGACCGTTCCAAGGACGGCAAGGGCCAGATGCGTATCCAATTCCTGTCCGACGCCGACCTCAACCGCATCGCCGACATCGTGCTCGGGCTGGTGTGAACGAGACCCGGAGCCAAGGATGAAATCCGGAGAGCGCATCTCGATCCTGATCCTCCGGGAACGCACCGCGGAATCCTGGTCGTTGCGCGTCCCCCTGCGGTTGTTCCGCTTCCTTATGGTGATCTCCATGCTGCTGGTGATCCTCGCGGGATTCGCGGTCACCTGGTTGGGCGCCATTTCCGTGCGCCTGCAGACCGCCGATGCCCTGGCCGCCGAGAACCAGAAATTGCTCGCCGACCTCAAGCGCACCGCCCAATTGGAAGACGAGTTGCGCATGATGGAAGAACAGCAGAAGCGGGTGCTGGCCTTGACCCAAGCCTTCCTCGACGACTCCGCGCGCACCAATCCCACCACGCAGGCCGTGGAAGGATTGTACGACGACCGTGCGCGAGCTCGCGTGGTGCAATCCTTCCTGACCTGGATCGAGCGCTCCAGCGAGCACCGCGCCACGTTGTCGCGGCCCATCCAACCCCTGTTGCTCCGATCCCCCGTCGAGACTTGGGCTCTGGGCGCCGAAGCCGCTCTGGGCTACGACAGTCTCTCGACCCAATCGGTGCTTGTGGAGCCCGACATCCCCGTCCGCGCCCCGGCCGATGGCCTGATCGTCTCCGCCCAGTGGGATCCACTTCTGGGTCTGGTGGCCGAAATCGCGACTCCGGAGGGCTACCGGATCCGCCTCGGCAAACTCGGGGAATTGGACGTGCAGGCTGGCGACTTCGTCCACAAGGGATCCCCCATCGGCCGCACCGGACCCGGTTCCGGTGTGGATCCGGTCCGTCTCTCGATCCAGGTGATCGTGAACGGGCTTGCCATCGACCCTCTCTTTGCTATGATGCGGTAACCATGTCCGACAAGAATTCCACCGGCAAGGGCTTCGCCTTCCTCAACGCGGGATCCGTCATCACAGGCGAAATCCTCGTAGAAAACGACCTGCGCATCGAAGGCACGATCAAGGGGATCATCCGCTCCACCGGGACCGTTTCCATCCACGCCCAGGGAGTCGTCGAAGGAGAGATCCACGCGGCCGCGGTCCACATCGCCGGCAAGATGACGGGGAACGTCTCCGTCACCGACAAAGCCACCCTCGAACCCAAGTCCGTGCTGATCGGCGACCTTCGGACCCGCGAACTCGTCATCCACGAGGGAGCCCACTTCCATGGCGCCTGCGACATGCAACCCGGAGCCCGGACGAAAGCCTGATCCGCCCCGCAACTGGATCCTGCTTGGCACCGAGGTTTCGGCAAGCATGGCCGCCTTCGCCGTGGCCGGCTGGTGGCTTTCCGAGCGGTACCACTCCCAACTCCCCCTGGTGGTGCTCTGCCTGACCGGGGTCGGTGTCGCGTTCTGGCGATTGCTGCGAGCCGCCGCGAGACCATGACAAATTCCGCCTTCCGTCTGCGGTGGATCGTTTTCCAGGTGGTCGCCTCGGGCGCCTGGGCCGCTTTGGTGCTCGCGCTTGATTCGCGCCACGCCGACACCATCCCGACGGAATCCGTTAAGGTCGTGGCCTGGGCAACCGGAGGAGCACTCCTCCATGGGCTGCTGGGCGTTCGCATGCTGCGCACGGAACATTCGAGTTCCGGGGCGTCTCTTTCCGGAATTCATGGCGGATTGAAAACTCTTGCGCTACGTTATTTCACAGGTGTAGGATTCGTCTTCGCCGGCCTCCAGGCTTTTCCCTCGAATCGGACGGATTTCGTCCTGGCCTGGTCGGGATTGTTTCTTATTCTTACTGTCTCCGAAATGATCGTCTTCATCACGGGAGTCAAAAGACTTTGAGCGGCAGTTCGGGCACCAACCTCTCTGATTTCATCCTCCACCACATTGTCGACGGACATGTATGGCATCCGCTGCCCATGCTCCCCGGCATTCCGCTTCCCGCACCCCTGTCGTTGCATGTCCTCATGCTTCTGATCGGCGCGGTCTTCACCTTCCTGCTGGCCCGTACCGCGGCTCGCCGGGTCGGCCATCTCCCCGGATCCTCCCTGGGACACATGGTCGAGGTGCTCCTGCTCTACATCCGCGACGAGGTCGCGCGGCCCAACATCGGCAAACACGATGGGGACAAGTGGGTGCCGTTTCTGGCCACCAGCTTCTTCTTCATCCTGGTGCTGAACCTGATGGGTCTGGTCCCGCTGTTCGCCGGCGCCACCGCGAACATCTCGGTCACCCTGGCTCTGGCCTTGGTCGTGTTCGTCGTATTCAACATCGCGGGCATCGTCCACAACGGGCCGTTCCACTACGTCAAGAATCTGATTCCCTCGGGAGTCCCCCTCTGGGTCCTGCCCATCCTGGCCCCCATCGAGATCGTCTCGATCTTCATCCGCGCCTTCTCGCTGACCATCCGTCTGTTCGCGAACATGGCCGCCGGCCACATCATGATCCTCGTCATCACGGGCCTCATCACCATCCTCTCCCCGATGGTCGCCCACTCCCTCCAGGGTGCGCTTCCGGGTCTGGCGAACCCTCTGGCCCTCACCCTGATGGCTCCCCTACCGCTGGCGTTCCTCCTCTTCATCCTGGTGATCAAGGTGGGCGTGTGCTTCCTGCAGGCATTCGTCTTCACCTTCCTGAGCTCGCTGTACATCGGCGGCGCCATCCACCAGGAACACTGATTCTCGTTTTCCCTCACCTCCCCACATAACAGGAGATCAAAATGGACATCGGATACGGACTGGCCGCCATCGGAGCCGGACTTGCAGCCATCGGAGCCGGCGTCGGCATCGGAAAGGCCGCCGCCTCCACCGTCGAGGCGATCGCTCGCCAGCCCGAGGTCAAAGACGACCTGCGCGCCAACCTGATCCTGGGCGCGGCCCTCATCGAAGGCGTCGCCCTGCTCGGCGCGGTGATCTGCCTCCTCGTCGTCCTGAAGTAAGACCATGGCGCAAGAGGTCCAGGCCCACACGGCAGCCGAAGGTGGTGGTGGAATCGCCACCCAGCTGATGACCCCGGATCCCGGTGTCATGATCTGGGTCTGGGTGGTCTTCCTCATCCTCGTCGTGCTGTTGCACAAGTTCGCGTGGAAGCCCATCCTCAAGGCGGTCGGTGAACGCGAGGCCAAGCTGAAGGAATCCCTCTCCGCCGCCGAAGCGGCATCGGCCAAGGCCGCTGCCGTCGAAGTCGAGCAGGCGAAGATCCTCGGCGAGACCAAGGTCCAGGCCCAGGCCATCCTGGCCGAGCAGCGCGACTTCGCCGCGAAGTTCCGCGCCCAGGCCGAGGCCGACGCGAAAACCTCCGCCGAACAGATCCTCGAACACGCCAAGACGGAGATCGAAGCCGCCTCCCAGCAGGCCCGCACCGCCCTTCGGCGCGATGCCGCCGAACTTTCGGTGAAGGTCGCCGAGAAGATCCTGCGCTCCGAACTCGATGGCGCCAAGGCCGACGGCTTCGCCGAACGCATGGTCGCCGAGGCTTCGAAGAACTGATGGCCGGCGCCGCACCACGCTACGCGAAGGCCCTTCTGGAGGCTCTCGAGTCCTCGGGATCCTTCGACGCGGCGCTTCCGGCGTTGCGCCAGCTTGCCGTCCTCCCCTCCGACCTCCAGTCGGCCCTGGGTAATCCGGTTCTCCCCTCGGCCTCGCGCGAAGCGGCCCTGCGTTCCGCGCTGGGCAACCCCAAGACGGATTCTGTCATGAGCCGCTTCGTCTCACTGCTGGCTTCGCGCCGGCGGCTCGGCCTGGTGGCCCAGATCGCCGGCGAGACCCTGGCCCTGCGCGAGACCCGCGCGGGAGTGGTCCGCGGCACCGTCGAAAGCCGCACTCCGTTGAACTCCACCTCGATCTCCACGCTCGAGCGCTCGCTTTCCTCCCAAGGCCGGCGCGTCGAACTCTCCGTCCGCACCGACGACTCCATCATCGGCGGATTCCGTGTCCGCCTCGGCGACGTCCTCCTGGACGCCACCGCCAACAACCAGCTGAACCAGGCCCGCCGGGCCCTGCTTTCCGCCTGAAGGAAACCATGATCGACACCGTCCGACCCGACGAGATCGCTTCGCTGCTCCGCAAGCAGTTGGAAGGATTCGCCCCGTCCGCCGAAAGCCACGAGACAGGAATTGTCCTGAGCGTGGGTGACGGCATCGCGCGTCTCCAGGGCCTGCCCACCGTCGAGGCGGGCGAGCTCGTGCAGTTCCAGGGCAAGGACAACGTCTACGGACTCGTGCTCAACCTCGAGCAGGACAACGTGGGCGTGGTGCTCCTGGGAGAGATCTCCTCGGTGTGCGAAGGCGACGTCGCCCGCCGCACCAAGGTGCAGGCCTCGGTCCCCTCGGGGACGGGACTCCTCGGCCGCGTCGTCGACGCCCTGGGCAACCCCGTCGACGGCGGACCCGCCATCGTCGCCACCGAGATGCGCCGCATCGAGGTCAAGGCGCCCGGCATCATGGAGCGCAAGAACGTCCACGAGCCCATGCAGACCGGCATCAAGGTGATCGACGCCATGACGCCCATCGGTCGTGGCCAGCGCGAGCTGATCATCGGCGACCGTTCCACCGGCAAGACGGCCATCGCCCTGGACACGATCATCAACCAGAAGGGCAAGGACGTCAAGTGCTTCTACGTGGCCATCGGCCAGAAGCAGAGCACCGTCGCCCAGGTCGTGGAAAAACTGCGCGCCCACGGCGCCATGGAATACACCACCGTGATCGTGGCCGGCGCCGCCGACCCCGCACCGCTGCAGTACCTGGCTCCCTACGTGGGTTGCGCCATGGCCGAGCACTTCCGCGACAACGGCGGCCACGCCCTCATCGTGTTCGACGATCTCACCAAGCAGTCGCAGGCCTACCGACAGATGTCGCTGCTGCTGCGCCGCCCCCCGGGTCGCGAAGCTTTCCCCGGCGACATCTTCTACGTGCACTCGCGCCTGCTGGAGCGCGCCTGCAAGCTGTCCGACAAGAACGGCGCGGGCTCGCTCACGGCGTTGCCCATCATCGAGACCCAAGCCGGCGACGTCTCGGCCTACATCCCGACCAACGTGATCTCCATCACCGACGGCCAGATCTTCCTGGAGTCGGGCCTGTTCAACGCCGGCATCCGACCTTCCATGAACGTGGGCCTTTCGGTGTCGCGTGTGGGCGGAGACGCCCAGATCAAAGCCATGAAGCAGGTCGCGGGAACGCTGCGCCTCACCTTGGCCCAGTACCGCGAATTGGCGGCCTTCTCCCAGTTCGCCTCCGACCTGGACGCCGCGACCCAGAAGCAGTTGGCCCGCGGCCAGCGCATGACCGAACTGCTCAAGCAGCCCCAGTTCCGCCCCCTTTCGGTCGGCGAACAGGTCGTGGTGGTGTATGCCGGAACCAACGGATTCATCGACGGTGTGCCCGTGGCGCACGTCAATCGCTGGGAGAAGGAGTTCCTCGAATTCCTGTCCACGTCCCATGCGTCGCTGGCCCAGGAGATCGAGAAGCGCAAGGCCCTCGACGACGAACTGAAGCGCCAGATCGAGACCGTCGTCAAGGACTTCAACGCCGCCTTCCAGGTCTGACGGAGAGTCTCGCGTGCCCACGATCAAGGAGCTGACGGGAAAGCTCAAGAATCTCCAGAACACGAAGAAGATCACGTCGGCCATGAAGATGGTCGCCGCCTCGAAGCTTCGTCGTGCGCAGGAGGCCATCGAGCGGACCCGTCCCTATCGTTCGGAACTCACGACCATGTTGGCCGACCTCCAGGCCCAGGTGGCCTTCGAGGATCTCCCCGACGACCTTTCCCCCTGGTTGGTCGCGCGGCCGGTGAAGCACGTCGCCATCGTGTTGCTCACCTCCGACAAGGGCCTGTGCGGCGCCTTCAACAACGGCTTGATCCGCGCCTTCGAGCGCGTCACGGGCCTGCGTCCCATGGACTCCCTGACCACCTCGCGTCCGGGATTCACCGAACTGCACAAGCAGCTCTCCGGCAACGTGGGCTACACGGTCCACTTCGCGGGACGGCGCGGACACGACGCTTTCCGCTCGCGGTTGCACCACCACATCGGTGAATGGTTCCCGCACGCCACGTCCCGGCCCTCCCTGGCGGAAGCCAGGCCCATCGCCGAACGCGTCATCTCCGACTTCCTCTCGGGCAAGTGCGACGAGATCTGGCTGGTGCACAACCGTTTCCAGTCGGCTCTCACGCAGATCCCGCAGGCCGTGCGCGTCTTTCCCACCCAGCCCATCGCCGGCGGCACCGTCGCGCGGGGTCCGGTGCTGTTCGATCCTCCTCCGGCGGAATTGCTCGCCGACCTCATTCCCCAGTCGATCCGCTTCCTCGTCCTCAACGCGCTCCTCGAGAACGCGGCGGGCGAACACGGCGCGCGCATGACGTCCATGGACAACGCGACGCGCAACACCCAGGAAATGATCGACAAGTACACCCTCCAGAAGAACCGGGCCCGCCAGGCGATGATCACGAAGGAACTGATCGAGATCATCTCCGGCGCCGAATCCATCAAGTAGACAGGGACCCCCACGCCATGAGCACCATCCAAGGCAAGATCCTCCAGGTTCTCGGACCCGTCGTCGACGTGTCCTTCGAGGGCGGCACCCTGCCTCCCATCCTGAACGCGCTCGTGACCAGCAACGCCTCCATCAGCGACGTGGCCGACAACCTCGTGCTGGAAGTGGCCCAGCATCTGGGTGACAACGTCGTGCGCACCATCGCCATGGACAGCACCGACGGCCTGGCGCGCGGGGGCATCGTACGCGATTCCGGCAAGCCCATCCAGGCACCGGTCGGCGAGAAGACCCTCGGTCGCGTGGTGAACGTGATCGGCGAGCCCATCGACGGCAAGGGTCCCATGCAGACCACCATGACCCTGCCCATCCACCGCAAACCCCCCACCTTCGACCGCCAGAGCACCCAGGCCGAAGTCCTGGAGACGGGCATCAAGGTGGTCGACCTGTTGGCCCCCTACGCCAAGGGCGGCAAGATCGGTCTCTTCGGCGGCGCCGGTGTGGGCAAGACCGTGCTCATCCAGGAGCTGATCAACAACATCGCCAAGTACCACGGCGGCTACTCGGTGTTCGCCGGTGTCGGCGAGCGTACCCGCGAAGGCACCGCCCTCTACGGTGAAATGGAAGAGGCCGGTGTTCTCGACAAGACCGCCCTCGTGTACGGCCAGATGAACGAGCCCCCCGGAGCACGCGCCCGCGTGGCCCTCACGGCGCTCACCATCGCCGAATATTTCCGCGACGTCCAGAACCAGGACGTGCTGCTGTTCGTCGACAACATCTTCCGTTTCACCCAGGCCGGTTCGGAAGTGTCCGCGCTGCTCGGACGAATTCCGTCCGCGGTGGGCTACCAACCCACCCTGGGCACCGAGATGGGTGAACTGCAGGAGCGCATCACCTCCACCAAGAACGGTTCGGTGACCTCCATCCAGGCCATCTACGTTCCCGCCGACGACTACACCGATCCCGCGCCGGCCACCGCCTTCACGCACCTGGACGCGACCACCAACCTCGATCGCCAGATCGCGGAACTGGGCATCTATCCGGCCGTGAGTCCGTTGGACTCCCGATCGCGTCTGCTGTCTCCGGACGTCGTGGGCGAAGAACACTACAACGTCGCCCGCGGCGTGCAGCGCCTGCTGCAGCGCTACAAGGAACTCCAGGACATCATCGCCATCCTGGGCATGGACGAACTCTCCGAAGAAGACCGTCTCACGGTGTCGCGCGCCCGCAAGGTGCAGCGTTTCTTGAGCCAGCCCTTCCATGTCGCCGAGCAGTTCACCGGCATGCACGGCAAATACGTGAAGCTCGCCGACACCGTCCGCTCCTTCAAGGAGATCCTCGACGGCAAACACGACGCCCTCCCCGAACAGGCCTTCCTCTACGTGGGAACCATCGAAGAGGCCGTCGAAAAGGCCGCGGAGCTGGCCTCCAAGTGATTCCCGTCACGATCGTCGATCCCGAGAAGATCGCGTGGAAAGGCGACGCCACGCAGGTGGTGTTCGCCATCGACGACGGTCTGGTAGGGATCCGCAGCGGCCACGCCGACTCCGCCTTCGCGATCAAGCCCTGTATCGCCCGCATCCAGACTGCCGACGGCACCGAGGCGAAGTACTTCCTCTCCGGTGGGGTTGCCCGTATCCAGAAGGGCGTGCTCACGGTCGTCGCGGATTCGGCGGAAACACCGCAGCAGATCGACCGCAATCGCGCCGAAGAAGCCAAGAGACGAGCCCAGGACCGACTGTCGGCGGCCAACCGCGACGTGAACTACGACCGGGCTCGCCTGGCACTCCTGCGCGCGATCCACAGAATCAACCTGATCGAATCCTGATTCCAAACCCGCCACGCGGGCCATGGATGAACGCACTCAAGACCTGTCTCGGAACCGCCGAGCAGGTCTTTTTGCTTGTGGGCTCTCGGGTGGCACAGGCAGATCCGCCAGAAAACGGGTCAAGACCTCTGTCCACCAAAACAGGGACAACTCTCCCAATCATGTGGATACATCCAAGGAAAAAGGGGTGAGTTATCCACACTTTGGTTATCCACAGCCCCAGGACAACTTGTTTTCCCTGTGACTGTGGATAACTCGGGTTATCCGTGGTCTCCCCAGAGGTGTGAATAGGCCCTGGGATCACCCAGTGCCGATTTCCCTGCCAATCCACTTCCCTAGTGTTCAAGGATCAAGAGAAATAAAGAGATCTTCAAGAACAGCCAGGCCGTGGACAACATCCTCCGGGGGAGAGATCAGGCTGACCACGAACCCGGCTTCGGGAAGGTCGAAGAGGTATCCAGGCGATACCTTGATGCCCTGCTCGAGCAAGGACTGGCACACTGCGGATTCACTCCAGGGTTTGTTCCACTGCAGAACCCCGAACCATCCACTCTCGCCTCCGAGAACCGTCACGCCTTCGGGAACCCGGTGGCAAAAAGCCTTCCAGAGCTTTTGGTTGGCATCCAGACGCGCAAGGATGCGATCCTGGTAAAGACCTTGGTGATCCAGAAGCCAGGGGAGAGCGGTTTGAACGGGACTTGACGCCGAGAGCAAGGCGTCATTGAGGATTGCCAGTCTCCCTACGGCCTCCTGGACCTCTGGAGCGGGTCCGGATACCCGGATCCACCCCAACTTCAGGTGGGGCAGCCCAAGGAGCTTGGAGAGCCCTCCCAGGGTGAAACAGAGGACTTCATCCTGGGTCGCCAGGGACTCGAATCCTGGAGGTGCCCAGGCTTCGAAGACTTCATCGGCAATCAAAGGGACCTGGTACCGACGACAAAGCTCCAAAACCCGCACCCTCTCCTGGGGGGACAAGACCCATCCGGTAGGGTTTGCTGGCTGGATCAGCACAAGAGCCCGCACCCCTTCTTTGAGTCGGCGCTCGGTCCATCCCAGGTCAAGCTGCCAGAGGTGGGATTGCCTACGCATGGGGATCGGGGCCACCGCGACGTCGTGGAACCGTCCCAGCTCATCGACAAGGGGGTAGCCGGGCCGCGGTGTGGCCACCCGGGTACCTGGATCGCACAAAAGCTGGAAGAGGATTCCGTACGCTTCGGAGGAGCTGGCCGTCAGAATCCAGTGGGAAGGATCATGCGGTGCCTGGTGGGCCGCGAGGGCCTGTCGGGCGCTGGCAAGTCCCTGGCTGTGAGGTTGGTACCGGACCGCTTCCGGTGAGACCAGAGCTTGCAGCGCCGAGAGCTCCAGGGGAAGGAAACCCTCCCACCCTGTGGTGTCCGTGAGGGTGAGGTCGTGGGCGCAGCGGGGAACAACAGCAGGATCGGAAGCAGTACCCGGACGCGACCGGTTCGAATAGATCATCCACCAAGGATACGACGGAGAGTCGTGGCAAGGTCGGAGGCTTGGAAGGGTTTGGGAAGCAGGGCGCTCACACCCTTCTTGGACAGGTCACCGGTGCGGATGTCCCCTTCGTAGCCCGACGACATGATGATGGGGATGTCGGGACGCAGCTCGGTGAGGGCGCAGGTGAGGGCTTCGCCGGAAAGCCCGGGCATGGTGCGGTCGGTGATGACCGCCGACCAGTGATGGGGATCTTTACGGAACAGTTCGAGGGCCACCCGGGGGTCTTGGCAGGAAGTGGGTTTGTAGCCCAGGATTTCCAGCAGTTGGCAAAGGACGTCGGAGACGGCTTCTTCGTCGTCGACGACGAGGATGTTCTGGAGATCGCCGGTGGGCATGGCGCCGCGATCGGCCAGGACGGCGCTGTCCGAATCGCGGGCCGAAACGGCGGGAAGATCGAAGGTGAAGGTGGTTCCTTTGGCGGGATCGCTTTGGACGGTGATGGTGCCACCGTGGTTGCGTACGATTCCATGGACCACGGAAAGCCCCAGCCCTGTCCCTTTTCCGGGACCTTTGGTGGTGAAAAAGGGTTCGAAGATGCGGGGAAGCACGTTGTCGGGGATGCCCGATCCCGTGTCCGATACCTGGCACCGGACCATCCGGCCCAAGGAGGTCTCGATGGGCGAGACCCGGATGGAAAGACGGCCACCGTCGGTGGACATGGCGTGCGAGGCGTTGGTGCACAGGTTCATGAGAACCTGGTGCATCTGGTTGGGGTCGGCTTTGACATGGGGTGTCGAGGGATCGATCTGGCATTCCATCAGCACGCTGGCGGGGAGTGTCGCTTTCAGAAGCGAGGCGGTCTCCTGGACGATTTCGCCGAGCTGGATGTTGGACGCCTCCAAGGTGGTCTTGCGGGAGAAGGACAGAATCTGTTTGACCAGGTCGCGTGCGCGCCGACAGGCGGTGAGGATGCCCTGGAGGGATTCCTGGTCCCGTTCGGGGACACTGTGGCGCATTTCCAGGATCTGGGCGTGGCCCCAGATCGACGAGAGGATGTTGTTGATGTCGTGGGAGATCCCTCCTGCGAGGGTTCCGATGGCTTCCAGCTTCTGGCTGTGCCAGAGCTGTTCCTGGAGTTCGTTGCGCTCCCGTTCGGCGCGCAGACGTTCCAGCTCGGAGGCGGCACGCGCTCCGAAGATGGCCAGAATGTCCTTGGCCAGTCCGTCTTCGGCCAGGGGTTGGTCGTCCAGCACCACCAGCAGTCCCAGGGGATGGCCCTCGCTGTCGTCCAGGCGGAGCCCGAGCATGCCGGTCAGTCCGAAGGCGTTGGCCAGTCCGAAGGTGCGCAGGCCGCTGCCCTGGATGTCGCGCAGAAGCACCCAACCTTCCAGGAGGATGGCGGCTCCGGGTGTTCCCGCCAGTTCGTATTCGAATCCCTCGGAAATGGCATCCAGGCCATGGATGGCCAGGACGCTGGCGTGGCTCCCCCCGTTGCCGGAGAGTTCGACGATCGTGGCGACTTTCATGCCCAGAGCCTGGGCCAGTTCGCGCACCAGCGAGCGGAAGAAATCGACGCCCGTGACGGAGGCGGTGCCCAGCAGGATGGATTGGATGGCCGATTCCAGTTGCTGCTGGCGATGCTCGGCGTCCTTCTGGCGCTTGCGGCTGGCCGCTTCGCGGACTTCGCGATCGATGGCCGGCCCCAGCCGGGTCAGGTTGCCCTTGATCAGGTAGTCGGAAGCCCCCGCGCGCATGGCCTCGACGGCGATGTCTTCGCCGATGGCCCCGGAGATCAGGAAGAAGGGAATGTCGGGGTCGATGCCGCGGGTGAGGGCCAGGGCTTCCATGCCCGAGAAGTGGGGCATCTGGAAATCCGAGATGACCAGGTCCCATCCGCCGGCGCGAAGCTCTGAGACAAATTCCGTCGAGGATTCGACCCGTCGCGATTCGATTTCGTATCCGACCTTGCGGAGGTGGCGAATCAGGAGGAAAGCGTCTTCTTCGGAATCCTCCGCCAGGAGGATGCGCAGCGAATGCAACGCCTCGGTCATGAGCGCACCACCGGGGGGACTTCGTTGAGGGCCAGCCAGTAGAGGGCGATCTGCCCTATGGCCTCGAGGAACTTGTCGAAGTCGACGGGTTTTCTGATGTAGCTGTTGGCGCCCAGATCATAGGAGCGGACCAGGTCGGATTCCTCCCGGGAGGAAGTCAGGACCACGACGCGGTGCAGTCGGGTGCGCACGTCCGAACGGATCCGCTGCAGGACTTCCAGTCCGTCGACCTTGGGAAGTTTCAAGTCCAGAAGGACGATGGATGGACCATCGTGTCCGTCGAAGTTCCCGGGGGAGGCTTCCCCGAAAAGCCAGGCGATGGCCTCTTCACCGTCTTTGGCGACAGCCACGGGGTTCTGGATGCCGACCTTGCGGAAGGCGCGCAGGGCCAGGGAGACATCGTCCGGGTTGTCTTCGACGAGAAGGATGGGGCGACGATCCATCGGGTGGTGTCCAGGGAAAGGGAGGACGGAGGGTTTCAGACCGAGGGTTCGTTCAGCAGGAGCCAATACAGCCCCAACTGCCCGACGGCCACAAGGAACTTGTCGAAATCCACGGGTTTTCTGATGTAGCTGTTGGCCCCCAGATCGTAACTCTGGAGGATGTCCTGTTCTTCGCGGGAAGAAGTGAGAACGACCACGCGGTGGTGGCGGGTGCGTTCGTCTTCGCGCAGGGCTTGAAGGACTTCGAGGCCGTCGAACTTGGGGAGTTTGAGATCGAGCAGGATGACGGAAGGTTGCAGCAGGATGGAACGCTCGGCGTAGGCCCCTCGGCAGAACAGGAAGTCGAGGGCTTCGGCACCGTCGCGGCAGACCACCACCTGATTGGCGATGTTCACCTTCTTGAAGGCTCGCAGCGTGAGCGCCGCATCGTCGGGGTTGTCCTCCACCAGGAGGATGAAGCGGTTGTCCATGTTCAGTCTCGCGGGAGGGGGCTGGAAGGATCCCGATCGGACTCGGGAATGGGTCCGTGGGGCAGCCGGAAATGGAACGTAGCACCGTTTTCGAGGATGCCCTCGCCGGTGATGGAACCACCGTGGCGTTCCAGAATGCGGCGCACCGTGGCCAGGCCGATTCCGTTGCCCTCGAATTCGTCGGCGCCGTGCAGGCGTTGGAAGGTTCGGAACAGCCGGTTGGCGTGCGCCATGTCGAATCCCGCGCCGTTGTCGGAGATGGAGAACCCGTCGAAACCGGAGGGCGCGGGTTCCGCCAGGAAGTGGATTTGGGCGGGACGTCGGTTGCGGGAATATTTCCAGGCGTTGCCCAGCAGGTTTTCGAGCACCGATCGCATCAGGACGGAATCGGCGAAGGTGTACAAGTCGGGGGCGACGTCGAATTCGACCAGACGCTCGGGGTTGGATTCGCGCAGACCGTCGAGGATCTCGCGGGCCATCGCGGAGAGGTCGAGAGGGGCCTTGTGCAAGGTGGTGCGGGACGAGCGTGACAACGAGAGGAGGTCGTCGATGAGGTCGGCCATGCGGTGGCTGGCGGCGCGAATGCGTCCGAGGTAGTCCACCGCGATCTGGTCGAGGACGTTGCCGTAGTCCTCTTGCAGGGCCTGGGCGAAACCGTCGACGGACCGCAACGGGCTGCGAAGGTCGTGGCTGACCGAGTAGGAGAAGGATTCGAGTTCCCGGTTGGAGGCCTGCAGTTCGGCGGTGCGCTCGTGCACCCGGTGCTCGAGCTCGATGTTCAGCCGACGCAGCGCCTGCTCGGCCTCCAGGCGCTCGACTTCGCCTTGGGCGCGTCCGGCGAAGATCGTGAGGATGGCCCGGGCCAGGTCGCTTGCGGGCATGGGGCGTGCGTCGAGCACGGCCAGCACCCCGATGGGTTCGTGGGCGGCGTTGAACAGCGGCACGCCCATGTAGCTCTCGGCCTCCAGTTCGTCGAGGATGGTGTTGCCGGGAAACAGTTCGCGGACCTTGGAGGGGGCGAAGAACGGACCCGAGGTGAAGACCTTCTGGCAGGGCGATCCGTCGAGAGGAAAACACAGGGGAACCGCGAGGTTGTGGTCGGCGAAGAAGGACAGGGTCCGGACCTCTCCGGCGTCGATGCGGGCGATGTAGGCGTATTGCACATCCAGAAGTTGCGCGAGATCCTTGACCAAGGCGTCGAAGAAGGCCTGCCCGAAGTGCGAGGAGGTTCCCCGGACCAGGGCCTCCAGGACGGATTCCGTCTTGCGGCGTTCGGTGATGTCGACGATGGAGGCGCGCAGGAGGGGGTGCCCCTGCTGGTCGGGTGGCAGCGCACTGAGGTTGATCAGGCAGAGGATCTCGTGCCCGTCGGCGTGGCGGTGGACCCACTCGAAGGTCACCGGGCCGCCCTGCATCGCTTTGGAGATCCAGTCCCGTGCGACCTTTTCGGACGGGACCCCGTCGGGTTGCCGTTCGGGAGACACTTCGATCGGACCCAGCTTCAGCAGCGCGGGTTTGGGAAGTCCGAAGAGGGCCTCGGCGGCGGGATTCACCTGCAGGAACCTGCCTTCCTGGAGATTCAGGATGACGATGGCTTCGGGCGCGCTCTCGATGAGCACCCGCCATTTCTCCTGGCTGTCCAGAAGCTCCAACTGGGTGGCCCGATGCGCGGTCATGTCGATGCCGGTTCCCAGGACGTATTGGATGGTTCCGGAGTCGTCGAGCAGGACCGAGTTGGCCCAGGAGATCCACAGCATTTCCCCTTGGCGGGTGAGCCAGTGGTTCTCGTACTGGTTGGGGAACATGCCGTTGGTGAGGTTGTGGAACACCTGCTCGACCGCGCCGCGTTCGCTTTCGGGGATCAGGATCGCGAAGAAATGAATCCCGAGGACTTCGGATTCGAGCCAGCCGGTGAGGCGCTCGCAGGCATGGTTGAAGCGCACGATGCGGCCTTCGCGGTCGAGCAGGACGATCATGGCCTCGGTGGTGGACAGAATGGAGGCGTTGAGGCGCGAGACGGATTCCAGTTGTTGGCGGAGGCGCTCCTGCTGGGTGATGTCCTGGGTGGTGCCGCGCAAGGTCCGCAGCGTTCCGTCCTCGAAGACGCCTTCGCAGGTGGACTGGATGACCAGGGGGGTGCCCTTGGTCGTGATGCCGTGCAGGACCAGCGACCAGGGTGTGCCGTCTTCCAGGAGGCGTCTGTGGGCCGCGAGCATGGCCTCGCGCGAGCTGTCTCCCAGGTAGGGGAGCATGGAGCGGATGTTCTTGGTGTCGATCTCGTCGTCGTGGATCTCGTGGATCCGGAAGAGCTCTTCGGTCCAGGTGGTGGTGCCGGTGGGCACATCGGTTTCCCATCCGCCCAGGTGGGCGATCCGCTGGCTGGTGCGCAACAGGTCGCTCTGCCGTTTCTGCTCCCCGATGTCGCGGGTGGAGCAGTGGATCTCGTGGGGGTTGCCCGAGGCGTCGCGGGTGAGGCTCCAGATGGTCTCGCACCACAGGATGGAACCGTCGGTGCGACGGATCCGGTATTGGAGGCGCGAGGTTCCCTGCTGGACCAACTGTCCCAGAGCGGCCTGGACGGTCGCGACATCGTCGTCGACGATGAAGGCGAAGGCGGAGTGTCCCACCACGGCTTCGGGTTCGATGCCCAGGATGTGACGGCACGCCGGCGAGGCCCAAAGGCAGACCCCGGCCATGTCGTGGCGACTGAGCATGTCTTGCGACATGTCGGCGACCTCGCGCAGGCGCTTTTCCTGGTTCCGGAACGTTTCTTCCTGCACCTTGCGCCCGGTGATGTCGGAAAAGGAGACCAGCAACAGGGAGGGGCGACCATCGGAAGCGTGTTCCAGGACGGAGGTGCTGACGCTGATCCAGACGATGGAGGCATCGGGGGCAACGACCCCGACTTCGACGTTGCGACGGCTCTGGCCGTCCTGGAGGGTCAGCCAGCCTGGCTGTTGATCGGGAGGGAGGATGGATCCATCGGGGTGCAGGAAGTTCCAGCCTCCGGACACCATGTTCACCCCGTGCAACACGCCATCGGGGACCTTGAGGATCTCGTGGGCCCGCGAATTTGCCTGGAGCACCGACCCGTTGCCGTCGAGGGTGATGACACCTTCGGCGAGGGAGCGGACGATGTGTTCGAGGCGGTGTTCGGAGCGCAGCAGGTCTTCCTGGGCCTTCTTGCGGGAGGTGATGTCCGTGTGCGTGCCCACCATCCGCACGGGTTTGCCCTCCGGATCCCGCTCGACAACATTGCCGTGGGCTTCGATCCAGATCCAGGATCCGTCCTTGTGGCGCATGCGGAATTCGACCAGGTAGGGGACGGAGGGATCCTGGAAATGCCGCAGAAGCACGGCTTCGGCCAAGCTGAGGTCGTCGGGGTGAAGCAGCGCCCTCCAACGTTCGAAGGTGGGCTCGAATTCCCCGGGTTCGCAGCCCAGGATCCGGAAATAGCGGGGGCTGAAGTAGACGTCGCCGGTGACGACATTGAAGTCCCAGAGGCCGTCGTAGGAATTCTCCAGGATCTGGTTCAAGCGGTCTTCGGCGAGGCGCTGGGCCGCTTCGGCCTCCTGGCGGCGCTGGCCAATGGCTTGAACCTCGGTGATATCCAGGAGGGTGGAGATGACCAACACGGGATCAACGCTCCCCTGTAGGATGCGTGCACAAAGGATGCAGTGGCGGGAGGTGCCGTCGGCCCGTTGGATCACCGTCTCGAGTCGGCCTTCGCCCCCGGCCTGGAAGGAGACGACGAACTCCTCACGAGCGCGGACGTTGTTCCAGAACCCGAGGTCGATGGCCGTCCGTCCGACCAGGGCATCGGCGCTGGCCTGGAAAAGCTCCTCTCCCAAGGAGTTGATCGCAACGATGCGCCCGCCCACCAGCTCGGACACGAGCATGGGCACCGGGGTCGCGTTCAACAGCGGGAGGAGGAATTCCTGCGATGGATCGAGGGACATGGATTTCCTTGGGTGTTCCCACCCAGTCTACCATTCCGGAAGACCTGCAAGTCCATGGTTTCCCACGGCTTGGATCGCGGGTACAAACGCCGGGAAGGCTTCAGGGTGCGCGGAGGGTCACGCCTTCGAATCCGGGCACCACTTTGGCGGTCTCGTCGGCGTGGTACGAGCTGCGGACCATGGGTCCCGATGCCACCGACGCGAACCCGATGCCTTCGGCGAAGGCCTTCCATTCGGCGAATTCGTCCGGGGTGACCCAGCGGTCGACCGGCAGGTACTGTTTGGCCGGTTGCAGATACTGACCCAGAGTCAGGATCTGCACACCCACATCGCGCAGGCGGCGCAGGGCATCGGCGATTTCGGGTTTGCGCTCCCCGATGCCCAGCATGAGACCCGACTTGGTGACGGCTCCCCACGAGGCGGCGCGGCGCAGCACCTCCAACGAGCGTTCGTAGCTGGCCTGGGGGCGCACGGCGCGGCTCATGCGCTCGACGGTCTCGAGGTTGTGGTTGTAGATGTCGGGACCGGCGTCGATCACCAGGCGCAGCAGGTCTTCGCGGCCTTTGAAGTCGCCGGTGAGGGTTTCCAGGGTGGTGTTCGGGGCCACGGCCTTGATGCCGCGGATGGTGGCGGCCCAGACCCCCGCGCCGCCGTCGGCCAGTTCGTCGCGGTTGACGCTGGTGACCACCACGTGTTTGAGCTTCATCAGGCGCACGGCGTCTGCCACCCGGCGGGGCTCGTCCAGATCCAGCTCGGTGGGGCGACCCGTCGCCACGGCGCAGAACCCGCAGGCGCGGGTGCACACGTTGCCCAGGATCATGAACGTGGCCGTGCCGCGGTTCCAGCACTCACCCATGTTGGGACATTCCGCGCTCTGGCAGACCGTGTTCAGCTTGTGGCCCTCCACGATGCCGCGGACCTCGGCGTAGGCCGGGCCTCCGGGCAACCGGGAGCGGATCCAGGAGGGTTTGCGGCCGTTGGCCGGGACGGAAGCGGTGCTGGAAGCGCAGTCGGACATGGGAGGACAAAGGTACTCGGACCAATGGAGGTGGGCGAGATCGGGTCTCCTTCTATCTTGGTTGCCCATGGAAATCCAGGACCTGCTTGCCAACAATCGACGCTGGGCTGCCGACGTACGGGAGACGGATCCGGGATTCTTCGGCCGTCTGGCCGCCCAGCAGAACCCCAAGTTCCTCTGGATTGGGTGTTCGGACAGCCGCGTTCCGGCCAACCAGATCACGGGGCTGGTGCCGGGGCAGGTGTTCGTGCACCGCAACGTGGCGAACATCGCCCACCCCACCGACGTGAACCTGATGTCGGTGCTGGAGTACGCGGTGGACATCCTGCAGGTGGAACACGTGCTGGTGGTGGGCCACTACGGCTGCGGCGGCATCCGCGCCGCGTTGCAGGGGCGGCTTCCCGGCATCGCCGACTACTGGCTGGAGCCCGTGCGCGAGCTGGCCCGCCGCCACCGCCGCAAGCTCGACGGTCTGGAGGGCAAGGAGCTCGAAGACCGCATCTGCGAATTGAACGTGTCGTCGCAGGTGCACGCCCTGTCGCATTCGGGCATCCTGCGCAGCGCCTGGGAGCGCGGGCAGAAATTGTCGGTACACGGCTGGGTCTACCGCCTGGACGACGGCATCATCCAGGATCTGGGGGTTTCGATGGACGCGCCCCCCGACGCGGGGTAGCCCCGACGGTAAATCCGCCGCCGACCGGTTTGGGCCGCCCCCCCGATTAGAGTCGCCCTGCAGGGCGGCTCTGCGTCGATGTGGCGGCGGCGGGGACGGGCGTTGATGGAACGGCGGCGTTGGGGGCTACCTTTGGCCCCCTATGGCTCTTCTTTCCTTTCGCGAAGTCTCGTTCCGCATGCTCGGCGTGCCCCTTTTGGATGGGGTGCGCTTCTCCCTGGAACGCGGCGAGCGCATCTGCCTCACGGGCCGCAACGGGACCGGCAAGTCCACGACCATGCGCCTGATCATGGGCGAACACGAGCCGGACGAGGGCGAGATCATTCGCGACGCCCAGACGCGTATCGGGTACCTGCCGCAGGACATTCCCGAGCTCGGTGGGACGGTCCAGGAGATCGTGCGCACCGGGGCCATGCACCACGAGGAAGAGGGTGATTGGAAGGTGGACCTCGAGACCGAGAACTGGGTGGAACGCGTGGGTCTGGACCCCGAGGCGTTGTTCTCCGAGCTTTCGGGTGGACAGAAACGCCGCGTGCTGCTGGCGCGCGCCCTGGCTGGCGAGCCGGACCTGTTGCTTTTGGACGAACCCACCAACCACCTGGACATCGCCTCGATCGCCTGGATGGAAGACGTGCTGCTGTCCAGCGGCGTGGCCCTGATGTTCGTGACCCACGACCGCGCCTTCCTGCGCCGGATGGCCAACCGCATCCTGGAACTCGATCGCGGGCGGCTTTTCGATTGGGCCTGCAATTACGACCAATTCCTGGAGCGCAAACAAGCCATGCTGGAGGCCGAAGAGAAGGCCCAGATGGAGTTCGACAAGTTCCTGGCCGCCGAGGAAGTGTGGATCCGCAAGGGCCTGAAGGCGCGCCGTACCCGCAACGAAGGGCGTGTGCGGCGGCTGGAATCGCTGCGCCGCGAACGCTCGGAGCGGCGCGAGAACCAGGGCGCGGTGCAGATGAAGATCGACAGCGCCGAAAAGTCCGGACGCAAGGTGGTCGATGCCAAGAAGATCTCGTTCTCGTATGGCGACAAGCAGATCCTGAACAACGTCTCGACGATCATCCAGCGCGGCGACAAGGTCGCCATCCTGGGGCCCAACGGCGCCGGCAAGACCACGCTGATCCGCGTGTTGCTGGGCGAGCTGACCCCCTCCAAGGGGACCGTGAAGCTGGGGACCAACCTGGAGGTCCTGTACTTCGACCAGATGCGCGACCAGATTGATCCCGAGAGCACGCTGCGCGAGGCGATCGGCGAAGGGCGCGACACGATCACCATCGGCGGCAAACCGCGGCACGTGGTCACCTACCTGCAAGAGTTCTTGTTCACCGTCGAGGCGGGCAACAAGAAGGTGGGCGGACTCTCCGGCGGCGAGCGCAACCGCTTGTTGCTGGCGCGATTGTTCACGCGGCCCGCCAACGTGCTGGTGCTGGACGAGCCCACCAACGACCTGGACGCCGAGACCCTGGACCTGCTGGAAGACCTCCTGGTGGAGTTCGACGGCACCGTGATCCTGGTGAGCCACGACCGTGCCTTCCTGGACGAGGTGGCCACCACGGTGCTGGCCATCGGCGACAACGGCGAGGTGACCGAACACGTGGGCGGTTACTCCGACTGGAAACGCGACATGGAGGGCCGCAAAGCGCGCGAGGCCGATAAGGACGCCCGCGACGAAGCCGCCGCCCGCTCCGCCGCCGTGAAGACGGAATCCGTCGTCACCCCCGTCGAGGCGGTGGTCAAGCGCAAGTTGTCCTACAAGGAGCAGCGCGAATTCGACGCCCTGCCCGCGCTCATCGAAACCCTGGAGAGGGAACAGGCCGCTCTGGGCGAGGCCATGGCCGACCCTGCTTTTTACCGCAAAAGCGCCGCCGAGATCGCCACCGCCAACGCGCGTGTGCAGAGTCTGGTCACGGAGATCGCGGCGGCCTACGCGCGGTGGGAGGAGCTGGGGGGCTGAGGTCTGCGTTTTGGAGACGCTAGGGCCTGAACAGGTGCCTAGTGGCCGTGGGCGAGAGAGGAATCGTTGTTTCCTCGTGAAGGCCGCATAATCTTCAGTTTAACGAAGATTATGCAGGTATTCCTCTAGTGCCGACCGTGAGAATTAGGTAAATTTCCATCATAATGAATAATTCCATGATGGAAACCATGGGTGCCCAGCTTCGGGCTCGGCGGAAGAGCCTGCGACTGGCGCAGCAGGATGTCGCCCAGATGGCCGGGGTGAGTCTGCACACGTTGCACAACCTGGAATCGGGGAAAGGGAACCCGACCTTGGAGGTGGCCTCGAAGGTTCTCGAGGTTGTGGGGCTGGAACTGTTCATCCGCACACGGGGGCAGGGCGACGACCGGAGCGATTCGTGATGCGCCGCGCCGAGATCCGGCTTCATGGCAAGCCTGTCGGGTTGCTCGAGGAGCATGCGGACGGTTTCCGGTTCACGTACCTGGAGGACGTCGTCCGCCGCCGTGGGCCAGCGCTGAGTGCAAGCCTTCCCCTTCGCATGGAGTCCTACTGCGGCAGCCGCCTGTTTCCGTTCTTCGAGGGCCTGCTTGCCGAAGGACCGTTGCGCAAGCTCCAGGCGCGCCAGGCGCGGCTCGCGGAAGAGGACAGTTTCGGGTTGCTCCTGGCCACCTGCGTGGAAGATGCGCCGGGAGCTGTCACCGTCCAGCCGTTGGTGGAGACCGACACATGACCTGGCGTTGCCGGTCCACGTTGTCCGACCTCGCGTTCGAAGGATACACCCCCCGAGCGAGGCGCAGCCTGTCCGGCGGGAAGGGCGTTTTCCCGCATCGCCTTCCGTTCACCCGGGCCGACCTGAACCTGGCGCGCAGCGTCGCACCCAACCGGATGTCGATTTCCGGCGTCCAGGACAAGGTCCAGTTGAAGCTGGTGCGGGGAGCGCTGGAGCCCGTGCAGGCCGGGGGCGACTTCCTGCTCAAGCCGATCTCGTCCGCTCCTCTGCACCGCGCCGAGTGCGTCCCCGCCAACGAACACCTCTGCATGCAGATCGCAGGCAAGGTCTTCCACGTGGAAACACCCCCCAACGCGTTGGTGATCCTCTCCGACGATGAACCGGCCTATCTGGTGCGCCGGTACGACCGCGGAGCGGGAACGGTCGACGGGCGCCTCCACCAGGAGGACCTGGGGCAGGTCATGGCCAGGTCCACGGAAGACAGGAACTGGAAATACCTGGGATCGTACGAGGAGATGTCCGACGGAATCCGTCTGGGATGCCCCGCCTGGAAGGTGGCGCTGGAAAGGCTATGGCAGAGGATTGTCGTGTGCTACGCCTTGGGCAATGGCGATGCCCATTGGAAGAACTTCTCCTTGCTTGAAGATCCCGACGGAGGGTATCGCCTCGCTCCGGCCTACGATCTGCTCTCGACCTCGCTGCACTTCCCCGACGAATCCCCTCTGGCCCTCGATCTCTTCCGCGGCGGGGAGCTCACACCTTCCTTCGAGGCGCTCGGGTTCTGGACCGGCGCCGATTTTCTGGAGCTGGCACGCCGCTGGGAACTGGTTGCGACGCGCTGCTCGAGCTGGCTTGCGGGAGTCGGGGCGTCCACTCCGGGGGTGATGGACCTGATCGCGCGCAGCTTCCTGGCGGAGGATCTGCAAGCGCGGCTGGGTGGGCTGTGGAACGAGCGGGCGAGGGCCTTGGGCATGGGGATGCAGGAACCCACCCGGTAGTCGATCCCTTCACGGGGCGAGCACCTCGGCGCACTTGGGACGATCATGATCGATCAAACCATGCTGATGTGCATCGAAATCGATCGTAATCGATTTGCGTGGCTTCCTGCGCGGGGGCTTCGCTGGAGGAGGAACGGGAGCGACGGTCGTGTCAAGGCCCGAACAGCCGCCATGCGGGCAGGGCCTGGATGGGCTCGCCCGCGACGCCGGGTGCCAGACGGCGCGCCTGCGGATCGTGGCTGGCCACGATTCCGGCCAGAAGGGGTTTGTCGAGGAGGGAGGAGAGGTCGCGCAGATGGCGTGCGTCGGAATCCGTCACACGTTCGGAGAGCTTGACCTCGATGGCGATATATCCCCGGTCCAACTCCAGGAGGAGATCGACTTCCCGGCCGTCGACGGTGCGCAGATGGTGGAACTCCACGCCGGTGCGGGTGAGAGCCCCCTGCTTGAGGCACTCCGCCACCACCACGGTCTCGAGCTCGTGGCCGTCGGGATCGCCGGTGCGCCGCAGGATGCCGCGCCGGATGCCGTTGTCGAGGAAGTGGAGCTTGGGCGTCTTCGAGAGCCGCTTCTCGGCGTTGCGGAACCACGGCTGGAGAAGCACGATCTGGAAGGAGAGTTCCAGGAACTGCAGATACCGCCGGGCGGTGGGAGCGGACACACCCGCCGCTGCTCCGAGGGCGGCGAACTGGATGGGCTCGCCCGACCGCAGGGCGGCAATCTTCTGGGCGCGGGCGAACGGCTCGAGATCGGTCAGGCGTGCGAGGTCTCCGAGATCCCGTTGCAGGTAAAGTTCCTGGTAGTCGCGCAGCCAGTCGAGGCGGTCGAGGTCGTCGAGTTCCGGGGCGATCAGGGCGGGCATGCCGCCCCAGCGGACCAGGTGGTCCCACCACAGGCGCGCGACCGCGTCCTGTTCGGACAGCACGCGGATAGGGTCGGACGCCTTGTCAAGGAGGGAGACGATGTCGTCGGGGTTCAGCAGCATGGTCTGGAAGACCGATGCGGGCACGGAAGCGCGGGTGTCCATCAGCTCCGGCAACGTGAGCGGGTGCAGGCGTAGCAGCGCGGCGCGTCCGGCGAGGGTCTCCCGAACCCCTTGCAGCAGTTGGATCTGGCTGGAACCCAGGAGGAGGTAGCGCACCCGGGGATCCTGGTCGAAACAACTCTTGAGGGTATCGAACAGAGCCGGCGATTTCTGGACCTCGTCGAGTATGGCGACGGGGTAGCGGGTGATCCAGTCTGCCGGCGTCAGAGCCTGGTAGGCCATGCGCTCGGCGAGTGCATCGAACCGCAGCAGCGGAACCTCGGGAAACGCACGTTGCACCAGCGTGGTCTTGCCCACCTGGCGAGCGCCCGTGAGCACGGTGATGCGGCCCTGCGGGGAGCCCCAGCGCGCTGTCAGACGGTCCTGCAGAAGGCGGAGACGCTCCATAGGTGTAAATGTAACGGGATCTATTCGAATTCGGCGTAAATTCGAATGCAAGAAGGTTGGGGCGCGCGCTCGTGCGTGGCAACGGGACCGGCTGACTTGGCTGGCTCGGCCACAGTTCCTGGGCAACACCCTAAGGTCGGATCGAGGACTGGAGCGCGCCAGGGATGCCGGCCGGAAGGCCCAATGACCCCGCAGCCCCGTCGTTGGGAATCCGGGCCCGGGTGGTCGGGGGCAGGGAAGGCGAGGAGGCTTGGTCCCGCCCTGAGCCTGTCGAAGGGAGGCAGCCTGGTCCCCCGCCGCGACCATCCGGCGGGTTGGATGGCGGGGGAGGCGCCCGGTCGTCGTCTTGGGATAGTTCAGCAGAGGGGGAGTGGTACAGTGGGAGTGCTGTACCCGTCAGGCGTACGATTTTCGGCGGGCTCCAATCGTGGAAGGCGCCGGAAATCCTTACAATGAACGCTATGGAGCGGATCGAGGCGTACACGGATTACCGGCAATTCCTGCGGGACTTCTACGAAGACCGCAAGAAGCGCAGCGCCGTGTTCAGCCATCGGCAGTTCTCGCAGAAGGCGGGATTGCGCTCGCCCAGCGCGTTGCGCTCGGTGATGGACGGCAAACGCAATCTCACCGAGGCCACCATCCCGATGTTCGCCAAGGCCTTGGGGTTGGTGGACACCGACGCGGCGTTCTTCGGGGCGCTGGTGCGGTTCAACCAGGCGCAGGACCCGCTGGCCAAGAAGACCTTCCTGGAGACCATGCGCGGTCTGCGGCGCAAGGTGGTGGTGTCGGTGGTGCCGCTGGACCGCTACGAGTACTACTCGCGCTGGTACCTTCCGGTGCTGCGCGAACTGGCCATCCAGCGCGACTGGGGTGACGACTGGGGTGCATTGGCGCGCGCCGTGCGGCCGCGGATCACCAAGGCCGAGGCCAAGGACGGCATGGCGCTGCTGGAGAAACTGGGGTTCCTGGAGCGGGCCGGTCAGCGCTGGAAACAGAAGGATACCGCCATCACGTCGGGGGGCGAAGTGCTCTCGATGGCCGTGCGTGCCGGAAACATGGAGTACGCCCGATTGGGCCACGAGTCCATCGAGGCGGTCGTTCCGTCGAAGCGCGACGTCTCGACGATGGTCATGGGGCTGCCGGCCTCGGCGTTTCCCACCATCAAGCAGGAGATCCGCGAGTTCAAGGACCGACTCGTGCGCATCGCCCAGGATTTCGAGAAGGAGGGCGATCGCGTGTACGCCCTCAATGTGCAGTTCTTCCCCCTCAGCCAGGATCCGGACGACCCGGAGGATCCGCGATGAAGACCACTCTGTCGACCTTGGTCCTGTCCGCCTTGCTGGTGAGTGGTTGCGCCGACGACCGCACCACGGGAACCGACGAACACGGCAACGCCGTGACGGTGGCCACGGTGCTGGATGCCTGGGGCGAGCCCGCCGTGGGCACCGAGGTGGTGGTGCGCGACGCCCGCTGGCTGCACGGCGAGGCCGTCGACAGCGTCTCGGAACATGCCGACGGATTCCGTCTGAAAACGGACGCTTTCGGGAAGGTGCGCATCCCGTCCACCGATTCCTCCCACCCGCGCATGGTGCGCGTGGGAGGCATCCACGCGGCGGCCATGATGCGCCTGGCGCACGACACCGAGGCCACCCTCTGGCTGAATCCTGTGGGCGCGGTGCAAGGAGTCATCGCCAGGGTTCCCACCGGCACGAAGGTGCGATTGTTCGGCCTGGAAGGCATGGCCCTGACCGACGCTTCGGGCCGGTTCTTCCTGACCCGCGTGCCCGCCGGACGTGTGGTCATGGCCGTGGGCGAAGGGGCATCGATGATGGTGATCGACCAGATCGAGGTGCGGCCCGGCGAAGCGGTGTCCATCGGTTCACACGAGATGGCCGCGGGAGACACGGTGAACGCGCCTGCCGACACCACCAAGGCGGCCGCGATCTCCTACGGCCCGCGCTTCTTGCCGGGCCCCGGCAGCTACAACTCACCACAGACCGTCGAGATCGTCCCCGCCGATGCCAGCGACCAGGTCGAGATCTCGGAAGATGGCAAGGCCTGGACCGTGCTCGAGGGATCGTACCGGGTGATGGCCTCGGTCTGCCTGCAAGCCCGCGTGGTGCGGGAGGGGCGTATCGTGTCCGAGAGCGTCGAAGGCTGCTACACCCTCGAGCCCTGAGGACCTCTGCTCCCCCCTCACGCGCGGTTTGGTCGGATCGCGCGGGTCGGCACAACCTTGGTACATCCTTGCTCGACCCCTTCCGATCCCCCCCGCCCCTGGCGAAATCCCGTCCTACCCCCCTCTGCCCATGCACGCCACCTTGATTCCCCTTCTTGCGGTCCTGACCGTCACCACCACCTCGGTGTCGGCCTGGTTTTCCGTGCCTCCTCCTCCGGATGGGAGGGTGGCGTCGATCTCGGGCAACGGGGGACGGATTCTGGCGGTGAATTCGGCGGGTGGGGCCTCGTGGCGCGAGGGGACTGGCCCCTGGATGCGTTCGTTGGACGCGCCCGGTTGGGTGGCGCGCATGGAAGGCGAGATCGAGGTGCGGACTCTCGATCGGGTGCGGGCCCTGGACATCCGCGAAGAGGTGGTGCTCTACGCGCGCCCGGGCGACACCGTGTGGAACTCGGCCTGGATGGGGGGTGGGGTGGACTTCGTGTCGGTGGCCTCCGACGGGCGGCGCCTGGTCGCCGTGGCCCGCGCCGCGAACGGAGGACGACAGGTGCTGGTGGAAACGGATTCCGTGGTGGAGGCGCCCATCACACGTCGCGGCGTTGGCGGGGCAAGCCGGATCTGGAGGGCCTGGAAGGCGCCGGTTTCCACGGATCCCTTCGCGCCGCAGATGCTCTCCGGGGCGGTCCGCTGCTGGATCGCGGGGAATGTGCTCCTGGTACAGACGGGCGATGCGACTTGGCGCAGTCCCGATCTGGGCAAGACCTGGGATGCGGCCGGTTTGCCCCCCTTCGCGGAGGTGTCCGTCTGGGGGGATACCATCGTGGCGCGCACGGGCGACGGGACAGGAGCGCTCCATGTGTCGCTCGATGCGGGCGCCTCCTGGAGCCGATCCAGCCTGGTGGACCGGGAGGGACCCTGGGAGATGCGCCTGGCGGGAGGCCAGTTGTGGGCGCGGTTCCATCAGGAACTGGCACGCAGCACCAACCTGGGGCGCAGTTGGACCACGTACCGGTACCTGTCCGCCGACGGGAGCGTGGCATGGGATGGCGAATCCATCTGGGCCACCGAACGCGGGGCGCCCGCGCGTTGGCGACAGGGCGAGGGGTGGACCCGCGAGGCATTCGTCCCGGAATCGAGGATCCGGAAACTGCGGTCCTTCGGGGGAGCTCTCCTGGCGTTGCAAGGCGTGGGAGATCCCGCGACGCAGGCCTGGGAATCCAAGCGGCTCCTGGCCTGGGAAAACGGTGGTTGGCGACCCTTGCGGGATTCGGTGTTCGACCTGGAGGTCCTGCCCGCGGCCGGGGTTGAGCCCGAGCGCGTGGTGGTGCTGGCCGGCTGGGGCTCGGGGATCTCCCACATCCTGGAGCTTTCCAGCAGTCGCGATCTGGAATCGTGGACGTTGGACCGCCGAGTCAAGCCGTACGTCGGATTGCTGGGGCGGTCGGGAGCCGATCTTCTGGTCGGAGGAGCCGATTCCCTCTACCAGTTCCAATCCTGGGGGACCGTGCGGGGAATCCGCGCCTGGTCCCAATCCGAAGCTCCGCAGGTGGCGCGTTTCCATCTCTCCGACGACCGCCCCCTATGGATCATCGAACGTGGAGGCGTCGCGACTTCGTCGGGGATGGTGCTGCCCGCGTCGCGCAGGATGCGCGACTGGCTTCCCGACTCCAGCGAGTCGGGAGGATTCGCGATCGCCGAGGAGGATGTGGGGCGGGTGGAATTCGATTCCGGCTGCGACTGGAGGGACACGGCGGTTCGCGACAGGATGTGTGCCGATACCGGATGGAGCATGTCGTACACCTGGCTGGACAGGGGGAGTTGGAATCCGGTGGTGGGAGCCTCACGCACGGAGGGGGTCTTGCATGCCTGGAACGGCAGCGATTCGGTCCTGCGGGAGCAGGCTGGCGAGATTTCCACGGTACGCGCCCCACAAGGGATTTCCGTGGTGCTGGCCGAACGCGTCGCGGCGCGGGTCTTCGACCCCGGGGCGGCCCCTGGCCAGACGCGCCTTGTGCTGTCCGACGCGCACGGAGGACTGTGGGTGGAGGGGAATGGCCCCGGGTCTTCGGTGTTGAGACCCGGGAGCGGATCCGCAACCGTCGTGTCGGTGGGAAACGACGGCCTGCGATTGGAGCTTCCGCGCGCGGGACGGGTCAGGGTGGCGGTCGTGGACGCGGGCGGACGCACCGTCTCGGTGGTGTTGGACCGGAATCTGTCCAAAGGGACCCATGTCGAGCGCATGGATCGCCGCGCATCGGGGATCGTGGTCGTTCGGCTCGACGGCCGGACCATCGGAACGACGGTTCTCCTGCCGGCAAGGTGACATCCGCCGGGGGGCCGGGAGCTATCGTTGGTTGCCGTCGACATGCCCTGCACGTCTGGCACGCGGCGCATCCGGAGGGGAGGGATCTTGGAGGACGAGGACGACGGGGAGCTTGGTCGGGATTTGTCGCCCGAGGCGGCCCTTCTGCGGGAGTTGCGCATGGAGGTGGCGCGCGAGGCCGAGGAGGGGCGTCGCGAGGCGTCGCGCGACTGGGCCAAGCCGCTGCCGAGACGGATCGAGGACGGGATCAGTGTCGAGGGGGCTTGGTGCGAGCACAAGGGCGACGGTTGGATCGAGGTCCACTGCCCCGGGCACCGCAGCCGCTTCCGGCCCGGCGACATGGTGCGGGTGGGGTTCGGCAATCCCCTGACGGAGCGGGCTCCGACCGCCTTTGTGGAAGAGGAGATCGACGACGGCTTCCTGCTGTTCGCCAGCGCCCAGGAACAGTCGCAGTACCAAGCCGAACTGGAGGCCCTTCCCGGCGAGCGTGTGCTGGACGTGGGCGTGATGGACCTGAGTTCGAACGTGCTGGGGGCGCTCCAGCAAGTCTCCGAAACCTTCCGCGGACAGACACGGGTGCTGCCCCTGCTTCTGGGGACGGTTCGGCCCAAGCTCGATGAGGTCGCCTACCGCAAGGCGCTGGCCCACGGAGAGAAGGCGGGACTGAACTGGAATCAGTGCGAAGCGCTGGCCCAGGGGTACGCGACCGACCTCTGCTCGCTGGTGCAGGGGCCGCCGGGAACGGGCAAGACGCGGGTGCTCGCCGAGCTGGCGGGGCTGCTCGTCAAGGCGGGCAAACGCGTGCTCGTGACATCCCTCACCCACCGGGCCATCGACAACGCGTTGGAAGCCATCGCGCGGCGCTGGGGCACGGAGGTGCCGGTCGCGAAGTTCGGAGGTTCGTGTCCCGATCACCCTGCGGTACACGCCTTCGATTCGTGGAAGACCTGTCCGTGGAAACGCTTCAACGACGGATTCGTGGCGGGTGCCACGCCCTACGCGGCCGCGGGTACGCGGCTGGAGGGCGCCGACTTCGATGTGGTGCTGGTGGACGAAGCCTCGCAGGTGACGGTGCCGCACGCGTGTATGGCCATGATCCGCGCCGACCGTTGGGTGCTGTTCGGCGACCACCGCCAATTGCCTCCGGTGATGCGCACCCGCAGCGGCCCGGAGCTTGCCAAGGCCTCCATCTTCGGAAGGCTCGCCGGCCGCGGGTATTCCACCATGCTCACCGAGACCTGGCGTCTGGGACCGGTGTTGTCCGACTGGCCCAGTCGGCATTTCTACGGAGGTGCCCTCGAGCCTCGCTTGGACGCCTTGCACGAGACCCTGACCCTCCCCCGTCCTCCCACGTCCTTCCTTGAGGTGCTGGATCCGGGGTGTCCGCGCGTGTTCCTGCGATTGGACCACGAGGGTGCCAAGCGGCGCAGCGATCAGGAGGCCGCAGTGGTGGCCGACCTGGTCCAGGAACTGTTGCGCTGCGGAATGCCGCCGCGCGAGATCGCGGTGATCGCACCGTTTCGCGCCCAGGCCAACGCGATCCGCAACGCCGTGCAGGAGCGCCTGGGCAAGCGCCCGAAGGACCTGGTGGTCGATACGGTCGAGCGCATGCAGGGACAGGAGCGCGACGTGGTGATCGTGTCGCTGACGGCATCGGATGCCGCCTACGCCTCGCGCTTGGCGGAGTTCTACTTCCAGCCCGAGCGTTTGAACGTGTCGGTGACGCGGGCACGGCGCAAACTGGTGCTGGTCGGATCAGTGGAAGTCCTGAAGGCCTTCCCCTCCGATCCGCGCCTGCGCCAGGCCGTCGAACTGCTCCGCTCGTTGCTGAAGGAATCGAAGATCGTACGCCATGTCGCGCCCCGGAGGGAGCCCGGCTCGGCGATTTGAGGCGTGTGCGCGACGGGGGTGCGGCGCGAACCTACGTTTGGCCATCTCAGATGGCGAAGATCCTTCCCGAGCATCCCGTGGGCGAAGCGTCCGCGGCCTTCCTGCGGATCCATCGCCTGGTGGAGTCGCTGCCCGAGGGGTACGTCGCCTGGTCTCCCCTGGTGCGCGGCGCCGGGGGATTGCCCGACTTCTGGATCGTGGAGGAGGCCAGCCTGAAGGCGCTGGTGCTGATGGTTTCGGAGGTCTCCGAGGACCAGGCCCGCGGTCCGGACCTGCTGGAGGGAGAAAACTCCTGGACGGATCCCGTCGTGACGGAAACCGTCAGGATTGGCGCGGCGCGCGAGGCCTTGGGCGTGCGGACCATGCGCGGCGCGGTGGTGTTCCCCGACGTGCCGAAGGACCTTCTTCCGGGTCGGGTGGACGGCTGGCCGCGGGCCGGTCGCGAGACGTGCCGCCCCGCACCCTTCGCGGCCTGGATCGCTTCGCTGATGGGCGATCCGCTGGAGCCGTCGGTCCTGCAGTCGGTACGATCGCGCTTCAGTCCGGAGTCGGTGCTGATGGCCGGCCACGTCATGCGCCGCGAAGCCGCCGAGCCGCCGACACCGCGGTTTTTGACCTGGAAGCAGGAGGAGATCCTCAAGGCCGACCTGGACCTGCTCGACGAGGGGCGCAAGGCTTCGGGAGACTTCGGTCTGCTGCTGGTGCAGGGAGTGGCCGGGAGCGGGAAGTCGCTGGTGCTGCTGCACCGGGCGCTCTTGCTGTCGCGCCTGCGGCCCCGGGCGCGGATGCTGGTGCTCACGTGCAACAAGCCGCTGCAGGTCGAGCTGGCCCGCCGCTTCGCCGAGATGTCGGCCGGTGTGGGGCGTGTGGAGTTCCTGACCTTCCACGCCTTCTGCCTGAAGCGTTGGCCGGGAAGCGACCGCCCCAAGGTGGTGCCCTCGCCCCAGCGCAGGCTGCTCCACGAGCGTGCCCTGGCCTCCCTGGAGCGACCCGTCCTGGTGCGGCGCCAACTGGAGGAGGAATTCGCGTGGATCTTCGACCACGGTTTCCCCGACGAGGAAAGTTACGCCGCCCAGCCGCGGCGCGGGCGCGGCTTCCGCATGGACGCACCCCTGCGGTCGCGTTTCTGGAAAGCCTCCCGCGAGCATCTGGAGGGTTGCCGTGCGCGCGGCGAGGCCGATTGGAGCCTGCTTCCGCTGCTGTTCCGCGAGGCGCTCCAGGAGTCCGATCCCGACCGCTACGACACCATCCTGGTGGACGAGGCGCAGTTCTTCGCGCCGGTGTGGTTCGATAGTATTAGACGGTTTTTGTCTCCGGCGGGACACCTGTTCCTGGTCGCCGATCCCAGCCAGGGGTTCCTGCGCCGGGGACAGTCGTGGCGTTCGGCCGGCCTTTCGGTGCAGGGGCGTTCGCATCGGCTGGAGCGCAGCCATCGCTCGACGGGGCCGGTGATGGAGCTGGCCTGGCGGTTGTGGAACGCGCGTGCCGCCGAGGCCGACAACGACGCCGTCGAACCGCGCCTGGACGGGATGGCAGACGGGCCCGAACCCGTGTGGTACCGGTTTCCCGACATGCGTTCGGAACACGCCTGGATCGAGGAGCAGGTGGGGGCGTTCGTGGCCGGGGGAGGACGTCCCGGCGACGTGCTGGTGCTGCACGAGGACTGGGCGGGGGCCCGCGATCTGCTGGAGCGCCTGTGCGACAGGCTGGGCCCGGGCATGGCCGTCGAGGCGCGGGAGGTCGTATCCGGGGATCCGCCGCTTCGGGTCTGCACGCTCAATGCCGCGACCGGGCTGGAGAGTCCGGTGGTGTTCGTGGCCGGAGCGCAGAGGGTCTTCGAGCGGGAGGGGTCTCCCGACCTCGAAGGCGACGAGCGTCTCCAGGCACGCGACGAGGCCACGCGCAAGTTCCACATGGCCATCACCCGCACCGGATGGCGGTTGGTGGTGACCTCCAGCGGACCGCTGCCGCCGGAGGTTTCGGACGGATTCCGTCGCGGGAAGGTCAGTCCACCTTGACCGCGAAGGTCAGTTTGCCGTTGTAGGCGTCGACCAGCACGGTGCAGTCCTCGGGAGCCTTCCCCTCGAGGATGAGCCGGGCGATCTCGTTTTCGACCTCGCGCTGGATGGCGCGCCGCACGGGCCGGGCCCCGAAGGCGAGGTTGGTGCCTTTCTGGACCAGCAAGGCGATGGCCGGTTCCGAGACGCGCAGGTGCCGCTTGTTGCGCCCCATGCGTTCGGCCAGACGCGCGACCTGCAACGAGACGATCTTCGCCAGGTCTTCGGGGCGCAGCGCGTGGAAGACGACCATCTCGTCGAGGCGATTGAGGAATTCGGGACGGAAGTGCTCCTTGAGCGCCTCGCGCACGATGCGGTCGCGTTCGACGTGGTCGTGCGTTTCCAGGATGGCCTCGGAGGCGATGTTCGACGTGAGCAGGACCACCGTGTTGCGGAAGTTGACCAGTCGACCCTGTCCGTCCGTGAGTCTGCCGTCTTCCAGAAGCTGGAGCAGCACGTGGAAGACGTCGGGGTGGGCCTTCTCGACTTCGTCGAACAGCAGCACCGACCACGGCCGGCGGCGCACCGCCTCGGTGAGCTGGCCTCCGTCTTCGAAGCCCACGTATCCCGGAGGGGCGCCGATCATGCGCGAGACGGCGTGTTTTTCCATGTATTCGCTCATGTCGATGCGGATGAGCGCGTCTTCGGTGTCGAAGAGGGCCTCGGCGAGGGCCTTGGCCACCTCGGTCTTGCCGACACCCGTGGGCCCCAGGAAGAGGAACGAGGCCACGGGGCGACGGTCGTCCGAAAGTCCCGCCCGCGTGCGCTGGATGGCTTCGGCGACCGCCTGGATGGCGCGATCCTGTCCGACCACCCGCTCGTGCAGACGTGTGGGAAGATCCAGCAGCTTGCGGGTCTCGCCTTGGACCAGGCGTGTGACGGGAATGCCTGTCCATTTGGCGATGATGCCGGCGATGTCGTCTTCGGTGATCTCCTCGCGCAGCAAGCGACTGTCGGGACCGTCCTTGTCCAGATCCTGTTGGGCCGCGAGGATCTCCTTGTGCAACCGCAGCATCTCGCCATACCGCAGCTTCGAGGCGCGTTCCAGGTCGTAGCTGCGTTCGGCGGTTTCGGCCTGGGCCTTCACGTGGTCGAACTCGGCGCGCAAGCTGTGCAGGTAGTGGATGCGTTCGCGTTCGGTCTTCCACCGGTCGGCCAGCGCCTTCTGCCGGCCCTGCAGGTCCAGGAGCTCCTCGTCCAGGCGTGCCAGGCGCTCCTTGGAACCGGGATCGGATTCCTTGCGCAGGGACAACTTCTCCATCTCCAGTTGCAGGACCTCGCGATCGACGATGTCGAGGGCCTCGGGTTTGGAGGTGATCTGCACCTTCAATCGCGCGGCGGCCTCGTCCACCAGATCGATGGCCTTGTCCGGAAGGAAGCGATCGGGGATGTAGCGGTAGGAGAGGGTGGCGGCTGTCACGAGGGCGGCATCGGAGATGCGGACCCCGTGGTGGATTTCGTAGCGCTCGCGCAAACCCCGCAGGATGGCGATGGTGCTTTCGACGTCGGGTTCGTCGATGCGCACCTGCTGGAAGCGCCGTTCGAGCGCCTTGTCCTTTTCGATGTGCAGACGGTATTCGTCCACCGTGGTGGCCCCGACCATGCGCAGTTCGCCGCGTGCCAGCATGGGTTTGATCAGGTTGCCCGCGTCCATGGCACCTTCGGAGCGGCCCGCGCCCACGATGGTGTGCAACTCGTCGAGGAACAGGATGACCTTGCCGGAAGCCTCCTGGACCTCGGCCATGACGGCCTTGAGGCGCTCCTCGAATTCGCCGCGGAACTTGGCTCCGGCGATCAGGGAGCCCATGTCCAGCACGACCACGCGCCGGTCCTGGAGGGTCTCGGGGACGTCACCGGCGACGATGCGCCGCGCGAGGCCTTCGACGATGGCGGTCTTTCCCGTGCCGGGATCTCCCACCAGGACGGGATTGTTCTTGGTGCGGCGGCTGAGGATCTGGATGATCCGACGGATTTCGTCATCGCGTCCGATCACGGGATCGAGTTTGCCGGCACGCGCCAGCGCGGTGAGGTCGCGACCGAACTGCTCGAGGGGTTTAGCGGGAATTTCCGCGGCGGAACCGTGTCCAGGCATGGCGGGTCTCCTTGGATGAGCACATCAATGATCCAATCAAAGGGCGTGCCCACGCTACAACGGAGCACAAGTTCCTTTCGCTCCACGACTTGAGACCTCTGGATGTGCCAGTCCGGAACGCGGGTGTTCCGGAACGGAACTCAAGGTACCGGAATGGTGGCTCCGGCGTGTGCGAGGTTTGCGGCGCGGGTTTCGAAGGTATCGGGTACCGACATCCGGTAGGTGATGGCGATTTGCACCGTGGCATTGGTGTCGGTGAAGACGGTGGTTGGAATCTTCAGGAAGTTTTCCGCCTCGGTGGCCCATGCCAGCGGGGTCCAGGTTCCATTGGCCGCGAGGACGGAGATCCCCAACACGGCCGAGGGGGGATTGCGCACCTGCACCACCGACCACCAGACGCTGCTGCCTTCCTTGACCCACAGCGAGGTGGGGCCGTCGAACACCCCGGGGAGCGAGTCGCAGGGAATGAAGCGCCACGAGCCCGAGTAGCGCCCGGCCTGCGCACCCATGAGATCCGTGGCGGGCGCTCCACCCAGGTCGATCCCGCAGTGTCCGTCGGGGCATTTGTCGACGATGCGCGCGTGGGTGGTGCGCCACCCGTCGGGGGTGCGGGCCCGGACCTCGACGCATTGGCCGCAGATTTGCCCGCCCTGCCACTGCCCCAGCCCGTCGCCGGGGAGGCGGTTCACCTGGATGGCCGCGTAATGCGTGATGCCGGTGGCTCCGTAGTTGCAGGCTCCGCCCGCGCTGGGAACGGTGTTGCCCACGCCGCCGTAGGTGGTGACGTCGCCCATGCCGCCGGTGTCGGAGAGCACGGGAATGGACGGCGCTGCGGCGTCGCAGATGGACGTGCAGGCACCCGAGGTGTCGGTGCGCGCGCTTGTGGTGTCGGGCGGAGGGCAATGAGGACGGATTCCGTCATCTTCGCTCCCGCCGCAGGAAGACAGCAGGATGGCGCTAAGGGCAAGGGAACGCATGACCATGGATGCAACGCTAGATCTTCCGGGGGCGGAATACGGACAGTTGGCACCGTCGATTTGTGGAATTCCGCTACGATGCGGAAACCACTCGAGGAGTTTCCCCCTATGTCCCTTGCGCTCTTCCTGGCGTGCCTGTCGGCCGCCCCGACCTCCGAATCCATTGCCGCACGCCTGGCGTCGTTTCGGATGCCCGACACCTGCGACTACCGCATGACCACCACGGTGGAAGGCCCGGGCCTGTCGGTGGTGGCCCGGGCGCATGTCATCCAGGCCGGTGCGGAGCGCACCTGGACCGAGGTGGAGTCGGGGGGGCGGCGCCTGCGGGTGGTGCGCGAGGGAGACGCCGTCCGGGTGACGGACATGGCCAGCGGCCAGACCAGCGAGACTCCCGCGGGTGCGGGTGTCGGTGGGCCCGTGGGCATGGACGGCCTGGGGAGCGTGGAGTGGCTCTCGCCCCGGTCGCTGGGTGGCGGGCGTTGGGAGCTGCGCGAGAAAGGGGGTACGGGGCGACGTCTGGTCTGGTCGGAAGACAGGGCGGAGCTGGAGGTGCTGTCGATGGTCGGCGAGTCGGGGGACTCCCTGCACACCGAGTTTGGATGGACGACGGTGGTGGGGCGCAAGGTCCCCGCGACCATGGTCGTGCGCGCCGGGGCCATGACCACGCGCATCGAGTTCACCGCCTGGTCCTTCCCCCGCACCATTCCCGCCTCGCTCTTCTCCGCCCGTTAAGAGGTCGATTCTCCCATGCACCCAATCCCCGCTTTTTGCCGACGCGCCCTCTCCCTTCTCCTGGCCGGTGCCGCCGCCGCGATGGCCGCCCCGCCGCCGATGGAGCCCGCCTCGCGCACGCTGTTCGTGTTCGTGCATGGGATCAATCCGCGCTGCTCGGGTGCGAGCATGAATGGCGACGACGCCGACAGCAATCCGGATGGCGGCTGTCGAGACGACGAAGAGGAAACCTTCTGTGTGGATCGCAACCAGATTCTGGGGCGTTCCGCCCAAGTGTGGTTGAAGAATCTCGACGGAGATCCCGATGATCGCTCGCTCTTCTGTTCGTTGAAGGACAATCTGTTCCAAGGCAACTACTCGTTGCGCTCCTTCACCAATCCTGGTCGCAGCCCCATTTCCCTGGCCCATGAATTGGGAGATCGGGAGTGGAGCGAGGGCGACAGGTTGCGCTCGCACGCCATCGAGGCGATGCGGCGTCATCTCCAGCAAAGGATGGATCGTGCGCGTGAGCGGAGGGGAAGGAACGAAGCGGTTTCGGAGTTCGAGCGCGATTTGCTCGATCAAGGATGGCTTCCCGATCGCGACCTGGGAAAGATCTTCGAGGCCTGGCCGGATTCCGTCCCCTCTCGCATGGTCGTCTTCGCCCACAGCATGGGGGGACTGACCACGCGCCAATACTTGATGTCGGATTTCTTTCAGCAGGACCTGGACAAGGTCTTCACCTTCGATACGCCCCACTCCGGGTCGTGGGTGGCCAGGTACAACCAGCAGGGTGTGACCTCGGCTGGAACCTCGCTGGTGGAAGAAGCTCCGAAGATCGTCACCGGAATGGCCCTCATGACGGGCAATTCCCCGGTGCTCGATAGAGTCGGATCCTTCCTGGTCTTGTCGGGCAAGCTGACCATGTTGCCGTCGTTCGCGACGGAATTCGCGGGTTTCATTGGCAATGGCTTTTTGGGCAATGAGAAGGCCAACGATTTCATGGTGCCGACCAATCCGGATCTGTTGCATCTGGCTGGATTCCGGAGCATTCCGTGCGAGGCGGAGGGGTGCAAGGTTCCGCAGTTCGTGGTGCATACCACCGATGGAGTCCTGTCCCCCGAAAACCCAGACTACATGCTGGGAACCGGGACAATGGGAGCGTTGCTGCCCCTGGAAATGGTCGATGCCGCGGAAGCGTATCTCCTGGCGGGATCCAGGCCATGGCCAGGATCCATGTCGAAGGGAGAAGTGCTGGGGTCGGCGATCGCGGCGGGGTCGTTCGCCTTCGGGGGGTGGAACTACACGCAGCATGGGAGCCTTCCGGTAGCGCGCTATTCGTCGGAAGGCAAGGGGATCCCGTTTCTTGAACGATCCGATGTGGTGTTGCGCAAGCGACTCACGGTCTTCGATCCGACCACGGTCTCCTCGATCGCCGGAGGCCTGGGCAGTGCCTCGGTCTTTGCTTCGTTGGGTTCCACCCTCATGGGAACCCAGTCCATCCTGGATATGCTGAGTGTCCAGGCCAGGCTGACACCGAACAACCAGGCCGTTCTCGTGGCGATCAAGTGGGGCTTCCTCGGCGCGATGTATGGGGGCACGACGGTCGATATGGCTGCGTATGGCGCGTTCAATGCGAAGTCGCACAATGCCGCGATCTACAAGACCGCCACCCGCGGGGAGTGGGGATCGGTTCGGCGCGCCGATGGAACGACCGATACCCTCGGGTTCCAGGAGGTCCAGTACGACCTCCACGAGGCCCCTTTCGCGCAGGTGGCCTCGGTGTTGCGCGTGGGCGACAAGGGCGACTCCCTCTTCGAGCTGCGCATCGACACCGGCTCGACGGGCACGCCCAAGGGCCTGGAGATTCCCGTTGGCAACCTGCTGCCGATCCACTATCCGGATCCCCTCTGGGAGACGCGTTGGGCCGTGCGCCACGAACGGCACGATCCCGCGGGTGGCGGCACGCGCGTGCGGCAGGTGCGGCGTTGGAACCTTCCCGTGGAAATCCTGACGACGTCGCAGCCGCGGTCGATCGATTTCCAGATCGACGACCTCCACCCCGACCGCATGGAGCAGATGGAACTGGCGCTGAACTACGGACTGCACCGCTTCGTGTGGGATCGCGAGACGGGCAAGGACACCTACACCCTCACGTATTTCGAGAACGGGCAGGCCTGGACGCCCACGACAGGGTTGCCCAACCCCATCGATGCCTATGGTCGTTGGCACGTGGAGCTGCGCGATCTGATCCCCTCGAAGTACCAGGTACTCCTGGACGGACAGAATCTCATGGGGATCTCCCTGGTCAACGGAGTGGGGCGCCACAGCGCGCAGAGACAATTCGTGACGTTCCAGGCGGCGGCGCCGTCGCTGGCCATGCGGTTTCCGCAGCCCTGGGGTGCGGTCTCCGATCCGGCGGGAATGGTGCGCTTCCGTGCCGATCTGCTGCACTACCCCGGCATCCGATTCGACACCGCCGAAGCGGGTTGGGCCCTGGTGCCGCGTGATTCCACGATGATGACGCGCCCGATCGAGCCCGAGGCATGGAACTCCCTGACGGGCCTGCTGGCTTCGGATTCCATCCAGGATCTGGAGCTTCCTCTGCAAGTGAGCTGGGGTGCGCCGGTCGATGGCCCGTGGGATCTTGCATTGCGCATCCCCACTCTGCAGCCGGCCAGCGGGCAGAAGGGGCAGCCCGGTACGCGGCGCTTTCCGCTGTGGCTGGACCGGATGGCTCCGGAGTTCCGGATCGAGGCCCAGGCGCGTTCGCGCGGGGAGCCGTGGCGCTTCCGCTTGCACTGGACCGACCTTCCCGACGGTCTTCCCGATGTGGTGCAGTTGGTGCGGGTGCGGGTGGTGGACCATGCGGGCAAGGTGGTGGCCGAACTGCCGCCCTTGGAGCAGGCAGCGGTGTCGGGAGTCGAGCTGACCTGGGATGGACGCATCGAGGGGCGACCGGCGCCGGACGGCGCGTATCGATTGGACGTCGTGGGCATGGATGCCGCGGTGGCCGATGCTGCCACGCTGGAATCGGCGGTGCGGCTGCGGCGGGAGCTGTACCAGGCGATCCTGGAGGGGCGCGATCCGTGGGGGCCGCTCCAGGTGGATACCTGGTCGAGATTGCGCAACGACCGTCGCTTGAACTGGAGTGCGGCGCAGCGCGAATTCCTTGTGGATCGGACCGCGCCGATCGTGCGCCCCGAGCCATTGCCCGTTGGGCCGATCGGGGGGCAGAGCCGCTTCCAGATGGCGTGCGCCGTGAGCGATCCGGGAGGTTCGGGCCGAGGTGTCCGCATGCGCCTGGAATTCCGCGACGCGGCCACGGGCGCAGGGTTCGGACAGACGCGCGAACTGGCGGAGGTGTCGACCGACGGTGCGGCACCGACACGGTGGACGTTCCAGGAGGAGCGCGACACGCATGGAATGCTGCCCGACGGCACGTGGAAGATCCGGGCGTTGTTCGAAGACGCCGACGGCAACCGCGACAGCGTCGAGGTTCCGGGATTCGTGCGCATCGACCGCACCTTGCCGATGGTGCGGGACCTGCGGGCCTCGCCGTCGTACCTCTCGAGCCGATCGACGGAATCCGTCGGCCCTGCCGTCGTGGACGCCGGTGACGCCGCGTCAGTGCGGGGCGAGTGGATTTCGCCCGAAGGTGCACGCGTGCCGGTGGTCGGAACGCGCGACGGATCGGGAGCGTGGACCATCGAGTACCCGAACTCCATCCGCCGACAGCGGGGCACGTGGACCCTGCAAGTGGTCGCGACCGATTCGGCGGGCAACGCCTCGATCCGTTCGACCTACGTGCAGGTCGACCTGGTGCCGCCCCGCTTGAAAGTTCCCGCGGTGGTGGACGGACCGGTGGTGCTGACGGGCCTGGCGATGGATCCCGACCTGGACGCGCACGCGTTCTCCCGCTACGAATTGTCGTGGCGACCGATGGGCGCGAAGGACTGGAGCCGGGAGGGGATGCGCGTGCCCGCTGGACGCGGTGCGCGATCGGAGCCGTGGCGCTCGCGGGTGCCGCAGTCGGCCGAAGGCGTGCTGGGATTCTGGGATCCTCCCCAGGATCTCTCCGGCGAGATCGAAGTGCGCGTGGTGGTGGACGATGGAACGGAATCCGTCCACGAGGCGATCGTGTCCACCTACGCGACCAGTCGTTCGGAAGCGCCGTTCGAGGCCATGGCGATCCTTCCCGACACGCTACGGGCCGGAGTGCCCGACGGGATCGGGTGGTCGGTGCGCGGACGGTCGGAGGCCACCCCGCGCGCCATGGCGGTGCTGACCGATACGGCGGGAAATCCGCTGTTGGCGACCGAGCGCGACGGGATCGCGGCGTCGGTCGCCGATGGCCGGCCGTTGACGGTCTCCGAGGGCTCGCTGCACGTGTGGCGTCAGGATTCCGTCTGGACGCTCCAGGCCGCGGGAGCCTGCCGTGCCATGAAGGCACTGGTGCAGACCCGCTCGGAGCGCGCTGTGGGCGTGGTCTGCCCGAGTGGATGGACCTGCACGGAGGACACCCTCCCCCCTGTGCGTCTGGAGCAGCCCGACGGAGGATTCCTGGAGGTCGACCGCGCGTTGACCTGGACGATCCCGGCGGGTTCGAGGGAACGGTTGGAATGGAGTCCCCCGTCGCCCTCCCGGGTGACCATCCTCGCCGACACGTCCGGCCGCTCGTGCCCGCTGGTGCAGGGCTGCCCGGACAACGGTGTCGTGCTCCCGCGGGTGCTTCCCGCACCCGGCGAAGTCCGCCTGGGCGCGGATTCCCGGCCCGTCTGCGACGGGACCTCCTCGCTGGCGATGCGCGGCGGGAAGGACCGGGCGTCCATCCTTTGGGACGGATTCCGTTTGGACGGGAACTGGCCGGCGGGCGGCGAGGCCGTTCTGGATGTCGATCTGTGGGACCCCGCCAGCATGAGGGTGGTGCACGCCTCGACAGCGGCTCCTCTGCGTCCGGGGGTGCTCGCGCTGGGCGCCCGTGCACTGGGCGCGGTGGTGCGCGACGGCGAGGGGCCGGGTGCCAGGCACGCCGCGGCGCTGGAGTACACGGTGGAAGGGCGCGCCGCGAAGGTGGGGCTGACCATCCGTTCCGGCGACCAGGTGGTGCGCCACCTCGGCGGCGACGGATCCTGGAGGGAAGGACGTTCGGTGCGCCGTCCGTGGACGGTGGAGTGGGATGGAACGGACGATCGGGGCGACCTGGTCGCGGCAGGTAGGTACCGGTTCGTGGTCGAGGCCGAAGATCGGATGGCCGCGGCCGACGTCGAGGTCGGGGGCGAGGCCTGGAGCACCGACACCTTGCTGCGCCTGTCGTTCGCGCCCGGCGAAGCGACGTGGAATCCCTCCATGGCGGCTTGGCAGTTGCAACCTCCGGCGGAGGTATTGGTGCAGACCGGGGTGAAAGCCCAGCGGTCGGGACAGGAGCTTCCCTACCAGTTGCGTTTCGAGGGAACCCAGGACGTCGTGGCCTTTCGCACGTACCGTCCGTCGTTGATGGTGCGGCGCAAACGCAACAGCGTGAAGTTCGGGTTGTTGTGGAAGGTCACGACCATCCAGTACGGATACGATTCGAAGCAATCGGCAGGTGGATGCGGAGATCGGTCGGGGGGGGAGTACAACGACGTGCCGGTGACGCGGTATCTCGACGGCGGGGTGTTGGACATCAAACGGGGTCAAGTCCTGTCGAGACAGGTGCGCGTACACGTGCAGAGCAACACCGGAGAGACAACCTGGAGGATGGGGCACAGCGGACACAAGGTGGAGTGGGTGGCGGTGCCGTTGAGCGTGTACATGTCTATTTCCAAGGACGTACTCAGTGTGTCTGATTGGGATAACATGATGAAACTCCGGTTGTCAACCGGCTCCTTCCGCATCGACCAGACTGCGGTCACCCCCACCCACGGCCTCATCGATGTCGGAGCACCGGTCGAGCAGGGGTCCTGGACGGAGGAGCCTCCGGCGCCGCGGACGTGTCAAGCGTCCACTTTGGCCGCCACGGATCTGGATGGGGTGCTGGATGGACGCGACTGGCGCGCCGGCCATTGTCCGGACGTGCCGACCAACGAGGAGGTGGTGAACCCCAATCGCAATCTGCTCCAGCAGAATTTGAAGGCGATTCAGCATCGGATGGTCGCAGACGGGTTGACGCCAAGGCTTGTCCCGTCGTTCATCTGGGACGACGGCACAGCCGGAGCCAAGTGCGCTTCCACCAAGCTCACCGACTTCAGTTTCGAGACCCAACTGCGTGTCCCCGACCGTTTCTTCGATGCCGATCCGGGGATCGACAACCTGGCCAATCGGCTGTTGCGCTTCGATGCCTCCAACCGATTCCTGTATGGGGTGGGTGCGTACCTCTCGCAGGATGGCATCGACAACGATGGCAATGGGCGTTCCGACGACGCAGCGGAAGCTCAAGGGACCATCTCGCCCTTCGAAAAACGTTCGTACGAATGGCGCCCCCTGCATTCGGACCTGGAATCGCAGTTCTTCGACTGCTCCGGTATCCGGGACATCGCAGTGCCGGAATATTGCGAGGAGGTCTCCGAAGGCACCTTCGACTGTCGTCCGGGAGATGCTCCGGGAACCGATTGGACTCCCGTCGGAGAGCCGGGATCCTGCGACCCCTACGGGTTCGCGATCTGCCAGACCTGGCGTGGATGGGAACAGAAGACCTGCCAGCGCACCGTTCTTCAGGCTTCCGATACCCGAGGCAACATTCTGGAGGACAAACTGAACTTCTTCGAGGGAGACCACTCCCCCGATGGAGACCGCCTCGAGATGTGGTTCACGAACACGCCGGAAGAGGGAACCGCACGCTTCTTGGCCACCGTGGGGCAAGGCGACCGAAGCTGGACCCTGGATTCCCGCACCCACCAGGGGCGGGAGAAGGCCCTGACCATTCCCCTTGTCCGCTTGTCCCTGTCGTCTTCGGAGGTTGGGGGAGAGATCCGTCGGCAGTTCGAACCCAGGCCCGTGCGCATCACGGTGGGGGTCGACGGCGACCTGTTCGATGCGACCTCGTCGGCGGCGTCGCGGGTGCCCCTGCCCTGGCCGCTGGACGAGTCTTCGTGGAACCGCGCCAAGAACTCGTTCGAGTCCGCCTGCGCGAGCATCGACGCGGTTGATCCCTCCGCGTGCCGTCGCCTGCATTTGGCGGCCTCGGGTGTGCGTCTGGGCTTCGACGACGGTTTGGCTCCCTCGCTTGCGGGCACGGCCTACCGTTCCCTGGCCCAGGAGCGATTCTTCCGCGACCGCGCCGCCGGTCGTCCCGCCAATCCCGACGGCCTCCCCCTTGGGCGGATTCCGTCCGGGTCGGGAACGATGACGTGGATGGGCACCCTTGCCCCCGACGCCCTGGGACGATCCGTGTTTGTCGATTCGCTGCACGCGCGCCTGCCGCGCCTGGATCCGGTCGCGGGAGCCTTGCTGACCCGCGTGGTGCCCATGCCCTCGGCGGGTTTGCGGGCCGAAGGCCCCGATCCCCAGGGATGGATCCGGTGGTTCGGCGACTCCCTGCCGACGTGGAGTTTGGCCGACGATCCGCGTACGCAGGGACGCTCGGCGTTGGGGATGGCCCGGATCTGGAATTCCGGTATGCCGTACGATCGGGTTCCGTTGCTGGACCTCTACAAATCCTCGGCCAAACGCACCTCCGAAGGTGCTGCCGGAATTTCGCTGTACACGGAGACTGGATCGAGTCTCTACATGCCGAACACCGAGGCTTTGTCGGAGGTGCAACTGGATTCGATGACGGTGCGTTGGCGCGACGGTTCCGATGCCTCTTCCCGATTCCTGCCTACGGCTCTGGCACAGGATGCCTCCGGCTACCCAGCCGGAGTACTGGTGCGCCGCACGGGTCGCCTGGATGGCGCTCCCGAATGGGTCGCTCTCCATGGAGCGGTCGCCTCGGGGACCCTCTACCAGTTGGGATGGTCCACTCCAGCCGGAGGCTGGCGCGCCCTCGGACCCGAGCGCGTCTCGATGTGCACGCCTGACCAAGCCGCCTTGGGGCGGTGCGCACTGGGCTTCGTGGATGTCTCGCTACTGCCCGATCGGGGGCGTCTGCTCCTGCGCGTGCGCTCCGAGAGAGGCACCAGGTACCAGAGTCTTCCGTTCCTGCGAGGCAGGGTGTTGCCGGATTCCGCACCGAGCGCGATCGCCAGTCTGTTCAATGATGCCGAGATCCGTTTCCCGGCAGGAGCCTTCGTGGGCAAGCCCGATTCCCTGCGCGCGGTCGCGGTCCGGTTGCTGGCACCACACGAAGCGGGCATTCCTCCGGAGGCGGGAATCGCTTTGACAGGACCTGTCATCGAGGTGTCGCCGTCGCAGACCTTCCCGTCGGGCGCTCGTCCGGAACTCGTGGTGCGGCTGCCGCGCGAGGCCTTTGCCGCCGGCGGACTGGACCCGTCCCTGGTGCGTCTGTTCCGCATCGATCCGCAATTGGGGCACACGACCTTGTTGGAGGAACAGATGGTGCGCTATTTCCGGGATGGACAGGTTTGTCCCGCCGAAAGTGGTTGGACCGTGGCGGAATTCCATGCCCGGACCCCGTCGTTCTCGCGTTTTGCCTTGCTGCCGGCTTCGGTGCGCGACACACGCTCCTGGTCGTTGTCGATCTCTCCGGCCAAGAGTGTTGAGCGCGAGCGTGCCCTGGAGTTGAATGGTTTGGACGTGTCCGATCTGACGTTTCATTGGGACGACGATCCCGTATTCTCCGATGCCTCCGACCCCACGCCGCCGGTGGAATTTTCGCCCCACCCGTTGGCCAACCAATGGGGTGTTCTGGTTCCGGAACGGTCCCGCTCCTGGCTGACGGCGCGGGAACGGGGAGCTGGACTGCCCCGGACGGTCGGGCTGGAATGGATTCGCGGAGACTTCGCTTTCACCTCGCTGGCATCCGACACGGTCGTGGTCGGAACTCTCGATGGGGCGATCCGCATTCCGTATCTCTCCAGCCATTCCGGCATCCTGCGGATGGCCGTGCAGGGGGGATCGGGCGCGATCGCCTGGCTGTCCGACACCTTGGGTGCCGGATCGTCCACGGCCGTCCTGGCGGCTCCTTCGTCGTGGGGAGGGAATGGAGAGCACCTGTCCACTCGTCTGGTGGCGATGGACGAAGCGGGCCGAGCCCGCGAGGTGCCGGGGCCGGTGTTGCGCCCGGACAGCCGCCGACCCGCGGTGCGTCTGAGTGGATCGGTACGTCCGACCACGAAAGGCTGGATGGTGCGTCTGGATCCGTCGATGACGGATTCCGACGGGCAGGTGGCGCGCGGTTCCCTGGAGCTGGAGCTGGACGACGGGACGCGATTGGGATCCTGGGCAGGGGACGCCTCCGTCGAGGTGGAGATCCCCTCCGTGCGGGCCGGAGCGCGGGTGCGAGCCAGCCTGGTGGGGGAGGACCTGGGGGGCAACCGCGGCGTGGCGACCTGGGAGACGCGATTGCTCGCGCCCGAGCAGGAGGCGTTGTTGTGGTTGCATGTCGAGGGCGACGCGACGCGAGGGTGGCAGGTGGTCGATCGGGGCCGTCGTCGTCTGGAGGTGGAGGTGGTCGGATCCCCTTGGTGGAGCGAGGGCGCCGTGGTGCTGGAGGACCAGGAGCGTCTGGCCACCGATACCGTATCGTATCCTCCCTCGCAGGAGGCTACCCTCGAGGTCTTTGGTGCCTGGAGTCCCGGAGCGATCCTGCTGGCACGCGATGGCGGTTGGGAGTTGCGCCGGGAAGGAGCGAACGTGGTCTACCGGCAAGGTGACCATACCGCCACCTGGTCAGGGGTCTTCACCGACCATCTTGGTTGGCGACACCTCGCCCTGGTCCTGGGGGCCCGATCGATGCGATTGATGGTCGATGGCCAGGCGCGGGAAACCCTCCCGTGGGATTCCGCCTTGGGATTGCACGAGGTACGGCGCTGGACCCTGGGGGGAGGCCAAGGATCGGGCCGGCTGGTGCTGGCTCGAGTGTGGCCGACATCGCTGGACGTGGAACGCATCACGGCCCTTCGTGCCGCCGCGACGGGTCTGGATTCCGTGGTGTGGCAGGAAGCGGAGCAGATGGTCGGAGGTGCCGCGTTGACCCGCCCCCACTGCGCGTTGCCCAGCCGCTTGGCCGTGCGGACGCCGCCCCAGGGTGTCCGTCTCGAAATGGACGTGCACGGACCGCGGGTGGTCACGCTGGCGGGCCGCTGGAGAAGCCGGGGCGCGCGGGGTGTGACGGTGTGGGTGGATGGGGTGGCCGCGGCGGCGGTGCGTCTGCCCGAACGCGGCTCCTGGGGGCCGGTGGTTCCATGGACCGTCGACGGGGCTCCTGCGGTTTTGAATTTTGGTCCGGGATTACATCGTGTGTCCATGGACCTTCCCGAAGGGCTGGAGCTCGACGGGGTGGCCCTGGTTTGTGGAGCGGGAGATCCGGCGCGTTGGTCGAGTCCGGACGTTCGGGTGGAACCCCGCGTGGAGGTACTGGCGCGCGACGAATCGCCGACGGATCCTGTCCACTTCCGTCCTCGCCTGGTGGTGCGCAATCTCGGATCCGAACCTCTTCCGGGGTATCGGATGCACCTGCAAGTGCGCACCGAACGGGGACGTGCGGCGATCGTGGATTCCTGGTGGCCCCAGGACTTGATCACGGAGCTGGATCAGGAAGACGAAGGAATTTTTGGCTGGAGCTTGGATCGCTCCGACATTGTTCTTGGTGCCGGAGAACGCGATTTCGGCGGCGCCGGTCCGGCGGTGGGATTCCACCACGACGACTGGAGCGCCTGGGATCGCACCAACGATCCGGTGTGGGATGCGTCCTGGAGGTCGGGAGCCTGGACGAAGGCTCCTGCCGTGGCCGTCACGTCGACCAGCGGGCATTTGCTGGCACCGTGGTCGTGCCAGGCGGAAGTCCCACCAGCACCAGAACCCGAGGAAGCGATACACTCCTTGGAGGGATCGGGGGTATTGGTCGTCGAGGGATCGAGCCTCGCCGTGGTCGTGAAGCCGATGGGAACCTGGGCCTGGAACACCACGATGCTCGGAATCTCACCGCTGGATGGTTTGCCTTTGGATGGTCTATTTGTGGAGGCCGGAGTTTCCACCCCCCTTGCCGGTTGGTGGCAGACGATTTCCCTTCCCAATGCCGAGCACCAGGACAAGACGCTTCGGTTGACCTTCCCCAGCACGCGACGGATTCAGATTCAAAGGTGGGAGCAATGATGCGGGTACATCGATTGTTGGGGGCGCTCGCCGTGGGCGCGCTTCTCCAAGCCTGTTGGGATGACCCGGAGTCCCCGCCCAATCGTCCCCCGGATCTACGGATGGAGGATGTGGTGGGGTGCTGGACGGAGGATGGGAAGGATTTAGAGTCTTGTACAATCCAGTGTTTCGACCCTGGTCAAATTGCAAGTTTTCAAAGAATGTCACCCTCGTGGGGGCGATATGAAAACCTTGGTCAATTCACACTCTCGGGGTGGGAAATTTATTCCGTACTTATAAGTAGGGTGAATTCGGGCGAAGTTGATAGCGTTTTTGGGAAGGATGCCTACCGCCGCGTCGGCCCCGACCTTTACACCCTTACCTACGACCTCCAACTCGGCACCCGCTATACTCCCGTGAACCTCGACTCCACCTTCCCCTGTGGCACTCCCTTCCAACTCCTCCCCAAACCCGAAGGCTGGACCCTGTTCTAGGCAGCACCCCACAGCACAGTCGGGCGGCTTGTGTTCTTGCGCGTATGCACAGTCTGAGGTTGTGGCCCTTGTACCTGCCTCGGAATGAATCCTGGCGAGCCTGCACAGTCCGATACCGCGAATCCTCCGGGCAGACGATTTCCCTTCCCAATGCCGAGCACCAGGACAAGACGCTTCGGTTGATCTTCCCCAGCACGCGACGGATTCAGATTCAAAGGTGGGAGCAATGATGCGGGTACATCGATTGTTGGGGGCGCTCGCCGTGGGCGCGCTTCTCCAAGCCTGCGGGGACGATCCGGAGTCCCCACCCAATCGTCCCCCGGATCTACGGATGGAGGATGTGGTGGGGTGCTGGACTCAAGAGCCCGCTGGTGGATCCTGTGTTCTCGAATGTTTTGATCCGATAGGGTTACAGCTCTATCGCAAAGCGGATAGTGGTCTAACTGGAAACGTCGTGGCTGTATTCGAAGCCGCTGGCAGGTTTTGGCTTTATCAATGGAGTGTGCACCGGAATATTGTCGGGAGAGCTTCTGGTGGCCGATTTGTTGATTCATCAGTGAGCCAGCAGCCCTACCGCCGCGTCGGCCCCGACCTTTACACCCTTACCTACGACCTCCAACTCGGCACCCGCTATACTCCCGTGAACCTCGACTCCATTCTCCCTTGCGGCACTCCCTTCCAACTCCTCCCCAAACCCGAAGGCTGGACCCTGTTCTAGGCAGCACCGCACTGCACAGTCGGGCAGCATGATGTGTTCCTGCATTTTTTCACAGTCTGAAGTTGTGGCCCCCCCAGCCTCGGATTCTATCTCGACGAGCCTGCACAGTCCGATGCATCGGATCCTCCCGTGGCAGACGATTTCCCATTCCCAATGCCGAGCACCAGGACAGGACGCTTCGGTTGACCTTCCCCAGAACGCGACGGATTCAGATTCAAAGGTGGGAGCAATGATGCGCGTACATCGATTCTTGGGGGTGCTTGCCGTGGGCGCGCTTCTCCAAGCCTGCTGGGACGATCCCGAGTCCCCACCGAGTCGTCCCCCGGATCTACGGATGGAGGATGTGGTGGGGTGCTGGACGGAGGGTGTGCAAGATGATTGCTCAATTCGTTGCTTTGATCACGAAAAACGAGCGTGGAATCGATCGCATTATCCGAGTGGGCGTGCGTACGAGGAGGTCGGTGTTTATGAACTACGGAATTGGGAGGTCGACTATCGTGGCATTTCCCGCACAACCACCTCCAAAGCGGATTCAATTAGAGGTTCGATTTCCTACCGCCGCGTCGGCCCCGACCTTTACACCCTTACCTACGACCTCCAACTCGGCACCCGCTATACTCCCGTGAACCTCGACTCCACCCTCCCCTGCGGCACTCCTTTCCAACTCCTCCCCAAACCCGAAGGCTGGACCCTGTTCTAGGCAGCACCCCACTGCACAGTCGGGCAGCATGCGTTTAAGCGCTTCTGCACAGCCTGAGGTTGTGGCCCCCGTGCCAGCCTCGGATTCTATCCCGGCGAGCCTGCACAGTCCGATGCCACGAATCCTCCCGTGGCAGACGATTTCCCTTCCCAATGCCGAGCACCAGGACCGGACGCTTCGGTTGACCTTCCCCACCGCTCCGTTGATGGATCGATAGACTCCTTGCACAGTCTGGAGGATCGCTTCGGAAAATCTGGTGCGCACCGTTACATGTGGTGATGGCGGTTGCGGTACGAAAGCGGTTTCGCACGAGATGCACAGTCGAGCGCACTTCAGGGGATTTGTTGTGCACAGCATCGCATGCACCTCGTCCAACTTTGATCGGGGCGACTTGCACAGCTAGCAGGCCGCTGGTTGCACAGTTGCTGGACGGACCTGTGCCCCCCATACGCTCTGGTCAACAGAAAGACAAACCAGGCACCCCTGTTCCCCGCCGGTGACCACTTTGTCAACAGAGTTCTGCAGGATGGGGTGCTTGAGAGGTCGCCTGCTAGGTATCTTCAGAATGTCCAACCCAGGCCCATACCCCCCAGTGGGGCCCTCCTCCCAGATCCTCAAAGATTCACCCATGCGTGTACCCTCTGCGTTGTTGGGATGTGCCTTCATGGCCGTCGCCGCCTTGGCTGTTTCTCCAGGCCTCCTTGACTGGACCGCTGCCACCCCTTCGGCTTCCTCGAGCCGCCTGCAGGTTCCCCCGCCGCAACCGGTGCCGGCGGATTCTTTGCCTGGAGGCCTTCGCAGTCCGGGGGCCCCAAGGAAGTTCCTTCCGCATCCTTGAGTCAGAGTCCGACTGACACAAGGTGATGCCCGAGTCGAGGTATCGGAAACGAATGGATCGTGATGGTCCATTCTCATCCTCCGAGCCAAGACCGCGCAGGTGGGGCGCTCCCAGGGGCAATGGGGAATGCGATCATGGACCAATGTCGAGATGGTGGGGAGTGTTCCTGCTTTTGGGAAGCGGTGGACTGGAGGGTTGCAAGACCCTGGACGCGGGGCGTGGTCCGCCCGCCACTGCCGAACAAGTCTTCGCCCGGGATCTGGATGAGGTGCGTCGAAGGGTGGAGGAAGCAAGGGGAGTGAGGTTCCTCCGGATACCGGAGGTGGAACGGATTCCCCCGGAGCGTCGATGCTGCGTGGTGGATTCCATCAGCCAGTCGGCCTGGGTGGCGCGCCAAGCCATGGATACTTCGAACCGGGTCGATCGCCTGATGGTGGCGGGTGGATTGCTGAAGCCGGGGATCAGCGCCAACCTGCAACGGGTTCGTCTGGATTGCATGGCAACCCGGGCGATGTACCTGATGGCGTCCCGGAAAGTCCTGGTGTTCGTCGACTCGATACCGGGTAGCGAGCGGGATGCGTTGGCCCACGAGCTGGTTCATGCGCTCCAGGGCGAGCGGATCGATCTGGTGTCGCGCGTGGCCGCGCGCACCGAACCCGACGAGGTCCTCGGGTTGCTGGGAGCCCTGGAAGGTGAGGCGGAATTCGTCTCCAGCCGCGCTCTCGGCGGGCGCTCTCCGCTGTGCGAGAAGGAGCCGCCGGGTGCGATGTCGGTTCTGTACGCGGGGGTCCGATCCATCGCGATGTTCCAGCCCCTGCCACCGTCGGTGATCCTTCCCGCCTACGCGCCCTACGTCTATGGACAGAATCTGGCATGCGTGCTCCACCAGCGCTACGGCCTGGCGGGGCTGGACACCCTGCTGGCCCGCCCTCCGCGCGGGTCGTGGCAGTTGTGGCACGTCGACGCCTACCTGGCCGATCGTGCGCCCGTCGACTGGGACACGGCGTGGGAAGGGTTCGGACCCGTTCCGGCGGGATGGTCCCCGTTGGGCCAGATGCGAGCGGGGGAAGCGCGGCTGGCGGGGCTGCCGCTGACGTGGGATCGCCAGCGTGCCGACGAGGTGCTGAGGGGATCCGGATTGGGCTGGGCGGGTGACCGGCTGTGGGTGTTCACGCACCCCCGTTGGGGGGACGGGCTGGTGTGGAGGCTGGCGTTCGTGGATCGGGAGAAGGCGGAGCGCTTCGCGGCGATGTGGTGGTCGGTGCGGCAATTGCGCTCGGGAGCCAACCTCCCCGCGTGGTCCAGCCGCAAGGGGGTGGTGGTGTGGAGCGATCGCAAAAGGCGCGTGTCGCAGAGGCGCCTGGTGGGCAACGAGGTGGTTTTGGTGGAAGGTTTCGATGCCAGCGACACGAAGCGACTGACGGAACGAGCCTTGGCCAAACCATCGCGGTCGATGGAGTGAGGCGACGGGACCAGGTCCGACGACGGGACCACAAGGCAACGGGAAGCGCGAAGCGGTACAATCCGGGACGTGGATGATGGACCTCGCGCGAGGATGCCGGGGGCGGAATCGTTGGGCACAGGAGAGATACGCATGCAAGGAAAAGCCGTGACCGGAGCGATGCGCATCTGGATGGACAAGGCGTGCGAAAAGGAGCTCCCGGTCCTGGCAGCCACGCTGGGCCAGATCGAGAAGGCTCTGACCAGCGACGAATACTCGACGTTCGCCCTGGCGCGTGTCATCCTGCAGGATCCGCCGTTGACCACCAAGGTGCTGCGGGTGGCCAACTCGGCCTACTACAATCCCGGAGGTCATTCCATCTCGATGGTGTCGCGCGCGGTCCTGATCCTGGGCTTCGACGCCGTGCGCGCCATCTGCACCTCCATCGCCGTCATCGACGCCCTGCTGCGCGGTGCCGTGCGGACGCGCCTGCTGGATGAGATCGCCCGCGCCCTGTACGCGGCCGTCATCGCGCGGCATCTTGCCACGAACCGGCATGACCCCGCACCCGAGGAGGTCTTCGTCGCGACGTTGCTGGGTCGATTGGGGCAGATGGTGTTCTGGAGCCTGGACGAGCCGGAGGCCGAGGTCTTGGATGCCGAGCTCAAGGAAAGCGACGAAAAATCCGAGGCCATCGAAACCCGGCGACTGGGGTTTCGTTTGGCCGATCTGTCCGAACCTCTCGCCGACCTGTGGGGGCTGCCGATCCGGATGTCCAATCGCGCGGCACCGCCGGAATCGAGGACGCACCTTCAGGAAACCGCGTGGCAAGTGGCCGAACAGGCGGGATCGGGTTGGGAAACCCCCGCCATGGTCCGTCTGGTGCGCGAGGTGGCGTGGTTCCTGTCCACGACCACTCCGGAAGCCTTGGCGGTCTTGCGTTCGCTGGCGCGGGAGACGGCCCAGGTGGCTCATGCGCTGGGTTCGTTGGAAGTGGCGCGGCGGGTTCCGGGGCAGGACGGCATCATCGCCGAGGTGGAGGCCGAGAGCGGAATTTCGACCATGGGTGAGGCCGACCAGGTCGCGGAGCTGCGTGTGTTGCACGAGATCTCGGCCAACCTGCTGGATGGTCTGGATGTGAATTCCGTGTTCGAGATGGTCCTGGAGGGCATCCATCGCGGCGTGGGAATGGATCGCACCGCCTTGGCCTTGTTGGATCCCCGCACCGGCGAAGTGCGTTGCAAGATGGCCCTGGGTGTGCATCGCAGGGCTCTGCTGGAAGGGTTGCGATTCGCGCTGGAAGACACGCAACGGCACGTTCTGGTCGAGGCGATGGCCAAGTGCCGATCGGTGTTGGTGGATCCCAAGGCCATGGAGAACGCGGGGATGATCGACCATCCGATCTACGCCCTGTTCGAGGGACAGCCCTTCCTGGCGCAGGTGGTCGCGGTGCGCGGACACGCGGTGGGGATGTTCCTAGCCGATCGGCACGCGACGCGCCGCGGGCTCGACCGCGAGATCTGGGACAATTTCCGACTGCTCGTGCGCCAGGCCGACATCGCTCTCGCGCTGGCGGCGGGCGGCAAGGGCTGACGATCCGGGATTGGGGAAGCGGTACAATCCCGCGACAGGGGCGCCGTGCGCGCCGAGAGGAACCTCTGGATGATGGAGAAGAGGAACATGGCTGCTGGACCGATCGGTCGATGGGTCGACAAGGCCTGCGAACAGGAGCTACCCGTATTGTCGGCAACGCTGGGCCAGATCGACAAGGCGCTGGACAGCGAAGAGTACTCCACCTTCGCCTTGGCCCGGGTCATCCTCCAGGACCCCCCACTCACCGCGAAGGTCCTGCGGGTGGCCAACTCCGTCCATTACAACCCCAATGGGCACCCCATCTCGATGGTGTCGCGGGCCGTCCTGGTGTTGGGTTTCGAATCGGTGCGGTCCATCTGCACCTCCATCGCCGTCACCGATGCGCTGCTGCGCGGACCATCCCGCCAGCGTCTGCTCGACGAGATCGCGCGCGCCTTGTTCGCGGCCGTGATCGCCCGTCGACTCGCGCAGCGCCGCCACGACCCTGCCCCCGAGGAGGTCTTCGTGGCGACCATGTTGCGCCGGTTGGGGCACATGGTGTTCTGGAGTCTGGACACTCCAGAAGCCGACGAGCTCGACGAGGCGCTGCGCGACCCGGCAGTCGTGCCCGAGTCGGCTGAATCCCGGATCGTGGGATTCTCGCTGGCGCGTTTGTCGGATCCGATCTCCGAGCGATGGGGGCTGCCCACGCGCCTGTCGGGGAAGGGTGCGGGATCGGGTGGCCGGGTCCGGATTTTGGAAACCGCGTGGGAAGTCGCCGATGAGGCCGCACGGGGCTGGTCCGCTCCAGGCATGCAAAGCAGTCTCAAGGAGATGGCCTGGCATCTGTCGACCACCGAAGGCGAAGCGAAGGAGATCCTGATCCAACTGGCCGACGAGACGGCGCGGTTCGCCGGGGCCCTGGGGTCGGAAGAGGTGGCGGCACGCATTCCCTTCCGCGAGACGCACATCCATGTCCCCGATCTCGAAAGCGACGTTTCGGCGCTGGGGGAAATCGACACCGCGGCGGAAAACCGCGTACTGGCCGAGATCAGCGGGAATCTGCTGTCGGGACTCGACGTGAATTCGGTGCTGGAAATGGTGCTCGAAGGCATCCATCGCGGCGTGGGAATGGACCGGACCGCCCTGGCGTTCCTGGACCCGCGTACGGGAGAGGTGCGGTGCCGACATGCCTTGGGAGTGCACCGGAGGATCTTGCTGGAAGAATTCCACTTCGCCGCGACCGATCCGTCGCGGCATGTGCTGGTGGAAGCGATGGAATACTGCCGCTCGGTGCTGGTCGAACCAGGTCGGAGAGACACGATGGACATGCTCGATCACCCCGTGTACGCACTGTTCGAAGGCAAACCGTTCCTGGCCCAGCCCGTGTCCCTGCGAGGAAAGGCGGTGGGTCTGTTCATCGCCGACCGTCACGAGAGCGGCCGCCCGATGGAGCGCGAGACCTGGGACAGATTCCGTCTTCTGGTGCGCCAGGCCGACGTGGCGATGGCCTTGGCGGCCAGCGGTCGTTCGGGCTGAGGCGGATACCCGCCGGCGGCAGCGGGTGTTCCCGGTTGGAGAACGGCATTGGCGCGTGTGCATCGCGCAGGCACGGTGGAGATTCGGCGCAAACCGTATCGTTGTGGTCATGGACGAGGCGTCGGTGCCCCGTTCCCCCGATTCCACCCCCGCGGAGACCTCGCCCCATGCAACCTCGCCTTCTCCCCCTGTTCGCGATCGCGGCGTCCACGTCCTTTGCCTGCATTGCTTCCACAAAATGCCTGCCGGACGTCTCGCCGGTGCGCACGACCTTGGTCCGGGGCGACGTGGAGCAGCTCGTGGTGACGGAATTCGGCGTGATCGATGGATGCACACAAATCGTTCTCGACAGCATCGTACGACGATCGGCCACCGTCGACACCCTTGCGATGGATCGGAAATGGGGAGGGGAAGCCTCCGCGGCGGTGACGTTGCACCTGCGTGCGACCTACCCCGAGCTGGATGCGGCGGCACGTGCCGGTTGCATGAACCGTCGTATGCACCGGCGCGTGGATCGGGCTCCGCTGGCCCTTGGCGCCACATGGATTCCGCTGGGAGAGGAGAGCGGGAGTGTCGAAAGCGGGATCGTGCCCGTCGATCCGGATTCGGTGTTCGTGTGCCTGGGAGGTTCGTGCCAGCGGCGGCCAGCGGATGTGGTGGACAACCGCCCCGACCCCACCACGTGCCTGGAGGGTGCACTGGGTCCGATATCCAAGGATTCCGCCCGGGCCCAGTTGCTGGAACGGCTGGCAAACGCCAGGGTGATCGTCGAATTGTCGCGCCGGGCATCGGGTGCGGACATCCTTCCTTTGGCGGGGCGGATCGGGTGCGTCATCGTCGACCCTGTGGCCGCTCGGACGGTCGCCACGGCCGACGTGGTTGTGGAATCGCGATTGCTGCGCGCCGACAACAACTGGACCACCTGGGGAGCCCTTCCCCTGCTATCGCCCTGGAACGATCCCAGGATTTCGGCGGATCTGGCCAAACCCGACCGATACAGCGCCGGCGACTACTTCGAGGAGGAGGTCCTGTCGTTTTCCGTCCATCCCCTCCGAGGCCCGGCGACCGTGGACTTCCAGCGCTCGTGGAACTACGCCTCGGGAGTCAAGACCTACCAGTACGGAGCCATGGAATCGAAGAGCGCCGGTTGCCTCCTGAGGTTCAGCCCTCGCGACGTGGGGGACAGCCTCAGGCTCGAGGGCGAGTCGGTTCGCCTGAACAACGAAGGTTGTGGTCGCCGCGATGTCGACGTGTACGCCAACGACTACCCGCGCTGGCTGTTCGCTCCCGATGGCGACGACTGGGCCGCGTCCTTCCGGCACGGCGCCAACCTCCACAACGGTTCGTCCTGGCCCATCGATGGCGACAGCGTGCTGGTGCGGGGCTGGAAGTTCCCCCTGGACGGCATTCTGGCCGCGGTTTCGGTGTCGGAGCGGAACGTGCGTGGCACGGGACTCGATGTCCGCGCCATCGATGGAACGATCTCGATCCGCATGGGCCGGCCCGGAGTCGTCGATCTCGTGTCGACCAGCGGACGCCTGCTGGCGAGCGAGTCCGTTGCGGCCGGAAATGTTGTGCTACCCATCCCCGCCGGTCACCACGGCCTGCTCGTGGTGCACACACCGTCGGGAAATGCGCGCCTGATGGTCCCCTGATCGGAATCGCGACGTGGGGGCCGAGGTAGCGATGGGAACCAAACGGCCACCGAGCTAGCTTGGCCCGCATGGCTCTGCTTTCTCTCTTGACGGCCACGCTTGGCGTGGTCGGTGCCGCTTTCTCTCCTCGTACGCTCGTGGCCTGGATTGGATCGGATCGGGTCCATCTCCAGGTGGCAGGCACCCAAGTCGTCGTTGGCGGACTGCTCCTAAAGGACTCCCTGATCCAGGTCTTGGGGCATCCCGAACACGAAGACACCTGGCGCGGCGGCACGGACACCCTGGTGGGCCCAATCCGACTGGTTCGGCGTGGCAGGAAAGGGTGGCGTGTACCTGAGGGAGCCGAGATCCGGCGCGCTCCGTTGTTCTGGGGCGTGCCCACGCCTCCCCCCTTGGTCGTGTCGGGCGATTCGTTGTGCCACTGGGGACCGGTGGTCGCGCAGATGGCGCACCGGGATCGTGCGGCCACATGGGATTCCGTGTGCTTCGACCACTCCGGACAGGTGCGAACGGCGCGATTGCTTTCCAAGTGGGAGGAATGGCACCCGTGGATCTCGATGCGCGTGGAGCGCGATTCGGGGCACCGCATGCGCGGACCGGTTTTCGTCGATCCGCCCGATCGCATGGTCCTCGAGCCGGATCCGTCGTTTGCGCGGGACTCCGGATCCGAACGCGGATATTCCCACGAATTCCGCTGGCTGGACGACTCCGGCGCGCCGCTGCGGACGCGACGGATCCTGGCCTGGTCGTCGCTGGACAGCATGCCATGCATCCGTGCCCGTGCCGGAAAGCTCGACGCCGGTGTGCGTCCGCGATTCTCGTCGTTGTACCGCCCCGTGTGCTGGCTGACCTTGCCCGGATCGGGCGACACGCTCACGGAATTCGAGGACGGGACGAACGAGGTCTCGCATCCGGGATGGAAGGTGAAGGTTTCGGGCATTCCCGCACGAGATGGATGGACGCTCGAATCCTCCACGATGCGTTTGAAAAACGCCTTCGGTTCGGAAGGGTTGCAGTACGAGGTGATGCCGGAGTCCTATCGATGGCGCCGGGGATCGACGGTCTGGGCTCCGGTCCTTCCGGATCCCCATGGTCCTTGGCTGCAGCCTTCGGTGCCCCAGGATACGATTCCCCCGTTCCAGGATCCAGACGTGTCCTGGAAGGTGGAAGGTCCGTCTCTACCGGTGGGTGACGTTCCCATCGCGGGATTCGGAATGGCGCGCTTGACCAACCAGTTCCGGTGGCGAACACCGGACTCCCTGGTGGTGCGGGCAACGCTGCACCTGGAAGACAAGGCTCGGGGAATCCTGAAGTACGACTCCATTGGCATCGAGGTGGCCGCGGGGTGGGATTCGTTGGGAATCTCCGTCGATCGAACGGGGGCATTCCGCACCGAACCGCAGGCAGGCATGTCCCTTGGAACGGGTGCGGTGCTTGGGGGCACGCGAGGATACATGGCAAGGCGAGAGGATCGTTGCCCGACGTTTGTCCTGGAGCACGATGCCCGGGGCAATCGAGTGCAGGCGTTGTGTCCCCCGGAAAATGGCTCCACCGGGCTTCGCTTCGCGAATGATCGTGGTGTGTGGTTTGTGTTGGATGGGACGTTGGACAAACAGTTCCGCCCGCGATTGGGCGAGCAAACGATCCTGGGTTCCGGGCCGAAGCAACTCCCTCGCACGCGTCGCTACCCCTCTCGCCACGGAAACCCGTAACGGGAGGCCACTTGCGTCTGGGGGACTTCTCGGAGCGTGCCTGTTGGCTGACAGGGGCTCCGGTGCCTTTGGCGTGTTTGTCCCACCCAGGCTTCTGCACCCAGGGATCAGCGCAGAGACAGTTCCATCGGCTTGCCGCCGTAGGGATCGCTCCAACCCAGCCGGCGGTACAGGGACTCCCCCATCTCGGTGGCCTTGAGCTCCAGTCGGTCCAGGCCGCGGTTGCGACCCTCGGCCTCCAGGGCGCGCATGAGGGCTTCGCCCAGTCCCCGGCGCCGGAAGGGCTCGCGCACATGAAGGTTGAGCACCAGCCCCGTGCGTCCGCTGGGGACCGGGAGGTTGGGAGGAATGCTCTGTTGCTGGAGCAACACGCAACCGGCGATGTCCCCATCGACCCTGGCCAGCAACAGCAGCACGGAACCGTCGGCGAAGCCTTCCTGCAGGTGGAGTTCGTTGGCCTCGCGCAGGCGGGTCTCCAAGGCGGGTTCGAGGGGGCCGGTCATGGCGGTCAGGAATTCGATCCGCAAGTTCACGCAAAGGGCCACATCGCGGCAAGGGGCGATGTGGAACAACAGGGGGGTGTGCGTGTCGGTGGGGGGCATCGAAGAGCAAACGTAGTGCGCCGGGCCAGGCCTCGGAGAGGCATCTTTTCAGCCAACCCGGCAGGCGCGCCCGAGAACCTCGACCATCACCGTCGACCTGCCTTGCAATCGCGTCCCATCGAGGCGGTCGCGACACCCGCCAGTACGTCTCCGGAGCCCTGGAATGCCGACCGCCACGCCGCGAGCCAAAGCCCCCGCGATCCTCCTGACCCAATGTCTGCAGAAGGACTTTGTGGGTCCCTTGGGGACCTGGGACGCATTGCCCTGCACGCTGCACATCGGTGCGGGCGAATCGGCCCGGCTGCTGGGGCCCGATCCCACCCAAGGCCCGTTGGTCCGCTTCATGGCCTGGGCCCATCGGCAAGACCCCGCAGCCCTGCGCACCATCCACATCCGCGACCACCACCAATCAGAGGATGCCTCGCAGGCCGAGCACCTTCACCACTTCGGACCGCATTGCCTGGCGGGAACGCCGGGTGAGGAGTTCGTCTTCCCCCTGCCCGCCTCCGGATCGTTGCCCGACCTTGTCGATTCGCCGTCCTTGAACGACTTCCAGGGGTCCCGGCTTCCCGACCTGCTGGCAGACATGGAGGGGGTGGTGCGCGTGGGAATCGCCGGGGTCTGGACCGATGCCAAGGTGGCGTTCCTGGCCTACGAGTTGCGCACGCGGTTTCCCTTCCTGGACATCGCCGTCTGCTCGGGGCTGGCCGCCAGCAGTTCCCGGGAGCGCCACTTGCTGGCGCTCGATCATTTGGAGCGCGTGGTGGGAGTGCGCATCATCCACTCCATCGGCGCATTCGCCTCGTTTTTGTCGCCGGACGCCGCACTTCCCGACGAACTGCCCGCGCGGCGCACGTACATCGAAGCGGTGCGCATGGACGGATGCGGTGGCTTGACCTCCACCGACCGCGACATCCTGGCCTGGCTCTTTCGCGGCAGTCGTGAGCTTTCGGCGCGCGTGCTGGACGGAGGTTTCAGCGGCAACGCGGTCCTGGCCGTGTCCAGCGTGGACCTCCACGGCCACGAGGAGGCCCCCCACGTGGTGAAGATCGGGCCCAGCGAGGCCATCGGCAAGGAGCGCAACGCCTTCGAGTCCGTGGAGACCGTGCTGGGCAATTCTGCGCCGCGTATCGTCGACGTCTCCGATCTGGCAGGGCGCGGCGGCATCAAGTACCGCTACGCCTCGATGACGGAATCCGGCAGTCGCACTTTCCAGAGGCTGTGGAGGGACGGGATTCCCCTGGAGCAGGTCGAGGAGACCCTGCGGATCGTGCTGCGCGAGCAACTGGGACGCCTCTACCGGGCGTGCACCCCCGAAGCGGTCGACCTTCTGGAACTTTGGGATTTCCGCGAAGCGTGGGCCGAAGAGCTGGAACGGAACATCCGCCAGATCGCGACCCCGGCACCCGCGGGAGGCTGGACCTCGGCTCCCGGGATCGTCTCCCCCGATCCCCTGCCCTTCTACCGCACCACGGTGCCTCGGGCCCGAGGGCGTGTGCAGGAGCAGGTCCTGATGTGCCGTGTGCACGGCGACCTCAACGGCGCGAACATCCTGCTGGACGGCCACCGCAACGCGTGGATCATCGACTACTTCCACTCGCGCCGGCACGCCTTGCACTGCGATTTCGCCAAACTCGAGAACGACCTGCTGCACCTGTGGACTCCGGTGGCCGACGAACGGGAGCTTGGGGAACAGATCGTTCTCCTCGAGAAGGTCGCGGAGATCACCGACCTGGGTTGCGCTCCGGCGCCGGCGACAGAATCCGGCATCCCACCGCGCCTGCACCGCACCTGGGAGACGCTGCGCATCCTGCGTGGGCTGTTGGCCGAGATGGTGGGGACGCATCGGCATCCGTGGCAGCACCAGATCGCGGCCTTGCGCTACGCCGCCCACACGCTCTCCTTCGACGAGGCCACGCTCTGGCAAAAGCGCGGAGCGCTGCACGCGACGGGACTGCTGGCCCAACGCTGCAAAACCCATCTGGAGGATTCGCTGCGCCTGCGGGTGGATCGGGTGCCCCTGCCCCTAGGCGGTTCGGTGGGCCTCACCATCCTGCCGGGCCGCAAGGACAGGGCGCGCGACCTGGAGGCCGACCTCGACGAGCTGGAACATCTGGGCACCACCCACCTGGTCTCGCTGGTGACTTCGGAAGAGCTGGTGGCCTACGGCGCGGCGTCCCTGCCGGCGCGAGCTTCCGCCCGGGGCATCCACCACCGCCACCTGCCGATGGTGGACCAGCGTGCCGGGGACGACGGAGACATCCGCGAGCTGGTGACCTGGATACGCGACGCGGCTCGGACAGGAACCGTCACCGTGCACTGCCTGGGAGGACTGGGGCGTTCGGGCCTGGTGGCGGCCTGCGCCTTGGTGGACGACGGCGTGGATCCCGATCAAGCGATCGCTTCGGTGCGTGAGCATCGGTCGCCGCGGGCGGTGGAAACCGCCGCCCAGGAGTCCTTCGTCCGTTCGTACGGCCGCGGGGGATCCCGATGACCGACGGTTTGGCCTGGATCGCGGCTCCGGCCTGGAACATCCTGTCCACCGACGTCTCGGTCGGCGATCTGGCGGGCTTCGCGACCGGTCTGGCCTGCGTGGTACTTGCCGCCCGGGGTAGCATCTGGAATTTCCCTCTGGGCATCGCCAACGCGATGGTGCTCGGCGTGCTTTTCCACCAGGTGGGTCTGTTCGGCGACATGGCGCTGCAGGTGGTGTTCTTCGCCTTGTCCATCCAGGGGTGGATCGGGTGGCGAAACCTGGAGCGGCGCACCGCGCGCCCGAGCGCAGGCAAGCTGGGTGACCACCTGACGGGATTCGTCGTGATGGCGGTGCTGGTCTTTCCGCTTCGGCACCGTCTGGAGATCCTCGGCGGCTCGGCGCCCTGGCCGGACGCTCTGCTCACGGCCGGAAGCCTGTGGGCGCAGTGGTTGCTGAACCGCCGGTCGGTTTCATGCTGGGCCTGGTGGATCGCGGTCGACCTGTTGTCGGTTCCGCTGTACTGGTCCAAGGGTCTGCCGCTGATCGCGCTCCTGTACGTGGTGTTCCTGGGCCTGTGTGTGCACGGGTGGGTGCAGTGGCGACGCGATCTGGCCGAGCCGACGGTGGACGAGGACGCCCCGGAGGGTCCCGAGGCGGGTGGAACCGGATGCGCAGAGATCGTGGAGGCCCTGCCGTGAACGCCGTGCGGGTCCCTCGGCCCCGCCATGCGCTGGTGTCGGGGAAGTTCTATCCGCCACATTCCGGGCACGTGCACCTGGCGGCCACGGCCGCGACATTTTCCGACCACGTGACGGTGGCGGTGCTGGGCGCCAGCCACGAGAGCATCGGGCTCGACGAACGCGTGGCGTGGTTGCGCGAATCCCTGGAGCGCCATCCCAACGTGCGGGTGGCGGGGGTGGTCGACGACCTCCCCGTGGACTACGGGGATCCGATCGCCTGGGACGGCCATGTGGCGCTCATGCGCCGCGCCGTGGAGCTGGCCGATGCCCAGGGGCCCAGGCCGAAGGTGGACGCGGTGTTCTCGTCGGAGCGGTACGGACACGAGCTGGGGCGGCGCTTCGATGCCCTGCCCGTGGTGCTCGATCCCGAGCGCACCACCTGTCCCATATCCGGAACATCCGCCCGGTCCGACATCCCGGGGCACTGGGACGACCTTCCCGCGGGCACACGAGCGGGGCTGGCGGTACGCGTGGTGGTGGTGGGAGCGGAATCCACCGGCACCACCACCCTGGCGCGCGACCTGGCCGCGGCCCTGCGCACCCGCGGGGGGGCGTGGCAGCGTTGCCAATGGGTGCCCGAACACGGGCGCGACCGCTGCGCCGCGATGCTGGCGCTGGCCTCGGCCGCGGGCATGCCCGAAGACCTCGATTGGAGCGAAGACGACTTCCTGTCCATCGCCACCGAACAGACGCGCCTGGAGCAGGTCGCCGTGCGGAGCGGAGGCCCCGTCCTGGTGTTGGATACCGACGCCCTGGCCACCGTGGTGTGGCACGAGCGCTACCGCGGGCGGTCCTCGTCGGCACTGGACCAGCTCGCCGCAGCCCTGCCCCGTCGCGATCTCTACCTGCTGACCCTGCCCGGTGGAGTGCCGTTCGTCCAGGACGGACTGCGCGATGGTCAGCACCTGCGGGAATCCATGACCGACCGGTTCCGACAGATTCTGATAGAACGCGCCCGTTCGCCGTGGTTGGAACTGCGCGGATCCCCCCAGGAGCGCGTCGCCGCGGCCCTGGAGCGCATCGATCTCCTCTGCCGACACCGCTGGAACTTCGCCGATCCTCTGCCGGAAGCCAACAAGCCGTGATCCCGGGATCCCCCACAAGGCCTGGCCCCGGGTTCGAATTCCTGCCCGATCCGGCCTCGTCCTCCCACTTCTTCCGCGTTCCGGTCTGGTCCGGACCCGCACCTTTCCCCGTTCGGAGCGCCCCATGATCCCCAATATCTTCCGGAAATTGTCTTCGTCGCCCGTCCATCCCCAGGCTCGCCCGTCGCCCCAGGTCGAATTCGACGTGGCCACCCTCTGGCAGGGAGACCTGGAGCCCAACGCCGCCGATGCACCCGACGCCGCGCTCGACGAGAAGCTACGCCGCGCCTACTTCTGGATCGTCAATTCGGCGATCATCAGCCCGCACTACGACATCGAATTCGAGCGGGGCGCACCACGCACGTTCGAGGTGGGAGGTCGCAGCTTCAACCTGCCCGGCGACCAGAGCTACTCGAGCTTCGTGCTGCTTCCGCTGCTGACCTTCGCGCTGCGCCGCAAATGCCTGATGGTGGGCGGGCCCGGTCGCGGCAAGACGGCTTCGGCCATCCTGATGGGGGTGCTGGCGGGTATGCCCCTGAAGCTGGTGCGCCGCTCCATGCAGCACGGGCACCCGCAGATGACCGTCGCCGACCTTCTGGGCAATCCCCTGCCGGCCGATCTGGTGGGAGCCCAGTCCATGGAGGCCATCCGCATCGCCTGGCGGCCCTGGCTGGACCAGCCGGTGCGCATCGTCGACGAATACAACCGTATCCCCACCCGTACCCAGAGCGCCCTGCTGACGGTGATGGGCGACAACTACGCCGAGGTGCTGGGCCAGATCCACGAGTGCCCCGAGGCGGCATGGTATCTCACGGCCAACGACGACGGTGGCGGTGGAACCTACCAGGTGATCGAGGCTCTGCGCGACCGCGTCGACGTGGTGGTGCAGGCGCTGTCGTTCCATCCGCGCTTTTTGGAGGATCTCCTGGTGCGCATCGAGGAGAACGCGCGGCCGGAGGACTTCGTGCCCCCCGAGATCGTGTTCACCGCCGACGAAATCGCGCAGATGGATCGCCAGGTGCGCAAGGTCCCGGTTCCGCCCACGGTGCGCCGCCGCCTGGAGCACTTCGCCAGCCAGTTCGAGTTCCTGGAGGCGGCCGGCACGCGGCTGGAACACCTGTCCAAGGATACGGCTCTGTTGTCCGGCCTGGAATGGAGCGACGTGCTGCGGGCCGACTCGGGCCGCGACCGCCTGGCCGACCTGGGTGCCCAGACCCGCAACGGTCTTTCCGTGCGCGTGCTCATGACGCTTCTGTCGTACGCCAAGGCCCTGGCCTGGTTCCGCGGCAAACCCGAGGTCGACCTGGAAGATCTCCGACAGATCCTGCCATTCGTGTTGCGCGACAAGCTCAAGCCCGACCTGGACGCGCCCTTCTTCCAGATGCCCGAGAACATGCCGCTGCGCACCGACCGCATTTCGTGGTTGCGCCGCCTGTTCGATCTCTCGTGCGCCGAATACGAGCGCCTGGGGATGGACCGCGACGACGTCCCGGGATCGCTCCTGTCGGATTTCCGAAAGGGACTCGAGGGCCTGCCACGCAAGGAGGTGCAGACGCGCCTGCAGGTGATCGAGGCGCAGGTGGCGCACGTCTGCCGACAGCGCAAGCTCTCCGGCCCCCTGCACGACGACCTCCTGCTCCTGAAGTACCTGCACCAGCGCTACACCAACTACCTGGTCTGGCTGGAGAGCCGTTCGTGAGCCTCGAGGCCATCCTTTCGGCCGGACGCGCCGAATTCAACCACCGCGCGCTGTTGGCGCGCAAGGCGCGTCCTTCCCTGGAGATGGACTCCCTGGTGCGCGTCTTGAAGGAGGGGCTGGCGCCTCTGGTGGAGGCTTGCGAAGCGGCAAGACCCGAGAAGGTTTCCCTGGTGGCCAGCGAAGGGTACGACCTGGCCTTGCGCCTGGCGGCGCTCGGGCCCGGACGCGGCGGATTCCTGGAACCGGTGCTGGCCCTGTGGCGTTCCCTGGCCCGCCGACCCGCCGACTGGTGCGACCAACCCGGCTCTTCGCTGGGACGGACCACCAACGCGCTGCTGTTCCTGCGCCAGCAAGACGGATTCCGTCAACAGGATTGGATCGAAGGCGTGGGGAGTCCGTTGGCCGAAGGGTCTTCGCTGGAAGCCCGCGGCACGTTCCTGGGCTGGACCTGCGGTTTCGCGCCGCTGCGCGATGCCGCGCTGTCCTGCGCGGCGGCTCTCCCCGACGCCTTGCTGGCTCTGGCGCTGGGGTGCCCCCAGCCGCGGCCCGCGCTGGAGGGACTCGCCGCCGATCCGTGGTGGAGCGACACGCCCTCGGAACCTGGAGTGGTGTGGAAACTGGGCGGATTCGAGGGCTCCGAGGGAGTGTTCCCGGAGCCTCCGATCTGCATGGTTTGTGGAGGTCGGGTCTTCGTGGCTTCGGGAACGCGCTTGTTTCGCCTGCACGCCGACCGCTTCGGGGCGCAGCTCCTTGCGGCCGGAGAGGCGTCGTCGGCCGTGCCGGACGCTTCAAGCACGTCGGCCTTCCGCTGGAGCGTCGAGGGCCTGGTGACCTCGCGGGGGACGGTCCCGGTGCCCTTTCCCGAGGGTCAGCGCGCCGTGTGCGAAGCCGCAGGAGTTGTTGTGGTCTCGTCCCCGCTGTCGTTCTGGCTTCTGGTGGTGGCGCCTTGAAACCTCCTTCGACCTTGCCCTTCGACCTGGTCGAGAACTGGCGCAACGCCTGGCCCCGAGCGCTGGAGCTTTGGGGGCGCTGGATCCGGTTGTCGTCGCCCACCATCGCGACCTCGCGCACCGAGGCCTTCGACGAAGGCATGGACGGGGTTCTGGCCTGCATCCGGATGTCGTCGCACGGGGTGTTGGTGAACCTCCCGCTGCTGGTCGAACGCGGCCTGGGGGAATACCCCATGCAGATCCTGGCGCACGAGATCGGCCACCACGTGCTCGCGCCCTCGACCTTGCTCGACCACTTCCGCATCCTGGCGCAGGTGCGCCGAGGATTGCCGACCCTGGAAGCCCGAGCGCCCGACATCGCCAACATCTGGACCGACCTTCTGGTGAACGACCACCTCCACCGCGTGTTGGCGTTGCCCATGGACGGACCCTATCGCTCCATGCGTTCCACCGAGGGGATGGTCTGGAACCTCTACATGCGGGTTCTCGAAAGGCTTTGGGAAATCCCCCGGGGCCAACTCTGCGGGGGTGTTCCCAACGATGCGTCGCTGGCGGTGTCCTTCGAAGCCGACGCCTGGCTTGCCGCGCGCACCGTGCGGGTCTATGCGACGGAATCCGTCCGCGGTGCCGGACGCTTCGCGGCGCTGATGCTTCCTTGGGTGCAGCGCGAGAACGAAGAGGATGCGAAGCGCCTGCGCGAGTGGATGGACATGGCCAAGGCGGGCCAGGGATGCGCACCCCCCGCGGGATTGGGGATGGACGACGACGAACCGCCGGTGCATCCCTCCGAGGACCCGCGGGTGACCGGAGACGAGGAAACCGAGGAGGCTGCGAAGACCGAGGGAGATGGACAGACCCATGGGCCCGGTGGTCCGGGTCAGTCGCACTCGCCCTGGGAATACGGCGAGTTGCTCCGTCTGGGCGGCATCGAGATCGATCCAAAGGCGGCGGCCGTGCGGTTCTATCGGGAAAAGGCGTTGGCGAACCTGGTGACGTGCCCTACCCTGGAGCTTCCCGCGGCCCCCGATCCCCTCCCCGAGGGACTCGACCCCTGGGAGGCCGGAGACCCCGTCGACACGCTGGATGTGCTGCAGTCGGTCTTGATCTCGCCGGTGCTCGTGCCGGGGGTCACCACCGTGGCGCGCCACTGGGGAGAACAGCCCGGTGTGCGTCGCGCCTTGGTGCCGCTGGATCTCGACCTCTACATCGACAGTTCGGGATCCATGCCCGACCCCGCCCGCGCCATGTCGTGGCCCGCGCTGGCCGCGGCGATGGTGTCGCTTTCCGTCCTGCGTCGCGGAGGGCGCGTGCAGGCCACCCTCTGGAGCGGGAAGGGCCAGTGTCTGCGCACTCCCGGATTCCTGCGCGACGAAGAGCAGATCCTGGGCGTGATCTGCAGCCATTTCGGGGGAAGCACCACGTTTCCCCTCCATGCCCTGCGCGACACGTGGAAGGATGCCTCGATCCGCAAGGCGCACATCCTGCACATTTCCGACGAAGGTCTCTCGAGCCTCTTCGACGACGACGATGAGCAGGGAAACCATGGATGGGAACTGGCGCGCAAGGCGTTGGCCCACTGCCAAGGCGGAGGCACCATGGCCTTGCAGATCGATCTCTCGTGGGACTGGCCCTCCGTCAAGCGCCTGAAACAGGCGCGCGACGAACAGGGCTGGGCCTTGTACCCCGTCTCCAGCCAGGAAGGGCTGCTCGATTTTGCCCGCGAATTCTCGGCCAGCCACGGCCGCAGGGAGGACCTCGCATGAACCCGTCCCCGGAAATCCCGCCTCTCCAGACCCTGCTGTCGGGGTATCGAGGGGATGCCGCCGCCTTCGAAGAGGCGTCCGGAAAGACCCAGGTGCTGGATGCCCTGCTTTGGGACGCGTGCGCCCGCAATGGGCAATTCCTGTCGCGACCCGAACTGTCGGCGCTGCGGGGCGCCACCACGTCTCCCCTGCTGGTGGCCCTGGCCTGCGCGGTGGTGTTCCGGTTGCCTCGCTTGGTGGCCGCAAAAAGCGCCCTGCAGGAGTTGTTCGCGAGCACCCTGCCTGAACTGTCCAGGCTTTCGGCAGGCAAGATGTCGCGTTGGCGCGACGATCCCGAAGGTGTCGAGGAGCTGGTCCGCCTGGTGCTGCGCGACCTGCATGCCGCCATCCCCGGCGAGGCGCCCGAGGTTTCGCAGGACCGCTTGCAGGCCGTCAGCCTTCTGGAGAGACGCCGACTGTTGTCGATCTCGCGCGAGGCGGAAAAACGCGCGCGGGAAATCCGCGAGGCCTTGGCCGCCAAGGCGGCCAAGGAAGCCGCCGACAAATACGGGCGCGAGTGAGCGTCCAGCCCACCCAGGCCTGCCGTTTCCCCGTCCTGACCCAGGAGGGAGAATCGCATCTGCGCGCCATGATGGAGCATCCTTGTGCGCCGATGTTCCGCGATGCGTCGGGACATCGGCTGCGGGGCCACGAGATCACGGAGGTGGCCGCCTTCCATGCGCGCGAGCTGGCCACCCCGGCGTGCACACAAAAGTATCCGCTCTGGCTCGATGCCTATGTCCGGCGTGTGCGTGCGCAGGTTCCGTTCTTCAAGGCCTGGCCCGATCTTCCCTTCCATGAACTCCCCACGACGTCGCGCGCCGACCTCGCCCGCGACGTCGCGGCCTTCGTGCCCGATGATCTGCCGGTCGACCGGCTGTTGCGCTTCGATACCACGGGCACCACGGGGCATCGCATCGCCATCCCCTCCCACCCCACCGTGGCGGCGCGCCACCTAGCGTTCTTGCGCAAAGCCCTTCTGTGGCGTGGCATCGAGCTGCGGGCGGGGCGCGGGCAGGTGGGCGTGGTGCTGGCCGGATTCCAGGAGCGTTGTTTCACCTACGCGTCGGTGAATCCGCTTTTTCACGAAGCGGGGGTCCTGAAGCTGAATCTGCACCCCGCGGACTGGAAAGACCCGGGTGACCGGCGCATCTACCTGGACGCGATGGCTCCCGAGCTGGTCACCGGAGACCCGTTGTCGCTTCCGGAACTCGCTTCGTTGGGAATGTCGCACGTGCCGCGCGCGGCCTTGTCCACGTCGATGGCCCTGAGCCGCGGGCTGCGGGAAGACTTGCAGCGACGCCTGGGGTGTCCGGTGCTGGACATCTATTCCCTGAACGAATCGGGACCCGTGGCGGCGCGCCATCCGGACGATGACGAATTCCGTCTGCTACAGGGAAACCTGCTGGTCGAGATCCTCGATGACCAGGGGCGGGCGGTGATTCCGGGAGAGCGCGGAGAAATCGTGTTGACCGGGGGCTACAACGACTGGCTTCCCCTTCTGCGCTACCGCACCGGCGACCACGCCCGCAGGCACCCCGAGCGCCCCGATACCTTGCTGGACCTGGAGGGACGCGCCCCGGTGCGGTTCCTGCACGCCGACGGGCACTGGATGAACAACATCGAGTTCAGCCAGGCGCTGGCCGGGTTTCCGCTCTCGCGCTTCACGCTGCGTCAGCGGCACGACGGATCGTTGCTGTTGGCCTTGCCTTGGGGCGCCGACGATCCGGCCATCGCGCGCACCGTGGGTGACCTCACGGGGCGACCCGTGGACGTGTCCCGCCTGGAGGCCCAGGACAAGGTGGTCGCCTACGCCTCGGAGATGGACGAAAACCGTCTTGATCGAGTTCTCCCACCAACGGAAAACACAGCATGAACAGCCTGCATCCCGTCTACCAACCATTGATTACCATCATGGGGACAAGCGTTTCGGTCATGTGGCTGGCATCCACGATCATGGGTCTGGTGTCGACGTTCCTGATCGGGCGGCGCAACGTCTGGGGGATCGTGCTGTTGCTGGTGTCGTACGGTTTGGGCACGCTGTTTCTACTGCCAGCCGCGAGTCCAGCCCGCACGCTTGTCCAAGCGGCGGGATTGGCGATCTTGCTGGGCGGTTGTTTCCATTGGAGGCACCGGCTTCATGGACCGAATCCCGGTCCCCGGCCGCTGCGCCCCCATCGCGATCTCCTCGGATTGATCGCCGTGGTGGTGATCGCCCTCGCTCTCTCGCCCAGCCTGAGCGTCCCGTTCGATCCGATACGACTCGTGCACGCGGCGCACGTGGGGCTTGTCGTGGTAAGCCTGGCCATGCTGGCGGTCTACTCGATGTCCTACTGGCCCTGGTTCCTCGTCTCACTCGCGGCTTCGGCGGGGTTCCAGGCCTGGTACGGGTCCTGGTTGGGGGTGCTGGCGACGATCCCCACGATGCTTCTGGCGGCCGTTGGTTGGAGACGCTGGATGCGCCACATGCGGGAACACCCGTGGACTGGAAAGGACGAGATCATTCCCGATTCCATCTTCGAAACCAGAAGATGAAGTTCCGGCCGCGGCCCCTCGGGGCCGCGACGTTGGGCGACCTCAGCGCACCGGCGGGATGGACAAAATCCGTTGCCCCTCGGGTGCCGTGATCCGAATCCAGGTCGGAACCGCCACGGAGGCAAGATCCCGGGTATTCGATCCCGATTCGCCTTGGACAAGGGGGAGCTTCTCGATCCGGCCGCGGGCGTCGAACCGCTCCAGCAACACCGGCCCGGCCGCGGATTGGACCCAGCGGACCTGCCACCCGCGCGGGCCGCGCACCAGGGCCGCTCCGGGAACCGAGGGGCGAGGAGCGACAGAGGTGCGGAACGCGGCGAAGTTCCCGTGCAGCAGGAAGAACCTCTCCCCTGGTGGGGCGGTCAAGCGGGTCCAGCCTTCGCCGAGATCGGAAAGGGTCACGGGTGCACCCGTGGTGCGACGAGCGGCGCGCACCGACGAGGCGGGCCAGGGCAGGTTCAAGGGGGAGAGGTCGACCGACGTCTGGTTTCCGACCAGGGACAGTGCCAGGGTGGTGTCGTCCAGGCGTTGGACGAAGACCGAACCCGAGGATCGCAGGCCGTCGAGTGTGGCCTGCGATCCTTCCGGATCGAGGAACCAGCGGTCGGACTGGCGGACCCGCGTGCGCACACTGCCGTCGAGCACCGCGCGTTCGATGCGCTCGTCTCCGGAGGTGGCCAGGTACCCCTTGGCGGGCAGTTCCTGTCCGCCTTCTTGACGTGGCACCTTGTCGAAGTTGGCGGTCACCGTCCAGCCGTTGGCGAAGGTGGTCCGCTGCACCTTGCGGTCTTCCGAGAGCACGTCCCAGGTCGTCATCGCCTGGAAGTGGCAGCGGCGAAGGAGGCTTGTGATGGCCACGACGCTGCGCAGGTAGCGCGGTCGCAGGGTGTCCCACATCGCGTTGTTCGCGGGCATCACCAAGGGCATCGTGGCGTAGAGCATGTTCCACGCGTCCTTGTCGTCCCAGCGCGCGGGCACCTTCGACTGGCCGTCCCCGGTGTACCAGGTGGGAGAGAAGGCGTCGTGGTCGGCCAGCGGCAACAGCGGCACGCGCAGGGCGGGGTCCATGCTCAAGGAATCCATGAAGGGTTCGGGGGCTTCGGGTGTTTCCCAGTCGTATCCCGCATCCGCGACCGAAGCGATGCTCATGGGGCCTTCCCCGTAGTCGACCACCGCGTGGGCGGCGTCGCGGGTCTGTTCGCTTCCGGTCACGAACCCTAGCGAGTCCTTGATGATGGAAAGCCCGTGTACCCGATGGGCCAGGTCCTGGTCGCGGTCCACGGGGTGCTCCGCATGCCAGCATTCGGGCAGGCTGATGGCGAGTTCGACATCGACGAACCGCGCGTTGCGCCGGGTGTTGGTGCGCTCGGCTCCGCCGAGCGTGCGGGCCAGGTGGGGGTGTCGCGCCGCGCAGATCTCGAGCGCCTGCCGGGTGCTTCCGTCGCTTTCGTACGCGAGCCATCCTTTCATGGGGCTGCCGTCTTGTTGGACGATGGTTCCCGTGGCATACTCGCGACCCAGGGCGGAGGTGTCACCGGGAAAGGCGTCGGCCCAATTGTCGTAGACCGACACCAGCCACTCGTGCTTGGCCAGGGAATCGATGGTGGCCTTGGACGCCCAGTTCCAGTGGATCACGGCCTTGTCCATTCCCATCCAGCGCAGCGTGTCGAACATCTTCCACGACCAGTTCCCGCCTTGCACCCACCAGTCGACCGCACCGTGCAACTTCTCCATGTTCGGGTTGGCGGCGCGTTTGGTGGTCCAGTCCTTCACCTGTCCCAGTCCCTCGCGGTGGAGCCGGTGGCGCAGTGCCAGCTCCCGGAAGCCGCCTCCGCGCAGCGGTGCGACCACGACTTCGCGCGCTTGGCCGAACCGGCCCTTGGCCGGCGATTGCACGATCCGCGGATGGGACGGCTCGGTGCCGCTCTTGCGGATGGACAGCCCCGCATAAGCGGGCGAGGCGCACGAGAGGACAAAACCCGTCTTGCCGTCGGTGGCGCCGGTCAGGGCTTGCGACACCTGCCAGCCCCAGAAAGGCGCTTCGGAGAGGATCCAACGCCAGGATCGGGGGCCGTCGACCGGCCAGGAGAGCCCGGTGCCGCGCGGGATGGCGATGCGCTGCCCCGTGCGCGTGGGGATGGCTCCGGGGAAGTCGAAGGGGCCGGGAAGCGATACAAGAGGGTCTGCCGCCAGTCGCAGGTGCAGGGAGCCTCCGCGCAGGGTGAGGAACAGGCTCGCGGGGAAGGCGCCGGCGAGGTGGCGCAGCCGCAGCTCCAGGGTGTCGGGAACGCTCTGGAACGACTCGAGGCGAAAGTCGGGCAATCCCCCCAGGCGCAGGGTGTCCGCTCCGTGTGTGTCGGAAAGTGTCATCGAGAGGTCGACCGGATCCACGCGAAGGACCACGGAATCGTTGGACACGACGAGCTCGGACGGCGATGCGGGAGGATGCTCCGACAGCACGAAGAGCGCATCGTCGATGGTGGCCCGCAAAGGTCCGCGTCCCGTGAGTCGGGGCTGGATGGTGGCGATGCCTCGCGGGACCGCCAGGTGCGACACAACGGTGTTCCATCCGGTGGTGGTCGGAGCGTTCACGGCCCCCGCATTCCAGGCCACGGTGTTGCCCGCGCTGTCGGCCAGCACGAATCCCGCCGTGGCCTCGCCCTCGAGGCTGTCGCGCCGGACGGAAAACGACACGGTCCACATCTGGCCCGGTTGCACCGCCACACGCGTGTTCGAGGCCGCAAGCGACCAGTCCTGCTGGCCTTCGCTCGTCACGCGCAGTGCGCCCGTTCCGGAGCGCGCCTCACTCGATGCCGACATGCGGGCCGAATCCGGGGTACGCGCCCAGAACGACCAGCCGGTGGTGCCCGCTTCGAACCCGCCTTGGGCGAAGTGGTTGGAGTCCAGGGCGGTGGACGGCGCCATGGCGAGGGCGGAGCGGAGCATGAGGCAGACAAGCATGGCTTCATCCTACCACGGGCGGCGGGAGTGGGGTGTTGCGCCGCTGGGGCGTAAAACATAGTTTTACGCCCATGGTCAAAGTCATCACGAAGATCGGCAATTCACAAGGGCTTTTGCTCGACTCCACCTTGATGGAAATGCTTCATCTCAAGGTGGGGGATCAAGTCAACCTGGAAGTCCACGAGGGGGGCACGGCGACCCTGACTCCTCTGCGGCCACGCACCGATCCGGCTTCGATCCATGACGCGATCGCCGGCGTCGTCAAGGATTACGCGAAGACACTGAGTCGACTGGCGTGATCGCAACCCCTGATTCCTGCGAACATCTGGATCTCGTGACGGTGCACGCAATCCACGACAGTGTCATCGCGTCGTTCGGTGGCGCCCACGGCATCCGTGATGCCGCTTTGCTGGAATCCGCCGTGGCGGCTCCACAGGCAACCTTCGGTGGCACCTCGGTCTACGCCGACCTTGTGGAGGTCGCAGGTGCTTACCTCTTCTTCCTGTGCCGAAATCATCCTTTCCTCGACGGGAACAAGCGTGTGGCGCTCGCTTCTTGCTTGGTGTTCCTGCGATTGAACGGGTGTTCCCCTCGTTCGGATGGTCCGCATTGGGAGGAGTTGACCCTCGACGTCGCCGCTTCCCGCATCGATCGCGATCAGACCACGGCACGCCTGCGCTCCCTCATAGAGAGCTGACAACGAACCTGCCCGAGGTCCCGGTCAGTTCAGCGTGGGGGCCTTCTCGTTGATGAGCGCCCAGAAGACGCCGATCTCGCGGACCGCGGGGATGAACTCGGTGAACTTGACGGGTTTCACGACGTAGGCGTTGCTGCCCAGTTCGTAGCTGCGCTGCAGGTCCTGCTTTTCGCTGGATGAACTCAGCATGACGACAGGCAGCAACTTCAGTTCGGGATCGGTACGGATCGCGTCGAGGACTTCGATGCCGTCGACCAGGGGCATCTTGATGTCGAGGATGACGACCACGGGATTGCCCGAGGTACGGTCGGCCCAGGAGCCTTGGCGTCGGAGGTACTCCAGAGCCTGGGCGCCGTCGGAAACGTGGACGATCCGATTGGCCAGACCGGCTTCCGCCAGTGCCTTCATGGTGAGCTCGGCGTCGTAGGGGTTGTCCTCGGCCAGGAGGATGGGGCTGGGTTCAACCATGGGGAGAGGCCTCGGTGTGGGGAAGGGAGAAGGTGAACGTAGCTCCCTGACCTGGAACCGCTTCGGCCCAGATGCGACCTTTGTGCCGCAAGACGATGCGTTGCACGGTGACCAATCCAATTCCCGTGCCTTCGAATTCGTCCTGTCGATGCAAGCGCTGGAAGACTCCGAAGAGTTTGTTGGCGTATTTCATGTCGAAACCGACCCCGTTGTCGCGGACTCCGAACAGCGTTTCCGTTGCGGACTCCGTGCAGGTGATCTCGATGCGTGCAGTCTGCTGACGCCGTGTGTATTTCACGGCGTTTTCCAGCAGGTTGATCCAGACCTGGCGCAGCAGGTTGGCATCTCCGGCCACGGTGGGAAGGGGAGGCACCACCCATTCGATCTGCCGATCGAGGCAATTTCCTCGCACCTGGTCGAGCGCCTCTTCGACCACCATGCCCATGTCCAATGGGGATTTGTGCATTTCCTGGCGGCTGGTCCGGGAAAAGCGCAGAAGGTCGTCGATGAGGGTCCCCATCTGGCGGGCCGACGACGCAATGATGTCCAGGAAGCGGATGCCTTCGGAGCCCAGATTCTCGCGGTACTGCGACACCAGCATTTCCACGAATCCGTCGATGTGGCGCAAGGGGGAACGCAGGTCGTGTGAGACCGAATACGTGAAGGCTTCCAGTTCCTGGTTGGTGGCCTCCAGTTCGGCGGTGCGTTCCAGGATGCGTTCCTCGAGGTGGTCGCGGTACAGGGCCAGTTCGCGCGCGGCCTCGCGGCTTTCGGTGATGTCCCAGTTGGTGCCGAGCATGCGCACGGGTGTACCCGAAGCATCGCGGTACACCGACCCATTGGCCTTGATGGTCCGGACTTCGCCGTTGGGCCAAAGCACGCGGAATTCGGTGTCGTATTCCTTCTCGCCGCGCAGCGCCGCCTGGATGGCCCCTTCGGCCAAGTCGCGGGATTCGGGGTGAACTCCGTTGGCCCAGGCTTCGTACGCACCGGCGAAGGTGTCGCTGGTGATGCCGTACAGCCGGAACATCTGTTCGTCCCACACCAGGCGGTTGTGGACCAGGTCCCAGTCCCAGATGCCCACCCCACCGGCGCGGGTGGCCAGGGCCAGGCGTTCGTTGGCGTCGCGCAGTTCGGACTCGGCTTTCTTGCGTTCGGTGATCTCGATGAAGGCTGCCACGAAATGGTCGGGTTTGTATTGGTACCCGACCACGTCGTACCAACGGTCGTTGGGCACCAGGTATTGCTCGAAGCGGATTTCCCTGCCCGTGAGGGCCACGTTCCCGAAGGTGCCGATCCAGTCGAAGGGATCGAGTTCAATCCCCGGGAAGGCCTCGGTCACCAACTTGCCTCGGGGATCGACCCCCGTCAGCTTCTGGTATGTCTCGTTGGCGTCCAGGAAGCGGTAGTCGATGGCCTTGCCCGCAGCGTCCCGGACCATGACGTGGAACGCCACGCCGATGGGGCCTTTTTCGAAGAGGGCCGAGAATTTCCTCTCGGCGTCCTCGAGACGCTTCTGGAGCGGGGATGGCGAATCGGAGGTGGCGTCCAAGGGCGACCTTTCTGTCTTTGGGGGAACTCCGTGGAGTCTACCATCTCCGAATTCCGGATCCAACCCTCTGCTGCGGGGAAAAGCGGTGGAAACTAGCGCATGCGAATTGCGTTTCTCATCGCACGACCGTGGTCGAACGCACCGTTCCTCCTTCGTGCAACCGCACCAGGTACACGCCCCGGGCCTTCGCACGGAAATCCAGATGGACGGATTCTGTCGTGAATTCCAACGACGCGACCTGGCGTCCCCCCGGATCGAAGACCTCCAGGTGTGCGGGGACTTCCGAGCCGGAGCGCGTGGCGACGAACAATCCGGGTGTTCCCGCTCGAGGGCGGATGGACCAGTCGGAGGACTCGTCTCGCGCCGAAGTCCCGACGGGACCGTTCTGGTACACACGCACGTAGTCGACTTCGTAGAGCATGGGGAAGCGGGCGCGGGAAGGATCGCCGCCGTTGCCGCCCATGGCGAGATTCAGGAGGATGTACTGCGAGCGATCCTGGAAGGGATTGGTCCCGTCGGCGTTTTTCGTTCCCGCAAGCGAGGCGGCGTTCATCACAGCGCCGTCCAACCGCAACACGATGGAATCGCGTGTCCAGTCCATGGTCCAGAGGTGGAACCTCCGGGCCCAGTCGGGATCCTTCGCGGTGAACGTGGAGTAGGCGCGGGTCTTGGAATTCCACTTGGCTTGCCAGCGCGTGGCGGTACCCCAAGCCAGGTTGGCGAGGAGGGTGGGGACTCCACCCACCTGGTAGAATTCCATGAGGTCGACCTCGCCGTTGCTGGGCCACTCCCCGCGGGACCCCAGCGTCCAGATCGCGGGCCAGCTTCCGGCCTGGGCATCCAGGCGTGCCCGCACGGCGATGTGTCCGAACTGCCAGGTCTTGCGCCCCGAAGACGTGATGCTGGACGAGGTGTATTCGGCGTACTGGCGGCTGGTCTTCCAGTCGGTGCTGCCCGCCACGTACTTGGGATTGGGGACACGCTCCTTGCGCCCCTCGATGCGCAGGACCCCTCCTTTGCACGCGGCGTTGGCAGGCTGGTACCACTGCAGTTCCTGGTTGCGCACGAATCCGTTTTCGTGGCTCCATACTGCTGGATCCGCAGGGCCTTCGCGATCGAATTCGTCGCTCCACAGCAGGTGCATGCCCGGGCGCGCGGGAGCCTGAGCGGCATCGGGAAGCAGGGGATCGGCAGCGTGGAGGGCCCCCGCGGTGGTCACGAGGGAGAACAGGGCGGTGCGAGACGAGGCGAGGATCAAGCGGCACGCTCCGGAAGTGAAATGGACCCCTGGAAGATCGCATCGAACATCTCGACTTCGCCGGACGATCGGACCAAGCGGACGGATTTCCGGTGGCAGAAATGTCAACGCCGCAAGGAAAGGGTCGCACAGGATGGGCGGATGGCCGTTGCCGCGACGTGACTAGGCGCGTAGCGCGGGTGCGATTCGCCAGCCGAGTTCAGGAAGGAAGAAGGGTCGAGAGAATGTCCGACCAGAAATCCAGGACCGCGATTCCGGGTGGCGGTGGGGCGAGTCCTTGGTATTTGTAGGCATCGCCAACATTGCGAGCTTCTTCACCTCATTCGCAGGAACTTCCATGAACCAGAGCCGACGCATCCTGATCCTCGATGGGCACCCCAGGTCCGACAGCCTGTGCCGTGCCCTGGGAGAGGCCTACGAACGCGGCGCCAAGACGGCGGGGTTGGACGTGCGCCGCCTGGTGCTGGCCGATCTGGCCTTCGATCCGATCCAGCGCGGGAAGTTCGGTGACGAAGCCTCGCTGGAGCCCGATCTGCTGGCGGCCCAGGACGAAATCCGTCAGGCAGGGCACCTGGTGTTCGTCCATCCGGTCTGGTGGAGCGATCTGCCCGCGCTCCTGAAGGGATTCGTCGATCGTGCCTTCCTGCCGGGTTTCGCCTTCGCCTACCGGAAGGGAAGTCCGCTACCCGAGAAGCTCCTGAAAGGGCGGTCGGCGCGCATCCTGTACACCATGGATGGTCCCACCTGGTACTATCGGTGGTTCCAAGGGGCGCCGGGCCTCAAATCCCTCTCCACCGGGATCCTGGGTTTCTGCGGCGTGGGTCCGGTGAACTCCACCGCCTTCACTCCGGTGCGCTCCTCGACCCCCCAAATTCGCGGGCGTTGGCTGGAGCAGGCCGAAGCGATGGGGGCAAAAGGGGCCTGATCGGCGGGCAGGGAGATTCGTTGCAAAGGCTCCAACGGAAAACGGGGGGAACGCACCGCGGGGCCGCAGGCCGCCACGTTAGGTTCAGCGTGTCGGAACCTCACCCAACGGAAGGATGCGCCATGCGCCTCTCGACCCTCTTCATCGCGACCCTCCTGAGCCTGACCGCCACGGCGCGTGCCGCCGATTCCTGGCGTCTGGTCTGGTCCGACGAATTCGAGGGCACGGGCCTGCCCGATGCCTCCCGTTGGAGCTGGGACGTCGGCGGGGGAGGTTGGGGGAACAACGAGCAGGAGTTCTACACCGACAAACGCCTGGAAAACGCGCGTCAGGAGGGTGGCAATCTGGTCATCGAAGCCCGGCGCGAGCCGTGGGACACACGCTCGTACACTTCGGCGCGCCTGGTCACCCGCGGCAAAGGCGACTGGCTGTACGGACGGGTCGAGGTCAAGGCGCTGCTTCCCACCGGACGCGGCGTGTGGCCGGCGATCTGGCTTTTGCCCACCGATTGGAAATACGGCGACTGGCCGAAGTCGGGTGAGTTGGACATCATGGAAAACGTCGGCTACGATCCCGATCGCATCCACTCGAACATCCACACGCAGGCCTACAACCACTCCATCGGCACGAACAAGGGCAACAACCGCCTCGTGTCTTCGCCTTCCACGAACTGGCACGTCTACCGTCTGGATTGGTACCCCGATCGGGTGGAGTACTACATCGACGACGTTGTGCTCTTCACCTTCCGCAACGAAGGGACTGGCCCGGCCGTGTGGCCGTTCGACCAGCGATTCCACCTGATCCTGAACATCGCGGTCGGAGGCAGTTGGGGGGGCACCCAAGGCGTGGACGATGCCATCTTCCCCCAGACGATGAAGGTCGATTGGGTGCGGGTCTACCAGCAGGACCCGAGCGGCCCCACCACCATGGGAACGAAGACCGTGGGTCGGGGGCGCATCGACGTCGCACCGGCGAAGACCTCGTGGGACCGCACCGAGACGGCGCAGGTCACGGCGGTGCCCGCGACAGGCTGGAGCTTCGCCCGGTGGGCGGGTGGTGGCTCGCGCCCCGACACGGGTGTTTCCATGTCCAGCGACCGCACCCTGGAAGCCTGGTTCCGCCCCGCCGGCGATCTGCTGGTGGACGGCGACTTCGCGGCGGGGGGAGTGGGTTGGGATGGCCCCAACTACCTGGGCACCGCCTCGGGGGCGGGTGCGAAGACGGGAGGAGCGGTGACGGCCGGAGTCGCTTCCGGAGGCGAAGAGCGCTGGAACGTGCAGGTGCTGCAATCGGGGTTCGGCCTGGAGACGGGGCGAACCTACCAGGTGGAGTTCACGGCGAAGGCGAGCGTGGCCCGCTCCATCGACGTGTCGGTGGAGCACGACGCCTCGCCGTGGACCAGCCATTCGCGGCGCCTTTTGGAATTGGGCACCGAGCCGAAGGTGCATTCCTGGACCTTCCGGATGGACGGCGCCTCCGATCCCGCGGCGCGGGTGGTGTTCAACCTGGGGCTCGAAGCGGGAGACGTCATCCTCGACGACGTACGCCTGGTGGCCCTCGATCCGACCTCCGTCGTGGGCCGCCCCGACACCGGGCCGCTCGGACAATTTTTGGTGCATACCCTGGCCGGCCGGCGAGTAGGGGCGCTCGATCTGCGCTCGGGGGAATTGCTGTCGCAGCGGTTGCGCGAATCCTTCGGACCTGGAACGTGGATCGTGCGCGAAGGTGGACGGTCGCGCCTGGTGGCGACACCCGCGACCCGCTGAGGTCCTGCCCCGACGCCCACGTGACCCCAGGATACGGGTCGCACTCGGGAGGAGTTCCGAAATCCTTCCGTGGTGGCCGCTGCAGGGTGATGCCTCGGGGCTATGGAACGGGTGGTGGTGGTCGGGTAACGGAGATGACCACACTTTCGTCGGCTCCAAACGGGATCGGGTGGCCGGTATCCGGATGGGGCGCTACTATCGGGGAACCTGTTTGCCACTGCTCCCGTCGCGAAGGATCCGACATGGCGATGCTCCCGAACTCCGGACTCTTTCCCTTCCTGCTGGCGGTGGGAATGGCCGTGGCCCCGTCCCAAGCCGCCCGCACGATCGGCGATTCCGTCCGGACCGTGGCTGAAACCTCCCTGCCTCGTTTCCTGTCCAGGATCCCCCCCGGCCAGGAGGAACCGTACGGCTTCCAGGGTAGGGCCGAGGTCGAGCGCGCCACGGTTGGTGTTCCGATCCGGATGTACGGGACACGCCCGTCCTTGGGGGATTCTCTTCTCGAAGGCCAGGACAGCTCCTGGAATCGCCCCCAGGCGCAAGACGTGTGGCGGGTTCCTGTGGTGGTGCACCGAAAGGTGCGTGCCCTGCTGACGGTCGAACGCATCGGAGGCGCCTTGCGGGCGGTCGATCTGGGGGCTGCCGGCTTGGCCCGCGAAATCGGTGCCTTCGATTCCACGCATGCCGGCAAACGTCGGGGCTTGTTGCGAGTGGAGCGTATGCGCTGCGATCTGCTCATGCTCGATCGCACGGGTCGGGGCTTCGACGAGGCGGAATACCATCCCCTGTCTTCGGCACGACCCTTCTTCGAGGGCGACAGCGGTTTGGGGAGGTCGCGGGAGCGCGTGTTCCACCGCATCCATCGCCGGGTGCACGAACGGCCGGAGTCCACCCGATGAGCGCCGGGATGCGCGAACCGAGATCGGTGCAGCGGGGCCGTGCGCCTTCGAGATGCCTTTGCCTGTCGTTGCTTCTCCCCGCGTTCGCGGGGGCGCAGGTGCTGGGGGTACCCGCGGTCGTCCAGGAGCAGAGCGAGTGGTGCTGGGCGGCGGTCAGCAGTTCGATTCTGGGCTACTACAAGAAACCGCGCAGCCAGTGTGCGATCGCCGAATACGCCCGCACGAAGGCCACCTGGCACGACTACGGACAGGTGGATTGTTGCAAGAATCCATCCGGGGCGTGCAACTACTGGAACTACAACTGGGGATATCCCGGCAGCATCCAGGACATCCTCCAGACCAACGGCATCCAAAACGCCGGTGTCCCGGGGGTGTTGACCCATGCACAGGTCCGCACGGAAGTGGCGGCGCTTCGCCCCTTCGTGATCCGCTGGGCCTGGACCGCCGGAGGAGGGCATTTCATCGTGGGAACGGGTCTGGTCGATTCCACTCTCTACTACATGAATCCCTGGCCGGGGGAAGGCGCCAAGATCGCCGACTATTCCTGGGTGGTGTCCAGCAGTGCCCACGCTTGGGAGGGGACCAACACCCTCAAGACGTCCCCGGTGGTTGGTGCCACCAGGTCAGATGACTCCGATCCCCTGCGTGTCCGGGGACAAATGACGACGGACGGACTCGAGGTCTCCTGGTCGTCGGGCCTGGACGAGGCCATCGAGTTGCGAGCCCATTCGCTGGATGGTCGCCTCGTGGGGAAAGTCTGTCTCCAACCGCAGGACGCGCGCCGTGGCACCGCGCTGGTGTCGGGATGGAGCTTTCCTCCGGGCGGGGCCGTCTTGTCCCTTCGCGCCGGGGAGGTGACGGCCAGGGCGATGGTGATCGTGGACCGATGAGGGGAGAGGGCGGCCACGCGGAGTGCATCCGGCCTTGAAGTTGTCCCGCTCCCAAAGGCCTGTTCGACCCGGACCCGGGGGTGTCTACCCTGCTTGTGCAGGGCTTGGGTGCAGATCCTTCTCCCAGTGCACCAGATCCATGGCGACTCCCGCCTTGAGAAAGCCCGAGGGCTCGTCGCGCACGCGCCGGAAACCGACCTTTTCCAGCACGCGCATCGATGCCGTGTTGGGCAGCATGGTGCGAGCGATCGCCTTTGTGAGCCCCAGGTTCGAGCCCCCCCACGACAGGATCTCCGAAACGGCCTCGGTCGCGAAGCCCTTTCCCCACGACTCGGGCCGCAAGACATACCCGATTTCGCCAGTGCCCGTGTGCGGATCCCGCCAGGCCCAGCCACCCGTGCCCAGAAGGGCGCCATCGTGCAGGGATTCCAACGCCCACGACGGAATCTGTTCCATCCCGTCGAGCCGGGCGTTCCAAGCCAGGAACCCTTCGGAGTCGGAGAGGGTGGCGTGCCGGTCCCAGGTGCACCAGCGCGACACCTCGGGAAGGCGGGCGTAGGCGAACACGGCCGGGGCGTCGTCGGCGACCAGCGGGCGCAGCAGGAGCCGGGAGGTGCGCAGGACGGGAAGGTCGAAGGAGCGGAACGGGTCCATCGGATTCACCAGATCCTGTGCAGGATTTGTCCGAGGGCGTCGTAGAACGGCTGCCCCACGAGGAATCCCGCCACGGCGGCGGGGCCCATGAACAGGGCGAAGAAATGCAGGTCGAAGGACGCATCCGTCCAGAAGGTGATGGCCATGGCGATGCACCCGCCGAGGAACGCGGACAAGACGGCGTACTGGATGCGATCGGACACGTCGGTCATGGTGAGGGAATCTAGAACCCCTCGCGGTGAAGGTTGGAGCGCAAGGCCTACGGTGAAGGTGGCACTTCGTCGGTGACCACGCGGAAACTCGCCAGCGTGTTCGGGCCGAAGGTGCTGGCCAGGGCGACGTCGGCCGCGTCGCGACCGCGGGCGATCAGGATGCGTCCGATGCGCGGCGTGTTGTTGCGCGGGTCGAAGGTGTACCAGCGGCCGCCCACGTAGGCCTCGAACCAGGCGGCGAAGTCTCCCGGCGCGTAGGGAGGAGGTGTGCCCATGTCGCCCAGGTACCCGGTGCAGTAGCGGGCGGGGATGTTCATGCACCGGCAGAATGCCACGGCCAGATGCGCGTAGTCGCGGCAGACACCGACCCCTTCGCGCCAAGCCTCCAGGGCGGTGCGGGTCATGCGGGCGTTTTCGTAGCCGAAGGTGATGTGGCCGTGGACCAGGTCGCAGATGGCCTGCACGCGGTCGTACCCGGTGGGTCCGGCGCCGAACAGTTGCCAAGCGGTCTCGGAAAGCTGATCGGTCTCGCAGTAGCGGCTTCCCAGCAGGAAGGGCAGAGCCTCTTCGGGCAGATCCTGGACCGCGATCTGGGGTGCGCCCGGGGCGGTTGCATCGGGCGCGCCGGTGTCGTGGATGAGCACGTCCGACCAGACCCGCAGGCGACCGGCGGGCGCTACGATGCGGGTGCACCAGTTGCCGAAGGGATCGCGGAAAGCCGAGACGGGAACCGGAGGATCGAAGGAGAGGTCGTCGCGACCCGCTAGATCGGAGACGCGCGAGAAATGGACGTTCAGGTTGAAGATCATCGGGGTCGGCTGCGGGCAGTCGTACACCATCTCGAAACCAAGGCGGATGTTCATGGGAGTCTCTTTCGGATTCAGGAAGATTCGTGGTCGAGGGCAGACCGCAGCGAGGTGATGACGAGATCTCGCAGAGGTTTCCACCCCCGCGGTGTCGCGGAGATTTCGTTCTGGTTGATCTCCACCTCGATCCCCAGATAGGCACCGGGGTCGAAGCGCCCGCGCAAATGGGTGGTCAGGCCGTCGCACCGTCCCTGGTAGGGATGGTTGCGTCGCACCCTCAGGTGCGGTGCGGACGCGAGCAGGATCTCCCTCCAGCGCGCGCACAGCCGGGACTCGAGGTGCCGGGAAGGATCGTGGAGCAGTCCCACGTCGGTGTCGCGCACCCGGCCATCCAGCACGGGGGTGAAACTGTGCGACGAGAGATGGACCACCCGGTGCCCCGCCGCGACCGCTACCCGGACCAGATCCTCGACGCGATCGCGCCAGGGGGTGTGGTACCGCGAGACAATTTTCGTCCGCAGCGACGGAGGGGTCCGGGGCAGAGCGTTCGAGAACAGCCGTGGATGGCCGACCGACCGATTGAGGTCCACCAGCAGCCGGCTGATGGTCGAACTCACCAGCGGGGCGCCGAAGGCTTTCGCGAGATCGCGCGCCAGGACCAGGGCGCCGCGATCGTATCCGCGGTGCGTCGCCAAAAGCTCCTCCAGATCGGCGAAGTAGGGTTGGTACGCGGCGGGGATGCGGTTGCCACCATGTTCGCAGGTGACCAGGAAGGTGTCCATCGAACGACCTTTCCTGCGCACCAACCCGTCGCGGCCGATGGGATACCAGCCGTGCAATGGATTCAAGGTACACGTGCGAGACGAAGCCTGGTTCGGCAGGTTTTTGCCGAACGGGGCGTCGGGCCTCGGCGGAGGGTCAGGTCGGGAGGGGGCCCGAGACTTCCATCCGGCGGGCCAGGGCCAGCAGGGCGGGCATGCCGCCGCGCTCCTCGACGGTGGTCCGCAGGATCCGCACCGCAGGCGACAGGAATTGGCGGAACCAGGGGAGGCCCTTCACGCCCGACAGGAATCCGTAGGCGCCCAGGGCCTGCATCACGCGCTGGAGCGAGGCATCCTGGAGCTGCTGCCATCCCAGAGGGCCGTCGGGAACCTGGGTGGCCTTGGCGTACCGCAGGTACAGCCGGAAGCGATTGTTCATGGGGATCTGCACGTAGGGATCCCAAAGCAGCGAGGCGAGGTCGTACCAGCGGCTACCCGAGCGGGCGCCCTGGTAGTCGATGAACCAGGGGCCGTCGTCGCGCCACATCAGGTTCTGGCTCTGGAAATCGCGGTGCATCAGCACGCGATCGTGGGCTTCCACACGCATGGCCAGGGCGGAAAGTTCCGCCTGCAGGGTGGGGTCGGCCAAGTCTTCGGCTGCGATGCCGTAGGCGTCCTGGGCGCAGCGCTGGGCGAAGTACCCAGTCTCCCATAGCAGGGCCTCGCGGTCGAAGACGCGGTCGGTCAGCGACGGGCACGAGTCCATGGCGCGTGTGCCGACGTCCTGCCATTCGACCAGGCGGTCGATCACGGCCTCGTAGTCGGTCTCGAGCTTCTGCAGGTCGCCTTCGCCGGGGAAACCCGCGGTGTGCAGGCGCGAGAGAAGAAGCTCTGAGCCCAGGTCTTCCACCACCACCTGCCGCACGGCGTCGTCGGAGCCGAACACGCGCGGCACCCGCAGTCCGGCCTCGCGCAGATGGCGCGACACGTGCAGGAAACGGTCGTAGTCGGCGTCCTGGTCGTGGCTGACCAGCAGGATGTGGCTGGTCGGAAGTTGTCCGATCCGCCAGTACACGCGGCCCGATCCGGCGCTTCCGGCGACGGTCACCTCGAAGGGCGCCTGGTGCCCCAGCTCCACGAGCAGGGCACAAAGCGAGGGGCTGATCTCGGGCAAGGGACGGGTCACCATGGCAGGTCTCCGGCGGGGTTGCGCAGCGTGCGGTCCAGGATTTCGCCGGGGGCGACTTCGGCGCCGGGGAACACCACGCAGCGTTCGAGCGTCGCGCTCGCGCCGATGTGCGCCTCGTATTCGATCACCACGTCGGGGCCAAGGTGCGCCGACGGGTCGATATGGGCCTCGGGGTGGATCCACGATCCCCCGCGAAGGATGGCGGCGGCCAGCTCCGCGGGGGTTCCGAGGTCGTCCCAGCGCGAATCCGCGGGAGCGTCCCAGCAGCGCACGGGGCGTTCCGCCTCGAGCAGGTCGTGCCACAGCTCCTTCACGCTCCACTTCTGGACCGGGCGGCCCCCGAGGTCGGCCACGCGGTAGAAAGCGATGCCCGAGAATGTGCGTCCGACGGAATCCGTCAGAGAGGACTCCGGGCAGCGGGGGTGTCCGGCCACGCCGGCGAACAGGCCGTCGCGCACCCGCACGGTGTTCACGGCGGGGCGGTCGATCGTGACGAGGGTGGCGGCGGCGCCCGAGCCGAGGTGGACCTTCCAGGCGGTCACCAGGTCGATGTCGTGGACCAGGTCGCCGTTGTGGACCAGCAGATGTTCGGAGGCGATGTCGGGCCGCAGCATGGCCAGGGCCCCGCCCGTGTCCAGCACGGCGGGCTCCACTTGCACGTGGTCCAGGCCGCGCGCCTCGCCCCACAGTTCGATCTGCTCGTGCGACCAGTACGCGTTGGCGAAACGGCGCACGGGGGAGAGGGCGTCGCAGGCCGCCAGGGCGCGATCGGCCATGGTGAGCCCGCGCACGGGAATCAACGGTTTGGGGCACACGTCGGTGAGCGGGCGCAGGCGCTCGCCGCGGCCGGCGCACAGGATCAGGCAGTCCAGGGAGGCCATCATGTGACTCGCGAAGGGAAGAGGAGTCCGCCACCCTTCGAGACGGCCCGATGGGCCTCCTCAGGACGAGCGGTTCGGATGGAAGCTGCCATCGGTCAGAATCCGTCGTAGAGGCGGTGGGGACGGGCGCGCTCGCGCCAGGCGGGCAGGTCGCGGTTCCACTCGGCTTCCAGCTCCAGGGGCGTGGCGCCCGCGTCCAGACGTTCCCGCCAGCGCGATCCACCGGCCAGAATGTCGATGGGAAGCTTCACGGTCTCGTATTCGTAGGGCGGTGCCTTCCAGCCGAAGATGTCGGGCAGGCCTTCGGGGTGGAGCGGGTCGATGTCCACAGGCTCGGAGGCCGCGCCCTGGCGGCGCAGGGCCCACAATACGGCCCAGCCGGTCAGCACCGGTCGGAAGGCGACAGGATCCGTCACGTGCATCTGCACGCCCCCGCACAACCGGCCCACACCTTTGTGGAAGGTGGGCTGGAACCCCAGCTCGCGGAAGACCACGCCGGGAAGCGACAGGGAATCGAGGTCGGCCTTCAGGCGCACGGAATCGATCCAGGGCGCCCCGAAGATCTCGAAGGGGCGGGTGGTGCCGCGGCCTTCGGATGCCGTGCAGGCCTCCAGCAGGCACATGCCGGGATACACCCGTGCGGTGTCGGGGGTGGGCATGTTGGGGGAAGGAAGTACCCACGGAAGACGGGTCTCTTCCCACAGCATGGACGCGTGGTAGCCTTCCATGGGCAACACGTGCAACTTCAGTCCCGGGAAACACTCGGCGGCCAGCAGGCGCGCCATCTCGCCCATGGTCAGGCCATGGCGCACTGGTACGGTGTGCAATCCCACGAACGACTCGTACCCCTCTTCCAGCACAGGGCCTTCGGCGGTGCACCCCAGCGGATTGGGGCGGTCGGGGACCACCACCGCGAGGTTGTTTTCCCAGGCGGCTTCCATGCACAGCTTCAGCGTCCAGATGAACGTGTAGTAGCGGGCGCCGATGTCCTGCAGATCCACGAGCAACGCGTCCAGCCCTTCCAGCATGGGACCCGTGGGTTTGCGGACCCGCCCGTAGAGGCTGTGCACCGGCACACCCCAGCGGGGATCGGCCTGGCCTTCCCACTCGATCATGTTGTCCTGGGTGTGGCCCAAAATGCCGTGTTGCGGCCCGAACAGGCTGGTCAGCACCCAGGGCGACCCGGGAGCCCGCAGCACATCACCCAGATGCGTGAGGTCGGGGAGGATGGAGGCGGGGTGGACCACCGCACCCAGGCAGCAGCCGATCAGCTCCCGTGGCCAGAGTTCGGCGAGTCGTTCGTGGGGCAGGCGCACGCGTGTCGTCATGGGACCCCAAAGGTACGACGGCGGGCGTGGAGGTCGATGATTCCCGTAGGTGGGCGCCACCCCGGCCCACCGGCCGGGGCCGGGCTGCCTCCCTTCGACAGGCTCAGGGCGGTATCCCTGGCCCGGCGGATCAGACGCAGTCGTAACCCAGCCTCCCCGGTGGTGAGGGATGGTTCCTTGGCCAATGGTGTCCAGGATCGGATCTCTGGGGCCAGGGCGGGAAAGGGGGGGGCGCGCGCATCATGGATTGCCCTCCAGCTCCCGTTCGATCTGCTCGATGGTGGGAAGGCTTGTCTGGAACTCCTCGGGAAGGGATTCAACCAGCTTGTATTCGGCGATTCCCATGGGTTGGTCCTTGTCGCCCAACGCGTACTCCGCTACCACCTTGTTCTTGGATTTGCACAGGAGCAGGCCGATCGTCGGGCCGTCCTGGGGGTGCTTGATCTGACGGTCCACGGCGGTGAGGTAGAAACCCAGCTGTCCCAGGTGCTCGGGTTTGAACTTGCCCGCCTTGAGCTCGATCACTACGTAGCATCGCAGCTTGAGGTGGTAGAAGAGCAGGTCCATCTTGAACTCGTCTCCGCCCACGTCCAGCAGGACCTGTCGACCGACGAAGGCGAATCCCGCCCCAAGCTCCAGCAGGAAGTTCGTGACATGCTTCACCAAGGCGTGCTCGATCTCGCGCTCTTTCGCTTCCTCCGAAAGCTCCAGAAAGCCGAAGCGGTAGGGGTCTTTCAAGGACTCTCGGGCTAGGTCGGAATCGGGTTTGGGGAGCGTCGTCTCGAAGTTGGTCACGGCCTTGCCGGTGCGCTCCAGATGGCGGGTCTCGATTTGCATCACGAGGATGTTGCGCGACCAGTTGTGTTCGAGGGCGGCAGACGCATAGGCAATGCGTTCCGGTAAGGTCTTGAGACGAGTTAGGAGGACCAGGTTGTGCCCCCAGGGCAATTGTCCAACAGGCTGTTGGACAATTTGATCGTCGGGCCAGGCTTCGGCGAAGCTCCGCATGTACAGCAGGTTGGCGCGGGAAAATCCTTTGACATCCGGGAAGGCGGTGCGGAGGTCTTCCGCCAATCGCTCGACGACCTTGGCGCCCCACCCTTGTGCGGCTTGGCGCTCCAGGATGTCGCGACCGATCTGCCAGTACAGGAGGACCAGTTCGCGATTGACGGCAAGGGTGGCACGCTGCTGAGCAGCATGAATGCGGGCTTTGAGGTCGGTCAGCCAATCGGCATAACCATCGGGAACCGGGAGCAGGCGGGCAGGAGTGACGTTGTTCATCCGATCTCCAACCCCGGCAATCTGTTGACGCGCTTCATTGTTTCGCGGCTTCCGTAGCGCTCCTGGTACTCCTTGGGGCCGGGATCGCCCATGTGGCCCATCAGCCAGATCATTCCCGCCAGAAGCAGCGCCGCCGCCACCGCCAACTGGATCAATCCGAGCAGTCCCCGCCCGAACACCGCCCAGCCGCCCTGGTGGCGCAGATGCCAGGCACGTCCGAACCAGTTGGCTCCGCCCAGGCTGACCAGCGCCAGACCGGCGGCGAACAGGGCCGGATGTTGGAGGCCCGCGACCGGCCCCCAGCTTTCGACCAGGGCGGGTTTCCACAAGGCGAGAGCGGAGACCGCCAAGGCCCCGCAGGACAGCCCCAGTCCCAGGGTCGCGGCCAGCATGAGGGCCCAACGGGGCACGCGGCGACCGAAATGGAAGATCAGGGCATGGGCGATAATGGCCAGAATGGCGACGGTCAGGAGGGTCAGGTCGGAGCGAGACATGGAGGCTACCTGTCGTAGGGGCGATCCGTTCAACGTACCAAGGACCGATCTACCTTTCCAGCCTCCCGCGCCGGAAGCTCCGGAGTGGGCCTACACTGAATACGTACGAAGGAGTGCTCCCCATGGCCGGATCCCTCAATAAAGTGATGCTGATCGGCAACCTCGGTGCCGATCCCGAGGTCCGCAATACCCCCAGTGGTGCCCAGGTCGCGAATTTCCGCGTCGCCTGCACCGAAAACTGGAAGGACGCCTCCGGTCAGCGCCAGGAGCGTACCGAGTGGATCACCATCGTCGCTTGGAAGGGCCTGGCCGACATCGCCCAGAAGTACCTGCGCAAGGGCTCGAAGGTGTACGTGGAGGGCAAGCTCCAGACCCGCCAGTGGGAAGACAAGAACGGCGGCGGCAAGCGTTACGCCACCGAAGTCCTCTGCGACAACTTCATCATGCTCGACGGTCGTCCCGGCGGCGGTGAAGGCGGCGGGTACGAGGGTGGTTCGCGCGGCGGCGCCCAGGGCGGCGGTGGATACGCCGGTGGTTCCCGTGGCGGTGCACGCTCCTCCGGCATGGGCGCGGCCCCCGGTCCCGACGATTTCGGCGACTACACGCCTTCGGCGCCGGCATCGGCAGGCGCCGACGACGATTTGCCGTTTTAAAAAAGCTGCGGCGGGCGATACTCGCTTCCCTCCCCGCTCGACGCCCCAGAGCGGGCGCCGCCGGGGTCGTGTCGCGTTGTCTCATCCCGCCTCGCTAGGTTTTTGCCGGGCAGAGAGCGTGAGAAAAGCATCTGTACGGCCAAAATCCACCGCTCGCCCCGAGGAGCGAGGCCATGCCTTGCCTCTCGAAGGGCGACAAACTAGTGAGTGGGCGCTCCGGCATCTTTCGAGATGGAGCCGTGGAACGGACCGTCGGCACCGACCTGCAGCAGATCTGGCTCGACCATCTGCTAGTTCTTTCAACTGCTGGAGGCGAAAGCCCTGGAGAGGCGGCACCTCGAGGCGTTTCAGGAGCGGTGCCTGTGGAAATCGAACCATGGCATGTCGCTCCCGAACACGGGAACCTGATCCAAAGGGGGTGTCCCGCATTCAGGTGTCAGACTTGCGAGATCGCATCGATAGGGCGTAGGTTCAGTGCATGACGCTCGAACATGGCCAGTCTCTCCCTCCGAGTATCCGCGCATTCCCCAACTGGAGGATTTGCGGATGCGTGGACTAGGAGACCCGTCATGGGTATTTCGCACACGGCACCGAAGATGATCGAGAGAATCCCGGTCCCACCCTTTCGCATCGAGTGGACGAATCCCGAGGTGGGATGGCTTGATGCCGTCTTGATCGGGGAAACGCGCTTCGGCATCTCGGCCGGGTGCTTCGATCCATTCCCCGACATGATCGAATGGGTTCGTCGCTGCAACATGGAGCGATCGCCCCAGAGCTTCCTGTGGGACGCGGAGCGTGCACAGTTCGCCTTCACCTACGATAGGCCGAGGCAGCATCTCCGGATCGAAAACGTCGAATCGGGCGAGATGCCGAAAATTGTCTGGGATGGTTTCGTCTCCCTCGGGGACCTGAACAAGGCGTTCTATAGCGACTTCTGGAGACACATCGAAGCACCCGAGTTCTCGGAACTCCAGTGGTTCGGACTCACTTCCGGCGAAATCCTGGGACGCTGGCAGGACGTTTCGCGACTCGAGGACATGCTCGTGACGCTGGATCGCGACCTCTACGAACAGTTCTGGGACAAGTTCAACGGCTTGATCCTGGAAGTGGAATGGGGTTGCTATCAGGGCTCCTTGCGTAACGAGGCTTTCGGGAAGAATCTCGCCGAGCTCTGTGCGCCCGGAGGTCCGAGAAACTGCAGTGTCGGCAGCGCTACTGGTACTCGGCACAAGGCCGAAGGCTGGGATTCCCTGTCGCAGGACGAGCGTCGTGCGGTTTTCCAGGGAGATCTTGGTGCGCATCATGGGCACAACCAGATCTCGGCTTCGGACTACCCTCGTATCCCCGATCTGGACGAATCAGCAGAGGACTGAACTTTCTCGGCTGCTCTTTCGAGGTACGTTTGGTCCCCACCGTTTCACCCTCATCGAGGACTCCATGATCACAGGTGCCATCAAGAGCCAGGTCGACAAGATTTGGGACGCATTCTGGTCGGGGGGAATCTCCAACCCGCTGGAAGTGCTGGAACAGATCACGTACCTGCTCTTCCTGCGGCGTCTGGACGACCTGCACACCCTCGAGGAGAACAAGGCCACGCGGCTGAAGAGGCCGATGGAGCGGCGCATCTTCCCCGAGGGGAAAGACCCCAAGGGCCGCCCCTACGAAGACCTGCGTTGGTCGCGCTTCAAGAACTTCGAACCGGGTGAGATGTTCACCGTAGTCTCGGAGCACGTGTTCCCGTACCTGCGCACCCTGGGTGGCGACGGCTCCACCTACGCCAAACACATGGGAGGCGCGCGCTTTACCATCCCCACGCCAAACCTGCTGGGGAAGGTGGTCGACCTGCTCGAGCTCGTGCCCATGGACGACCGCGACACCAAGGGCGACCTCTACGAGTACATGCTGGGCAAGATCGCCTCGGCGGGCCAGAACGGGCAGTTCCGCACGCCGCGCCACATCATCCAGCTCATGGTCGCCATGATGGCCCCGACCCCCAAGGACACCATCTGCGATCCGGCCTGCGGGTCGGCGGGATTCTTGGTGGTCGCCGGCGAGTACCTGCGCCAGAAGCATCCGAGCCTGCTGCACGATGCCGCCCAGAGCAAGCACTTCCACCACGGCATGTTCCACGGCTACGACTTCGACAACACCATGCTGCGCATCGGCAGCATGAACATGCTCTTGCACGGCGTCGAGAACCCCGACATCGTCTACCGCGATTCGCTCGCGCAGGACCACTCCGCCGACGAGGAGGCCTACACCCTCATCCTCGCCAATCCCCCCTTCGCGGGAAGCCTTGACTACGAGAGCTGCGCCAAGGACCTGCAGGCCATCGTCAAGACGAAGAAGACCGAACTGTTGTTCCTGGCCCTGTTCCTGCGGCTCCTGAAGCCGGGTGGACGTGCGGCGGTGATCGTGCCAGACGGAGTGCTGTTCGGTTCCAGCAAAGCCCACAAGGAGCTGCGCCGCATGCTGGTGGAAGACCACAAGCTCGAAGGTGTGGTGTCGCTCCCCAGCGGCGTGTTTAAGCCCTACGCGGGCGTCTCGACGGCCATCCTGCTGTTCACGAAGACCAATTCCGGTGGTACCGAAACAGTCTGGTTCTACGACATGAAGTCCGACGGCTGGAGCCTGGACGACAAGCGAAATCCCCTCCTGCCCGAGGAGAAGCTCGGCGTCTTCCCCACCGACACGCTCTCGGAGGACGACTACGACAAGAACAACCTGCCCGACGTGCTCGAGTGCTGGAACCTCCGCGACAAAAGCGAGTTCACCAACCCCCGCACCGAACAGAGCTTCTGCGTCCCTAAGGCCGAGATCGCCGCCCAAGGCTACGACCTCTCCATCAACCGCTACAAGGAAGTGGTTCACGAGGCGGTGGAGCATGTTCCCCCGAAAACCCTGCTAGCGGAGCTGGCCCAATTGGAGGAGGAGATCCAGGCGGGGTTGAAGGAGCTGGAGGGGATGCTGAAGTGAAATCAAACTGGAATGAATTGGCTCTGGGTGATTTTTGCGATCTATATCAACCCAAGACCATTTCGAGTGCTGAGCTTGTCGTCGATGGAAGGTATTTCGTCTATGGCGCCAATGGCGTAATTGGAAAATACGACAAATACAATCATGAGAATCCGCAATTGCTTATCACTTGCCGTGGGGCTACTTGTGGATCTGTGAATATTTCGCAACCATTCTCCTGGATTAATGGGAATGCCATGGTTGTCAAGCCAAAAGATGGGGCCGCAGAAATCAGCTTTTTAAAGCACTTATTCCTTGGCGGAATCGATCTTAGCTCTGCAATAACCGGTGCTGCACAACCGCAAATTACTCGCCAATCTCTTGCTCCATTGCGCACTCGACTTCCCTCTCTTCCTGAGCAGCGCCGCATCGCCGAGATTCTGGACAAGGCCGAAGCCCTGCGAACCAAGCGCCGTACCGCCCTCGCCAAGCTCGGCACCCTGGCCCAGTCCATCTTCCTGGACATGTTCGGGGATCCCGCGACCAACCCCAAGAAATGGCCGGTGGTATCCATTCGAGACATTCTTGAATCCGCCTCGTATGGGACCAGCGAAAAGTCGACATCCAAGGGTGAATTTCCTGTTTTGCGAATGAATAATATCACGGCTAGTGGTGGAATGGATTTATCTGACCTGAAGTATATGGATCTTGATCCTGCTTTGCGCTCTCGCTACCTTGTGAAGCGGGGAGATGTGTTGTTCAACAGAACCAATAGTGCTGAATTGGTTGGAAAAACGGCCATTTATCGCGAATCCTTGGAAATGGCGTATGCGGGCTATCTCGTTCGTCTGCGCGCCAACGAGTCTACGGATCCTGAATATCTCGCCGCCTTCTTGAATACAACGTATTCAAAACGAGTTCTTCGCGGGATGTGCAAAAGCATTATCGGGATGGCGAATATTAGCGCCTCTGAGATTCAGAAGATGTCGATACCAAAGCCCCCCCTCCCCCTCCAGAAAGCATTCGCCGGCCGCATCGAAGCCATCGAAGCCCTGAAGGATCGCCACCGCGCCTCCCTCGCCAAGCTCGACGCCCTCTTCGCCTCCCTTCAGCATCGCGCTTTCCGCGGAGAGCTCTGACCGTGGCCACCTTCCCCTCCTTCTCGGCCGACGTCCTCGAGGCGCTCGCCAAGGAGTTGGGAGAGTGCGGCTCCGGTGGTGACATCAGCCGGATCCTCCACGAGCTGGACATCCTTGATTCTTCTGGCGAGTCCACCAAATGGCGTCGACTATTGGCGGTCTTCCAGGAAGTCCAGCGCCAGGACCGCTGTGCCAACCGGGTCGTCGCGTTCCTGCAGCGGCTTGTCGCTCCAGCGCGATTCCTCGGTCGCGCCCACGAGTTCGAGGCACTGCGCCAGAGCCTGAACCAGGCGCTCGCGTTTGCTGGATTGGAGTACGGGAACGACGGGCAACTCCGCGCCGTTGTGGTCGCACGGACACTCCCGGAGGCCGAAGCGCGAGTCCAGACCCTCCGGAGCAAGTTCAAGGGACGCGCCCTCCACCCCGAGGTCTTGCGCTTCTGCGAGGCCGAACTGCTCCAGGACAACTACTTCCACGCCCTCCTGGAAGCCAACAAGGGCCTGGCGCAGCGCATCCGTGATCTGTCGGGCGTGCAGCTCGACGGGGCCGCCCTGGTCGACAAGGTCTTCAGCGTCCAAAACCCCATCCTCGCCCTCAACCGCCTCGTGACCGAGTCCGAGCGCTCCGAGCAGACCGGCTACGCCACCCTGCTCAAAGGCTGCTTCGTCGCGATCCGCAATCCCCTGGCCCACACTCCCCGCCTATTCTGGGACGGCGAAGACGATGCTGCCGACATCCTCTCCCTCCTGTCCCTGCTCCACCGCAAGCTGGATAGCTGTATAGTAGTGTTGGGTGGCACTCAATAGTTTCGCTAAAAACTGTGAAAAAGTCGCGAAATATGGCGAAACATAGTATGTTCCTGCAATGCTAATAGAGTTCCACGTCCAGAACTTCCGATCCATCCTTGAGCGTCAAACACTAAGCCTAGTTGCAACGAAGGATAAGACGCACCAAGGTACGCACGTCCTCGAAACGGGTGTTCCCTCCGTGCCACGGATCCTCCGAGCGGTTGGAATGTATGGTGCCAACGGTTCCGGCAAGAGCAACATGCTTCGGTCTCTATCTTACTTCCAACGCTTGGTGAAGCACAGCTTCTCCAGCGATCCGGACGCCGGCACAGGTCTGGTACCTTTCGCCTTGCAAAAGGCCGCTGAGGGCACTGTAGCTGAATTCGAGATCACAGTTTTAATAGAAAAGGTCCGTTATCAGTACGGATTCCGATTGGATCGACATAAAATCCACGAAGAGTGGCTAATTGTATATCGATCGATGCGAGGGCCCGGACAATCTTGGTTTGAGCGCCGACTCGATCCTGAGACAGGCAAATATGATTTCCAATTCAGCGAGAAACTTACTGGAACGAAAAAAGTTTGGCAGGAATCTACTCGGCCTAACGCTTTGTTTTTGAGTACCGCGATCCAGTTCAATAGCGAGATGCTGCATCCTCTCTATGACTGGATCGCAAATAGGCCGGTATTCTTCAATCCAGCACCCGTGGGTGCTGACTACACCATTTCTCGTCTTGAAGAGCCAGAATTTCACAATCAAGTCGTGGCATTCCTCCAGTCAAGCGATATCCCCATTGCACAGATTCAAGTTGAAACCACGAACAATGCTGGACCCGGCTTTCGATTCGATGCAAATTCCGGAAAATTGGAGGCAACTAAGGAAGGTTTCACACATAAGCGTGCTCGATTTCTGCATGTGACCAACGAATGTGATGCATCCTTCGATCTTAACGAAGAATCGATGGGTACGCAGAGGCTTTTTGCTCTTACTGGTCCTATCCTAGACATCATAGAAAAGGGGCGAATACTCTTCGTAGACGAGATCGAGAGCAGTCTACACCCATTGTTAGTCAAACGTTTGCTGGAGCTTTTCCATAATCCGACGATCAACAAAAATGGTGCGCAGTTGGTGTTTTCTACCCATAGTACATTACTCTTCGATCAGTCCGTCTTTCGTCGCGACCAGATTTACCTCGTAGAAAAGGATCTGAAGCAGGCGAGTCAACTCATGCCTCTTTCGGACTTTCAAGTTCGAAAGGATCTCTCCCTTGAGAAGGCCTATCTCGATGGTCGGTTCGGTGCTATTCCACTTTTCTCGGCCTTCGAGGCGATCTAATGGGGAGTGATAACCAAGCCCGCGATCGTCAGCGTCAAAAAATCGATCGGAAACAGGGGGTTAGGCAACCGGGTCGACGTTTTCTTGTGGTTTGCGAGGGGGAGAAAACGGAGCCAAACTATTTGCAAGAGATTCAGGCTTTGATGCGAATCTATACTGCGAACCTGTTTGTGACGCATGCGGGGGTAACTGAACCGCGGCAGATCGTGGATGCCGCGTGGCAGTTCTTCCATGAAGGAAAAGGAAAATTTAGGCCCAAGGCTGCCGATGTCGTGCTAGCTGTCTTTGATCGCGACCAGCACCGCACCTACAATGACGCTCTGGATTTTGCGTCAACCCTGGACGCTAGGAAGCCGAAGAACGACGAAAAACAAGCCGTTCGCATTCTAGCGATCCCCTCCCACTCCTGTTTCGAACTCTGGCCGCTACTGCATTTCAAGGACCAGCAGACTCCCATCCACCGCCATGACGCCTTCGACCAGGTGCGATGCTTTGTTCCCGGCTACGACAAGGGAATGTGCGGACTCTTTGCAAAAATGAAGGAGCATCTGCCTAATGCGTTGGAGCGAGCGTATCGCCTCGCCGAGCGGTTTGATCCCCGTACTGAGGGGCCTTGGACAGGAATGCACATGCTGGTTCATCTACTCCTGGACGAAGGCCTCGAGTTGCCCAGGCACCCAGCCCCATTCGTCGGAGACCCTGAGCGCATTCTCCATGTGGTTCGGCGGTTACAAGGCCTCCCGCGAGGCTGATCGCGTTTTTCCCTCTCGAAACTACGATTTTCAGCGTTGGCGTTTCCCTACCCGTGACGACGAGAATCGTCCCCTGCAAAGGTGTCCATGAGCCACTTCGAGTTCCTCCGCCGGGAATGGCCCTCGGTCCATGAATCGGCCACCAAGGCCGAGACGGCAGCCCTGACCGATCCGCGCACGGCCTGCTTCTACGCCCGCCGCTCGATCGAACTGGCCGTGCAGTGGATGTTCCGGCACGATGCCTCCCTTCATGCACCGTACCAGGACAACATCTCGGCCATGCTGCACGAACCTTCGTTCAAGCAGACGGCCGGGGAGGCGGTCTTCACCAAGGCCAAGCTGGTGGTGCGTCTGGGCAACGGCGCGGCCCACAACAGCGCACCGGTCCTCACCACCGAGAGTTTGGCGGCCATTCGGGAACTGTTCCACATCCTGTACTGGTTCGCACGCACCTACGCCCGTGGCGAACGCCCGCATGCGACGATGGTGTTCGAACCTTCGCTGCTCCCCAAGGTGACAATTCCCGTCCAGACGGTCGCGCAGATCCAAACCCTCCAGGAAGCGCTTCAGGCCAAGGACAAGGAACTGGCCGAAGCGCTATCAAAGCAGAGCTCCCTGGACGAGGAGCTTGCCCGCGCTCGCGCGGAGGTGGCCGAGGCGAAGAAGGCGGCGAGCACCCTCCCCGACGACCACGACTACTCCGAGGCCCAGACCCGCGACCTCTTCATCGACCTCCTCCTGAAGGAAGCGGGCTGGGCCCTGGACCAACCGCGCGACCGCGAGTTCGAAGTGACCGGGATGCCCAACAGCCAGGGCCTGGGGTATGTCGACTACGTGCTGTGGGGAGACGACGGAAAGCCCCTCGCGGTGGTCGAGGCCAAACGCTCCAAGAAGGATCCTCGGGCCGGTCAGCAGCAAGCCAAGCTCTACGCCGATTGCCTGGAGACACAGTTCGGTCAACGCCCCGTGATCTTCTACACCAACGGCTACGACCACTGGCTCTGGGACGACACCTCCTACCCTCCCCGTCCTGTCCAGGGATTCTACAAGAAGGGCGAGTTGGAACTCTTGATCCAACGTCGCTCCAGTCGAAAGCCACTCGGCCAAGCCGAGATCCCCAAGAAGCTGGTCGACCGTTATTACCAGGAACGCGCGATCCGGCGCGTGGCGGAAAGCTTCGAGAAGGACAAGGAGCGCAAGGCATTGCTCGTCATGGCCACGGGAAGCGGCAAGACCCGCACCGTGATCGCCTTGGCCGACCTGCTCATGCGCTGCAATTGGGCCAAGCGCATCCTGTTCTTGGCCGACCGCAATCCGTTGGTGAACCAGGCCGTGAAGAACTTCAAAGCCTTCCTGCCGGACTCTGCGCCCGTGAACCTGGTCACCGACAAGACCACCGAAGGCCGCGTGTACCTCTCGACCTACCCGACGATGATGAATCTCATCGACGACATGAAAGGCGACCAGAGACGCTTTGGCGTTGGGCATTTTGATCTGGTCGTGATCGATGAGGCCCATCGGTCGGTGTACCAGAAGTATGGCGCGATCTTCAAGTACTTCGACGCTCCCCTCGTGGGGCTCACCGCTACGCCCAAGGATGAGATCGATCGCAACACCTACGGTCTCTTCGAGCTCGAGGACGGCGTGCCTACCGACGCCTACTCTCTGCCCGATGCGATCGCCGACGGCTACCTGGTCCCCCCGCGTTCCATCTCGGTCCCGATCCGGTACCTGCGCGACGGCATCCGCTACGACGACCTCTCCGACGAGGAGAAGGAAGCTTGGGACGAGGCAGAATGGGATGAAGACGGCAACGTACCGAGCCAGGTGGAATCGCCGGCCCTGAACGAATGGCTTTTCAACAAGGACACGGTCGACAAGGTGCTGGAACACCTGATGCGCCACGGACAGAAAGTGGCGGGTGGCGACCGGCTCGGGAAGACCATCATCTTCGCGAAAAATCAGAACCACGCCGATTTCATCCAGGAACGCTTCGACGCCAACTATCCGCACCACATGGGAAGTTTTGCGCGCACCATCACCAACAAGGTGACCTACGCCCAAAGCCTGATCGAAGCCTTCGAGAAGCCTGAGAACGATCCGCACATCGCGATCTCCGTCGACATGATGGACACGGGGATCGACGTGCCCGAGGTCGTGAACCTCGTGTTTTTCAAGCCTGTGCGCTCCAAGACCAAATTCTGGCAGATGGTGGGTCGCGGCACCCGCCTTTGCCCCGACCTGTTCGGACCCGGGCTCCACAAGCAGTTCTTCACGATCTTCGACTTCTGCCAGAACCTCGAGTTCTTCAAGGAGAATCCGGAGGCGACCGCCGGTTCGACGGGAGCTTCGCTGGGTGCTCGACTCTTCCGTACGCGCTTGGATCTCATCGACACGATCAGCCACCAAGATCCTCCGGATCCCGCGGCATTCTCTGCGGGGGAGTTTGCCACCAAGCTTCTCGAAATCCGCCAAGGTCTGTGCGAGCGCCTCCAGCTCGAGGTGTCCGCGATGAACCTCGACAACTTCATCGTGCGGCCCAAGCGCCGGCTCGTGGAGCGATTCGCCAAACTGGACGCCTGGTCGCACCTGACGGGTGACGACGTCGAAGGTCTTGCCCACGAGGTGGCGGGCCTGCCCTCGGAGATGGAATCCGAAGACGAGGAGACCAAGCGATTCGATCTTCTGGTCCTCAACCTCCAGTTGGCCGTTCTCCGATCCGAGCCCGGCTTCACCAGGCTTCGCGATCGCACCAAGCTCATCGCTAGGCTTCTGGAAGCCCAGTCGAGCATTCCCGCCATCCAGCGCGAATTGGAACTGATCCAGGCGGTCCAATCCGACGAATGGTGGGACGACATCACCGTCCCGATGTTGGAATCCATGCGCAAGCGCCTGCGCGACCTGGTGCGCTTGATCGAGAAGGGCAGCCGCAAGGTCGTCTACACCGACTTCGAAGACTCCATCGGTACCGGCAGCGAGATCGACCTCCCCGGCTTCATGATCGACGGGTTCGAGAAGTTCCGTGCCAAGGCCCGGGTCTTCCTACGCGCCCACGAAGACCATGTGGCCATCCACAAGCTCCGCCTCAACCTCCCCTTGACCCCGACTGACCTTGAGGAACTCGAGCGATTCCTCTCCGAAAGCTCTGGAGCTCCGCCCGAGTACCTCGAACGCGCGAGAGTCGAGGCTGGGAGCCTTCCATTGTTTGTGCGCTCGCTGGTGGGGCTCGATCGCGAGGCCGCCAAAAAGGCCCTCAACGTCTTCCTGACGGGAAAGACCCTGTCGGCAAGCCAGCTTCACTTCCTCGACCTGGTGGTGAACCATCTCACCGAGCACGGCATCATGGCCCCTGCTCGGCTCTACGAGTCTCCGTTCACCGACCTCGCCCCCTCAGGGCCTGACCAACTCTTCACCTCCAGCGAGGTGGACGCGCTCATCCTGGCGCTTGAGGCTGTGGGGGCGGTGAAGGCGGCGTGATCTTGTCTATTTGCGCCCATCCGTGCTGCGATTTGCCTTTCCCGCTCTGTTGAATTCTCCCAACCAAACCAGTTGGACAAGCTCCATGCGAAGCACCACCAATCAAATTTCCCTGTTGGCGACGATCCTTGCAGGCAGCATCTGCTTGCCGAGTTGCTCACGGCCGCTTTGCACTCCCAGCGAAGCCGACGGGCAGATACGATTCAGCGCATCGACCCCCGGAATGGGAGTGGACGACGTCTTCGCCGCTTGCCTCGAAGCCGGCGGCGACCCGAACTCGATTGTCGAGACGGGAGACAACATGAATGGCTGGACGCCTCTGCTCCTGACGGCCCACGGAGGTTTTGGGGATGCCACGCGCCAGCGGAACGACAGCCTCTGGAATTCGGCCTCCCTCGAGCAAATCCGGCTATTGCTCGAACATGGCGCCGATCTGCAGGCGAGGACTCCCGAAGGCGAAAACGCGGTCTATCTGTCGGCCGTCGCCGGACGTGTTCCGTTGATCGAGCTGTTCCTCGCCAAGGGCCTTCCGGTGGACGAAGTGACAAGCACCGGAAAGACCCCTCTTTTCGGGTCGATCACCTATGGCCGAACCGACGTCGTCGAGCTGCTGCTCAAACGTGGCGCGAACCCGAACCACATCTCGGCGGAACGCGAGTCCGTCCTGGATTATGCGGAGGGGGTCCTTCGCGCCGCGGAACACGCCGGAGCCGTCTCGGCACCAGGGTACGAACCCCTTCGTGTGATCGAGATCCTCAAGAAGAACGGTGCGAAAACCGCCCAGGAACTCGGGCGGTCACCTTGAGCCGAGCACCGAGCGCGTGCCCTGTTCGTCCCCCCGCAGTCGCGTAGCCTTCTGCCCTGCCACGCCCGCACCTGCGGGTTTGGCCAGGAGGGTCCGGCATGAGTCTCGAGGGCATGGATTTTTCCATGTGAATGGCGGAGATCGAATTCGTTCCCCTTGCTTGAGGCTTGCAGGAGTCGGGGGGCGAGTGGAATACTGGCGTGTAGGATCGGGGTTTTTCCGGACCTCGCCAGGAGGTTCTTGCCATGATCGCTCGTACCATCACCGTGTTGTTGCTGTGCCTGGGGTTTGCTGTCCAGGCCGCCGCTCCTGCCAAGTCCGAAAAGGACCGGGCCGTCGACCTGGTGAAAGCCGCGGCCGAGCTGGTGGGGAAAGTGGGGCAAGAGAAGGCCTTGCTGGAGATCGGGCGGGCGGATGGGCCCTTCGTGGAAGGGGAGCTTTATGTGTTCGCCTACGACATGAACGGCGTGATCGTGGCGCATCCGCGCAACGCCAAACTCGTGGGCAAGAACATGCTCGAAGTGCCTGACGTGGACGGGAAACTCTTCCGCAAGGAGATCGTCGAAGTGGCGCGCACCAAGGGCACGGGGTGGGTGGACTACAAGTACAAGAACGCCGAGTCGGGCAAGGTGGAAGAGAAGACCACCTGGGTGCGCAAGGTCGGGAATCTGGTGCTGTGTTGCGGCGTGTATCGCTGAGCGACGTCATGTCGCTCGATCAAGTGCGCCATTGGCCCCTGCGCTGGAAGCTGAGGGTCGTTCCGCTGGTGGCCGTTGTGTTGTTGTTCGGGGCCGGGGCGGGTACGTTGTTTTTCGGGAGCCGGTTGCGCGCCGATCAAGCGGAAATCCGCGCGACCCTGGAAGGCCACATGGCCGACCTCCACATCCGTCAGGATCTGGAACGGTCGTATGGCGCGCTCTGGCAGGCTCTGGTCTGCGGGGCCAGCTCGTGCAGCTCCGAGCGCTTTGACTCCATCGCCGCCGTTGCCACCCAGGGACTCGATTCCATCGCGGTGGGAGTGGCTGCCCGGGTGGCGGGAAGCGACCGGGAACGGATGCTCCTGGATAGCCTTGGTGGTGCTGCCAAGTCGTTCCAGGTCTCCATGTCCGAAGTGCTCGACATGGCCTCGGCCGACGCCTCGACGGCGTCGACCATGACCGCGCCGTGCCAGGCGGCGTTGGAGCGGGCGCGTCACTTGGTCGAGCAGTTGGACCGTCTCGCGGACGACCGGATGAAGGACATCGAGGTTCGGTCGAAAGGGCTGGAGCGTTTGCTGGCGGGATCGGCCCTGCTTGCCATGGTCTTTTCGATGGTGTCCGTGCTGGTGCTGTCGCGCTGGATCGGGGGTTTGCTCACGCGACCCATCCAGGCCATCATCGATCTGGCCCACCGCTTGGCGGCCGGAGATCTATCGGTTGGATCGGGGGTCGATCAGAACGATGAGATCGGCAAGGTGGCCAGGGCGATGGACGCGACCATGGGTGATTTGCGCGGGCTGATCGGCGGAGTGGTAGAGGCCTCGGCGGCGTTGCGCGGCGACGCGGCGGCGGTGGCTTCGGCGGTCACGGTTTCGCGCGCCACCACCCGGGTGGTGGCGCAGGGGTTGCAGGGGTTGGCCCAGGATGCGGGGACCACGCGTGGTTCGGCGTCGGGGGTCCTGGAGGGGGCGGGTTCCATGGACCACGACGTCGCCGGCATCGCCCGCTCGATCGGATCGCTGTCCGGATCCATCGGCGAGGTGGCGGCGGAATGCCGCGCGGAGCTGGCCGAATCGGAGGCCGCGCGTGTGCGGGCGCGCTCGACCGCCGATGCTGTTGCTGCCTTGCGCGCCAGCGCCCAAGGTGTGGGGGAGCTGGTCGAGAAGATCCATGGCATCCTGGATCAGACCAAATTGCTGGCCCTGAACGCCACGATCGAGGCGGCGCGGGCGGGAGAACATGGCAAGGGGTTTGCCGTTGTGGCCCAGGAGGTCAAACAACTGGCAGGCAGCACGGGGGGGGCCACGCGCCAGATCGACGAGCGGATGCGGGAGATGCTGGGAATCCTGCAGAGTGTCGAGGCGATCTCGAAGGAGGCCGCCGCCTCCACCGAGCGTATGCACGCTTCCAGCGAAGGGATCGCATCGGCCATGGATGCCCACGCCCAGGTGGTGGGTGAGGTGGCATCCCTGGTGGACGGCACCAGCCGCGAGGCCGCCCGGGTGGCGGGCCTTGCCAGTCGCATGAAGGAGCTTGCGGAAGGGATCGATGGCGGGGCCCAGGGAATGGTGGGGGAATCCGAACGCGGCGAACGTGCCGCGATCGCGTTGGAAGAGGTTTCGGGAGACCTGGAGCGCTCCGCGGCGGGGTTGCAGGTCCTGGTGGGACGGTTCCGCCTGGGCGATCGCTGAGCCAGGTGCCGCCTGTTCAAGGTGGTACGGTGTCGGTTCGTCACATCGATCGGGTGACCACCATGTGCAACAGACTCGCGGCGAGTACCCTTTGCCCATGACCCCTCGTCATCCTTCCTGGACCTTCCGTCTTGCGCTCCTGTCCGTGGCGTTCCTTGTGGTCTGGAGCCTGCTGGCCTTTGTGCAGGGAGTTTTCGATGTCCGCCTTCCGGGACTGCCGCGCGACGAATCCATGCTGTTGGCCATCATACCGATCTTCGCCGTGGCGGTGGGATTTGCCATCGTCGACATCATGTCCAACACGCGTATCGTGGCCGAGCACGCCCTAGGCGAGGGGGCACCCGAGCCGCCCTGGGGTCGGACTCTTCGGCGCTGGACTTTTGGGTTCTTCGTCGGGTTGTCGATGCTGGGCCTTGTCGCCGTGGCGGTCGCCAAGGTCCAGGAACACAGGGCCCGGAAGGTCCATCACGAGCACATGGAGGCGAAGGCTCGCAGCATCGTGGCGGCTTCGCAGCCCCTGCTGGACAGCTTGCGGGTCGACACGGTCACCATCACACGTTTTCGGGAGATCGTGAGCGCCCTGCGGTTCATTGCCAAGTCGTACGAGGACGTGGGACGCATTTCGCTGGTGTTCCCCTGTGGGGTGCCGGGCCGGACCACGTTGTGCGAGCTCGATTCCGAGGAGGACCCGCCTGCGGATCTGCGCGATTGGCAGCCGCCTGTCGAGCCCGTGCCGTATGAGCCGGTTCTGGAGGCCGAGGACTTCGGGCCGTGCGACGGGGAAGGTTGTCTGCACCAGCAGGACCATGCTGTCCGAGAAGGAGGGCGGATCGCCACCGCAAAGCGGTCCGCGAAGGTGGTTCCCGATTCACTGCCGCGTTGGGTTCCCCCTCCCGAACCAAGGGTCGACCTTCTGCTGTATCCATGGACCATCGAGTTGGACCTCCGGCAACGGTTGGAGGCGAGTCTGGCCACACGCGCACCACAATTGCTCGTTGAGGCAGCGCCTGTGAACAGTTGGGCGCAGGTCTTCGCCCCGTTGCGGATGCGCGGCGTGTGGGTCTATCTGGCCTTCTCCCTGAACTGACCCCAACGAGGTATCGCCGATGCTCCCCCACCTGCTGGCCTTCGTGTTCTCCCTGGTCCCGTCCTGCTCCGATTGTCGCTACTCGCCCCTCTACCTCGTGCAGATGTCCGAGAACGACCTTTCGGAGTGCCTCGATTCGACGCGATTCGTGGAAACCCGCGACGTGCACCGATTGTGGCCACGCGATGGAGCCTGGGACGCCAACGACGTGTCGGCCTTGCGTGATTCGTCGGCCTGCGTGACCGATCGGATCGGGGAGAATCGGTACCAGAGCCTCCTGGAGGCGGCGGCTTCCAACCGTCCGTTCCAGGGAGTGAACCTGGACCCGGAATTCCTGGAGCAGATCATGCGCGCGAATGCGGCGGACGAGGACTCCTCCCGGGATGTGACCAAACCGGATCCCTTCTAGGCTGGTGCGCCGGACCGGAAGGTAGCCTGGAGGCGAGCGGCCCCGACCCTTCCAGGGGGGGAGGCGCCCCCTGTCGCCCTTGCAGGAGTGCTTGATGAAAGTGCTTGATGGTCGTGCAAAGAGCCATCGATCCTTCACATTTCCCGGGAATGCCGGGTTTGCGGGCCTTCGGGGGGCATTCCGGCAAGCACGGAGAGAGGGGGAGAGCGACTTTTGAGGGGCGGATCAGGGCCTTCGATGACGGGCCCGGCAACGCGAGGAGGAGCACCATGGAACGCGCAGCATGGAAGATCGGCGTAGGGCTGGTCGCAATGGGATCGGTGGCTTGGGGAGGATTCCTGAAGCCTCTGAACGCCCCCAAGAAGAAGAACAAGGACGCCTTGGCGGACGTGTTCGGGAAGGACTGGCTGGATCTCGACGAGAGCTCCGACGCCCCCACCAAGGACAAGCTCAAGTTGGACGACGAGATCGCGGGATCGTTCTTCGTTGACGCCCTGCCTTCGGGCGGATTTCCGTACGTGTACGGCGGGAAGACGGCGCAGAAGATCCTGCCCAGCACCACCTCGGGCAACAGCGCGGTGCTGGCCGCCTACATCGACAACGACTGGTCGGGGGTCACGTATTCCGTGGGCACGGCCAACACGATGGACCTCACGGCGGTGCGCAAGACCGGCACCCTGAGCTTCTGGATCAAGGCCGGCCCCGGCGCGAAGAAGTTCATGGTGGGCCTCCTGGACAATCAGGGCAACGAAAAGAAGGTCCAGACCAAGGTGATCGGCGACACCTACGTGGTGCTCAAGGAAGGGGAGTGGACCCTCTGCCGCATCCCCCTGAAGGCCTTCATCGACGACGGTGTGTATTGGGATGCTGGAAAGTCCCGCGAGATCTCGGCGAAGGTGGACTGGGCCCGCATCCAGGAATTCCGCCTCTCGATCGGCCGCGACGAGAACAAGGTGGCCAAGGACAAGCCCGTGACGTTCTACCTGGACCAGATCCAGATCACCAAGACGGCCAAGGGGCTCTACGACCCCGACGCCTACTGGGATTCCTTCCAGTCTCCGGAAAAGGAGCTGGTGGTGACCGACTTCACGAAGTGGGGTGACCAGTGGCGCACCCAGCAGGGCAAGTCGGCCGAGATCAAGGCCGCGGTGGGTCCGCTTCCGGCCGGGGCTCCGGCGGGGCTCTCGGGCCAGGCACTCAAGGTGGACTTCAAGCCGGGTGACTGGTACGACGCCTTCCTGCAGACGGGCTCGGCCCCGGGAATGCCGGTCGACTGGTCCAAACACTACGCGGCCTCGTTCTGGCTGTACACCGACAAACCCTACCAGTCGCTGGACTTCGTGGTGCACGACAAGGGCCACGAGATGTGGCTGACCAAGGTGGGAGCCGGCAAAGGCTGGAACCGCGTTCTGGTGCCGTTCCGCAACCTCACGAAGTTCCCCTTCTACCAGCCGCCCGAGGCCGTGCAGAACAACCGCCTGGACCTGGACGGCGTGTACCAGATCGGGATCAAGCCCGGTGGCGAAGTGGCCGGAACGCTGCATCTGGGCCGCATCGAGCTGACGAACCTGCGCGAGATCGTCAAGCCCAAGGGCCCCGCCGAACTGCCCGCGGTCTTCCAGGGCGACCTGGCGAAGAAGGTGCAGACAATTCCTGACATCTACGGCATCAACGTGGGGCTTTGGGCGCCCGAGCTGATCGAGCCCGCCGCCCTGGCTGCGCACAAGGAGATGAACCTGGGTTCGGTGCGGTATCCGGGTGGCTTGCGCTCCGACGAGGAAGACTGGGAAAAGACCCTCAAGGCCAAGGACTTCCATGTCGACACCGACGAGTTCCTGGACTGGTGCGCCCAGGTGTCGTGCCGCCCGATGTTCACCGCCAATGTGGGTGACGGTTCCCCCGAGCGCGCCGCCGCCTGGGTGAAGTACGTGAACCAGACCCGCAAGGGCGGGCCGAAGGTGCTGGACTGGGAGATCGGCAACGAGGTCTACGGCGACTGGCACAAGTACCACGAGAAGTGGGGCAAGGACGGCGGCGTGGCCTACGCCAAGGCCGTGCGGGCGTTCGTGACGGCCATGAAGGCCGTGGATCCCTCCATCCGCGTCACCGCGGTCTGGATGCTGGGCGGCAAGTGGAACTCGACGGTGTTCCAGGACGTGGCCGACGTGGTCGACGGCGTGAACGTGCACCACTACGCCCAGAGCGCCGGGTCGGAGAACGACCAGGGCCTGCTTTCGGTGTCGTCGGAATCCGACGTCGTGATCCGCGAAGTCCGCCACCAGTTGGACCAGTACGGCAAGAAGGGCAAGCCCTACGAGATCTGGCTGACGGAATGGAACTCGGTGGACTTCAACCCGGGTCCCCAGATCCTGAGCCATGTCAACGGATTGTTCGTGGCCGACTACCTGGGCCACCTGGCGCAGGCGCCCCTCCAGAAGGCCAACCTGTGGGCGATCTACAACGGCCGCGACAAGCGCATGGGCGACTACGGTGCGCTGGCCACCGGCGCCGACCCCCAGAGCGCGCACGTGAAGCGTCCGTCGTACTGGGCCATGCGCCAGATGGCGGGAGCCCTCCAGGGAACCTTGCTTACGGCCAAGGACGACCGCGACGAGCTGTCGTCCTGGATGTCGCGGCGCGCCGACGGCGGCATCAGCCTGGTGTTCGTGAACAAGAGCTTCGAGACCGACTTCCGCACCACGCTGAAGGTGCCGGGACTGAAGGGCGAGGCCGTGGTGGAGATCCTGACCGCCGAGACCTCGGGCGGCCTGAAGACCACCGATCCCACCGGAGCCACCTGGCCTTCGACGGGACCCGTGGTCAAGACGCAGACCCTGGCCGATGGCCAGACCCTGCTGGTGCCCAAGGCCTCGATCGTGACGGTGAAGCTGCGCTGATCCGCCCAGCGGCTCCGGGTCGGCGACGATCCGGAGCTTGGTGGTGACGGGAACGGAAGGGCGGATCTCCTTGGTGGGGTCCGCCCTTTTTCATGGGCGCCTCGATGCCGGAGATTCTTCGGGCGGTCCGGCAAGGAGGTTCCCGGAGTTTGGAGAAACGGCATTGGGCGATCGGAGATCACTCCGTAGGCCCGTTCGCTGTTGCAGCCATCACATCCGTGGTGGGAGTGTCGGTCCCGCACATTCCCAATGGGAAATCGCAGGGGGGATTCGGCGCGGAGGAAGCTCGGGATGCATTTTCTGGGAGCGTGGAAATCCCGAGATTGTGCCGCCACGAGGCATCGGCTGGCTTGAGGAGTGGTCTGGTTCCCAGCGAACTCCTTTCTCCAAAAGATGAATCACTGTTTGGGGGTAAATCGGGTTTCCGCATCGATGTCGCCGTCTTCCTGGAGCCTGACCACCATGAAATTCGTCCTCCCTGCCATCGTTTTCGCCGCTGCTTCGGTCTTCGCTACTCCTCGCCAGGATCTGGACCAGTTGGCCGACCGCATGGTGCGGGCCCTTCCCGATGGCCGTCCCGCCGTGGCGGTCCTGCCGCTGGAAGGCGCCCAAGGTGTGGCGGTCTCCGAATACCTGGTGGCGTCGCTGCAGGCCTCGGGCCGTGCCACCGTGGTGGAGCGTGCCGAGTTCCGCAAGGTCATGGGGGAACAGGCCCTGGCGCTTTCGGGGGCGACCACCGACAGCGCCGCCGCGCAGGCGGGCAAGCTGTTGTCGGCCCGCTACCTGGTGGTGGGTTCGGTGGGCAACCTGATGGGCAGTCGGCGCATCAACCTGCGACTGCTGGACGTGGAATCGGGCAAGGTTCTGGAGGCCGGTTCCGTGACCGCCCAGGCCTCCGAGTACGAAGGCCTCGACAAGACGCTCCTGGGCGAGCAGGGGCAGACCAGCGCCGCGGTGTTCCGCAGTGCCGTCTTGCCGGGCTGGGGCCAGTTCTACACCAACCACCCCGTGCGCGGCAGTGTGGCCCTGGTCTCGTTCCTGGGCAGCACAGCCTTCATGGGGTGGTCGTTTGCCCAGGCTTCGGGCCACGACGACGACCTGGTCGCCTTCCGCAACAAGAGCGTCTCCGTGGCGGGGAAAGCCGAGCTGCAGGCGCAGTACACGGGCGAATCCGGTTTGACCCTCGGACAGCCGGGTTTCCAGGAAGGCTACAATGCCTGGGTGGAAACCCAGGCCGCAGGCTTCAAGACCGACCGCGACGACGCCATCCGCAACGGCCAGATCGGCATCGGCCTGATGGCGGGCGTGTACGTTCTCAATCTCGCCGACGCCTGGTGGTGCGGTGCCAAGCAGAAACGCGCTTTCGACCTCTACTTCTCGGGAAATCCGGCCGACGGTTCCGTGCGCGCCGCCCTGGCCTGGTGAGGACCTCCATGAAGATTCGACAAATTCTGTCTGCGTCGGCTCTCGTGGGCCTGGCTTCCCTCGTGGGTTGTTTCTCCGACGACACCCCCTCCCCCACCGATCCCGGCGTCATCCAGGAGCTGCAGCTCAAGGGCAGCATCTCCGGCACCGTGCGGGACACCCTGGGGGCCGGTGTTTCCGGCGTGGCCGTCACCCTCGACAGCGGTGGCTTCGCCACCAACACGGACAACCTGGGCCGTTACACCATCCCCGACGTTCCCGGCCGCACCTGGACGGTCCGTTTCACGCGCGCCGGTTGGCGCGACACGGCTCTGAGCGGCATCGTGTTGGCCATCGACGAAGATCGTGTTGGCGTGGACCTGGTGATGCGGGCCCTGCCCGACACCTCCGACACCACGGGTTCCCTCTCCGGCGTGGTGACCGACAGTCTCGGTGTCCCTCTGGCAGGTGTGTCCGTGCTGGCCGTGGGCCAAGGCGCCTTGACGAGCTCCGACGCCTCGGGAGCCTTCAGGCTGACGGGGTTGCCCGCGGGGCTATGGACTCTCCAATTCCAGCATGCCGGGTTCAGCGACACCATCCTGACGGGGGTGGCGCTGGGACGGCGCGAAGTCAAGACCGGAGTGGCCATGGCCCTGCGCCCCAAGCTGGTCTACCGCACCGTGACGGGGAGCTTGCGCGATTCTTCCGCCGTGCGCTCGGTCTACCTGGTGGTGGAGCGCCCCGGGCAGTCGCCCCTTCTGACCCAGGCAGAGTGGAACGGTGTCACCGGCATCTTCTCCGGACCCCTCCTGGTGCTTCCCGAGGCGACCACGGTGCAGGTGCAGGCGCGTGATGCCCAGGGAATCGTCATCGGAGCCCGGACCCTCGCACTGGCGGCGCGCGATACCACGTCCCTGCAGGCCGGAGTCTTCTCGGCGCGCAACGCTCTGCCTGTTGTGGAAGCCGGATCCGACCAGCGGGGATTGGCGGGCGACACCGTGAGCCTGGCGGCCGCGGGGAGCGATTCGCTGGGCATCAATCCGGGCATCATGGGCTACAGTTGGTCGTGTGGTAGCGAGCCGCCCGTGCTGTCGACGGCGGGGCGCCATCGCTGGGTGCTGGCGGGGATCGGACCCGTCACCTGCCGTGTTTCGACGATGGACCAGGATGGCAACAGTGCCCGGGACAGTCTGGTCGTGATCGTGGGCCGCGCCCTGGATCTGGTGGATGTGGCCCCGGGGAGCTTCACCATGGGTTACGGGGTTCCGGGCGCCGAGAACGCGCTCTTGCGCACGGTGCACCTCACGCAGCCGTACGCGATGGCAACTACCGAAGTGACCTGGGCCCAACTGGTCGACCGCCTGCAGGCCGAACGGAACCGCCTCACCGCCGATTCGTCCACGGGCATCGGGGGCGCGAAACCCACGGAGCTCTACCTGGGAGTCACGCAGTTGGCCGGATTCGACGATCGCCACTTCGACGGCCAGACCTGGTTCGCCTCGGCGAATGATTGGAACAAGCCCGTGACCGGTCTCACCTGGGCGGGGGCGGCCTGGTTCTGCAACGCGCTTTCGCGCCGCGACGGCTTGGTGCCGGTGTACTCGGAGATCGATTGGAGCGCCAACCTGGCTGCCGATGGGTACCGTCTTCCGACCGAGGCGCAGTGGGAATACGCGGCCCGTGGAGGCCCCTTGGCGCGCGGCACTCTCTACGCGGGGGGAGCCGATGCGGCCACCGTGGCGTGGTACGTCGGCAACTCCGATGGCGGAGCGCAGGACGTGGCCACCAAGATGGCAAACGAACTGGGGCTCTTCGACATGTCGGGAAATGTCTCCGAATGGATGCATGATTTCTCGGGCATCGATCGCACCCTGGAGGCCACCGATCCCGTCGGGGGGACGGGGGCGACCGGGATCGTCAAGGGTGGCGACTTCAGCACGCCGGCGATCGCCACCTCGACGCTGGTTCCCGGATATTTCCAGGCCTTCGACCGCACCCAGTCTGGCCCCGGCCTGCGCGTTGCGCTGCCCCGGTGAGCCTCATGGACGCCCGCGACCGCACCCACCGCCGTGAACACGATCTCCTGGGGGAACGCGACGTTCCCGCCCACGCGATGTGGGGCATCCACACCCTGCGGGCGTTGGAGAATTTCCCCATCTCGGGTGTGACCATCGCGCAGTACCCCGACTTCGTCGCGGCGCTGGCCATGGTCAAACAAGCGGCCGCCGAGGCCAACCGCGAGCTGGGTCTGTTGGACGACGAACGGTGCGAGGCGATCACCCAGGCCTGCCGCGAGATCCGCGGCGGGGAGTGGCACGACCAGTTCGTGGTCGATGTGATCCAGGGCGGAGCCGGCACCAGCACGAACATGAACGCCAACGAGGTGGTGTGCAACCGGGCCTTGGAACTGCTGGGAGCCTCGTATGGCGACTACGCGCGCCTGCACCCGCTGGATCACGTGAATCTCAGCCAGAGCACCAACGACGCGTATCCCACCGCGCTTCGGCTGGCCCTGCACCGCATGGTGGGCACCCTGCGTGTGGAGCTGGAAGCCCTGCGCCGCGCCTTCGCGGCCAAGGCCACCGAGTTCGACGACGTCCTGAAGATGGGACGCACCCAGTTGCAGGACGCCGTGCCCATGACGCTGGGGCAGGAGTTCCACGCCTGGGCCACCACCCTCGACGAGGACAACCGCCGCTTGGCCGAGACGCAGGACCTGGTGCGCGAGATCAACATGGGTGCCACCGCCATCGGCACGGGCATCAACGCCCACCCCGACTACGCCGCGCTGGTGTGCCGAAAATTGTCCGAGATCGCAGAGATCCAGCTCGAGGTGGCGCCGGATCTGGTGGAAGCCACCCAGGACGCCGGGGCCTACGTGCAGATGTCGGGGGTGCTCAAGCGGGTGGCCACCAAGCTCTCCAAGATCTGCAACGACCTGCGCCTGTTGTCCAGCGGCCCACGAGCGGGCCTGGGCGAGATCCGCCTGCCGCCCATGGCGGCAGGGTCCAGCATCATGCCGGGCAAGGTGAATCCGGTGATCCCCGAGGTGGTCAACCAGATCGCCTTCGTGGTGATCGGCAACGACGTCACGGTGACGTTTGCCGCCGAGGGTGGACAGTTGCAGCTCAACGCCTTCGAGCCCATCATCGCCCGCAGCTTGTTCCAGAGCCTGTCGTACCTGGCCGCCGGCTGCCGCGTGCTGCGCGATCGCTGCGTGGTGGGCATCGTCGCCGACCGCGAACGCCTGCGCGCGCAGGTGGAATCGTCGGCGGGCGTGGCCACCGCGCTCAATCCGTGGATCGGCTATTCCGAGGCCAGCGCCATCGCCGCCGAGGCCTGGGGCACGGGTCGCTCGGTGCGCGAGCTGGTGCTGGAACGCGGCATCCTCACGGCCGAACAACTGGACCGGATCCTCGCGCCTGCGACGCTGGTGCATCCGCAGATGCCGCCGGATTCGCGCCGCGAGAGCTGACGCTACACGAAGCGCCACCAGGGCACCGTGGTCACGGGGCCGGAAGTGCCGTGCGTGCGGTCGCCGTCGTAGAGCACGAAGCCGCGAACGTCGCTCTGCCCCGACAGCGCCAGCCACTTGCGGATCCCCGTTTCGAGGTCGGGTTTCCAGGTGGCCGACGATTTGATCTCCAGCGGCACCAGGCGGTTTCCGTCTTCGATCAGGATGTCGACTTCCAGTCCGTGGCTGTCGCGCCAGAACCACAGCGCCGGGCGGTGTCCGCGGTGGTGGAAGCCCTTCCACAGCTCGGAGACCAGGTAGTTCTCGAAGATGTGTCCCCGCAACGGATGTGACAGGATCTGTTCCGGAGTGCGGATCCCCAGCAGCAGGCAGTGCAGCCCGGAATCGACGAAATAGGGCTTGGGGGTCTTGAGAAGGCGCTTTCCGTAGTTGGCGTGATGGGGCTGCAACAGGAAGATGATCCCGGACGTCTCCAGCAGGCCGATCCAGCGCCGGATGGTGGGCAGCGATACTCCCACCTGGGTGGCGAGGGTCGCGGTGTTCAGCAGGCTTCCCGCCTGTCCTGCCAGCAGGCGCACCATCAGGACGAAGGCCGCAAGGTCGGCGACCTGCGACAGTTCGCGCAGATCCCGTTCCACATAGGTGCGCAGGTAGTCGTCCAGCCACCGGTGGGGGTTCAGCCCTCGGTCGTGGATGCGGGGATACCCTCCTGCGTGGAGGATCGATTCCGTGGTGCGCTCGGGAGCGGATCCGTGGAAGTTGCCCTCCAGGGCGGCGGCCAGCGGGGTGTCCGGGCGTCCGGAGAGCTCGGCCCAGGTGAACGGGTACAGCTCGAAATGGGCGACACGCCCGGCGAGACTCTGCCCGATCGCCTGGGAGAGGTGGAATTGCTGGCTACCAGTGAGGACGGCGTGGTGCCCCTCTTCGTCCAGCCATTCCTGGAGGTATGAGAAGAGCCCTGGGCAGCGTTGCACTTCGTCCAGGAGCACGCGGTCGCCCAGGTCGCGCAGGAATCCGCGTGGGTCGGAGGTGGCGCGCTCGCGCAAATCGAGCGATTCCAGGCTCGCGTAGGCGTGTCCTGGCCACAGCCTTCGCGCCAGAGTGGTTTTCCCGCTCTGGCGAGGCCCCATCAGCGCCACTGCAGGATATCCTCGCGTTGCTTCTGGAATCAGAGCTTCAAGAGATCGCGGTCGCATCGTGCAATTGTAATATCAAATATTATATTTACACAATATTGTTGGGTGTGGCACAGAACAAGGACGAGTGGTGGTTAACGATGTTCCCCTGCGCGTGCCGTCTCCACAACCGCGATCAGATCGCGTGCCGCTTGCGCGATGTCGGCGGCTTCCGTGACAGCCGTGACCACCGCGACCCGATCGGCCCCGGCGCGGATCACGTCGGCGGCGTTGGCGTGTTTGATGCCGCCCATGGTGGTGACAGGAAGCCGGGAGATGGCGTTCACGGCGCGCACCATGTCCAGGCCGACGGGCACCACCGGGGTGTCCTTGGTCTGGGTGGCGAACACCGGGCCGATGTTGATGTAGTCGGCTCCCGAGGTCTGGGCGGCCAGGGCCTGGTCCACGGTGTGCGTGGACAGACCGATGGTCTTGGCCGGGCCCAGCAGGGTGCGCACCTGCGCTGGTGCGAGGTCGGATTGGCCCACATGGATGCCGTCGCAATCCACCAGTGCGGCGATGTCCACGTGGTCGTTGAGCAGCAGCGACACCCCGAGCTCGCGGCAGACACGCGCCAGGTGGGTGGCTTGGGCGAAGTACTCCCGCTGGGAGAGGTGCTTGGAGCGGAACTGGAAGAGGTTCGCGCCCCCGGCGGTGGCGGCGCGGATCACGGTCTCTTCGTCGCGACCGGCGTTGAGGCGCGGATCGGTGACGACGTAGATGCGGACCTTCGAGAAGTCGATCAGCATGAGAACTCCGGAAACGAAAGCGCGCCCCGGGGAGAATCCGGGGCGCGCGAGGTGGGACGGATTTTGGTCAGACCCCGCGGACGGGGCGCACGGCGGGTGTGAGGCCTTCCAGCGGCGAGCTGGCCGAGCCGTAGAGCTTGCGCGGGATGCGCTGGGCGAGGTAGGCGTCGCGGCCGGCCTCGCAGGCGGCCTTCATGGCGCGGGCCATGCGGACCGGATCCTTGGCCAGGGCGATGGGGCTGTTGAGCAGCACGCCATCCACACCCAGTTCCATGGCTTCGGCCACGTCGGAAGCGGTGCCCAGGCCGGCGTCGATGAGCACCGGAGCCTTCACCGACTCGAGGATGATGCGGATGTTCGACGGGTTCAGCACACCCTGGCCCGATCCGATGGGCCCGCCGGCGGGCATGATCGCGGCCGGTTCCAGACGGTCCAGCAGTTGGGCCAGGACGGGGTCGTCGTTGGTGTAGATCATGAGGTCGAAGCCTTCGTCCTTCAGGATGCGCGCGGCTTCGAGAGTCCCGACGGGGTCGGGAAGGAGGGTCTTGGCGTCGAAGAGGACTTCCAGCTTGAGCAGGTTCCAGCCCATCGACTTGGACAACCGCCCGATGCGCACGGCGTCTTGCACGTTGAAGGCGCCGGCGGTGTTGGGCAGGATGGCGTATTTGGACGGATCGATGGCGTCGAAGATCCCCTTGCCCTTGGGCGCGGAAAGATCGACGCGGCCCAAGGCCACGGTCACCATCTGGGTGCCCGAGACCTCGAGGGCCTCTTTCATGAGTTCGAAGGTGGCGTATTTGCCCGTGCCCACCAGCAGGCGCGACGAATAGGTCTTGCCGGCGATGGTGAAGGGGCGGTCCTCGACCGGGGCGGTGGCGACGGAATCCGTCATGCTCGGTTTTTCTCCTTGGATGCCCCGGGCTGGGCCAGGGGCTGGTAACGGTCCTTCTGGAACAGAAGTCCCCGCGCCCATTCGAGGGTGGCGGGGCCGTGGCGGCGTTCGGCCCGGCCGGGCGACCAGGCGAATTCCAGGACCAGGATCTCTTCGAGGGCGCGCAGGGGATCGTCCTGGCCGGCCAGGCGCTCCAGCGCCAGGGGGCGGATTCCGTCGGGGCGTTCCACCAGGGCCACCACGTGGCGGGGCGAGACGGCGACCGTCTCGGGAGGCAGCCAGGCGAAGGTGCTGGCGCCAAAGGCGCGCGGCACCGACCGGCGGCGCAGCTTCCAGGCCGGCGCGTGTGGTGCCAGCCCGGCGAGGAAGGCCGGAGGAGGATCGAGGGTCTCGTCGATGTGGAGTACGAGGTCTTCGGGCTGTGTTTCCCAGAGCTTGCGGGCCAGGGTACGTCCGAAGGAGGCCTCGCCGAGGTCGGCAAAGCGGAACGGCACCACACACGAGGCGACGAGGTCTCCGGAGGGAGAGACCAGGGCCAGCGCCAGGTGGTGCATCTTGCCGTACAGGAACGCCTGCGACACCCCCAAGGCCCAGCGTCCGCCGGGAAGGGCGAGCCGCCAAGGGGAGCCGCCACCGCGGCGCACACACTCCAGGAACAACCCGGCTGCCTGTCCGGCGGCACGCGCCGAACGAGGCTGGTTCACCAGGGGGTTCTTGGGGTCCAGCGGCAGATCGAGGCTGCCGGGCACGGGTTCGGTGGCAAATTGCAGCGCGACGCCATGCCAGTCGGCGGCGCGCTGGTTGAGCGCATGGGCGACCGTGGTGGCGTCGGATTCGCGCAGGCCCGTCAGGTGGAAGGTGACGGGCGGAAGGCGCGGTACGCGCACGGCGGTGTGCCCGCCGAGCGCGGCGTGGAACACCTCGGGCAAGGCGATGGGCTGGTCGGAGGCGTCCAGCGCCGTGGCTTCGGTGTCGGGGAGGGTGGCTTCCTGGAAGCCGAAGTCGTCGCCGGTGCAGGGGTCGGAAGCAAAGCGCAGCCCCGCGATCTCGATGCCGGCGAACCAACTGCGCAACGTACCCACCACGTCCTGCGCCGTGAGGTCGGAGGGATTTTCGGAGGCCACCAAGGCGCAGGGGTCTCCGGCGCGGACCAGACGGGCCCGCCGGCCCACGCTGACCGACCAACCTTGGGCGTTGCGCTTGGGATGGGCCGAGGCCAGCGAGATGCCTTCGATGGGAAACCACAGGTCTACCGAGCGGTGGCCCACGTCTTCCAAGGCGTTGGGGCGGGCGTCCAGCAGGCGCTGCACGGGGTGGACCCAAAGCAGGCATTCGTGTTCGCCCAAGGCCTCCAGGTGCAGTTCCAGTCCGTCCACGACCAGGCGGCCATCGGCGGCTTCGGTGCTGCGCACAGCGGCGAAGCCGGTGCGCAAGTCCACCAGCACCTTGCTGGTGCGCAGGTGCTGCAACAGCAGCAACTGGACGAGCCCACGCGATCCGGGCTGACGGAAATCGACCTTCCAGGCGCCTTCGCGCCCCGACTTGAGGTGGTCGGCCTCGGGGTCGTCGGGGGTGACCAAGGTGAAGATGTCGCGCCCGGTCTGGCGGGCACCGAGCCAGGGGTTCTCGGCCCGCAACTGGTCGATGACCTGCCGTGGGTTCAGACCCGAATCCGGAGTCCAGAGAAGTCCGGGAACATCCTGGCCGTTGTGCTGGCCCCGAAGGGCCGTGAGGTAGATCGCCATGGAGTTTCGAATATACCCACCTCGGTGGGGGTGGGAAGGCATCTTTGGCCCATCGTGAACCGACACTGGACCCTAGCCCTTGCGATTTTCGGGTTCGTCGTGGCCGTCGCCATGTCGATCACCCTGCTGGTGCTCTGGAACGTCTTCATCATCGGCGACTTCCGCACCATCGCCGAGTTGTCCGCTTCGCTCGGGAAAGCCCGGGGCGCACATCCCATCCAGTACGATCCCTCCATGCGCTGGCTGGTGGTTGCCATGGGGTCGTCCTTCTTCGCCGTGATTCTCACGGCGCTGTCGCTGTTCTTCGCCTCGTACCTGGTGAACCGCCGCTACCGCAGGCTGCAGACCGACTGGCTGTCCATGACCACCCACGAACTGAAACTGCCGACGGCCAACATCCAGTTGTTTGCGCAGACCTTGCAGCGCTCGGACATGGAGGAGGCCGACCGGGCGCGGTTCACCGCCCTGATCGTGCAAGAGGCGCGCCGCCTGGACGGACTGGTGTCGCGCATTCTGCAGGCACGCCGCATCGAGAGCGGCATGGAGGATGTGCGCCTGGAGAATCTTGCGGTGATGCCCTGGCTGGAGTCGTGCCGGACACGCCCGGCGGCGCCGTCCTTCGAGCTGGAAGGGCAGGTCGCTTCGCGCATCCGGGTCGACCGGAGGCAACTGGAGACGATCCTCGACAACCTGGTGCACAACGCCCACAAATACGGCGACGGAACCGCGCCGAAGGTGGTGGTCTCCGCGCAGGGGGGGGCCGTGGTTCTGGAGGTGCGCGACCGCGGCATCGGGATCCCCGTGAACATGCGCCGCCGGATCTTCAAACGATTCTTCCGCGTGCCCCAGCGCGATCACCGTCGCCGCCACGGCACGGGTCTCGGCCTCTACATCGCCCGCTCCCTGGTGGAGCTCATGGGCGGCTCCATGGGCGTGCGCGACAACCCCACCACCAAGGGGAGCGCTTTCTGGATACGCTTCCCGGAGGTCAAACGATGAACACCACAACCCGACGGATCCTGTTGGTGGAGGACGACGAACCGATGGCCTTGGGGCTGGAGTTCAACCTGCGCCAGGACGGTTTTGCCACGGTCCATCGACTCGACGGCGAAAGCGGTCTGGAAACGGCCCTGGAAGGCGGCTTCGACCTGGTCATCCTCGACATGCTCCTGCCGGGCATCTCGGGCCTGGAGGTGCTGGCGGGATTGCGCGCACACGACGTGCGCACCCCGGTGCTCATCCTGTCGGCTTCGGCCAGCTCCGACGCCATCGTCGAAGGCCTCAACGCCGGTGCCGACGACTACCTGGCCAAGCCCTTCGACCTCCCCATCCTGCTGGCCCGCATCCGCACCCTCATCCGTTCGCGCGACTGGCTGTCCAGCACCGCGACGGACACGACGGATTCCGTCCACGATCTCCTGCGTTTCGGGGGGCGCGAAGTCGACTTCCGCGCCAGTTCGGCGATCGTCGACGGCCGGCCGGTCGAACTCTCCTACAAGGAATGCATGCTCCTGCGCCGCCTGGCCGACCACCAGGGCGAGACGGTCACGCGCGACGAACTGCTGCGCGAGGTCTGGGGCTACGCCGACGGCGTGCAGACCCGCACCATCGACAACTTCGTGCTGGCCCTGCGCAAGAAGCTGGAGCCCGATCCGAAGCGGCCTCGCTACATCCAGACGGTGACAGGAGAAGGCTACCGCTTCCAAGGGGACTGAGGTCGATCTCGGGGCGCATACTCGCTCCTCTCCCCACTCGCCGTACCAAAGCGTACGGCGTCGGGGTCGTGTCGCTTCGTCTGCATCCCCGATCTCGACCTCAGTCCATACGGGGTCGCTTTTGCGATGCCGTTGCTCGGCATTGGGGGCTTTGCCCCCTCGCCGAGGTGGGCAGAGCTTGGGCTCAGGCCTTTGGGGCTGGGGAGGGGCTGTGAGGCCTGCGGTATGTAGGGCTGGTGGTAGGGCAGAGTTTGGGCTCAGGCCTTTGGGGTTGGTGAGGGGCTGAGGGGCCTGCGGTATGGCTGGGCGGGGCGGTGGACGGGAAGGAGGGAGTGGGGCTGGGGGGAGACGGGGCGGGAGGGGGGGCGGACGGGGCTTGGGTCAGCGTTTGGTCCAGTGGATGCTGTCGTGGAGGATGGGGAGGTGGTTCAGGCCGGCGACGGTGAAGCTTGCGAAAGCGGTGTCGGGGAGGGGCGATTCGGTGCGTACGGAGGCGGACTTCAGGAGGTTCACGAGGGGGACGACCTCGGCTTGGATGGCGATGGCGCCCAGGCTGGAGATCTTGCCGCGCTCGACGACCAGCGTGTCGGGAGTGACCAGGGCGCCGCCGGAGTTCTTGTCGGCGTAGAAGTGGGTGACTTCGTAGCGCCCCGGCGGGACCTGCTGCAAGGTCACGGCGCGGGTGACCACGTCCTTTTCCAGGCGCTTTTCGGCCACGGTGATCGGGCCGACGAAGAATCCCATGCGGTTGGCGAAGTCTGGGCTGAGACGGATTCTGACCTTGTTCCCGTCGTCGAGGTTCTTGAGGTCGAGAAGGGAGACGCCCGACAGGTTCGAGCGGAAGGAGAATCCCACGAAGCCGTTGGCGACGGGGTCGATCTTCTTCTCGTTGGACTTCTCGTTGACCGCCAGGGCCATGGTCGGAAGCAAGGTTCCGGCGACGGCGGCCGAGGCGAGGATCGCGGTGGCGAACAGGGGGCGCAAGAGCATTCGGGGGTCCTTTGGAGAATGGGGAGGCGAAGATGGAACGTGTTCGGGCAAGAAAGGCTTGATGCCGTTGGGAAGGGAGATGTGCTCCTGCCGAACGCGAAGGGGATGCGTCAGTTCGCGGCGGCGATGACCACGGCAAGCAGAAGCCCCACTCCCGTCAGGGTCGTGAACACCAGGGACTGCAGCTTGGTGTAGGTGGCGATCTTTTCCAGGGCCTGCGTGTTGCGCTCCTCCAGGGTGAGCGGGGCTGTCGGAGTCCGGTCCATCGTCGAGGGGGCCTCCGCCGACGGGGACGGAGCTTCCGGAGCGGATGCGGCAAGATACGCGCCGTCGCGTCGGATCGATTCCGGGCATTGGCTCCTGGAGACGGAATCCGTCAGGTCAAGGCACTCCTTCGGTTTGGTCAGGCGCTTGTAGCGGAATCCGCCCGAACGCGTGATCTCCCTCTTGCAGAGGTTTGCGATGTCCTCCGGAAGGCGGTCGCATCCAGCCGGGGTGGTGACCTCCAGAGCGGTAGCCGAGGAGGCAGCGAGCGCGATGGAGACCCATATGGGAAGGCAGGAGGATGAAACCCGACTCGAGGCAGACATGGAAGACTCCGGACACACAAAGGAGGGCGCGGCGATGGAGTCTGGCAAAGTACGGAAAAGGGGCTCTTCACGGAAACGTGTGGGTAGCTTCGGATCCCTCGCTACCCTGTAGCGCCGACGCGAAGCCCCTTTTCGGCGCATTGGTTGGATGAGAAACTTGGCTCGATGACCGATCAGCCAGACACACCGGAAATCCAGCATATCAAGGACGCCTACCGCTACCCCGGATTCCGCCCCTTGGCACGGGTTCGTAGGCACCCCA
>JAMIIV010000158.1:0-24951 GCA_035913415.1 Fibrobacteria bacterium | reverse complement strand
CTGTCGAGACCAACCCGGCTGGTCTCGACAGGCTCGACCACCGGGAGATCCAACGCTCCCTCGACCAGAGGGCAGCAACTCGACCACCAACGGCATTCGACTCAGAACGAGCGCGACAGCTCCACCGCAGGCCGTGCCTTCCCTCCGACCAGGTCCCAACTCGCCGAGACACCGAGCTCCCAACCACGCAGCAGGAATCCTTCCTGCGCAACACCTCCGAGGGGATCGACCACCGGACGCAGCCAGGACGGATCGTCCAGAGGCACCCAAGGACGGAAGCGCAGTTTCGTCCCCAAGCGCAGCTCCAGGCTGCGACGCACCCATTCCTTGCCTCCGTGCAGGGGGTTTTCCAGGCGCGCATACGAGGTCGCGAGTTCGCCCTGGAACTCCACCGCATCGCGGAAGGCGCGTCCCAGGCCCACCCGCAGGCCGGTCTCGCCGTCTGGGCGCAGCGGAATCTCCAACCCCGTTCCCCACGAGGTGCCATCGGCGAGCACGCGCCCCAGTCGGGCTTCCAGGCGCGGATCGTCCGGCAGTCCCGAATCGGCGTCCAGGACAGCCGCCTCCGCCAGTCCGGCGCCGAAGCGCCAGCTTCCGGCACGCACCGAGGCGGACAGATCCACCCACTGCCGCGAACCGTCGACATCGGCCTCGTCCAGACGGATCCTGTCACGTTCGTAGGCGACCCCCAGGGCCGCGTCGAAGCCGCCACCCGCCAGGCCCACCTGCGAGAGGGCCAGCCCGGTCCCCAGGCGCAGGCGCAGGGTCTCCATCTCGTCGATCTCGCGATCGGCATCGAAGGGGTCGGCGACCGAACTGGCGACGCGCCCGAAGACCACCTGGAAATTCGGGGCGCTCAGGACTCCCACGTGCTCCGGTGCGGACGATATCGCCCCCGTGATCTTGGCGCCGTCCAGCCAGGCCAGATCGGAAGCCAACCCCGGATGCGAGGCGCCGGGGGCGGCATCGAAGGTCATCGGCGCCGGAGGTGCGGAACGGGCCGCGGCGTCCAGGGCCAGGGCCGAGAGCAGGAACGCGGTCATGGTCTTCATCGGGATGCTCCTTGGGCGTTGCCGCCGAAATTCCAAAGCACGCGCAACAGCGAGATTCCCCCGTCGCGGTTGCCGTCGTCGGACAGCGTCTGGTAGTGGCGGTCGCGGCGGTGCACGGCCTGGAATGACAGATTCCGCCCCAAGCGCGTGGTGACGCCTGCCGACCAGTAGGCCTCCTCGGCCTGGCCCAGGGTTCCCGTCGAACCCGCCAGGGCGCCGTCCACCGCCAGGGTGACGGGCAGGGTCCGGCCCTCCAGATCGCAGAGTTCGAGAGCCAGGCCGCCGAAGGCCTGGATGGAATTCAATGGCGTCCCGAGGCCGGCATGGATCTGCGGCGAAGCCAGAGGAAGTCGCAGGCGCCATCCGGCGGCGGCCCAGGCCCCCAGCGGCATGGAGAAGCCCGCGGCGTATCCCCAGCTCTGCCGCCCGCGCTCCTCGCGGTCGATGATCCACTTCGCGGAAGGCACGATCGGCATCGGGAACAGGCCGGGGTTCCACCCCACGGAATCGCCTTCCACCAGGCGCCAGGCGTTCGCGAGCCCCAGTTCCAGGCGTCCTTCGAGGAAGTCTCCCTGCAGGGCGACCAACCCCAGGGGGGACTGGTCGGTCGAGCCTCCGGCACTCCCGCTCCAGCGCCCCTCGCCCGAGGCGAATGCCGAAGGCACGAAGTTCAGGCCCGAAGGTCCGTAGACGGTCGTCTGGGCCGAGGCCAGGGTCGCGGCCAGCGCGACCACGGACAGGATTTGGTTGGTTTTCATGGGCGGGGCTCCTTCAGCGCCCTGCGGCGAACAGGAGAAGGGTGGAAAGGATCAGACCCAGGGGAATCATCCACCGCGCGCGGACCCGGCCGGGGGCCGGGATCTCCACGACGCGGTGCTCGTCGGGCGCCACGCGCACCGAATCGGATCCCTGGTGGAAGTAGCTGGACCACGCCACCTCGTGGCCTCCCTTGGCCAGCTCGGCGACGGCCCGGCCGGTGCGCCCGACGTAGCGGCCGTCCACCCAGACTTCGGCGGGGTTCCCCGTCGTGCGCACCTCCAGGTGTGCGGTGCGCTCGCGCAGCCGCGGCTCGAGGCGCGTCTCCCGCTGCGTAGCGACATTGGCCTTCACGACCACGGTATCGTGCTGGGGGCGCGAAAACTCCAGCGTCCAGTCTCCGATCTCCATCTCGCGCTTGTGGAACGGCGCGGGCAGCGTGGCCACCAGGCCGCGACCCGCCTGGAAGATCCGCACGCCCACGGAATCCGTCTGCGGCACCACGGTGAGGGTTCCGCGCAGCGGCTCCAGGGTTCCTCCCCAGGCCACCTCCTCGCCGGGTTTGACGATGACGGCGTCGCGAACGGGCGATCGCCCCGGCGCCTCGAGGCGGATCGCGTGCGGCCCGGGAACCACGTTCTCGACCAGCATCGGCGCGTACCCCACGCGTTTGTCGTCCAGCCACACCTCGGCGCCCTTGGGGACCGATCCCACCGACACGCGGCCGGGCAGGACCTCCAGCACGGCCTTGACCTCGCTGCGTTGTCCGGAACGGACCTCGACATCCCGCTCGTGGAGACGGAATCCGTTCAATTGGAAGGCCACGTGGTAACGACCTTCCTGCAAGGTGTCCAGGATGGCCGGCGAGGCACCCACGTCCTTGCCGTTCACCAGCACCCGAGCTCCGACAGGTTCCGACGCCAGTCGCAGCGCTCCCGGGAGCGCCTTCAGCGCCACAGGCACCTCGCGCACGCCGCGAGGCACCACCCCGACGGTGTCGGTGACGGTGGCGTATCCTGCCGCCAGCACGCGCAGGGCGTAGCGCCCTTCCATGAGGTTGGGGATGCGCAGCGGCTCCTTGAGGGAAGCCTTGCCCGCGTACTGGTCGTCCAGGTACACCTCGGCATCCACGGGCTGGACCGAGACCACCACGTCGCCCATCCAGCGGCGCAGGTACTTCATTTCGAGCGCCTTGGAGATGGACACCACCGACTCCCGCAGTTTCGCGTATCCGTCGATCGCGGCGTATTCGGCCACCAACACCTGGCCGGTCTGGACCGAAACCAGACGCGCGTCCATCTGCACCAGGCCGCCGAAACGCGAGACCTCTCCGGCCAGGATGACCTCGACCTGCAGGAGCCGCCCCAGTTGCAAGCGCTGGGATTCGGTCAGCCCGGAGGCTTCCAATCCTTGCTCGCCCACGATGCGGGCGATCTGGGAGCGCTCCAGGACCATGAAGCTGGTCTCGTTCTTGAGGTGGGTTCCGAACATGGCGGCCAGCGACACCCCCAGCCCATCGCGTGCCGCTTCCTGGTTGGCGTTCACGAAGGGCAGGATCGCGATGGTGGGGTTGCGGGGCCGGGTCGACCGGGATGCGATCGCGGGCTGGGACCAGACGTCCACCACCCCGGCGACGAGTAGAGCGAACAGCGCAAAGAGTCTCATGATGCCTCCTGTCTTGGGTGGTCCCGGCTCAATCAAGGATCGGGCCAACTGGACAATTCCGGGCTCAAGACGTTTTCCCGCCCAGGCAATCCGTGGGGTGCAGGATCGTGCTGGCGGAAAAAACCTGCAGTCGTCACCACCGGGACACCGCAAGGATTCCCCGTCGTTCCCCGGTACGGCCTCCCGTCGCGACGGCCTTCGGGACGACTGGCACGATCCGCGCTTTAGGCGCTGACCTCACCACGCACAATCCGTCCGTGGAAATCCCCCAGACTCAGGAGTGTCCAAGTCCATGAACCGTTCCCGCATCTTCGCGCCTCTCGCCGTCGCAACCTTGTCGCTGTCCGGCTGCCTGTCCGAAACCGCCAGTCCCGAACCGCTCTCGACAGATCCTGCCTCGGTGCGCATCGAAGTCGCCGCCCTGCGCACACCACTGGCGGCGAGGGAGGCGGCCGCCGATCCGGGGGGCATCCTGGTGGTCGAAGTCGTCCAACCCACGAGGGGGATCCTGCGCCGCGACTCCATGACCTGGACCGGGATTGGTTCCGGTACCCTGTCCTTCACCAATCTTCCCGAGGGGCCCGAGTACCGGGTGCGGTCGTGGTACCGCGATCCCCAGGGGTTCACGACCCACGGAGACTCGCTGGTCGGCCTGACCCTGGCGCGCGGCCAGATCGCCCACGCCCAACTGGAGCTGAAGGCCCTGCTCGGCAAGATCGTCTTGAACGCCCCTGCGGTACCGGCAGGAGTGGATTCCCTGGGCATGGCGTGGACCTCCGTCGGTGTCCGACGCGCTGCCCAGGCGCTGCGCGGTTCGGGCGGACGCACCATGCTCCGACTGGACAGCCTTCCCGTGGGTCAGCAGGGGACCCTGCGGCTTCGCGCCTGGAACACCGCCGGGGACACGCTGTTCCATCTGGACACCGTGCTTGCGCTCTCCGGGGACGCCGATCTCCCTCTGTCCCTTTCGCTGCAGAACTCTCGGGGACAGATCGCCGCCAGCCTCGTATTGAGGCCCGGAGGGGAACTCGACGCCACCGCGAGTTTTTCCGGTGAACCCGAACAGCCTTCGCACCAGACGGGGCGCCTGGTGCTGACGGCGTTCTCCGATTCGGGGGCGGCCGACTGGATCGCCATCCACAATCCCGGCCCGGCCTTCACCGGACGCGTACGCCTGGGCAAAGGGCCCGCCGATGCCCAGTTCGATCTCGACCTGCCTGCAGGCGGCACCGCGGTGGTCACCCGCGCCCCCTGCGCCGCGGTGCAGGCGGCCGACCACGCGCTGCGTTCGGTCGCCGGCCTGGTCTGCGGCATCGACGACGCCGTGGTGACCCACTCCACCTCGGGCGGCTCGTTCTGGAAACTGCGCGATGCGGCGACGCTGGAACTCTTCGACGGCGTCCTGGTGCTCGACGGCAAGCAATCGTGGCCCGACCTCAATACCGCCGGGGCTCGCACCGCGCGGGTGCGAAGCACGTGGAGTTCGTCCCTCGCCAACGACGCGGGTCTGGCCTGGTGCGCCGACGGGTCGGACTCGCCCGCGACCTCCTGCCCCTGACCTACCCTCAAAGCCTGAGAAAAACCGATGGACCAGAAATCCGCTCGTCCTGAGGAAGGGCGAAGCCCTGTCTCGAAGGACGGCGGCGCCACTCCGAAAACGGCATCTTGTGGTCGCGAATCCTCCGCCCGCCCTTCGAGACGCTTCGCTCCTCAGGACGAGCGGTGGATGTTGGTCGCTTGGTGGTTGTTTCTCGGCCTCTCAGCGGATCACGACGGAAAACGACAGATGCGACTGCCACCCCAGGATCGGATCGCCTTCGGCCGCGGCATCCAGTCGCACCGGACCCAACCGCCAGCCGAGCCCACCGGCCAGGCGGAAAGGCTCGAGGCCGACGCCCAAACCCGCATCCATCCCCAGGGGGAGGATCATTTCCTGGGCCAGTCGCCACGACCACCCCGCATCCTGTCGATAGGCCGCAGTGGCGGCGGTGCGCCAGCTCCGATCCCCGGGAGCCAGGGCCGCACCCAGCCCGGCGCTCCAGGGCTCGCGCATCCAGGGCGGATCGGCCAGGAACAGGCTGGGGTCGGTCGCTTCGGCTCCGAAGGACAGATCCTTCCAACGGACCAGGCCCCCCGCCGTGGCTCCCGCGGCGAAGCCCTCTTCCCCGTCGCCGTAGTCGCAGCGGAGCAGGCTCGCGCCGGTTCCGACCGACAGATTCCGCCAGCGTGCCGCGCCGGAAGCGAACAGGGCGTCGTCGCGGTAGAGGTCGTCGGCGCGGAACTCCCGCCATCCCGTGCGGACGCCGGCGCCGATCGGCGCCAGGGGCGCGATGTTCCACATCGTCCAGGCCGCCTGCTCCCACAATCCTTCCAGTCCCAGCGGACGCGTGATGCCGCCGCCGGCTTCCCACCTGTCCGTTCCGGCGGCGGCCGTCGCGGGATTGCCGCGGAAGTCCTGCGCCCCCGAGGGAAGCGCCGGGTGCGATCCCGCCAGGCGCACAAGCCTCGGGACGGGATCCGTCCCTTCCAGGGCGGCACGTCCCGGACCGGCCAGCACAAGCAGGGCCGCGGTCAGCGGGCCGGAGCGACGACGATCCATTCCCGGGTCCTCCACACCGGCTTGCGGACAGGGCCGAATTCGGCGACCACCACGTACACGCCGGGACGGACGGGCCGCCCCCTGCCGTCGCGCCCATCCCACAGCAGCACCCCGTCGCGCGGAGGTGCACCGTCGTGAAGCCGCGCCACGGCACGCCGCCCCATGTCGAACAGTTCCAGACGGAATTCGTCCGCCGGGGCCCCTTCGATCTCCATGCGCAGTCGCTCGGACTCCGATCCGGGGCGTACGCGCCGCGTCCCGAGCCGGAAGGCATGACCCTTGTCGCTGCGGCTCCATCCGGACGCCTCGGCCGGCCCGTACCCGGGAGTTCCGCCGATCTCGGCCGAGGGCAACCACTCCTGGGGACCTCCGAAGGGAGACAGCTCCCCCCGTTCCCGAGTCCGCTCCTTGGGCCAGGCTCCCCAACCGCCCCGATCCCAGGCGATCGAATCCCAGAGCCCCCCGTCGGCGTCGCGCAGGCTCAGGCGATCGGCTTCGGCCGACAACCGCGGCCAGGGTGTCGGTTCGGCGCAAGGCAGGGTCGAGACACGCACGAGCGCTTTCAGGGCCGCGCAATCGGAAGACAGGACCAAGCGCCCGCCGGCGGGAAGGGTGCTGCCCGCGGGCAGGTGCGCCCGCGGCTCCTGGTCCCCGAGTGTCCATCCATCCAGGGCCAGGGCCCGATCGAACCGCTGGCCGATCTCGATCCACTCCGGTCCGGCATCCGCGGGCTGGAGCTCGGCCAGGACCACCACCCCGACCGCCGACCGGACCCACAGGGACCGAGTGTCGTCGAACGGTCGCGCGTCCCGGGGCAGCGCCACGCTCCAGCGCTCCCGGACGACGGAATCCGACAGGGCGTGCCGGAGGGTCGCGACCGCACCTGGAGCCATCCGCAGGGTGTCGTGGCGGATGATCGCGCCGTCCACGCTCCAGGAAACGACACGCCCGCCACCCCAATCCAGTTTCCCCCGGTTGCGCACATCCGCGACGACCTCGTCCCCCTGCCGTTCCAGCGACACGATTTCGCCTTCGATGTCGCGTGGCGACCCGTCGCAGGAATTCGGGGATCCCGGAGTTCCCTTGTCCCCCATCCCGTAGACGATCCCGGATGGGCGCCAGATTCCGTCGGGGCAGCGCTCCAGGCTGGAGCCTGCCGGAGCGTTGGTCCAATCGACGGCATCGACCTCCGACCCGTCCGGCCCGAGCAAGGCGATCCGTCCCGCGCCGTTGGGAAGAGTCCATCCGGAGGGGATCGCCAGGTCGGGCACGAATCCGCCGTTGTCGGCTTCCAGCACCTTGCCGAGCATCCAGAACGCCCCCGAGGGCATCGCATCCTCCGGAACGTCGATCGTGTCGCCGCCCGGGAGCGCCAGACGGTATCCGACCGGGGTGGACGCGTCCCCGGCGTTTTCCAGTTCGATCCACTCGCCGCGGGCATCTTCCACGCGGGACGGGTCGGGCATCACCTCCGAGATTCGCAACGCGGCGAAGAGGAGGCTCGCCAAGGCCGGAGAAAGCATGGGGGGCAAAGCTGGATCCGAAGGCTCCGACTCGCGTTGCCGATTGGCATCGCCTTGACCTCTCCATCGGCTGCCCAACCCTGGGGGTGGTGGGACGACGACGATTCCCTGGTGCGCCCAAGCCTCATGGAAGACTCCCTCGACCAGAGGGAGGGCCGCGTGCGCCTTTCCACCCGGTCCGGATCGAGTGGGGTGTCCACCGTGCAAGCCTACGACGCCGCCTGGCGCGAAGGGGCGCTGCAACTTTCCCTGGCCGGACGGGACGACTCCGGCCTGGCGCCCGTGCGCCAGCGGCTGGCCTGGAGCCCTGGGGAGCTACGGCTTCTGGTCGGCGATCTTCCGTCGTGGTCGGACGCCCCCCTGCTCGAGGGCGGGAGCGTCCGCTCGGGTGCGGAACATCCGCTGGGTCGGCTGGGCTCGGGCCATGCCCCGGCGGGTCTCGAAGCCCGGGCCCAAACGGAATCTGTCGCACCGTTTCCCGTCGCGCTCCGGACCCGGACGGTCGCCGGGGCGCGCTCCGGTACCCGCACCAGCATCCTGGCCGAACTGGGTGCGGCGCGCCTGGGCGCCACCAAGAATCCGGAAAGCTCCCCCACGCCGCTGGCCGGATTGGCCTGGAAGACCGACGAGGTGTTCCTGCGCGCGGACCTCGCGGGGAACCACGATCATGCCGCCGCCATGGCGGATCTGGAACTTCGCCAGGGAGGACTCCGACAAACCCTGTCCCTCTCGAAGATCGATCGAGGCTTCCGGCACGAGGGCCTGGAAACCAGCTCTCCGGGATCCACCCAAGCGCACGCTTCCGCAGCCTGGAATGGCAGCCGTCTGGCCGTCGGGATCCAGGGACGCATCTCGCAGGATTCCGCGAACCTCCGTCGTTGGTCGCTCCTTGGTCAGAGTTCGACGCGTCTGGGTGGTGCTCGGGTACGCCTGCGCGGCCGCCTGACGCACGCGACGACGACGCAATCCCATCGGATCACCCCGGGTGCGGAGTGGGCCTCGGGGCGGTTGCGTCCTTGGGCCGAAGCGTCCTGGACAAGCGGGACGGATGTGGAGCCCGCTCTGGGGTGCTCCTGGAAGGGCCGCGACCTCCATCTCGATGGTTCGTCGATCCGACGGACCGACGGACAATGGGAGTGGAAGGTGAGCAGTTCGCTGGGCTTGGAGCGTTCCTCGCGCGGCTCGCGCGTGGAGATCGAATGTGCGCAGACCGGGGAGACTCCCCGAGGAGGTGGATCGTGGATCGTGCGTTGGTAATACGGATTCTGCTCGCCGCCCTGGGGCTGGGAGTCGCGGGATGCGGCATTTCGGGCGCCGACGTCGCCCCGACTCCGATGACGATTCTTGTCCCCTACGTCGGGCAGGGGTCGGGGGTGGTCGTCGAGCGCTCCGGCCGCGCGATCCTGTTCGACGCCGGCCCCGAATCGTCGTCGGTCCTTTCCGATCTGCTCCGTTCCCGCGGACGGCTCGCCCCTTGCCTCGTGGTGGTCTCCCACTGGGATGGCGACCACGTGGGAGGGCTGGACACATTGGTTTCCCGAGGGCAGGTGGCCGAGGTGCTGCACGGTGGAGGCCCGGTCGATGCCTGGATGGCCGCGCGGAAATCCGGGTGGTGCAGCCAAATTCCGTCAGGCTGCCGCGAGCTGCGACGCGGCCAGGTCGTGGACCTGTCCGACGGATCGCGCCTGGAGGTCGTCGGATCGGATCCGGAGGCGCCGACCGACAACGCGCGCAGCCTGGTGGTCCGCCTGCTCGACGAGCGGGGAGCCGGCGTCGTGCTGGCGCCGGGAGATCTCGACACCACCGGCGAAGCGGCCATGATCGCCGCGGGAACGGGGCTTTCCGCGCACGTTCTTCTGGTGGGCCACCACGGAAGTCGGGGGTCGTCGTCCCTGCCCTTCCTGGGAGCGGTGAGGCCACGCATCGCCTTCGTGCAGGCAGGCCAAGGCAACACCTACGGGCACCCGCATGCGCAGGCGATGGAGCGCCTGGTCCGCGTGGTCCCGGACGTGCGGCGCACCCGAAGCGGATGGACGGAAATCGTCAACGCGACCGGGCCATGACATCGACGGTAAGTGGCCGGCTGGTTTGCGCCCCGCGGGGACGGGAGTACAGCGCAGGATCCGGTAGTTCGGCCCCTCCTCGCATCCATCCAGCTCCATCGCCAGGGTCGCCCCGGCGAGAACCCTGCGTGTACCGGGCAACGACCGGAGGGTCCACCGGTTGGGGAACGCCGCACACGGTTCCCGGCCGGTGGCTTCGACGCCGTGGCAGCAGGCCGAGGGCATCGCGATGGCCGCGGTGGCCACCGGCCCGACGCGCACGGAGCGCTCCCCCACGGACAGGGTCCAATCCAGGACTCCACCGGCGCGGAACAGAGGCGGCTCGATCACCGAATCCAGGGGCAAAGGGATCATCCGACTTCGGCCGACGACCAACTCCACTTCGCGTCGAAGGGCCGCCTCGTGCCAAGCCTGCAGACTGTCTCCGCTGGCGGCTCCATCCTCTCCCCACTGGCGCACGAGTCGTCCGGTGCGGGCATCCAGCACCTGGAGACGCGGCAACATCTCGGCGCAGCAGGAGGCCCGGGCATCGACCACGACGATGCGTTCCAGGGCCGGCAACCACATGGGAACACCCGCCAGGAGGGAATCCAGACGGGTGGGTTCGGGAGTGGAGTCCTGTCCGCACACGACCGGGGCCGCGGCGGACAGGAGTCCGAGAACAAACGGGTGGATCAACCCGGTCGGCGTTCCGCGGGCTTGACGCCCCAGATTTCGTCGGCGTACTGCTGGATGGTGCGATCGGAACTGAACTTGCCCATGCGGGCGGTGTTCAGGATGGATCGCTTGGTCCAGTTCTTGACATCCTTGTATCCGGCGGAAGCCTCGCGCTGGGCGCGGACGTAGTCGGCGAAGTCGGCCGCCAGGAGGTAGGTGTCCTTGCCGCGCAGGCTGTCGGTGATCGGGCGGAAGAGCTCGGGCTTCTCGGGAGAGAAGAACCCGGACTCGATGAGCTCGAGCACGGCCTTGAGGTCGGCGTTCGCCTCGATGTAGTCGTTGGGCCTGTAGCCCTTGGCCTTCAGTTCGGCGACTTCCGGGGTCTTGAGCCCGAACATGATGCAATTGTCTTCGCCCACTTCCTCGGCGATCTCGATGTTGGCACCATCCCAGGTTCCGATGGTCAGCGCCCCGTTGAGGGAGAGCTTCATGTTTCCGGTACCCGACGCCTCGAGTCCGGCCGTGGAGATCTGCTCGGACAGGTCTGCGGCGGGGATGATCTTCTCGGCCAGCGACACGCGGTAGTTGGCCAGGAACAGGACCTTCAGGCGATCGCCCACATCGGGGTCGTTGTTGACCACCTGCGAGACCGAGTTGATCAGCTTGATGATCAACTTGGCGATGAAATACCCTGGGGCCGCCTTGGCTCCGAACAAGACCACGCGGGGCGTGAAATCGCCACCCGGGTTGGCCTTGATCTCACGGTAGAGATGGATGACATGCAGCAGATTCAGCAACTGGCGCTTGTATTCGTGCAGGCGCTTGATCTGCACGTCGAACAAGGCATCGCAGTTGAGACGGACCCCATGTTCCCGCAGCACGTAGTCGGCCAGTTTTTCCTTGGCGTCCTTCTTGACCTTGCGCCAGGCTTTCTGGAACTCGGCATTGTCGGCATACTTCTCGAGCGCCTTCAGCTTGGATAGATCGGTGATCCAATCCTCTCCGATCTTGTCGACGATGAGGGCCGTCGCACCGGGATTGCACTTGACCAGCCAGCGGCGGGGGGTGATGCCGTTGGTCTTGTTGTTGAACTTGGTGGGGTAGAACTCGTAGAAGTCCTTCAGCACGTGCGACTTCAGAAGGTCAGAATGCAGGGCCGCCACACCGTTGACGGAGCAGGAGCCCACCACGGAAAGGTTGGCCATGCGGATCTTGCGCGCGCCTTCTTCCTCGATGATGCTCATGCGGCGCAGACGTTCGGTGTCTCCGGGGTAGCGGAAGGCGACCTGGCGCAAAAAGCGGAAGTTGATTTCGTAGACGATCTGCAGATGCCGGGGCAGGAGTTTGCCGAACATCTCCACGGGCCACTTCTCAAGGGCTTCGGGAAGCAGTGTGTGGTTGGTGTAGGCGAAGATCTTGGTGGTGATGCCCCACGCCTCGTCCCAGGCGAACCCGTGGTCATCGAGCAGGATCCGCATCATCTCGGGGATGGCGACCGCCGGGTGGGTGTCGTTGAGCTGGATGACGGCCTTGTCGGCCAGATTCTTCAGGCTGGGGTGGTGCTTGAGGTGGCGACGCACCACGTCGTGGATGCCGGCCGCACAGAAGAAGTACTGCTGCTTGAGCCGCAGCTCCTGCCCCGCGGTGACGTTGTCGTTGGGGTAGAGGACCTTCGAGATGGTCTCGCTGTCGTTCTTGGCCAGCGACGCGCGCACGTAGTCGCCGTCGTTGAAGAACTGGAGATCGAAGTCGTCGGTGGCCTTGGCCGACCACAACCGCAGATTGTTGACCACCCCGTTCTGGTACCCCGGAACCGGCGTGTCGTAGGGCATGGCCATGACCTTCTCGGTGTCGGCCCAACGGTAGAAGGTGCGGCCGGTGCGATCGGTCTGCGCTTCGACGCGGCCGTAGAAATGGACCGGCACGACGTTTTCGGGGCGCGGGATTTCCCAGGGGTTGGACAACTGCAGCCAGTTGTCGGGCTCTTCGACCTGGTGGCCTTCGACGATCTTCTGACGGAAGATGCCGTATTCGTACCGGATGCCGCAACCGTAGGCGGGCAGCTTGAGGGTGGCGCAAGAGTCGAGGAAACAGGCGGCAAGACGGCCCAGGCCGCCATTGCCCAGGCCCGCGTCGCCTTCCATCTCCCGCAGCTCTTCGTACGAAAGCGCCAGGTTGTCGAGCGCCTCGCGCACCGTGTCTTCGATGCCCAGGTTCAGGACGGAGTTGCCGAGCGCGCGCCCCATCAAGAATTCCAGGGAGAAGTAGTAGACCCGCTTGACGTCCTGGTTGTAGTAGGACTGTTGCGTCTCGATCCAGTTCTGGACCAGACGATCGCGCACGGCCCAAGCCAGCGAGAGGTAGCGATCGTTGTCGGTGGCCGTGTAGCGGTCGCGGGCCAGGGACAGACGAAGATGGTAGTGGAAGGACCGACGCAAGGCGTCGGCGTCGGTGGCGATCAGGTCTCCGACATCCTCCATCGCCTGGGCCTTCGCGGTGGGGACGCGGGAATCGGTTGTTGTTTTCTTCGCCATGTGCGGTGTCTCCGGAGAAATGGAAGGGATGACGCTTCGAAGGGTAACAATTCCCCCACCCCTGCGCCACATCGGAATCGATCCGTCCGCGATGCGGACACCAACGAAAAAGGCGCCCACCGGACAATCTCCGGAGGGCGCCTGGATCAAGTCAATTTTTGTCGGAGATCAGTCCCAGACGATCGTGACGATCGAGAACTTCGGAACGGTGATCACGGTTCCAGTGGCGACTTCCTGCGACAGGATGGACGGCCCTTCCTGCGAGAAATGCTCGCCGTGGGGGTCTGCCGACTTCAAGCCGCCCGACTGCGCGGCGGTCAGGATCTGGACGGTTGCCTTGCCCTTCAGGCCGGGCACCTTGATCGTGGCCTTGAAGTCGGTTTCCTTGGCCTTGTTCACCATCACCATGGCCAGCTTGCCGTCGGGACGGCGGCTGATCCAGGTGGCGAGGTTCTCCTGGTCGGAGGTGCCGGACAGGAGATTCCCCGTCAGCGTGCTGGCCATCATGCGCACGGCCCAGTACGCGGGGCGCTTGGCGTTGAAACCTTGCACGTCGGCCGAAACCGAGAGCAGGCCGTAGTCGCCGTTGCGCTTGTCGCGTCCATTGTAGAGAGCCCAGATGTTGGCCTTCTCGATGGGGCTTTCCGCCAAGTGTCCGAGGTAGTCGGCCACGAAGATGCCGTTCACGGGCTGGAGGATCTGGGCACCCGGGTTGAAGTCCACCGAGTTCCATTCCGTCAGCCAGATGTCGTAGTGCTTGCCCTTGACGCCGTACTTCTCGACCTGCTCACGAACGTCCCGCATGACCTTGTCGGCTTCGCCGGAAACCGCCAGGAGCGCGTCGTCGTTGTCGGATCCGGCCTTCTGGGCGTAGTGGTGCACGTTGACGCCATCGACGATGTCGGCGACTTCCTTGAGCACGACTTCGTTCCACTTGCCGGTGAGCATCCAGACCACGGTGATCTTGATGGAGGGGTCGGCCTTCTTCATGGCCAGGATGTGCTGACGAGCCTGCTTGGCGTAGGCGGCGCCGCCGTCCTTGCCCCACTTGTCGTAGTACTTGTGCCAGTCGCCGTAGACTTCGTTGCCGATTTCCCAGAAGTCCACACGGGGACCCTTGCGGGTCTTGTTGACGTAGGTCACCCATTCGGCCGCCAGTTCGGGCGAACCATCACCAACGTTGGCCGTGAACATCGGGCGAACGCCGACCTTGCCGCACCAGTCGAGGAACTCGTCCGTGTCGACGTGGAAGTCCTTCTTTTGAAGGGTGTTCTTCCAGTCTTCTTCGTCCGATCGCAGGCCGCCGGGGTACCGAACGGTCCCGAGGTTCATCGGCTTGTGGTACTGGAGCGCCACGTCTTCGATGAGCTCCGGAGCCCAAAGGCCCACGTTCACGCCGTAGATGTCGCCGATGGGCTTGACCACCTTGCCCGTGTTGCCCGTGATGTTGGCGGGCAGCACAGGTGGAGCCTTCGCGCGGATGACTTCACGGGTGTTCGTGGCGATGATGCCGTCGACCCAGAAGGTTCCGGGCACTTCGCCGCCGGGCTTGAAGCCCACCTGGTACACGCCGTCGAGGTCGAGCAGGTTGTTCTGCTTGGCTTCGGGGGGCTGGTAGTAGGGGAACTTGTAGAAGTCCCGGAAGGGGATCAGGATGTTGGTCCAGCCGCGGTTGGCACCGGCCTGGGCGAGGAACATCTCGTGGTCGCGATCCAGGATGGTGACATCGAAGGACTGGTAGGGCTTGTCGGTGTAGATCCACAGCGACAGAGCGTAATGCTTGCTCCAATCGGCAGGGGTGGTCTTGAGCTGGTCCAGTCGGGCCATCGCGTCGAACCAGTCGCCGGGTTTGAAGTCGATCTTCATCGCCTTGCCCTTGACGGCAGGGAACGTCGACTTCGGTCCGGGAAGGATCGCGACGCTGATGTCGGCGGTGGCGCCGTGCTGGCTCTGCCAGGCGGCATTGTCGCCCTTGCCGTCGAAATCGATCAAGGAGACATCGGGTGCGTTGGACTGGAACGTGTTCCAGTAGGCATCCGGATCGAACACGCCGACGGAGGTCTTGGTGAACTGGACCTGGTCGAAGTAGAAGATCACGGGTTTGCCGGCACCGGGCTTGTTCTCGTCGCGATTGATCGAGAAGCGGATTTCCTGGATCTTGGACCAGTCGATCTTCGAGGCGATTTCGCGCCCCGCACCAGCATCCCAGTAGGTGCCGTGATCCTGGAACTTCTTCAGAGGCACGCGGATCTGCACCCACTCGCCTTCCTTCAGGTTGCCGTAGTCGTTGCCCATGACCTTCGTCTGGACCTTCTTGTCTCCACCCTGGTTGTCCAGGATGCCGACCATGAATTTCTGCGAGGCGGGGCCGGCCTTCACCCAGAAGGTGAGGGTGCCGGTCTTGCGGATCTCGGAGAGGTCGAGGAACCGGGTGCCGATCGAGATGTTGGCGCCGGAGTAGTCGTTTTCGAAGTAGACGGCGTAGACCTGTCCACTGGGCTGGTTGGTGGCCTCGAGCCCCTTGGCGGCGGTCTTTCCACCGTAGACGTACTGGAAGCCGCCTTGGGGAAGATCGTCGATGTAGAGGTCCGAATGCACATCCGAAAGCCCCATGGCCGAAGGCTCCGGTCCGGTGGTCGACTTGTCGAGGTCGAGCCAATCGGTGACCTCTCCGCCGGCCGATTCCGAGACCGCGTCGGCGAAGATCTGGACGTTGTCGACGTCGATCTCGAACTCGGGATTCTCGTTCTTGTTGGACAGAATGCGGAATTCCTGCACGTTGTCCCACTGGAACGGCAGCGGCACTTCGATGCCCTTGGCCGCATCCCATGCCACGCCGCGCTTGCCGAAATCACGCAGGGGGATCACGAACGTGGTCCACTCACCCTGCTTGATGTTCCCGTACTTGGAGATGGGCACACGCACCACGGTCTTGGCGCCGTCCCCCTTCTCGTCGTCGACGAGACCGAAGAAGGCCTTTTCGCCGCCGTTCTTGCCGCGCGCCTGGAACACCACGGCGCCGGTCTTGAGGTACGGAGTCATGTCGTAGGACATGTTCCAGAGGCAAACCGCCGCACCGGAGTAGTCGCGCTGGTCGAGGTTGTACCAGAGGTAGTACTCGGACCCGTTGGCTCCGTCACCTTCCCTTTGACGGACCTTCGAGGCGCCGCCGTAGGTGTACGTGAAGCCTCCTTGCTGGAAGTCCTCGTCGTAGAAGGTGTAGACCGGATAGGCCGAAGCCTGCACGCCAGCGACGGCGCGGGCCCCGGTGCCGCTGGCGCCCGTGGCGTCGGCACTCTGGTTGGGGATCGGCTGGAGGCAAGCCGCCAGTCCGAGGAGGGACGCCGCCGAAGCGGCGAAGAAGATCTTGCGCATGTCCGTCTCCCGATTCAGGTCCGGTGGCTCAGAAGCCGACCGTGAGCTTGGCGTTCAGGATGTCCTGCGTGAAGTCGCGGGCGACAGCGGCCTTGTCGGTGGCCTTCTGGAGGAACTTGTCCTCGGGGTACTCGACCTTGATCTGCGACCAGGTGAAGGTGGCGTACGATCCCTCGGAGATCTTGTACTCCAGGCCGCCGCCTACGTGCGACTGCTTCGAAGTGTACTTGCCCGCAACCAGCGGGGTGGCGGGGGCGATACCCACCGTAGTGGTCAGGATCTTGTCCTCGGCGTTGATCAACTGGTAGCCGCCGGTGAGGGCGATGCGCTTCCAGACGCCCACGTAGAGTCCGGCGTTGAGGATGTTCGCCTTGTAGTCCAGAACGTTGCCCGACTTGGCGGAGTTCAGCTCGTAGGAACCGGAGAGTTCGATGGGGAGGGTCCATACCTCTCCCAGGAACTTCTCGGCGCGAATCTTCAGGCCCGCCTGGATCTTCTGGTAGTCGACCTTGTAGGCCTTGGGAACTTCGTAGAGGGTATCGGTCAAACCACCGACCGTGCGGGTCACGTAGCTGAATTCGGTGGAGTCTCCGATGATACGGGTCTCACCGGTGGAGTCAACCTTCTGCTGGATCGCCAAGCTCAACGGCACATCCTTGGCGGTCGAAAGCATCCAGCCATTGGTCACCACCGTCACGGCGCCGTCGAGGAACCCGGCATCCAGAGCGAAGCGGGGGCCGACGCGATTGGCCGAAGCGGCGCCACCGGGAAGGACCGTCTGGAGGACCGGATCGATGGAGCGCGAGCCCGAACCGACCTGGTTGGTGTACGCGACCTTCTCGATGGGGTTCTTGGCCATCTCGTTGCTCTTCGTTTCGGGGACGAAGCGATGGACGTTGTGGTACATGGCGTCGAAGGTGGAGTACATGCCCCGATTGAGGCCGGCACCCACGGCGCTGCCCTGGACCGAGTTGAAGATGCGCGACGGGGTGAACGTCTGGCTCTGGACCAGGTCGTTGCGGTACCCGGAGTCGTTGCTCATGAAGCCCGCGGACAAGGTTGCCCCGACGGTCTTCTCGAGAGAGTACCCGAGGTTCAGGTCGGCGGCGAAGGCCATTCCGTCGATCTTCTTGCGCGACAGCAGGGTGTCGGGAGCGTATGCCCAGACCGTGGTATCAAGAATCTCTCCCGCGTATTCCCAGGAGGACTTCGAGAACTCTCCCACAAGCCCCACCTGCAGAGGCATTTCCATCATGCGGTCGAGCTGCAGTCCGAAACGCGCGCCGAGGACGGATCCGGTCTGTGCGGTGTTGCGGTCCATGGCCGAGGCGCGGGTGGTGTCCTGCTTCTCGTAGGTGCCCTTGAGATCGCGGAAATCGATGTACGACACACCCGTGGTGACGCCCTTGAGGAAGGTCACGTCGGCACGGCCGCCCATGCCCCAGCGGTCGAAGAGGCTCAGTTCATACGGCAGGGAAGCCGGAGGATTGTCGCCGCCGTTGGCCGCGCTGGCCAACTTGGACGCCAGGAAGCCGACATTGAAGCTATCGATGGCGTACGGCTCGACACCGGCGCGAATTCCCGCCTGGGCACCCTGGAGGTTGCGAACATTGCCCCCTTGGAAGCGCTCGGCCATGGCCTGCTGCTGCATCTGGGCGAACAAGCGCGGGGTGTACAGGAACCCGACGTCGTTGCCTTGGATGGTGTAGGGCGACCACTTCACCGACATGTCGCCGGCGGAGTAGTAGATCATGTCCAGGGCCTTGCCGTCGATCGAGAGCCAACGGGTCTCGAAGGGCGTGTACGGGGCGCCGAAGAAGTTGGGCCAGTCCAGGTGCATCCGGAACACCGAGCGAACGGTGGTCACGGCATTGGGACGTGCCCGCAGATCGAAATCGACCTGGGTGTAGGTCACCGGTTCCGTGGAACGTACGGAGTCCCGGTGCACACTTCCGGAAAGCGTCGACTGGGCGAATTCGCCCGTGGCGCGTCCGGAGACGGAGATGCCCGCCTTGGAGAGAATCCCTTCGAGGGACTTCTCGATCTGTTCTTGTTTCTGGCTAACGGATTCCTGTGCCCCCGCGACAAGGGGGAGGGCCATTCCGAAGAGCGCGATGGTCGCATTGGTCTTCATTTCGGATTTCCTCTTGGTTGCGGAAGTTCTCAGAACCACATTTTCATTTCGGTGGTGCCCAGCCATGCGCGGTAGTCATTGCGACCTGCCGCCGTGGGGACATCCACCGAGATACCGGCGTCTTCATGCGTGAAATACTGACCACGAACGTGGAGACTCACGCGGGGCGCGATGTCCCAATCGAAACCCAGACCGTACATCCAGTCCGTGTAATCGATGGGCGCGCGCTGGATGTTGTCGATGCCCGTTCCGGACACGAGCCAAGCCGCGTCGGTCTTGGGAGCCAGACCCGTGGCGGAGTCGATCATCGCCACGCCGAAGTCGGACTTCCAGACTTCCTGGGTGATCAGGCCGATGATGTAGAACTTCGGGGTCAACTGGAAAACAGGCTCGAAACGCAGATTGCGCCCGACCAGCAGAACCTTGTCGCCGGTGGCGAAGGCGGGGATGCCCATGCCCGAACCTTCGGTGATCGAATTGAAGGCGGCATACCCCGACAGGAACACCGAACGCGAGCCCTTCCAGATCTGGGAGACCTCGTACGAGACGTCCAGACTCAGGTTTTGGGTCGCTTTCTTGTGCTGCATGCGGAAGAGGCCGGAATCCTGGTTGGCGATGATCTGCTGGAGGACCAGGGAGTCGGACTTGAGCAAGCCGGAATCGAGGTCGGCGCCGTCACGCACGGATTTGCGGAAGGATTTCGAGAGCTTGTAGGGCGCGAATCCCTCGTAGACGGCCATGTAGTCGGCGCGCATGCCGCCAGCGTAGCCCGGAATGGGGGCATACGGATTGCGGACCGTGGCCCGGAAGAAAGATTCGTCACCCAAGCGGCGGATCATGCGGTATTCGGCCGGCGTGGATGCGGCTTCCTTGGTGGAGCGCCAGAAATCGTCCAGAAGACCGACGCCATACCGAGTGAAGTCGGAGTTCATCGAGGCGACAAACGCGGCGCCATTCTGACGCCAGGGGAAGTAGACGAGGTCGTCGCCTTCCTTCACCTGGGTGTGGAAGCCCGACGAAATGCGGGCGTGTCCACGGGGCACCGGCAGCTTGACGATCAGGTTCGTGCCGGCGAGGTTCGAGGAATACGAGGTGCCGTTGTCGACGCCGCCGAATTTGCCCGGTCCGGTGAGGTTGGACTCGTAGGGGAAGATGCCGTTGATGGGGCCGACCGTGGAGGCTCCCGAGTGGAAGTCCTTGTCGGCGTACATCGAGCGCAGTTCGGTTTCGATATCCCCGAAGCTGGTGGGGAACGCGTAGGAAAGCGAGGTGTACACTGCGGGTTTCCAGCCGGTGCTGGCGCGTCCGATCTCGGACCAGGGGATCGCGGAGGCCGCGGCGCTCTGGAAACGGGGGTCATACTTCGCCAATTCGCTGAGGTACACCGCGGTGTCCGCTCGGCGGGTGGCGATGGCCGAATCGCGCACGGTGCGCGGCGTGGCCAATTCATCGGACGTGTAGCGCTTCAGACGGGTTCCGGAGCCTGCGGTGCGGGCGCCGACCTTGTAGAAGACGGAGTCGACGTTGGAGGCGCCGATGTCCACATGGAAGTTGAATCCACCCGGCAAGTTGCGGCGGAAATCGATGGTTCCGACGCGGGGCTCGAGGTAGAAGTTGTTGTTGTAGCGGCGTCCAGCCAAGTTGCGGTCGAGGACGACTCCGGAGTCGCCGCCGGCGACCCGGAAGCTGCCCGTCGTGACCGGCACGGAAGACGCGGGCACGAGGCCGTCGGCAGGTCCCGTCAGGGAGTATCCGTAGTTCTTCGCCCACTGGAGGGGGTAGTCCTCGTCGATGAGGTACTGGAACCAGTTGGCGCCGGCAGTGACGCCGCCGGGGATTTCGGCCTTGGCCATGCGCACAAGCCAGATCGCACGGTAGTTGTCGCCGATGCCGAGGCTCTTGGAAGCGCCCGTACGAGCCGCTCCGGTGGCGGGATCGGTGTACTGGAGTTCGTTGGTCTTGTCGGACGGAACCAGCCAAGGGGCGTTCTTGTTGTAGCCTTCGTAGAATCCGTAGACGGTGTTGAAGTAGAGGTTCCAGGGGAGTTCGATCGACTCGAACTGCAAGCCCTGGAAGGGCTTCTTGTTCCAGGCCGCGCGGCCTTCCTTGAACCCCTTCACGGTGGCGTAGTCGTAGAACATGGCCGTGGACTGTTCGAGTTCGTACGGGAGGTAATCCCATCCGAACATGCGCGGCTGGGTCTTCCAGACCGTCAGCGGGGACATTTCGTTCCAGAGAACGCCACCGGCCTTGAAGTGGAAGCTCGTGGGGCCGAAGCTCATGATCATGCCCGCGGACATATCCTCGTAGAGGACGGCGCCACGTTTGTCGTTGGCGTCTCCCGCACTGGGGGCGACCTGCCAGGCATCGTCGCCGGTGACCAGTGTGGAGTCCAACCCGCCCGCTTCGGCGCGGCGCTGGGTGGGGTATCCCAGCAGCGCGTTGGTGAACGCGAGCTTGGACCACAAGGTGAGGTTGCGGTGCGGCTTGGCGACCATGGCCATGCGCAACGTGACGCTGGAATTCTTGAATTCTGTCTTGTCGGCGAGCATCCACTGCGGCGCGACAAAAAACGACGAGGCGACGAGTTTCGCGTCCGCTTCGCCGGCGAAACTGACGGGTTTGGATCCGCCGTTGAGGATGGAGCGGCGAACCAGACCATCGAGTTTGTCGGTGACCTGGTCGATGCTGTCGATTTTTTCGGAGATTGCTGTTTCTCCGATGGCGGCGGGGACACTGGCTCCGGCCTGGAAGGAGGCGCCGAGGGCCAGAGCCGGAAGGAGCAATCTGGCCGTTCGAGTATGGATCACGTCGAGGCTCCGGTGGTTCTTGGGTGGCGGATCATAGGTCGCTATCGGTCTCCGGGGAGTTCATGCCCCGTGCAAGAAAGTCGCGATCTCCGGCGAAAGGAGCCATGCGACTCGGAAGGGTATTGGGCGCTACGGACCGCTTCAGAGGATGAAACAGTCCGTAAGGCCATGCCAACATAAGTCTTGGAGCGAAATGTTGCAGGGGGATTCCAGGGCAAACGGACAATTCCCGGGATTCCCGCAGGATGCGTCCCCCCGCCCGTGCCCTTCAGTTCGCGGAGTTCAGCAGCCGCAGACGTTGCAGGCGCTCGGCGTACTGGGGCTTGCTCGTGAGCTGGGCGTCGATGAGCGCTCGAGCCTGCTTGGCGGCTTCGGCGATCTCCGCACGCACGGCATCCTCGGAATACGGGCCGTTGACTTCGGCGGCGATATCGAAAATGTTCGTGAATCTCGTCTGCAGGATGGACGTTTCCAGCTCGCCCCAATACGGCACCGCCGGATACGGCCGCCCCGCCGCCACGAGATCGCGGAAGAGCGCGCGATTGGGGTCGGCGGCGAAGTAGGAGTCTTCGTAGGCGCTGTTGAGCGCTGGCGCCATGCCCGAGGCCTTGCAGAATTCCAGCACGGCCTGGCGATCGGTGGCCAGGTACTTCAGGAGCTTGCGCGCCTGCTCCTTGTGGGTGGAAGAACTGAAAATGGCGAGGTTGGACCCCCCGATGAACAATTGCCTCCCGGCGGGTCCCGCCGGCGGCAAAGCGGTGACGAAATTGCGCGCGGCGACGGTTCCCGACACCCCTCCCATGCTCTCGGGCCTCTCCAGATACACCAGCTTCGAGGTGGTCTCCTGCCATCCCGCGATGCGTCCCTCGTCGAATTCCCTGGAGACGAGGGCGGTATTCTTTTCGAGATACGCCTTCGGGACGATGCCCTTGCGGATGAGATCCAGGAGTTTCAGGATGCCTTCGATGGATTTTTCGTTGTCCAGGAGGACCGAGTCGCCCAGGGCGTTGACGATGCCGCCGCCATTGCCCACGATCCAGGGGTAGACGTTGTGGACCACGTTCCAATCCTGCTTGGCGGGCAGGCCCAGCGCCTCGATCTTGTTGTCGCCCATGGTGATCTTGGCGTCGCGGATCCGCCCCAGGGAGGCGGCGAAGGACTCCCACGAGGCGGAAAGATTCGCGACGGGAATCTTGAGGGAGTCGAGGACGTCCTTGCGCAGGTACAGCGGACGCACATCGACGAACCAGGGCAACGAGGTGACGTTGTCCGCGTAGATGGGTTGCATGAAGGGCCTGGACGCTGGCACGAACGCGGAGTCGCCGCCGATCTCGGCCAGGATGTCGTTGAGAGGCAGCAACACGCCCATGTCGGTGATGGAGGCGCACCAGGTGGTCCCCAACTGCACCACGTCCGGTCCGGTGCCGGAATTTGCCGCGTTGGTGATCTTGGTCCAGGCCGGACCCCAGTCGAGGATCTCGACGGAGACGTCGATATCGGGGTTGTCGTCCTCGAATCTCTTGAGGATGGCGTCCAAGTCGCCCTGCGGGCGGGAGGTGTTGGGCATCACCCACAAGCGAAGCACGGTCTTGCCGCCCGCTTCGCCATCGCCGGACTTGCGGCACCCGGACATGGCCAAGGACAGGGCGGCGATGACCGCCGAGGCCGCGAAGAGCGCACCCATGGCGCGTCGGGCGCGGCCCTGGGAGGAGCGCGCCGGCAGGTGTTTGGCGAACGCGCCGAAGGAAGAACTCATGGATTCGCACCTCTTCTGGGAACGGCTGACGGCGCCGAGGTGGATGTGACGCAGGGGGAATCCCGCTGAACGACCAAATCTAGACTCGTCGGCCTCAAGTCGTGGCAATGCCATTCCCCCGCCCGTCTGGCGGAACCCGTCCCACGACCGCTGGGGGGGTGGCAATCCTGGAGTCGCGGATGCATTTTCGGTGATCTTCCCACACACGTCTTTCCTACACGCCCTCCCAAGGAGCTGCTGGTGTCCCAGAATCCCTACGGCCGTTTCGACGACTCCTCCCGCGAATACGTCATCACCCGTCCGGACACCCCCCTGCCCTGGCTGAACTACCTCGGGCAGGACGAATTCTTCGGCCTGTGCACCAACACGGCCGGCGGCTACACCTTCTGGAAGGACGCCAAGCTCCGCCGCCTGACCCGCTACCGCTACAACAACGTCCCCTACGACCTGGGCGGGCGTTACCTGTACGTGAATGACGCCGGCTCGGTCTGGAACCCCGGCTGGAAGCCCGTCAAGGCCAAGCTCGACCGCTACGAATGCCGTCACGGCCTGGGCTACACCACGATCGTCGCCGAAAAGGACGGCATCGAGGTCACCCAGAAGATGTGCGTGCCCCCGGGCGAGAACCTGGAACTGTGGCAGGTCACGGTGAAGAACACCGGCAAGACCCCCAAGTCCCCGAAGATCTACTCCTACCAGGAGTTCTGCTTCTTCGAAGCTCTCAACGACATGACCAACTACCAGCGCACGTACAGCATCGGCGAAGTGGAGATCGAGGGAAGCGCGATCTACCACAAGACCGAGTACCGCGAACGCCGCAACCACTACACGCTGTTCGCCTGCACCCGCGAGATCTCCGGATTCGACACTTCCCGCGACGTCTTCGTGGGCATCCACGAGGGCCTGCACGAGGCCAAGGTGCCGTTTTCCGGCAAGGCCACCAATTCCAAGGCCTTCGGCTGGAACCCCATCGGATCCCACGAAATCACCCTGGACCTCCAGCCCGGACAGAGTGAGACGTTCTCCTTCATCCTGGCGTACGTGGACCAAGGCGTGGAACCCAAGTTCGACGCCCCCTACGTGATGAACAAGAAGGTCGGCAAGGCCATCCTCGAGAAGTACTCCAAGCCCGGCGCCGTCGAAGCCGCCTTCGCCGCCCTCAAGGCCTACTGGGACAACAACCTGTCCAACTTCCAGGTGGAAAGCCCCGACCCCCACGCCACGCGCATGGCCAACACCTGGAACCAGTACCAGTGCATGGCCACGTTCAACATGAGCCGCTCGGCCTCCATGTACGAGACCGGCATCGGCCGCGGCATGGGCTTCCGCGACTCCAACCAGGACCTTCTGGGCTTCGTGCACATGATCCACGGCCGCGCCCGCGAGCGCATCCTGGACATCGCCGCCACCCAGCTTTCCGACGGCACCTGCTACCACCAGTACCAGCCGCTGACCAAGAAGGGCAACGCCGAAGTCGGCGGCGACTTCTACGACGACCACCTGTGGCTGGTGCTGTCGACGGTCTCCTACATCAAGGAGTCCGGTGACAAGAGCATCCTGGACGCCCCTTGCGGCTACGCCGACAAGAAGTACGGCTCGGACTCCGAGAAGGAGACCCTGCTGCACCACCTGGAGACGTCCATCGCCTACACGATGAAGATGCGCGGCCCCCAGGGGCTGCCCCTCATCGGACACGCCGACTGGAACGACTGCCTGAACCTGAACTGCCACTCCACCGAACCCAACGAGTCCTTCCAGACCGCCGGCGACGTGGGTGGCTCCAAGGCGGAATCCGTCATGATCGCGGGCCTGTTCCTCTACGCCGCCCGCGAACTCTCGGCCCTGTACACCTTCCTGGGACGCACCGCCGACGCCGACCGCATCGCGGGACAGCGCAAGATCATGCTCGACGTCGTCGAAGGCGTGGCCTGGGACGGCGAGTGGTACACGCGCGCCTACGACTACCAGGGCAAGGTCATCGGCTCCAAGGCCAACGAGGAAGGCAAGATCTTCATCGAGAGCCAGGG
>JAMIIV010000157.1:0-19351 GCA_035913415.1 Fibrobacteria bacterium | reverse complement strand
TGCCGAGCTTCACGCGCAGCGCGCCGAGGACGTTCTCGACGCTCTTCTTCTTGTCCGCTCCGAAGAACAGGAGGTCGCCGTCCTGCGCATCCACCTGCGCGGCCAGCGCGGCGCGGACCTCGGGGGCGATGTTCTTGGCGGCGGGGCCGTTCCATTCGCCGTTCTGGATCTTGATCCAGGCAAGGCCCTTGGCTCCAAGTTTCCTGACATAATCTGTCAGTTTGTCCAAATCGTTACGGGTGATCTTTTCGGCTGCGCCTTTGGCGTTGATCAATCGGACCACACCACCAGTGGTTGCCGCGCCCTGGAACACCACGAAGCCGCAGGTCTTGGCCCATTCGGTCACGTCCTGGATTTCCAGGCCGTAGCGCAGGTCGGGCTTGTCCGATCCGTACTTCTCCATCGCGGTGGCGAAGTCCATGTGCGGGATCTGCGCGGGAATCTCCACGCCCAGCACGTCCTTCCACACGCGGCGCACGCAGCCTTCGGCGATGGCCATGATGTCGGGCATGGTGATGAACGACATCTCGACATCGATCTGCGTGAATTCGGGCTGGCGATCGGCGCGCAGGTCTTCGTCGCGGAAGCACTTGGCGATCTGCATGTAGCGGTCGTAACCGGCCACCATGAGAAGCTGCTTGAACAACTGCGGCGACTGCGGCAGGGCGTAGAATTCGCCGGGATGCACACGCGAAGGCACCAGGTAGTCGCGCGCGCCTTCGGGAGTGGACTTGGTGAGGATCGGCGTCTCGATGTCGAGGAAGCCGTTCTCGTCGAAGTAGTCGCGCACCACCTTGGTCACGCGGTGGCGCGTGACGATCTGCTTCTGGACCGAGGGACGGCGCAGGTCGAGATAGCGGTACTGCAGACGCAGTTCCTCGTTAACCTTGGCGTGCTCGGAAATCTCGAAGGGAGGGGTGTCGGCCTTGTTGAGGATCGTGACCGACCTCGCAAAGATCTCGATCTCGCCGGTGGCGAGTTTGGAGTTCACCATGCCGCCGCGGGAGCGCACCTCGCCGGTGATCTCGACAACCCATTCGTGGCGCAGCTTGTCGGCCTGCTCGTGGGCTTCCTTGCCGCAGATGTCGGGATCGAAGGTCACCTGGGTGACACCGAAACGATCGCGCAGATCGATGAAGATGAGGTGCTCGCCGTGGTCGCGGTAGTTCTGGACCCAGCCGGAGAGGGTGACGGTGGATCCGACGTGGGAAGCACGCAGCTCCCCGCAAGTGTGGGTGCGGTTCATAGGGGTGCAAATGTAGATCGCCCCGCTTCCGACCGTCCGATTCCGTTGCCCCACGGCCGCACGCACCTTGACAGGCGACCGTGGGGTTATCTCGATTGGGCGCACGTGTCGCAAGTCTCCCGCCCGGATTGCCTGCCCGTCAAGCCCGCGGCCCGTCGATTCTTCCTCGCGTGGAGCTGCATCCCCCCCCGAGTCCCCCCATGCCGATTCCGCTTATCCTCGCCCTGAGCATGTCTGTCGCCGATACCGCCTCCGGAACCCGCGTCAGGCCCCCCCTGCCCGCGGCCACCGTCGCGGGCAGGGGCGCGGTGCCCACCCGGCTCACCTTCCATCTGCTCGACTCCCTCCGGCAGCTCGATGCGCGATCCCTGGACTCCTTGAACCGCCAGATCGACCTCCAGGACTCGATCCTGCGCGAACGGGACCGCACCCTCGCCGACACGCGCGATTCCCTCGTCCTGTTCGCGCGTCGCCTGGACACCGCGGCCGCAAGGCATTCCGCCGACACCATGTGGCACCGGATCCTCTCCGACTCGATCGCGCGGTTCCACCGTGTCGACACCCTCGCGATCCAGATCGACACCATCCGGATCTCCGACCCGGACCTGGCGGCCGACAGCGCCATGCTGCGCGACCTGCTGGTCACGGCCGCCGCCAATTCCGGCCGCAACGTCGTCTGCAGGCCCCTCGTCGCGGGAATCCGCAACAGCGTTTCCCTGCGGGCCTCGCTCCGACGCACCCAGGACTCCGTTTGGCTGCGTATCGATCTGGGCGGTCGGGTCGTGGCCGACAGCCTCCGACTGTCCCACGCGGGGAAACCTTCCCTGCGTGATGGCGAGCGCATTCCCCGCATGGAGCGCGCGGTCGTACGCACGCTTTTCGGGGACCACAGCGTGCCTCCCGAACCCAAGGGTCCCTGGCACTGGGCGGTGCGCGCCGGCATCGTCGCCTCGGTGGCCCTTGCCGCGACCATCGCCATGGTGGTCCTGTGAACGCTTGGCGGACCCTTCTCGCGCTTGTGCTGCTGCACGTTTCCTGCAATCTCTACAACCCCTCGGGGGAGGGGCACCCGGAATCGAATGCGGACTGGATCGAACAAGGCAACGCCCAATTGCGCGCCCTGCGCTTCACCGACGCCCAGGAAAGCTTCGGCCGGGTCCTGGCCGTCGACAGCGGCAACACGGAAGCCTGGTTGGGGTACACCAAGGCCGTATCGGGTCGATCCCTCGACGTTTCCTTGCTCCTCCAGGAGTCGCTGGATGCCCAGAAGGAAGGGCGCAAGCCGCTTTGGGACATTTCGTGTCAACGGAAGGACTCCGCCTACCGGAGCATCCTCCCCACCTGGAACGTGCTGGCCCGCTGGAAGCGCCTGGACAGCCTGGGCCGCGCCTCCATGCCCGCAACCCAGGTCACGGAATACGGCATGCTGTCGCTCGCCCGGTCCATGCTCGCCCTATGGGACTACGACGCCGACGGGCGGATCGATTCCGCGGGAGGCGACCGCACCGCTTGGCTCCTGTTTCGCAGCGGCAACGTGGATGGCGGTTTCAAACCCGATCTGGACCTGGTGGATTTCACCCTTGGCGACACCACCGGGAAGCTGGACACGGCCCAGATCGCCGACTTCAACGCGATGCTCGATCGCAGCCAAACCGATTTCTCCGAGCTTCTCGCCCTGGTGGGCCAGGACACGGCGACCGACGCCGTCTACGGCTCGATCCGCGACCAGAGCCCCGAAGCGATCGGAATGTACCGCATCTCCGACCTCGCCGACAACGACATGGATGGATGCCTCGACGAGGAACTCCTGGACAGCCTGGACAACGACGGCGACGGACTCGTGGACGAGGATGCCCGCGCGGGATACCGGCTGACGACATCCAAAACCGAGGCGGCTCCTGCGGTCCCCGCCTTGCGATTCCTCCCCGACGGCACGCGCGACGATCGCCTGTCCGACTCCCTGGGAAACGGCATTCCTTCATCTGAAGGACAAGACAGCCTGTGGCGATACGGGAACAGCGAAGGACGCCTCGAGGTCTTCGCTCCCCTGTGGGACAACTCGCACCCCGACCAAGCCGCGCTGCGATGGAAACGCTCCTGCGCGCCTGGTGACGGAATCTGCCTGGGGAACCTGGCGGAAACCGCCAATCGACTGGCCGTGAACGAGGCCATCCGATCGGCGGCCCCGGGACAGGCCCGCGCCATGGAGGGATGCCGACTCCTCGGCGGGTGCTGGTGCCTGCACCTGCGGGAGTTCTACCGCGGGATCCCGGTCCCGTGAGCGCCATCCTTCTGGTTGCCGCCGGCCTGTTGGCGCCTGCCCACGGCACCGTGTTCCCCTACCAGGGAAACGGTGCCGCCATGGCCGAACCGGAAAGTCGGATCGCCACCAACCCGGCCCTGGTGGGCTCCGATCCCCGCGACCGGACCCTCCACGCCCGTCTGTCCCTGGACGCAGGGCTTCCCTGGAGCAGTTGGAGCCTCCTGGCGCCGCACCGCCGGATGGTCATGCGCGGCAACACCGAGGAGATCCTCTCCGACCAGGAATTCCTCGACGACCTCTGGCGGCTGGACGGTCGGCCGGTTTCCGTCCGCAGCGGCGTCGGACTCGCCCTCTGGCAGAAGGACTGGGGCGCCTCGTCCACCCTCGAGACCCACCCCGGCATGCGCCTGGACCACGGCGTTCTCATCCCGTCGCTGCAAATCTGGGACTCCACGGACGCGCACGTCCGCCTGGCCGTCGCCCAACCCTTCGGAGCATGGCGCGTGGGCGCGGGCATCCATGTGCGCGGACAGACGGGGAACCGCATCGAGCGCACGCTGCGGGATCCGGCCCTGTTGGCCCGCGAGGTCCGCGCCCTGCAGGACAGCCTACGCGACCATCTCGTTTCGGGCTGGGACTTCGCGGCCGGACTGGACCTGGGGATCCTGCGCCACCTGCCGGGAGACCTCCAGGCCGCCGCGCGTCTGGGCGACCTGGGCCTGCGCGACCGGCAGGGGGATGCGACCACTCCGATCCTCGATGTGGGGCTGGCCTGGATCCCCTCCCGCTTCCTCTTCGGCCCCAGGTGGGCGCGGCACCTGGCCGTCGGCACGCAATGGCGGGATGCCCTGAACCTCGAGGGTCCGACTCTGGGCCACCTCGACGTCTCCGCCCAGATCGGACAGAACTTGGCGCCAGCCGGGATCCGGATCCGCTCCTCCGCGGGTCTGCGGGGAGGATGGCCTTGCGGGGGGCTTGGCCTCAGCCTGGGGCCGATCCATCTGGACGCGGCATCCTGGGCCGAAGACCTCGACCGCGTGCTGGGTCGGACACCGCTGCGCCACTGGGACGCGCGCGTTCAGTTGGGCTGGTAGCCGGGGGCACCTCGCCGCACCAGGGCGCAGACGGCCTCCAGGTGGGGAGTCTGCGGATAGAGGTCCACCATGGCGACGCTCTCCAGTTCATAACCGGCGGTCAAGAAATGACGGAGGTCGCGAGCAAGCGTGTCGTGGCCGCACGAGACGTAGCGCACCTGGGCCGGGCCGATGGCCAGGACGGCGCGCAGGGCCCGTTCGGTCAGCCCTTGTCGGGGCGGGTCGACGACGACCACATCGACGTCGTCCAGGCGACCGGCGGCCAGCCCGGTTTCCACCCAATCTTCCGCCCACGCGTCGTGGTAGACGGCCTTGGACAGGTTGCCCGGCCCGAAACGAGCCGAGCGGGGGTCGTTTTCGACCGCGTCCACCCGTTCGAACCGGTCTTCGAGGAAGGCCGCGAACAACCCGACCCCGCAATACAGATCGAGCGCCCGTTTCCCCGACAACCCTTCGAGGGCGATCTCGACCATGGTTGGAACCAGGGACAGGTTCGACTGGAAAAACCCGTCGACGGGAAACCGGAACCGCCGTCCGAGGATCTGGACCTGGGCCACCGGCGGCGCCTCTCCCGGAAGCGCGACGGCACGGACTCCCTGCGCGCCCCAGGCGAAGGCGGAGCGTTCGCGTCGTTCGGCCAGCGGATCCCCGTCGGCGCCCCGCAGGTCGTTCCAGACTCCCTGGAGATCGGAAGCCAGAACGGGGCACTCCCGCAAGGGAACCGTCCGGCGGCTACCCGCTTCGAAGAAGCCCCAAGCCCCCCCCGCCGGCCCCGGCTGGAACTGGGCGCGATTGCGCGTTCCCCAGGGCTCGCCAGCAACGATGCGAATGGGCGGCCAGGACTCGAGTTTCCCCAGGCGCCGGAACGAATCTTCCAGGAGATCCCGTTTGATCTCCAATTGCCGGGTGTAGGGAATGTGCTGCCAAGCGCAGCCCCCGCAGACGCCGAAATGGCCGCAACGAGGCTCCACGCGCTCCGCGGAAGGCTCCAGAACCTGCCGAAGCCTCGCCTCGAGGAATCGGCCCTTGTCGGCCAGCACGGTCGCCGACACGCGTTCGCCCGGCATCACCGCACCCTCGACGAAGACCACCCGTCCATCGTGGCGGGCGACCCCGCGCCCCCCGGTGGCCATGCGATCCACCACGAGATCCAGATGGGTTCCCGGTCGTGGTCCAGCCGTAACGCTCGGTCGCCCCATCAGCGAACGGGACAGCCGGTTTCGGCGAACGCACCCTTGGCGACCTTCAGTCTGGGGGCCAGGACGTTGAAACGCTCCTGGGGATCCAGCGAGATGTCTCCGGCGGCTCCCGCGAGGACTTCCGGCGCCAGGGGAAGCCGTCCCAGCGAGACCACCAGGCCGGCGTCGTAGCCCAGCGCGGCGATGGGATCCGGTGCATCCTTGCCCTTCCATCCCGCCACCAGCGTCTTCCAGGCCGGGCGTCGGACGTCGGGGATGCGATCGGTGACCAGCAGCGCACCGTCGAGCCGCCCGGCGGCCTCGGTCAGGAATTGTCTGGAATGCCAGCCCGAGGCCCCGATCCAGACCGGGGACATGGCCAAGGCGCGGGCCTGGGATCCCAGAGCCGCCGCCTCGGACGCGTTCTCGGCCGGAGCGAACACCAATGGAGCCGGTCGACCGGAATCCCCCGCCTTGGCGCGCGATCCCTCCGCGGCCGAGCGGCGAAGCGCCTCGAGCTGGGTCCGGAAATCGGTGCGCCCTGCCGGCCAGGACTGCTGCCAGGCGATCCGACCTCCCAAGCGTTCGAATTCGTGACGGAATCCGTCGGCCACGGCGTCCCCGTATTCCCCGCGAGGATGGAGCAGCCAGGCCACGTCGGCCTTGGAACACGTTCGGGCCAGACGCGCGGCGGCGCGCCCCTGCGCTTGCGTGGTGATGTTGATCTGCGCCGCGTTGGGCGACAAGCCGGCGATCCCGGGACTGGTGGCGGCGGGCAGCACGACCGGCGTCTCGGGAGAGAAACGCGCGACCTCCTGGACGGCGACCGTGGCGGCGGCCGACAGCAACGGGCCCACGATGGCACGCGGCCGACTCACCTGGAGCACCCCCCGCAGAAGCTTGGCGACAGCCACCGGATCGGACGGCTCGTCGAGGACCACGATCTCGGCGGCATCCTTGGCCAGGGCGATGCGAAGACCGGCGGTGACGCGCCGCCCGATCGCGCCGAAATCTCCGGTCTGCGGCAAGACCACCACCACGGGTCCCTGGGGCGAGGCCCCGGGCCGGCGGGCGAACGCGTCGAGGATGGAACGATGGAGAGTGTCGCCGCCCGGCGCGACAAGCGATGCCAGGCGCAACAACTGGGGTGCGGGTATCCGCCCGGCGGACACCCATTCGCCGAGCGAGGCCCGCGCCTGCAGGGACGCGACGGAATCCGTTCCCGCGGCAACTCCCGACAGCAGGTCGAGGCCCTCGGGGACGTCGCCGATGCGCAGCGATGCCCAGCCCTCGAGGAGGCGGGCACGGAACACGAGTTCGGATCCCGGACGCTCCGCCAGGAATGTGCGCGCAAGCGCACGCGCTCCCTTGGCATCCCCGGCGCGGAGGGTCAGCTCGGCGCGCAGGAAGGCGGCGACCTGCGACGTGTCGGCCCCCAGGGTGCGCAACCCGGCCAGCGGCTCGGAGGCGCGCAGGTTTCGCGCCTGGGCCAGGGAAAGCGCGGCACCGGCGCAGGCGGGGAGGATGGCCAAGGCGGCGACCAGAGCCCTCATCGGGAGGCGGCCTTCGCGAAGGCTTCGGCGAACTCCATGCAATGGGCGAAGCGATCTTCGGGGCGGACAGCAAAAGCCCGGTGGATCACATCTTCGACGGGTCCGGCAAGGTCGGGCCGGTGCACCGACAACCGGGTCGCGTTGCCCTTGAGGATGTTGTTGCACAGCGCCGTGAGACCCTCGCCGTGGAACGGCAGCCGCTGCGTGAGCATCTGGTAGACCACCACCCCGAAGGAATAGAGGTCGGCACGAGGCCCGACCCTCGAGCCCTGGAGCTGCTCGGGGGACATGTAGTTGGGAGTGCCCACGGTGGTCCCGACCTGGGTCAGGGTGGCTCCGGGGGTGCGGGCCACGCCGAAGTCCATCAGTTTGATCGTGCCGGTGGTCGCGACGATCATGAAGTTGGAAGGCTTGATGTCGCGGTGGATGACCTCCGCCTTGTGGGCGGAGTCCAGAGCGTCGCCGATCTGGCGGACCCAAGGCACCACTTGCAGGGGCTGGACCCCGTTGTGCTCGCGAATCCACTGGGACAAGGTCTGGCCATCGACGAACTCCAGCACCAGGAAGGAGGTTTCCTCCACTTGTCCATAGTCGAACACGGTGTTGATGTTCGGATGGTTCAAGGATCCGGCGATTTTCGCTTCGCGGACGAACCGCTGTTCGGTGGTCTGCCCCTTGGCCTTGTCCGAGCGCAGGATCTTGATCGCCACGCGACGATCCATCAAGGGATCTCGGCCTTCGTAGACCGAACACATGCCGCCGGTGGCCAACGGGTGGAGGTCGACGTAGCGACCCAACTGCACGAATTCGCCGCTGGGACCACGGACGACTTGGCCATCCTGGCCGCGTGCGGCCATCACCACGGAGGTCGCTTCGTCGGCGGTGCGTACCGGAAGGGTGGTGGACGTGGGGCGCTCCGGGGGAAGCGGCGAGGTGGAAAAGTGCCGCGTGCCGGTGTCGTCCAGACGCGGACGTGCCGGCAGGTTCGCCGAAGTGGGCTGCCGCGGGATGACGTTGCTGGAGGTTTCACGCGCAGCGGGCTTGGCGGGCCTGGGCCAGAGAGCGGCGAAAGCGGCCAGTCCAGCGGGAACCAGAACCCCACCGAACGGGGGAAGCCAAAGATGGAGGTCGTGGAAGAAGAACCAGACCCCGCCCATCGCGATGAGGAACAGGACACCGGCACCGGCGAAGGGAATCCAGCGGCGGCGCAACCGCAAGCCCAGGAAGGCAGCGATCAGGGCGGGAAACACCAGGGCCAGACTTGCCCAACGCCCCCAGGAGGCGACGCGGTGCTGTTCCTGTTCGATCAGGTTGTTGAGGATGTTGGCAAGCGCTTCGGGTCGGGGCATCGCCCGCCCCTGGAAGGGCGCGGCGAAGGGCACGTTCATGCGCGGCGAGAGATCGCCCGCCGTGACCCCCAGCACCACGATGCGCTGGCGGAACTGGTCGGCGGCAAGTTCCTCGGATAGGACCGACATCGCCGAGACCCGGGCGACGCTGGAGCCCGGCGATCCATAGGGGCGCATCAGGACCGTGCCATCGGCATCCACGCGCACGGGCCCGCGCGCCGCGAGGATGGCTCCATCGGATTCCGACCACCAGTCGGCGCGTCGCTGGTCGACCAGCGAACTGGCCAGCAAAGCGGCGACAGGAAGCGATGGCACCAGATTCTGTCCGTCGTTGCCCAGGAGAGGCCAAGCGAGGGTTCCGGCACGCGGCATGGCATCGAAGCCCCAGAGGAATCGCTCGGAACAGGCCAGGCCGGGGGGTGGGGAAAGCCGTTCCAGCCGCGCGAAACCCGAAGCGGACGCCAGGGCGGGGGGAAACATGGCCCTGCAGGACGATGCACCTGGGTGCGCGGCCACCAGCGGGGCCACCAAAGCGGTGCTGCCGGGAATCGAGGCCCAGAAGGCGGAATCCGGGATGGTACCGCCTTCCAGGACGGAAGGATCCAGCACGATGGACTGGGCCCCCCAGCCGGCGAGTTTTCGGACGAGCTCTTCGACACTGGCCTTGGGCCACGGCCAGGGTCCACGCGCATCCAGCGACGCACCGTCGATCTCGACGAACAGGACCGGCGAGACGCCCTCCTTGGTGGAGCGGGTCTGGGGCCCCTGAAGCCGGAGCGCCGTGCCGAAGAACAGGTCGAGGGGCAACAAGCCCGCCGTTTCCCCCGCCACCCACAGAAGCGGGAGCACAAACCCCAATGCGACGGCCGCGATCTTGCGCTTCATTCAAGGTCCTCAGGATGGATTGCGGGTGCGTGTGCGAAATCTACTACCCAGCTTGTCGAGGATGTCCATCAACCCCGGCCAACGCCGCCACCAGCCCACCCCAGCCACGAGGGCCACGGCGAAGGAGCCTGCCACCAGAGACCCCGTGAGCCTTCCCCCCAGCACGTCGGCAAACCACCGGGCCAGCAAGGCGATCGGGACGGAAACCACCGTCACTTCCAGAAGAAGCCGGAAGAATCCGGTGAAGGCCTCCGATCCACGGGGAGACCGAGACCAGGCGATGGCGAATGCCATCGCCTGCAGGAGCACCAGCAGCAGCAGTCCGGGGCCGACACCTGCCCGCCCGTGGTGCTCCACCAGGAGCGCCCACAGAGGCCACGCGATCAGCACGACGATCGTCCCCAGCGCCGCGCTGAACCAGAATCGGTCGCGTGCGAACAGCGCCCGGGACAGGACGATCTGCACACTCCAGGGCAGCACGGCCCACACCATCCAGCGAAGGGGCAAAGCCACGGCCTGGACGGCGGCCTCGTCGAAGGCTCCGCGTTGGAAGGCCAGTCTCACCAGCTCCGGAGCGAACAGACTGGTCAAGGCCGAGGCCGGCACGAGAGCCACCACCAACTGCCCCAGGGAGCGTCGCAGGAGCCCTTGCATCTCCCCCCACCTGCCGGACGTCGCCAGTTCGACAAGAAACGGGTACGAGGCCACCCCAGCGGCTTGCCCGAAGAACCCCACGAGCACCATCGTGAGGCGAAAGGCGTAGCCCGCCTCCGCGACGGCGCCGGCACCCAGGAAGCCCGCCAGTCGTCGCAGGAGGAACTCCGAGGAAAAACCCAGGAACAGGCCCAGCATCAGGGGAAGGGTGCGCCACAGGAAGGAACGCAGGTCGGTGATGTCCTTGCCGGGAAGAGCATGTTGCACTCCGGCGCGACGCGCCCCCCACCATTGCAACAGCAGATGCCCCGCCAACGCTCCGGCGAGCACCCCCCATGCGAATCCCATGGCACCCATCCAGGGCGCGAGAAACACGCCACCGGCCAGGATTCCCAGGTTGTAGACCAACGGGGCCAGCGCCGGGGCCCAGAAACTCTTGCGTGCGTATTGGGCACCGTTCCATGCGCCTGCCAGCAGAAAGGCGATCTGGGCAGGCAGCAGGACTCGAGTGATTTCGATGGCTCGATCCATCGCCGATGTCCCCGCCAGCCCCGGCTGCAGCAGTTCGAGCGCCGGCCTGGCAAACACCCACAGCAGCAGCAGGGCCACCGTCCCCGCCCCGCCCAGGAACAGGAGCACCCCTCCCAGGAAACGCGCCGCGGCTTCCTCCCCGGACGCTTGAAGCCTCCGGACGTACAGCGGCACGAAGGACACGGAGAGGAATCCACCGGCAAGCAGGGTGTTCAGCAAATCGGGAAGCAGAAACGCCGTCGCGTACGCATCGGCATCCAGACCCGTTCCCAACCGCGCTGCCAACAATCCTTCGCGAACCAGTCCCAGGATCCGACTGGCCAGCACCGAAGCCATCAAAATGAGGGTCGCGGACGCCATCCGTCGGCCGGTCGTGGCTGTGGGAGCATTCGACATGAGGGGCCAAAGGTACTCCCCCTGGATTGCATTCCCGCGCGTGCGTGTGCAGATTCGCCACCGTGTCGAACCATCGCCTGATCCTCGTCGAACCGGAACTGCCCGAGAACGTGGGCTTCGTCGCGCGTGCCATGTCCTGCTTCGGCTGGACCGATCTGGCCGTCGTCGGACCCCGACCCGATCCCGCCTCCGCCGCCTGGCGGACAGCCACCCTCGGCAAGGAGATCCTCGAATCGTGCACCGCGCACGACTCCCTGGTCTCGGCCTTCGGTCCGGCACGTACCACCATCGCCTTCACCCGCCGGCCGCACCAGAAGGGTCTCGTCGACCTACCCGACCTGGCCCAGCGGCTTCCCCGGCTGGAAGCGCCTGTCGCCCTGGTGTTCGGGCGCGAATCGATCGGCCTGACCTCCGAAGAAGTCCTCGCCTGCGACCTGGCCTGTCAGATTCCGACCAGCCACCCCACCGGATCCCTGAACCTCGGGCAGGCCGCCGCCATCGCGCTCTCGTGGCTCCACGACAAACCCGCCACCCCTGGGGCGGACCCCCGCAAGGGGGCGGCCCTGGCCAGCCTCCGCGAAGATTGGGTCCGCAAGACCCTCGAGGAAACCGACGCGCTGGGCATTCTTCATCCCGCCCGCCGCGAGGCGGGGAGGCGGCACCTCGCCGGCCTGCTGCGCCGCCTGCGCCCCAGCCGTGAGGAACTCCGTTTCCTGACGGCGATCCTCTCCCGGCTTTCCCGAGGCCCCACCTGAGCCCACCCGAGGCTCGGCGAAATCCTGATCACGGTCCATCGATGGGGCCTCGTAGGCCGGAATCGGCGGATTTCCAGGCCCAAGTCGGGCATTCCCGATCGAGGCTCGACTCCCCTCCGGGCCTGTCCCGAAAGGTCCCACGGATGGTCAAACCCTTGTATGGCAAGGCTTTGCGTCGGTTTTTCCGCCCCGACACCCATGAAATGGGGGCTCCAGCGGCACGAAGTCCGGAAAAGCCCATTGCATCGGACTTCCGGCGGTGGTATGTTCCTGTCGTCGTCACTCCAATGCGGAGTGGCGAAACGATCCCCACACAGTGTCAACCACCCACGAAGGGAAACCCATGAACAAGGCCGACCTCGTCGCCAAGGTCCAGGAAATCGCCGAACTCGAAAGCAAGGCTGCTGCCGAGCGCGCTGTTTCCGCCGTCCTGGAAGCCATCACCGAAGGTCTCAAGAAGGACGCCTCCGTGGCTCTCATCGGCTTCGGAACCTTCGACGTCAAGGAGCGCAAGGCTCGCACCGGCGTGAATCCCGCCACCGGCGAGAAGATCAAGATCGCCGCATCGAAGACCGTCTCCTTCAAGGCCGGCAAGGCCCTCAAGGAAGAGTTCAACAAGGCGAAGAAGGCTCCCAAGAAGAAGTAAGACGGCCTCCGTCCCTTCAGGGTTTTTGCATCGCCCCGTCCGGAATTCCCGGGCGGGGTTTTTTCGTTGCCCAGCGCCCGTGCCGGCAGCCGTCGGCCATGGTATACTCGATGGGAATCAGTCTCTCCGGACACCCATGGAGGTGAGCAATGTCGACGGTAGGCCAGCTCGTCCGCGCAGGCGGCAAGGGAATCCTCTCCACCACCACCACCGCCTCGGTCTTCGCCGCGCTCGAGACCATGGCTCACTACGATGTCGGCGCCCTTGTCGTGCTCGAAGACGGCAAGGTGGTCGGACTGTTCACCGAGCGCGACTACGCCCGCAAGGTGACGCTGCGCGGACGCTCGTCGCGGGACTGCACGGTGGGCGAACTCATGGGCGAAGCCGTCATGGTCGGCCCGGAGCGCACCATCCAGGATGCCCTGGCGATGATGGCCTCGCGTGGCCGCCGCGTGCGGTACCTGGTCGTCACCGATGGTACGCAGCCCTTGGGGCTGGTCTCGATCGGCGACGTGGTCAAGTCGCAGATGGAAGACCAGCAGCACCTGATCGAGACCCTCGAACACTACATCGCCTCTCCCTGAACACCTCACCCCTTCTCACGAAGGGGTGAGGTGTCGGCCGGAGCAACGGGTGATCTAGGGGGCCAGCGCCATCGGGAGCGAGGAGGAGCCTCCGGCCTCGGTCAGCAGTTGCGCGACGTAGATCCCTCTGGGGACATCCGTGGGCAGCGCCACGACCAGGGATCCGGCGATGCGCCCGCGATGGAGGGTGCGCACCCTGCGACCCTGCATGTCCAGCAAGTTCAGCGTCGCGTCCTCGGCAACGGCATCGACGACAAGCCCCGGGCCCTGTCGCCGCAGTGCTGCGGCGCGTCCATGTCGGGAACCGACGCCCACGTTGCCGAACACCGCCGACACGCGGCGGTCCTGGTCGACGACCACGATGGTGGACCCCAGGGAACCGGAAGCATCGCCGCTCCAGGACTGGAACCTCGTGACGGAATCCGGCACAGCGAACAGCGCCACGGCGGTGCCGGAATCGTAGGCGGGCAGGTCGGGCACGCGCACGATCCGGTTGGTGGCCGGCCCCACCACGGTGGCGGCCAAGGCGTATCGAGGCAGGGCGCGGCCTGAGCGCAGCGACACGTTGTCGATGGCCACGGTCCCCGTGCCGGCACCACCGAGATTGATGTCGATGCGGCCCGAGGCATCGGCGGCGGACATCGTGAACGTCTTCTCGAAGGTCTGGGTCTGGGCCGTGGCCTGGACCGTCCAGTCACCGGTGGTGCCCAGGAGGTAATTCGTGTACGGTGCACCATCCTGCCCGACATACCCGATCAAGGACCTGGGGGCGGAGGCCTTGGCATCGAAGGAGAACTTGTAGGTCTTGCCGGCTTCCAGGTTCAGCCCCGTCTGGCGGAACTGGAGGCAGTACCCTGCCGCTCCGGCGTCGGTGATGTTCACCTCGTACACACCACTCTTCACGCCACCCGAACCCGCCCCGCAATTGACGGACAAACTCCAGTCCGCGGCACCCGAGGCGAAATCGCCGCCCCGTACCAGCTCGGTGCCGGTCCCCACGGGGGGCCCCACCTCGGTGGGAGCGAAGGTCGCCGTCACGCTCTGGGCCTTGTCCATCGTCACCGTCGCCAAAGGACTGGTGCCCGTGATGCCTCCCGACCAGGACACGAAGCGGTGCCCGATCGCCGGCAGTGCCGCCAGTCGCACCACCTTCCCCGAATCGTACGAGGGTCCGGGCAGTTCGCGCGCGATGCTTCCCGACCCCGTCGTGGTCGTGGCCAGGGAAAAACGGGACACGCGCGGCCCTGCCTGCACACAACTCTTGAGGGTCCCGGTCAACTGCGGACGCAGGGCTGCCAACGTGGCTCCCCAGGAATAATCGGCCAGGACGTTGGTGACGCCCACGACGCCGTCGGCGATGCGGGCGTTGAGATTGGCCAGCCCGTTCCACGCCTCGATGCCCGAGGCGTCGGGCCCTCCGCCGACACCATACCCGATGTCGGCGATGATGCCCCGGTTGAACGTCTTCGCGGCGGTGGCCCAGGTGAGAGGGTTTTCGGAGCGGATCTTGGTGGTACCGCCCTGGGTGCGTCCTCCCGATGTGTTCGCCCAGGCGAAGGAGGCGGTGTCGAAACTGCGGTACCACGAGCTCGTCGGAGCCCAGGGCGAGATGTCGAAGGAAAATTCCGCCTGCGGCAGGGCGGAACGCACGGCATCGTGGATACGCGACATCACCAGCCGCGCGGAATCGAAGGGCAGCGGATTGTCGTTCTGGTTTCCCGCTTGGAAGTACTGGTAGAAGTCGGGTTCGACCATGAACACGATCTGCCGTTCGGTGCCCCAGATCGCGGCCGCGCTCTGGGCGAACGACTTGTACGCGTCGGCGATCTTGTCGAGGTTCCCCCGGATGTAGTTGGCGCCCTCCGTGCACAGGTTCGAACCACCCGTGACGTCGCAATCCCCCAACCGGGACCCCTTCGCGATGAGGTACCCGTAGAACACGGGAGTCTTGTTCGTACCCCGGAGGGTGTTGAGCATGGAGCCGTGGTAACTTCCGTCGAATCCCCAGTTGGTCCAGATCGTGACATACCCGACCTCGGCGGGAAAACTCGGCCCCTTGTCCCAGCTCATGCCGAAGTTGAAGGAACACCGATCGAGGACCGCGTGCGTGCGCGAGGCGGCCAGCAGGATCAGGCCGACGGAAAACAACGTGCGGAGCGAAGGGAACGACATGCGAAGACCTTGGCGAGAGATGGGATGCCCTTCGGCCAGGGCGGGCGTCGCGGGTCCGCAGGACTCCGCGCGAACAGGATCGCGGCGGAGCTCTCGCCAGCTCCGTCGATCCGTGGCGAGGCAGGAAGATACCGCCGGTCGGCGATCCTCGCCCTACCTTTCCGGACCGATGAATCTCTGGGCCCTGTCCGACCTCCACCTCACGCTGGCCACTCCGTCCAAGGCGATGCACGTCTTCGGGGAGCAGTGGCGCGACCACGAGGACAAGATCCGTTCCCGGTGGAACGACGTCGTGGCGCCCGAAGACGTGGTGCTGGTTCCCGGCGACATTTCCTGGGCCTCGCGTCTGGACGACGCCCTCACCGACCTGGAATTCCTCCACCGGCTCCCCGGGACGAAGGTCCTCCTGGAAGGCAACCACGACCGCTGGTGCCAGTCGGCCGCGGCGGTGCGCCGCCAGCTTCCCCCATCATTGAAGATCCTCGACGGAGACCACCTCGAAATCGGACGCTGGCTCCTGTTCGGCACCCGCCTGTGGGAACACGAAGAGGCCGACGTCGATTCCCTGATCGCCTGGAACCGCCTGTCCGACAAGACCCCCGACCGCCGAACCGCCGAAGACCGCGAACGCAACGAGCGCATCTGGGCGCGCGAAGTCGCCCGGCTCCAACGGTGCGTCGAGCGCCTCCCGGTCCGACCGGGCCTGCGCCGCATCTGCCTGACCCACTACCCTCCCCTGGGTGCGTCCCTGGCGCCCAACCGCGCGACCGCGGTCGTGGAAGCCTCGGGCGCCGACCTGTGCGTATTCGGCCACCTGCACAGCATCAAGTCCATACACCGCCGCCCCGCCACCGAGCTGATGGGTGTCCGAAACGGGGTGCGGTACGTCCTGGCCTCCAGCGACTACCTCGACTTCCGCCCCCTGCTTCTGGACGACTCCAAGGCCTGAAACGGACCTCGCGGTTGCGCACCGGCTGTGCGAGCCCTAGAATGGGGCGATGCTCCGCTCCGACTCCCCCAATCTTCCCGTCCTCGTGGTGGACGACGACCGCACCCTCCTGCGGGTGATGTGTTCGTGGTTGCGCGAGAACGGCTGGGATCCGGAACCACACGACACCCCCCTTTCCGCACTCGAATCGTACGCCCGCACCAAACACCCCGCGGTGGTGGTCGACTGGAGCCTGCCGGGAATGGACGGCCTGGAGGTGGTCCGGCGCTTGCGGTCGGCCAATCAGTCGGAACAGGCCTACGTGCTGCTGGTGACCGCCGCCGACGACTCGGGCCTGCTGTTGCGCGCCTTCGAAGAAGGAGTCGACGACTTCCTGCGCAAACCCCTGTCCAAACTCGAGTTCCTTTCGCGCATGAAAGCGGCTCGGCGGGTCTGCCGCCTGGAAGACGAAGTCCGCCGTCGGTCCACCCAGGATATGGAACGCAACCTGCACGGTGCCGCGATGCAGCGCATGTCCGCCGTGGCCGGGGCGGTCGCCCATGAATTGCGCACCCCCATGGGGGCCTTGCGCATGGCCGTCGAGCGGCTGCACATGAAACGCGACCGCCTGCCCGAAGACATGATCAAGATCGCCGATCGCCTCGAGGAACTTTCACGGAACATGGCCGAGACCATGGCCAACGTGCTCGACTCCTTCGGGATCGGCGGCCAGAACAGTTTTTGGAAAGAGCTCGACTTCGCCGATGCCGTCCGCTCCGGGGTCGAGCAGGTCCGCCCGCGCACCCTGCCAGGGGTCGAGTTGCGAACCGACATTCTCCCCTGCCCCGGCAACGGGGACGGCACCGGGTTGCGCAGGCTGGTCGCCAATCTGGTGGGCAACGCCCTGCGGGCGACCCGCGAGGGCACCGTGTCGGTGTTCCTGCGCCCCGAGGCCAGCAACCTGGCGATCCTGGAGGTCGTGGACAGCGGTGCGGGGATCCCGTCCGAGCTCCTTCCCTGGCTCGGCCAACCCATGCTCCTGAACTCCGAGAACACCCATGCCGGACGCTACATCCAGGGCAACGGGATCGGGCTCTCCCTGTGCCGCCGGATCGTGACCCGCCACGGAGGCCAGTTCACCCTGCGCTCGGCCCCCGGCCGAGGCACTTCCATCCGCATCGAACTGCGCACCGACCGCACCGCCCCCGCCTCGACCGACGAACCCGACGCCTTTTTCGCCAGCGCAGGCTGATGCCCGCCTTGGCGACGGCTGGAATGGTACGATGGAGCCGTTGCTCCCCCCGCGTCGTCCCCATTGTCCCGAAACGGTCATATCCATGCCCACGATCCTACTCGTCGACGATCAGGCCCTGTTCCGCGAAAACCTCGCCGAAGCTTTGGAAGACCACGGATTCGAGGTCATCCAGGCCCAAGGCGCCTCCGAAGCCCTCGATCGCTGCCAGAATCTGTCTCCCGACCTGCTGCTTCTGGACATCGCCTTGCCGGAGATGTCCGGGCTGGAACTGCTGCGGGGGATCCACGCCCGCCCCGGACTGCGGCGCATCCCCGCCCTGTTCCTCACCGCCTACCCGCGGGAGGAATACCTCGAGGAGAGCCATCGCCTGGGTGCCAGCGACTTCCTCGTGAAATCCGACATCTCCCTCCAGGAGCTGCTGCGCAAGATCGACCATCGCATCGATCCCTCCCAACCGAACTCCCAGGGACAGGGCTCCCCCTCGCGCCGTCCGGTGGACGAGGACGGCGAGGAGCAACGGCGCCACCTGCGCCCCGCGTTGCGCCGCTGGAAACCCAACGCTCCGCGCCCCTCCATGGCGCGTCTGTTCTCGATGGCCTGCCGTCCCGAAATTCCGGCGGGAGAGATCTTCCACCTGACCCAGCTCGACCCCGACATGGGCTCCGTGCTGCGAGCGGCCGCGGTGAGCGGCCCCTACCGCGGGCACCCCAGCGGCCCCAGCATCGAGGAGGCGATCGAGCGCCTCGGCCACACCGATTGCATGCATGTCCTTCTGACCCGCACCGTACTGGATCTTGCCGGCCGGGGCATCCCCGTGCGCGGCGACATGGTGCGGCTTTGGGCCCATGCGATCACGACGGGCCTCTATGCCGAGCGTCTCACCACCACCAACGCGTTTCCCTCCCCCCTGTCGGGATTCCTCGCCGGCCTGTGCTGCGAACTCCCCTCCGTCTTCGCCATCCTCGCGCTCGAGGAGAGCTACGCCGAAATCCGAGCCCAGGCCTGGGAAGATGGAATTCCCATCCAGCGCTACCTCGCGGAAGTCTTCGAAACCACGCCCGCCCACCTGGCCCTGGAATGCACCAAAGCGATGGAGCTGCCCGAAACCATCTGGAAAGCTGTCGTGGATCTGCAAGCCGGGCACGCCCCGATTTCGCTGTGGGAGCCCGGCCCCGCCTGCCGCATCCTTGAAGGAGCGTCGCTGCTGGCCCTCGGATCCAACCAGGTCTGGAATCCCTGTGTCCCCATCCGCACCATTTCCTCCGAAGAAGCCCGGTGGTGGAAGTCTCCGGAAGGTCTTGTGGAAGACCGCCCCGCGATCGAAGCCGCGCTCCAGCGTCTGCTGGAATGGGAAGGCGTGCTGCCGGAGCTGTCCGGCCCCACCCGCGCCATCCCCTCGGGGCAGGATCGCGAGTTCATGTACCTGCGCTCGGCCACCATCTTCCAGCCCGACCCGATCGAATCCCTGCTGGAAGGCTTGGGCACCGTCACCCTCGTGGAAGACCCGACCCGCCTGACCGACGACCGCGAAGTGGTGCGCCTGGCCACCGTCGAACCCGGCACCGCCTTGTGGGCCCGCATCCTGGAGCTCCCCCGCAAGACCATCCTCCTGCACCGCAAGCCTCTGCCCCCCGACGCCCGCCTGGGCCCCCACGTGAGCATGCTCCTGCCCGCCACCGTCGCCTCCCTCGAAGCCGCCCTCCGCCCCCGCGGCTGAGCCCGTCCCCGACAGAATCCGTCCCAAATCCTGCCCTGACGCCCCTTCCGCTGTTCTGTCGAGCCCATCGTTCGATGGTCGAGCATATCACCGGTGGTCGAGCTGTCGTTCGGTGGTCGGGCATATCACCGGTGGTCGCGCGTGT
>JAMIIV010000156.1:0-57612 GCA_035913415.1 Fibrobacteria bacterium | reverse complement strand
GGTCTCGACAGGCTCGACCACCGGGACACAGGCTCGACTAACGCGAAACCCAGACGTCCATCGGTGATGCGTTCAGCGCAGGTGCAGCAGGCGCGCCGGCTCCAGGCCCGAGACCGCGCGCCAGGACAGCAGTCCGGCCGCGAGGGCGAAGGATGCGGCCACCAGCGACCAGGCGGCCACCACCCGATCTGGAGCCAGGGTGTGCACCAGAGGCGGGAGCAACTGGGCCGACACCAGCAAAGGCAAGAGCAACAATGCGGAGATCTGGGCCGCTCCGCGCACGGTACGGGAGCGGCGCGAGGCCAGGAGGGCGGCCGATACCAAGGCCGCGGCCTGCGACGGGAGCACCAGGGCCAACAGGACGAGGGTCTCGGCAAACGCGGGAGCACAGTCCATCCGAAGCAACAGCCACCACGTCGCGGCGGCGGCGAACCAGGCCGAGCCGAGCCCCGGCACCAGGGCCGCCCAGGCTTTGCCCGAAAACAGGGGGCCGGGGGGTATCGGGGCCGCCAGAAGGGATTCGAGGCTGCGCCGTTCCCGTTCGCCGGCGATGGAATCGGCGCCCAGGCTGGCGGCCAACCCCAGCGGCAGAAGCCCCGCGGCCAACAGGGCCGAGACTCCCGCCCCAGGAGGGATGGCGTCGGGGCCGGCCAGGGCCAGGCTTCCCAAGAGGAATGTTTCCAGCAGCAAAATGGGCAGCAGGAGGCGGCGTTCGCGCCCGATCAGTCGCAACTGGAAACACGCCGTCTCCCAGCCGGCACGCCACCCGTCGCCACGCGAGGGGGGGGCGGTGGTGGGGGCGGGCGCTTGCGAAGGTGTGGAGGTCAATGGCGGGGCGGCCAGGGAGGATTCCCATAATTCGCGCAGGGTGGTTTCGTCGCGATCGAGGGAGCGCACCGACACCCCCGCCGCCGAAAGGTTCCGCAACAGCGTGGGATGGTCGGATTCGCCGCCGGGACAGGCCACGCGGAAGGCGGGGCAGCCGCGCACGGTTCCGCAGGGAGTCAGAGCCAGGCCGCCCCACCGGCTGCCCAGGTCGGAGGGGATCGGGGCGGAGGCCGGGTCGATGCGGAGCAAACGCGTCAGTTCCGGCGACTGGAACAGTTCCTGGGGTGGCGACAGGCGTCGGAGGCGGCCGTCGGACAGCACCGCCACGCGATCGGCGGGCCCGAGCGCTTCTTCCAGGTGGTGGGTCGAAAGCAGGAGGGCACCGCCGGTGCGCGCCGACCACTGACGGATTCCGTCTTCGAAGCGCGCGCGCGAATCGGGGTCCAGGAAGCTGGTCGGCTCGTCGAGCACCAGAAGGGAGGGGTCGGGAACCAGGCAGCGCAGGATCTGCAGGATCTGTCTCTGGCCTTGGCTCAACTTCTCGGCGGGCGTGTCCTGGGGAAGGTCCCACGCGCGCAGAAGTTCGCGCGAACGCTCCCCGGGGTGGGCGATCCCGTGCAGTCGTCCCCACCAGCGCAGATACTCTCCGGTGCGCACCGTGGGCGGAAGACCCGGTTGCTCCAGGCTCGCGCCCGTGCGGGCCAGGACCGCGGCGCGCCGGGCCGTCGAGGACGGATCCTGTCCAAAGAGGCGGATCCAGCCCGCCGAGGGACGCACCAGGCCCAGACAGGCGCGCAAGAGCGTGGTCTTGCCTGCACCGTTGGGCCCCAGCAGGGCCAGACGCTCCCCGGCGCGCAATTCCAGGGAGATCCCGTGCAGGATGGTCCGCCCCCCGAGGGAGACGCACAGTCCCGACAGGCGCAGGGGCTGCGCGTCGTCGGGAAGGGGGGCGGCCGATGGGTGACTCAGCGCAGGACCACCGGCAGGGAAGGCAGTGCCCCTTCCGGCACCGCCACCACCACGCCGCGGGGCGCCGACAAGGTGGTCCAGCGCACGACGCCGTCACCATCGGCGACCGAACGGCCCAGCAGGCGACCGTCGGAGGCCACCCAGCGGATGCGGGTGCCGGCCGGAGCGGACAGTTCGACCATGCCGCGGCCCTGGCGAACCACCCGCAGTCGCGAGCCGGAGAGGGTCTGGGGCTGCACCACGCCGATCACGGGCGGAGTGGCGGGCATGGCGAGTTTGGCGGCCGGGATCTCGATCATCTGCGCGAGATTGCCTCCCAGGTGGATGTCGTCCACCGAGATGGTGCCCGTGACGCATTGGCTCGCATCGAGGCATTTGTCGGCCTGCACATGCCAGCGGATGGACGTCGCCTTGGTCGGATCCGGCGATCCGGAGCGGTTGGCCAGGCGGCCGCTGAAGGCGCTGTAGGGGTGTTCGAAGGTCTTCCACGAGGTGGTGATGGTGTCCAGCACGTGGAAGTAGTTGTCGTCTCCGATGTCGGTCTGCACCAGGTAGAGGTCGACCACGGTGCGGTGGTCGGCTTTGGCGCGGTAGCGCACCTTGTTGGTGGCTCCCAGGCCCGCCCATCCCGAGGCCCGCCATTCCAGGCCGCAATACTGGTAGCCGTTGACCCCCAGGTCGTAGGTGTAGGTCAGGGAGCGGTCGGCGCCGGTGCCCGAGGGAGCCAGAGGGCCCACCTTGGCGGTGCCGCCGCCGCTGGCGTTGTTGAACGAGCCCCAGCTTCCCACGTTGGGGGCGAGCCCCGAGGCCGCGAAGTCGTCGACCACCAGCCAGTCGGTGCCCAGGCGGATGTCCCGGTGGTGGGAAAGCCACACCCACGACCACTCCAGAGGCAGGCCGCGCACGGAGGTCTTCACCAGGCACCACCCTTGCGGAAAGGCTTTGCCGTCGGCATCGTAGCCGTTCCAGACCGCCTTGACGGAATCCGACCGACCCGAAGCGCTCCAGGTGCGGCCAGCGGGGTACGACTCGATGGAAACGGTCCAGTTGGCCCCCTTGTTGAGCCTGCCGAAGACGGTCAGGGGGCCGTCCTGGAGGTCCAGGTCGACCGGAGTTGCCTGGGGACGGAGGGCCCAGGCCAGGGGCAACGAGGGGTTGGGGTCGTCGAGGTCGTCGAAGATGTTCGAGAAGCGACCTGCCAGGACCGAGGTTCCGAACCAGGCGAGAAACTGCTCGAAGTAGCGTTCGTTGGGGGTCGATCCGGAGAGGTCAGCCAGGCCAGCGTCCGCGGGTCTGCCCCACATGAGCGAGTCGGCGGGAAAAAACGCCAGGAGCGAGTCCGCCCAGACCTGCGATTCGGCCGGACCCTTCGAGGCGAAGGCGGCGCAGGCCCACATGCCCACGGTGAGCTCGGAGTATTCGCGGCGCGAACGCAAGGCGCCGTCGCCCAGACGGAATGTGTCGGTGGCCGGCAGGAGCGCGCCGTCGAGGGTGTAGAAGTTGGCGCGATCCGGAGTGGGCACGAAGGCGGCGGCCGAATCGAGGAACTTCTTGGCGCGGGGTTCACCGAACCAGAGCCAGTCCATGGCCAGCCGCCAGTGGATGCGGATGGCGTCCTTGTAGAGGGCGCGGCCTTCCCGGTAGGCGTTGTAGCCCAGCGATCCGTTGAAGTAGCTGCCGTCGGGCACCATCCAGTCGGGGACCATGCCTTTGGTGTATCCTGGGTTGCGGGCGATCACCGCGTAACTCTGGTCGACCACGGCTTTCCAGTCGTGGGCGGGGTCCACCTGGGCGAAGATGCGGTAGGATGCCGGCGAGAAGTACCCGGGGTTGACGAAGCCGTCTCCACCCCAGCCGGCGCCGGGGGCCACGTTGTATTTGCCCGAGACCGCCGAGCTCCAGATTGTGTTGACAAGCTCCAGGGCGCGGGTGCGGTAAGATGCCTTCAGCGGACTGGTGTGGGCGGTCCAGATCCCCTTCTTCACCAGGCTGTCGGCGAACAGAAGCATCAGGGCGATGTCCTGGTCGGCGTCGGTGGCCATACCGCTGCCGACCACGGCCCCCTTGTTCCAGCGCCAGTCGTAGAAGCCCGTTCCGGCGTTCCACATGTTCTTTTCGGCCGCGTCCCAGATGCGGTTGAAGTTCTTCTGGTCGCCACTGTACAGCGCCAGGATCATCCCGTAGGCCTGGCCTTCGGAAACGGCGTCTCCGGGCATCTCGGAGTTGGGGCGGTGCAGCAGGCCGTCGCTCCAGGGGTCGATGTTGTTCTTGACCAGTCCGCGCCAGGAACGGGCCAACGCAGAATCGAGGCGGTCATCGGCTACGCGAGGCAGCAGGCTGTTGGTCACCCCCCATCCGGAGGCCGATGACACGGCCCATCCGATGGCGAGGAGGGTGGCACCGAGTCGCCGGGCCGAGGTGCCGCGTGGGGCACCGACGGAATGCGCATGCGGATGGAACGAGGAGAACATCGGAAACCTGCATTGGGAGCAAACGTGGCGGATCGAATGGACGACGCGGGTGGCTACAATTTACGACCACGAGGTCCGAAGTCGCCGTTCGATTGCCCCCAGAGAGGGCTTCCGGAGGGCATGGAGCAACGCTTGTCGTTGACCGGGGGGTCAACGGATCGGGGTGCGTGTGGCCAGCAGTTCCCGGGATTTGCGCGAGAGGTCTTCGAAGGTGTACGGCTTGGCCAGGAAGTCGTCGATTCCGGATTCCCTGGCTTTCTGACGCGTTTCTTCGAAGGCATCGGCCGTCAGGGCGAGCATCGGGACCGTGCGGTTGGCCGGGACTGCATGTTCCGAGCGTGCGAAGGCCGCGACCTCGAATCCGTCCGCCACCGGCATGTGAAGGTCCAGCAGGACCAGGTCGTAGGGGGTGCGGCGCAAAAGATCCTTGGCGATCCCCCCGTCTTCCGCGACGTCCCAGGTCACTTCCAGCCGTTCCAGGAGTTTGCCGGCCAAACGGATGTTCAGTCGGTTGTCCTCGCACAGCAATACATGCACCCCGCGCAGCGGACGGCTTTCGATGCGGTTGTAGACCCCGCTTTCGGGGATGTCCGACGGGGCCCGCGAGAACTTGATGCCCACCCGGAAGGTGGCCCCTTCCCCCGAGTTGGATTCCAGCACCACGTCTCCGCCCATGGCCCTGGCCAGGCTGCGCGAGATCGCCAGGCCCAGCCCGGTACCTGCGGTCTCGGCCCTCTCGACCGACGCAGCCCGGACGAACCGGTCGAAGATGCGTTCGACCAGCTCGGGGGGAACCCCCGGGCCCTGATCGGAGACGCTCACCTCCAGGAGCCCCTCCTGCGGCGACGATTCGGTCCATCGGGCGGTGATGCGGATCTGGCCATGGTGCGAGAACTTGACCGCGTTGGTGACCAGGTTCAGCAGGATCTGCTTCCAGCGGACCTTGTCGCCCACCAGTTTCGGGAGGAGATCGGTGGACTCCAGGATCAGTGACAGGCCTTGTTCAAAACAGCGTCCCGCCAGGGAGGCGCGGACCTCCTCCAGGATCCTGGCCGGGGAGAACGGAACGCACTGGAGTCGGATCGCGCCGCTTTCCAGGCGCGAGAGGTCCAGGATGTCGTCGACGATGTGGATGAGGTGGTCGGTGGCCGAGCGGATCGAGCCCAGGCTTTCGGAACACTCCGTCGGGGATGTCGGGATGTCCAGTCCGGCGGCGCGGTTGGCGGCCTGGCTCTGGAGCAGCTCGGTGAACCCCTGGATGGCATTGAGAGGGGTGCGGAACTCGTGGCTCATGTGCGAGAGGAATTCGTCCTTGGCTCGCGAGGCCTTCTCGGCCCGTTCGCGCGCTTGCGCAAGGGCTTCGTGCGAGGCGGTTTCCATCGCGATCAGGTACTGCACGCAGAAGATCGAGGCTAGCAGAGCGCCCAGGAAATGGATGGCCAGATGGAAGCGGAACTCCATCTCCGGCAACCGCACCAGCAGCAGGGGGCGGTCTTGCAGGTTGGACAGTCCCAGGATCAGCATGGAGACGCCGAAGACCACCCAGCGCAGGGGGGAGCGAGAATAGAGTGTCCAGCCGAACAAGGTCACGGGAATCAAGAAGAGCCAGACGGCCGAATTCGGGCCGAAGCCCTCGTCGAGCATCGCGACCAGCGACCAGCAGATGAGCAGCAGGGCCGGAGGCATCCAGCGGCGGTCGACAAAACGTGTCAGCAACAGGAACGAGGAGGCGCATGACAGGAACAGGGCATGGACCGTCGGGGAGGCGCCGACGAACACGAACAGGGTCTGGAACGCCAGGAGGATGAATCCCGCGGTTGCGGAGATCTTGCGCAGGAAATCGTGGCGGAACGGAATGGCGCTGGGGTGGATCATCGGCTCACCACGCTCCGAGCAGCGGGGGGGCGCCGGACCAGCCGGCGCAGGCGTTCCTCCAGTTCGGGCAGATGGAACGGCTTGGCCAGGTAATCGTTCATTCCCACTTCGCGGGTGCGCCGCAGGGTCTCTTCGGAGGCGTCGGCGGTGAGGGCCAGGATGGGGGTGAACACGTGCGGGTGGGGCGGCTCGGAGGTGCGCAGGACGCGCGCGACGTCAAATCCCGTCCGCCGCGGCATGTGGAGGTCGAGCAGGATGAGGTCGAATTTCCCGGATTCCAAGCGGTCCAGGGCCTCCTGGCCGTCGTGGGCGATCTCGTATTCGACCCCGAGCCGATCGAGAACCTGGCGCGCCAGGCGGATGTTCAGGCGGTTGTCTTCGCACAACAGGATGCGCACGCCTTTGGGATTCCAGGGCAGGGTCCAGATGTCCGAGGACGGCATCTGGGGCGGATCGACACGGAGGGTGGGGATGTCGAAATGGAAGACCGACCCCCTGCCCAATTCGGACTCCAGGCGGATTTCGCCCATCATCGCTTCGGCGAGGTCGCGGGCGATCGACAGTCCCAGCCCGGCACCGGCCATGGGGCCGGCTTCGTGTTCGGGCAGGCGTTCGAATTTCTGGAAGATGAAGTCGCGGTGCTCCGGAGGGATACCGGGACCGGTGTCGTGTACACAGGCCTCCAGCACGCCATCCGAGTCCGATACGGGGTGCCAGGCCAGTCGGAGGGTGACCGATCCGGCGTTGGTGTATTTGATCGCGTTCGAGCCCAGGTTCAGCAGTACTTGCCGCCACCGCACCGGATCTCCTTCGATCCAACCCAATTGCGGATCCAGATCCAACTCCAGCGCCAACCCCTTCTCCCGTGCCGACTGGACCAGGATGGAGTACACGACCTTGATCTGGTCCACGGGGTGGAATGGGATCCGGGCCAGCACGAGATTGCCGTGATCGAGCCGGGACAGGTCCAGCACGTCGCCGACCAGATGCACCAGGTGTTCGGCGGAGATCCGGATGGCCTGGACGTTTTCCGACGCTTCGAGGGTGGAGGTCGGTTCCTGCTGCAGGATCTGGGCGAAGCCGGAGATCGCGTTCAGCGGCGTGCGCAATTCGTGGCTCATGTGCGACAGGAAGTCGCTCTTGGCGCGCGAGGCGATCTCGGCCCGATCCAAGGCGATCTGCAAGTCGGCCGAAAGCTTCTGGCTCTCGGAAAGCAGACGATCGTGGGAGCGCTGCAGGAAGCGAACACACAGGCCGGTCCCGATGGCCGCGACCACAAAGGCCTCCCAGGCCAGGAATGTCGAGCCGGAAGGGTTCATGCGGGAATTCCAGCGCGGGGTGAGGTCGGTGGCGTTGACCAGGTACAAACTGAGGACAATCAGGATGGTCCACACCACGGCGCGGTGAAAACGCTCGGGGGGATGCAGGACCAACGCCACGATCCACAGGGGGATGTACAGGACCCAGGAATGGATGGACCCCTCGAAGCCATCGTCGAACAGGAGAATGCACACCAGCGCCGCCGACAGCAGGAGGGTGGCGCCGGTCTCTTCCTTGTTGTAGCGCGCACACACGGAGGCGAGGCCGGTGAAGACGGCCGCTACGGCCTGGGGGATGAACGCCATCGGAAAGGGGCCAGTCAGGTCGATCAGGCCGATCACGATCAAGACGACGGACGAGATGATTCCCAGCTGCCAGAGCAGCTGACCACGGGGGGTCATGTGTTGAGTCTAGTTCCCCCACGAGGATCCGCACAGGGATTGAAGAAACTCCCGTCGTGGTTCGACGAACATTGCCAACGGACGCAATTGGCGACACCCAGCGCGGAGGTCCTGACCGCGGGCCGAGGGGCCTCGATGGGCAAGATGGTGAGCACTGGCCGACGGGAAGAGGGCAACACAGCGACGCCGTGATGCCCTCTCCCGGGGGGGCTTTGGGGATTACTCCTCGGTGACCGGCCCGTCTTCGTCGACACCGGTGGGGATGCCGGCGAAGTCGTCACCCTTGAGGGCTTCGCGGATGCGGGTTTCGATCTCGTTGGCCGAGTTGGGGTTCTGGCGCAGGTATTCCAGGGCGGAATCGCGGCCTTGGCCGATGCGCTCGGACCCGTAGGAGAACCAGGAGCCCGACTTGGAGATGATTTCGAGCTCGACGCCCAGATCGAGCAAGGACGAGGGGCGGGAGACGCCTTCGCCGTACATGATGTCGAATTCGCACTGCTTGAACGGGGCCGCGACCTTGTTCTTGACGACCTTCACGCGGGTGCGGTTGCCCACGACCTCTTCGCCGGACTTGATCGAGCTGATGCGGCGGATATCGACACGGACGGAGGCGTAGAATTTCAACGCGTTGCCGCCGGTGGTGGTTTCGGGGTTGCCGAACATCACGCCGATCTTCATGCGCAACTGATTGATGAAGATCATGGCGCAGTTGGACTTGCTCAAGATACCGGTGAGCTTGCGCAGGGCCTGGCTCATGAGGCGGGCCTGGAGTCCCACGTGGCTGTCACCCATTTCGCCGTTGATTTCGGCCTGGGGCACCAGGGCCGCGACGGAGTCGATGACCAGGATGTCGATGGCGCCGGAGCGCACCAGGGTCTCGGCGATGTCGAGGGCTTGTTCACCGGTGTCGGGCTGCGACACCAGGAGGTTGTCGATGTCGACGCCAAGTTTCTTGGCGTAGAGGGCGTCGAAGGCGTGTTCGGCGTCGATGAAGGCCGCGACGCCGCCGGCCTTCTGGGCCTGGGCGATGGCGTGCAGTGCCAGGGTGGTCTTGCCCGAGCTTTCGGGCCCGTAGATTTCGATGACGCGACCGCGGGGCCATCCGCCCACGCCCAGGATGGCGTCGAGCTGGATGCAACCCGAGGGGATCACGCCCATCTCGGGCTTCTGAGACCCCTGCCCGAGGGTCATGATGCTGCCCTTGCCGTGGTTCTTTTCGATCTGGGCCAGGGCGGTCTGGAGAGCCCTTTCCTTGTCCTTGTCCATTCCGGAGGCCGAAACGGAGGGGCCTTCCTTGGAAGCGGCGGACTTGCGCGTGGTGGTGGTGCTCATGGGTTTTCCTCGTACGTATATGGAGTGCTGCGCTGGAAAGATGGGCCCTGGCGGCCAGTGCCGACGCCGGGATGGGACCCGGAGGAAGGGCCGAGATGGAGACACCAACCGCCGTTCCTGTACAAGAATGTATCGAACACTGCACAAAGGTGCAAGTGAAAAGTTGGGCAGTCTGGGATATGGGACAGGAGTTACCCCCAAAATCCCTCGCAAACCCCGATGGGGCCTGCGTTTGGCGCCGATTTTGGCTCAAGTGTCCCGTGGGCCCATCGCAGGACGCCCCGGGCCCGAGGCGCGAGAGCGCCCCGAGACCAGAAATCTGAGGGCTGTATCGGGGAAACAATCGAGTGCCGCAGGGTCCCCGGCCCGCGTCCGCTTCGGGACGCGCCGGGACCGAGGCGCGAGAGTGCGCCCCGAGACAGCCCTCAGAAGCGGTTGCGGGCCCGGAGGTGGACCAATGCCTCTTCCCACGAGGGCGTGTCACGCGGGCCTGCCACCAGGACATCGAGTTCCCAGGCTCCGGCACGCCAGCGCACGCCTCCGCCGGTCGTCCAGGTGGCGCGGGGCTCCCATTGTTGGTCGGGGCGGCGCACCCACCAGATTCCGGGCTCCCAGAAGGCGCGCAGGCCTCCACGCCCGGCTGGACCCAGCCGGGCTTCGAGGGCGCCCCAGATCCAGGACGGCGCCCAGGGGGAGCCATTGCGCCATCCGTGCCATCCGTCGATGCCGCCCGGGGAGGCCATCTCGGCCAGGGGGGTGGAGGCATCGAGCGGCCACAGGCCCCGGGCGCCCATGCGCATCTGGCCGATGAGGCTCTCTCCCAGAGGCCACGAGGCTTCCGTGGACGCCTGGGCGCGCAGCCGCCCCAGGCGATCTTCGAGATGGATCGTCTCGGTGGTCAGGGTCAGGTCGGCGCGACGGCGTGGCCAGAACGCCTCGGGCTCGCCGAAGCGGGCCCGGGCACCCAGGCGGCTCGAGGTCTCGGTCCGGGGACTCGCGAAGACGGAATCCGTCGGGGCGCGCTCGGCGTGGCGCCACCAGCCCAATCCGACGGAAAGGGTCAGCCAGTCGCGACCTGGCGACCCCGAGAGGTCGGTCCACAGGCGCGTGGCGTGGACCAGGCTGTCGCCCTGGAACTGGCCGCCGACCCGTGCCTGCACGTCCAGGGGGCCCAGCCACGGTTCGGTCCATTCGGCCTGGGCCCGCGAGCCGTTGCCGTCCTTCTCGATCCCGAAACCCAACCAGCGGGCGGTGCCCAGCAGGTTGGCCAGCTCCGCCTTGACGGTTCCTGTCGCCTCTTCCCCGGAGCTCCAGCCTCCCGCGGCTTCGACCGAACTCGAAGGCAGGTCTTCCAGCCGCACCAGTGCCCGCAGGCGCAGGGAACGCGGTTCGCGGATCAGGGCGGGGGGAGCGGTGCGGCGCATCCAACCTGTGGCCTCGAGCCGCCGCAAGGCCTCTTCCACCAGCGCCGGATCGGCGTCTTTTCCGGCTTTCCAGCGGGCCAGGCGCCGCAAGGCTTCGGGGCGCGTGCGCGAGCCTTCCTGCGCGAGCTCCGACCACGAGAAGCGTGGACCGGCCGTGGCGGACACGTCCAGGCGCATCCCCCTCGATGTGGCCACCAGGGAATCGGCCGAGGCTCGCGCCAAAAGGCGGCCTTCCCCCACCAGGGAATCGACCACTTGCGCCAGGGCGCGTCGCAGCCGGGCGGTGTCGGCCGGACCAGGGGTGAGCGCGGATGCCAGTGCTGGACGCAGCGGCGCGGGCGCGGATACGGCCACGGTGTCGATGGGCAGGGTCGAGCCCAGCAGGGCCAGGAGCGTGGACAGGAGCATCAGAAGACCGCCCGCGCTTCGGCCGAGGCCTTCTGGAAGGGTTCGCGTCCGGGGTCGGCACGCCAGGTCCAGTCGGCCGAGGCCGAGACGTGCCGTCCGGTCTTCCAATCCAGGCCCGCCGAGGCCCTCCAGGTGCGACCATCCAGGAATCCTTCCGTCAGGTTGCCTCCTGCGGGCCCTTGGGTGGTCGCGCGGGCCCAGCGCAGTTCGGAGCGCAGGCGCCCGTCGCGCCCCAGCCGCAGCGCGGCGCCCACCGCCGGACTCAGCAGAGCGCCGGTCATTTCCTGCGAGGCGTCGTGGCCCGAACCGGAGGCCAGGAGCACCGAAGGCGAGAGGTCGAGGATGCGGGCCAGGCGCGCCGACACCAGCGGCTCGAGGGCGTCGACGATCTCGCGCCGGGACAGATCCTGTCCGGACAGCAGCCGGTCGCGGCGTCGCCACGGCAGTTCGGCGCGATGCCCGCGGGGGTGTTCGAAGGTCCACCCGGCGCGCCATTGGAGGTCGCGGGTCCCGGTGGCCGCGCTCCAGGCGCTGGCGCCGGCGACCAGCCGGTCGCGGGAGCCGCCCAGGTCCAGTCGGTGCCCTCCCCGGCTCCACCACAGATCGGCTTCCAGTGACGAACGCCCCTCGACGCTGGCCGCCAGGGCATCGTCGCCGAATTCCGGCAACAGCAAGGTGCGGCCCGAGCTGTCGGCCTGTTCCCACTCCGCGCGGGCGTGTACACCGATGTCCGCGAGGATCCCCTCGAGGTCTTCGCGGATGCGGCCGGGTTCCACCGTGGCCTCCAGCGCGAGCAGGCGCCGGGCCGAACGCACCGCGGCGCGCGTGGTGTCCACCTGCAGGCCCGCCGAGACCAGATCGCCGTTGTCGGAGGGAACCACCTGGCGGGTGACGGGGTCCCAGCGGTGGGTGCCCGTGCCGGGCGGGACACTGTCCCAGGCCTGGATCTCGGGGCGGAAGTCCGAAAGGGTGAGCCGCCACCGCACCTCGCCGTCCAGCCCGGGCAGCGGGTGCGCGGCCAGGCGGCTTTCGCCCAGCCAGGTCTGGTCGGGAATCCATTCTCCGCGGGTGGTCCGGCGCTCGACGAGTTTGCCGTCGAGAAGTCCGTCGGCCGAGAGGATCGCGTCGGTCCAGCGCGACTCGGCCCGCAGGCCGCGGGAACGGGCCGAGTCGGTCGGTGCGGGGTCCGTGCCGCCGAAGTCGGACTGGTCGAGCCTGCTCTGGGCTTGGACGTCGCTTTCCAGACGTCCGTCGAATCCTGTCAGGGAGGTTCCCAGGGCCGCCGCGGCCCACCGGTTCCGACCGGTCCGGTCGGTGCCCACCGGGGCCTGCCGGTCTTCCCCACGGATCTCCATCCGCGGCACGAAGGGCCCCAGCGGCCAGGAAGCGACCTGGCGCGCCTGCCAGAGGTCGAAGGTGCGGCCGCGCTGTTCGCGGTGCACCCCGGAGCCTTCGGCGAACAGTTTGCGCTCGCGAAGATCCAGTCCGACCTTGGCGCCGGCGCGCTGCGCCACGGCGGCGGAATCCTCGCGCATGCCCGCCTCGGTCCAGGCGCCCAGGCCGGGCACGGCTTCCCAGGACAGGCTCGCGGTGCCCTCGCGCAGGCGTCCGTCCGCGGAGGCCCCGTCGTCGTTCCAGGTGTTCACCCCGGCGCTGCCGTCCACGGCCCGGCCCGAGATAGGACGGAATCCGTCATCGTTGCCGCGCGCGGCCAGGGTCAGACCCACCAGGCCCGCGCCGCCGTCGTCCAGCGCCGCGCCCAGGCGGGAGGCCGCCGCGGCGGCCAGGGACAGACCGGGCACCTGGGGGTCGCGTTCGGAGGCCAGGTTGCGGTTGAGGCGGGTGCCGCGGACCTCGGTATCCAGACGCAGCAGGTGGCCGCGCGTCCAGCCCAACCGCACCCCGGCGTCGTCGCGCGAAGCGGGGAGTGGAATCGCGGTGGTGTCGGGGCGCCAGGCCCGGGCCGGATCGGCCCCCGCTTCGCGCAGCAGGGAGTCGTCCTGGGTGCTGGGCGCGTACGACAGGGGCGACGCGGGATCGTCGGCTTCGCGGGCGGCCCAGGCCTCCCAGCGTAGCCCCTCGTGGGCGGGATCTCCGGCGGCACCCTGGGCGACCTGGAGCGATCGGCGGTAGTCCAGCGTGGCGGCTTGGTATTCCACTTCGATGCGGTCGCTGCCCGTGATGCGCCGACGCGGCAGGAAGTCCAACGCGCCTTCGGCTGGGCGCAACACGTAGTCGCTTCCCGCCTCCATCGCCACGCCGTTGATCTTCACGCGTTCCGAGCCGGGAACGACCGGCGCGCGTGGGCGTCCCTCGGGACCCGGCAGGACCCAGCCTTCCTGGCGCCCTTCCACTCCGGTGAACACGGTGCGCATCCACTGCGCCCTGGGGGAGCCCAACGTGCCGCGCAGGGTCCACCCATCGCGGAACCCCACGGAAAGTCCGCGAAGCCGCCGCGTCGCACCGGGTGTGGAGCCTTGGGGCAACGACCAGTCCTGGTCGCCGGCGACCAGATCCCAGCGGCGCGTGCGCACCTCCAGGCTCACTTCGTCCAGTTCGCGCAGAGCCTCGGTCGAGCCTTCCGCTCCCAGCGGGACCTGCTGGTCGGACAGATGCGCCTTGACCTGCACCCCCGGCGACACCTCGCCTTCGGCGTCCAGGCGCAGGGTCTGGTCGACGGCCACGCCGCCCTCCCCCCCCACGCCCACGCGCAGCGTCTTCTCGCCGGAGAATCGAAGCCCCGAGCCCGTGTCGGCGGCGGCGATTCGCGACGCCGCGCGGGTAGGGCGGGACGCGACGGCGGTGTCGAGGTCTTCGGCGCGGTACCGCGTCACCTCCAGCGGCAGTCCCGGGACCGCGATCCGACCCGGGGGAGGGAGGGCGGAATCTGTCTGAGCTGGCGGGGGCGCGACGCTCCAGGGCGCTTGCCACGGGCCGGCCGCGGTGAACAGGGGCAGGCAGGCGAGGACGATCATCGGGTTCAAGGCGCGGCGCCGGAATCCGTCAGAGGCAGTTCCCGCGGCGCCTGGGCGAGGTACCCCAGCAACCAGCGCCGGGGCGGGCGGGAGGTCTGGAGCACCAGACCTTGCCCCTTGCGCCAGAATGCCTGCGCACCGGGCAGGTCGGCGGCGCGCAGGGTTCCGGGCAGGGCGTGGATGGAGATCGTGCGCAGGGTGGCCGACAGGTGCACCAGGCGTCCACCGCGCGAGGCGTCCACGACCACGAGTCCGCGATCGGGACCTTCGCAGGCGGCCACGGGGGCCAGGCCCAGCGGCGAGCTCCAAGGCAGCCGGGCCCGCACCGTGTCGCCTTCCAGGGCCAGCACGGCCTGGCGCGAAACCTGGTAGGACCAGCCTCCTTCGAGTCGGACCGTGTCGGGAAGGGACGCCTGGGTGGACAGGGCGGCAACGAGGACGACGAACATGGGAACACACGATACCCGCATGGCGCGTGCGCGTCCCGCCCCCCTTCGAGATGGCCCGCCCGGCGAGAGGATCGCGGGGGAGGGGAGGGGAGTCGGGCCCACGATCTCAGTCGGCGAGTTTGACGGCCTCGTCGAGCTGCACCGAGGCCAGCTGCGAGATGCCCTTGATTTCCTGGGTCACGCCGTAGAGCATGTCGGAGGCGGCCATCGTGCGCTTGTTGTGCGTCACCACGATGAACTGGGTCTGGTGCGCGAACTTGCGCAGAAGATCCACGAAGCGGCCGATGTTGGCGTCGTCCAGAGGGGCGTCGACTTCGTCCATGATGCAGTAGGGCGAGGGGCGGATGAGGTAGAGCGCAAACAGCAGGGCCGTGGCCGTGAGGGCGCGCTCGCCGCCCGACAGAAGCGAGATGGCCTGCATCTTCTTGCCGGTGGGGCGGGCGTGGATGTCGATGCGACCTTCCAGGGGATCCACGCCCTGCTCCAGCTCGAGTTTGCCTTCGCCGCCGCCGAAGAGGGTGCTGAAGACGTTCTGGAAATTCACCCGCACCTGTTCGAAGGTGGCCACGAAGCGTTCGCGGGCCATCTTGTCGAGGCGCTTGATGGCGCGCTCCAGCGAGGTCTTGGCCTTGTCGAGGTCGTCGCACTGCTTCTGGACCTCGTCCAGGCGGGCCTTCTCCTGTTCGTATTCTTCGAGGGCCTGCAGGTTCACGGGGCCCAGGTTGCGCAGCTTGCCGCGCAACTCCTCGATTTCCTTGGGGGCCGTGGCCGGATCGAAACCTTCCGGCTCGGCAGGAGGTTCTTCGAGGCTGTCGAGATCGGTCTCCCAGGTCTCGAAGGCGCGTTCCCGCAGGCGGGTGTCTTCCGAGGCGTTCTCGGCGCGCGAAAGATCCGCCTGGTGGATGGCCTGCGAGAGTTCGTCGATGCGCTTGGTGTGGCCGCGGGTGGCGCCCAGCTTCTCTTCGACGGCCAACACGGCGGCGTCGTAGACCTCGCGGGCCTGGTCGCGGCGGCGCCCGATCTGCGACAATTCCTCGCGGGCGCGGGAGGCCTCTTCGTCCAGGCGGGCCACCAGATCGGTGCGCTCGGACGACTGGATCTGGAGGTTCTCCAGTTCGCGGCGACCGCGCTGCCGGCGGTCCTCGAATTCGTCCAGGCGGCCTTCGGCCGATTCGCTCTCGGCTTCCAGGCGGCGCAGGTCCCCCTGCAGGCGCGCCACCTCGCGTTCGATCTGACGGATTCCGTCTTCCGAATCGCGCAGGTCGGTCTCGGCTTCGGCGCGGGCCTCCTCGGAGCGGCGGGCGGCGCCTTCGCGCACCACCTTCTCCTCTTCGAGGGTCTCGAAAAGTGCGCGCGCCTTTTCGGCGCGTTCGCGCAACGGGGCCGATTGGGGCAACAAGGCTTCCAGGCGTTGGCGCAGCTCTTCCAAGCGATCGGCGGCACCGGTGGTCTGGGCCTCCAGGCGGCTCCAGGCGCTGTCGGATTCCTGGAACTGGCGGCGTGCCTGGGTGAGTTGGCGGTCGGTCTCGCGCCAGCGCTCCTGGAGCTCGGTGCGCAGGCCGTTCCATTCCTGGCGTTCTTCCTGGGCCTTCACGAGGTCGGCTTCGGCGGCCTCCAGTTCGCGCTCCAGGTCTTCGCCCATCTGGTGGCGCTTGAGCAGGCCCATCGATTCACCGGACTTGCGGCCACCGGCCACCAGTCCCGAACCGTGGGCGCGCAGGCCCGGGGCCGCGAACCAGACGTCTTCGCCGGCGTGCTCCTGCGACAGGCGCAGGGCCGTGGGGCCGTCTTCCACCAGGCAGACGTTGCCCAAGAACAGATCCAGCGCCGGCTGCAGGGACGATTCCCCGCTGACAAAATCCGTTGCCCAGCCCAGGACGCCCGGGCCCGACACCGACGGGCGCGCGGCGCGGAAACGCAGCGAATCGACGGGCACCAGCACGGCGATGCCCTTGGCCGAGGCGGTGAGCTGCGCGAGGGCCCCTTCGGCCGAGGCGCGGGTATCGGACAGGACGTACGAAAGGGTATCGCCCAGGACCTCCTCGATGCGTTCGAGCATCTCGGGGGTGGCACGCAGGTGGTCGGCCAGCAGGCCCTTCACACCGGCGGGACGCGAGCCTTCGGCCAGCAGGGCCCGGGCACCGGCGCCCACGCCTTCCAAGGCGCGGTTGAGGCGCTGGACGGTCTCGAGCTGGCTCTTGGCCGCGGCACGACGCGAGGCGGCCTGCCGCTCGCGGTCGACGGCGTCTTCCACCTTGCGGGCGGCCATCTGGCCTTCTTCGGTCAGACGCTCCTTCTCCATCTCGAGGGTCTCGACCTGGCCCTGGGCCAGATCGCGCGAGCGGACCAGTTCTTCGAGACGAGCGGTCAGCTCGCCGGAGGCCGATTCGTGGCGTTCGATCTCGGAGGTGAGGCGCTCTTCTTCGGTGGTGGCGCGCTGGAGATCGTTTTCGGCCCGCAACAGCTCGGCGCGGGCCTGGTTGAGCTCTTCGAGGATGGACAACCGGGCCTGGGCCTGTTCGGAGGCCCCTTCGCGGAGGGCTTGCAGACGCTCCAGGCGCAGGCGCTTTTCTTCCTGCAAACGGTCCAGGCCGTCCATCTGCTCGCGTCCGCGTTCGTGGATTTCCTCCATCGAGCGTTTGGCCAGGGCCAGATTGTCGCGCACCTGGCGTTCCAGGTCGTCCAGACGCTGCAGTTCGTCTTCCACGCGTTCGGCGGTCTGTCCCAGGTGTCCCAGACCGTCGCGGGCACGCAAGACTTCACCTTCCAGGGCCTGGGTCTCGGAACGGGCGTCGGCGTATTCGCGTTCGCGCTCGCGCAGTTCGCTTTCCAGACGGCCGGCTTCGAGGCGTTGCTCGGCGGCGCCGGCTTCGGCGACGGTCATCTCCGAGCGCAGGCGGTCGCACTCGTCCTTCCAGTCGCGGATGCGCGATTCGGCCTGCTGGACAAACCCCCGCAACTGGTCGCGGCGGCGATGGATCCAGGCCAGTTCCAGCGTCTTGAGCTTGGCGTTGGTGGTCTTGTAGGCTTCGACCTGCCGGGCCTGGCGCTCGAAGCTGGCCACGCTGCGGCGCACGGTGGCGAGGTTCTCGGCCACGCGTACCAGGTCCGCATCGGTCTTCTCGAACTGGCGGATCGCTTCCTTGCGCTGCGCGCGGTAGCGGCTGATGCCGGCGGCTTCTTCGAACAGGACGCGACGCTCTTCGGGCTTTTCCTGCACCAGGGTCATGACCTGGCCCTGCTCGATCACGCTGTACGACGCCGCACCCAGGCCGGTGTCGTAGAACAGGTTCTGGATGTCGCGCAGACGGCAGGACTGGTTGTTGATCAGGTATTCGGAGGCTCCGTCGCGGAAGGCGCGGCGGGTGATCATGATCTCCGAGAATTCCGACGGCAGTACACCCTTGTCGTTTTTCACGATGAGGGTGACTTCGGCCATGTTCAGCGGAGCGCGCTCGGCGGTGCCCGCGAAGATGACGTCTTCCATCTTGTGGCCGCGCAGGGCCTTGGCGCGCTGCTCTCCCAGCACCCAACGGATCGCGTCGATGATGTTCGACTTGCCGCAACCGTTCGGGCCCACCACGGAGGTGATGCCGTCGCCGGGGAAGTTCACCTCGATCTTGTTGGCGAAGCTCTTGAAGCCAAATACGCGGAGCTTGGAGAGGTACATAGGTCCTTGTCAGAGCGTGAGATAGCTCCCAAAGGTACACCCTGCGGGCGGGGCATGGACTCCCCGTCCCCACAGGGAAAAGTTGTCCACAATTATGTGGATAGATTGGTGGATAGCCGGAGTGCAACCCGTGTGCAATGGGTGCGTACATCGTGCGCAACCCCACCGCAGGTCCACATCGGCGCGATCACTCGATCCGCACGAACTCCCCGACACCAGCATCCACCGTGCGTCGCGACAATACCGTGTCTCGACCTTCGTGACGGCCGTGCAGATGCACCACCAGTTGGCCCGAGACCGGCAATTCCACCGTCTCGGAGGTTTCGCCCGGTGGCAGCACCGGAACAAAATCGTGGCGCCAGGCATCGATGGACAGGGCGGTGACGGTGTCCACTCCGCCGTTGGTCACCTGCACACGGGCGGGGCCTCCGGCAAAATCCTGGAGGCAACCTCCGAGCGCGAGAGCGCCCGATACCAGCAGGAGCCACCTGGGAACCATGGTCAAGCCTCGCATCATTTCGACTCCGGGGGGGAGGGGCGTCGGCCGGGGCGCCAATAGGTGCCCTCGTCTTTCCAGGCCATCTGCAGGCGTGCCGACCACACCGGCCCCGAGGGCCCGGTCCCGAGGGTCGCGGCGTCTTCGGGGTCGTTCCAGCCGAAGGTGAACAACGGGATGCGGGCGCGGAAACCCGGGTGGCGTCGGCCTTGGCGGTCGCGGGCGTACGAGACATCCACCCCCACCACACCTTCACTGGAAAGGTCGAATTCCATGCGCACCTGGCGGTAGCCTTCGTCCCCTGCCTCGGCCCGGACGTAGATCCGGTCCATCCACACCGGCACGCCCACTTCCACCCCCCAGGCGTCGACCTCTTCCCACCGGTTCCACCGGGCTTGGCTCCAGTTGGCCGCCACCGCGATCTGCGGGAAGACGATGGTGCGCGCCGCGGGCAAGGGGGTCGAGGTCGGCTCGAAGGCGGTGCGCAGATGCCCCAGGCCTTCGAGGTCGACCACACCCAGGCCGGAAACCCGTCTCCAGCGGGTGATGGCAAAGGCCGAATGGGAGGTGGGCTCGAATTGTTCGTCTTCGATGGCACCACGCCAGGTGGGGGCCTGCAGGTGGTTGGCGCCCACCAGAAGTCCCATTTGCTGCCGGGGCCGGGCGAGCGCGACACCCCACGACCAGGTGGTGGCATCCTCGACGTTGTGGCCCGGCACGGCAAAATAGGGGTCGTCGGTCCAGCCTCCCTGGTCCCAAGCCCCGAAGAGCCCCAGGCGCAGCGGGACCAGCGAATCGGGATCCATGAGCAGGCCCGACAGCCGGCGGCGCTGGACATATCCCTCGAGGGTGCCGTAGGGTCGCTCGAAGGTCTCCCCAGGCACCAGGGTGCTGGCATGGAACAGATCCATGCTGCCGGCCGCATGGGCTTCGTAGCCGCGGGCGAGGTCGTCGAGGAGGGCCGTGGTGCGCACACGTGGGGGCGACGAAGCGGCCGAGGCCATGGCCAGGGCGAGGACGGGCAGGAGGGACTGGCGGATGGGAGCTCCGATGGTGTGACGAGGATCCGGTGGTGGTCACCGAAACCTAGATCATCGGGACCTGTTCCCTGGGGATCGCGCCCGTCGATGCTCCCAGTCCCCGGGCCAGGGAGCAGGCCCATTCGGCGGCTTGGGGGCGTGCGGCGTACCCCGTGCCGTCCACCCGAAGCGAGGGACCGGCCAGATGAGCCCCCCGGTTGAGGAGTTCCTGCTCCAACACGTCGACCGCTTTGCAGAACCGGGTGTAGCTGCGCGAGCCCGGACCGAACACGGCCGCTTCGTGCCCCTCCAGCCGCAGATCTCCCAGGCGCGGCAGGAAGTCGCGGAAGTCGCGCTGCAGGGCGCCATCCTCCCAGGTGGAACACCCCATCACCAGCAGGGAATGCGTCTGCAATTCGTCCACCGACGCCTGGCGCACGTTGCGCAGCGTCACGGACAAACCGGCGGTTTCCAGCCCCTTGCGGACGGCCATGGCCAGAAGCCGCGTGGTCCCGGTGGTGGTTCCGAACAGAAGGAGGCAGGTCGCGTCTGTCATGCCAGTGAAGATGACCGCGCGAGGCTGCCGAAACAAGACCCGCGATGTTTCAATCGAGGAGTGCAAGATCCCGCGATCGGGCCCCGGGGAGCGCCGCTCGATGTCAGATTCCGTCAGTCCCTCGACTTGGGGAGGACGATCCGGAATTCCGAGCCTTCGCCCAGACGGCTTTCGACCTGGGCTTCGCCGCCGTGGGCGCGGGCGACTTCCCGCACGATGGCCAGCCCCAGGCCGGTGCCACCGGCATCGCGCGAACGCCCGTGGTCCACGCGGTAGAACCGCTCGAAGAGGTGGGGGAGGGCTTCGGTGGGAATGCCCGGGCCGCGATCGAGCACGCGGATCGCCCATTGGGTGTCGCGATCTTCGAGCACCACCCGGACCGGGTCGTGGGGCGAGCCGTATTTCAGGGCGTTGGAGACCAGGTTGATCACCGCGCGCACCAATCGCCCCCGGTCGCCAGGCACCAGGGCCGGGGCCGGCGGAAGGTCGAGGTCGATCGAGACGCCGCGCCGATGCGCCTGGGGCTCGAGGGTGGTCGCGGCCTGGCGCAGCACCTCGCGCAGGTCCAGATCCTCGCGGCGGATGCGGCCGCCGGTTTCGCGGATGTGGCCCAGGTCCAGAAGGTCGCCCACCACCTCTTCCAGGTGTCCCGTGGCGGCCACGATCCGCCCCAACGAACGACGTTCGAAAGCACGGTCGTCGTCGTCGGGATCGATCTCGTCGAGCAGCGTTTCGGCGTACCCCCGGATGGAGGTCAGCGGGGTCTTGAACTCGTGGCTGACGTCCGAGACCAGGCGCGCCTGGAGCTTTTCGGCCTCGCGCGAGGTGGTCACGTCGAACAGCGCCGCGACATACCCCCAACGGCCGGTCTCCAGCGGAGCGCGCGACAGCCGGATGCGCCAGGTGCGGGACGCCTCGGACAGGTCGAATTCGGCATCCCCTTCGCGGCGCAGCGCTTCGCGCAGGTCGTCGAGGAATTCCAGTCGCGTGCACAGGTTGAAGACGCTGCGTCCGCGCGCCTGGCGCGGAGCGGCCTCGCCCAGGCGTTCGGTGAACCCCAGCACGGACATCGCGGAACGATTGCACAAAAGCACACGGGACTGATCGTCCAGGACCAACAGGCCTTCGGCCAGCGATTCGGCGAATCGCTGGAGCCTTCGCTCCTCGAGCCGTTGGCGCAGGCGCAGGTGGCGGACTTCGGCGCCCAGGCCGCGGGCCAGACGGACCATTTCTTCCAGCCCACCCACCAGATGCGTGGGCGCCTCGGGAGGGCGAGCTCCGCGTTCGGCGGCGCGGGCGACATCGACCAGATGTTCGATGCGGGAGCGTTCGGTGCGTAGAAGCCATCCCAGCAGCAGCAGGGGCAGGAACGAGCCCAGCGCGACCGACCCGGCGGCCACCCCCCACACGATCGGATTGCGCGCACCGATGCGGGCCACCGGCAGGCTCACGCGCAGGACCTCGCCGCTGGGGAGGTCGCGTTCGGCCAGCAGGCACTCGGCGTCGCGCTCCACCAGGAACCGCCGTTCCACCCCCGAGACGGGAGCCAGGGCCCGGTTGGACGCTTCGATGAGGTCGATCGCGTACAGGCCGTCGTCGGAGAGTTCGGCGAGCCGGATCGAATCGATGCCGCACGGACCCGGAGCTCCCCCCGCGCAGGCCGACAGGCGGGCGGCGACCAGATCGGCGCGCAGACGGATTCCGTCGACATGGCGCGCCTCGAGGCTGGCGCCCCACCCGATCCGGATGGCGGCGGCCGCCGCCAGCCACCCCGCCAGCACCGGCAGGGCGATCAGCAGGAGGCGTCGGAGGTTCATCCTGGGCCTCCATCCACCGCAAGAGGCTGGACCAGGCCCGGGTATTCCGAGAGGTGGGCCTGCGGGCGCGAGAAGGGACGGGGCAGAGACAACCGCGACCAGTCGCGGGCCCGGCCCAGGCGGGGCCCGGAAAAACGCAGACGCAACAGCGGGACTCCGGCCTTCGCCGCCAGCCAGGCGGGGCCGGGTTTGGGAACCAGGGCAGGGCCTTTCGGGCCGTCCAGGGCCGTGACCACGGGAAATCCACGGGCCAGGTGCTCCAGCAAGGCGCGGGCGGCGGGGACGGCTCCCCGGGTGCTCGAGCCGCGCACCAGGCGCATGCCACCACCGGCGAGAATGCGGGCGAACAGATCGCCGTCGCTGGAACGCGAGACCAGGGCCACCGACGGAATGCGTCGGAACAGGGCGGCGGCCCACAAGGCGTCTTCGTGCGCGATGGCGAACACGGCCGGCCCCTCCGGCCAATCGGGCGGAAGCGGGGCGCGCACCGAGCGCAGCCAGGATCGTCCTAGGAAGGTGGCCAACACGCACCCAAAGGTACTGCCCGCACACGTGTGTACTTGGTAGACTGCTGCAGCGATGCCCGAACTACCCGAAGTCGAGACCGTCCGCCGCCGTCTGCTTCCCTCCCTCGAAGGCGGGGTGGTGGCGTCCGTGTGGCTGGGAATGCCGCGCCTGCTGGAAGGGGCGACCCCGGATCAGCTCCTCGATCTGGTCGGCCTGCGGTGTCACGGGATCGACCGTCGGGGCAAATACCTGTTGCTCCACTTCTCCCCCGCAGCACCCCAGGGCATGCCTTCGGCCCAGGGGACCGAACGCGTTCTGGTGGTGCATTTGGGAATGAGCGGCCAACTCACCTGGCATCCGCCCGGAGCAAGTCCGGTCGACCGTTTCGCGCGGATGCCCTCGGGGTTGCAGGTGCCCTTGGGGCCCCACAGCCAGGATCATCACACCCATCTGGTGGTGGACTGGGAGGGCGGCGGCAAGCTCCTGTTCCGCGATCCCCGCACCTTCGGTCGGTTGCTTCTGGCCTCGGACCCGGAGGTCTGGGGATTGCCGCGACTGGCCCGCCTGGGCCCCGATGCCCTGGACATCGACACGAACCTCTTCTTGTCCCGCTGGCGCGACCAGGCGGGGCGACGTGGTGTGAAAGCGGTGCTGCTCGACCAGTCGTTTTTGGCCGGCATCGGCAACATCTACGCCGACGAAGCCTGTTTCGAGGCAGGGGTGCGCCCCTCGGCCCGCGCCGTCGGGGTCTCCGCGCCCCGTCGTGCGAAACTGGCCGCCGCTGTGCGCGCGGTGTTGCGTCGCGGGTTGGACAACTGCGGCACCACCTTCCGCGACTTCCGCCATCCCGACGGGTCGGAGGGTGGAAACCAGGAGGATCTGCGGGTGTATGCCCGGGGTGGCAAACCCTGCCTTGTGTGTGGCCGTACGCTGAAGTCTGCGGTGGTGGCGACACGCGGCACCGTCTGGTGTCCCCGCTGCCAGCACTGACGTCCCGCAGTGCCCATTTCGTGCTGGCCAACCGGGAACGCCCGTGGTACACTCGGGTTCCGATGGCTGCCCTTGACGTGCTCTGGAAAGAATGGCGGGAAAATGGCTCGATCCGCGCCAAGGATCTGATCCTTGGCGAGTACGCGGGCCTGATCAAGCAGACCGCGCTGCGCGTGGCCATCGGCCTGCCCGGACACGTCGAGGTCGACGATCTCGTGGGGGCCGGAGCGTTCGGCCTGATCCGCGCCGTCGAGTCCTTCGACCCCGCCCGCGAGGTCAAGTTCGAAACCTACGCGTCGCACAAGATCCGCGGCGCCATCCTCGACGAACTGCGCGCCATGGACTGGGTGCCGCGCTCGGTCCGCCAGAAATCCCGCGAATTGCAGCGCACCTACGCGGACCTGTCCCTGCGTCTGGGCCGGATGCCCTACGACGACGAGGTCGCCGAACACCTCTCGTTGTCCATTTCCCAGTTCGAAGACCTTCTCAACGAGGTCGCTCCCCTGACGGTCTTGTCCCTGGACGAGCAGGAAACCCTCGGGGGCGATGGCCCCTCGCTTTCCGAAATGGTCGCCGACCCCCAGGCCGTCGACGCCCTGGAGCGCATGGACGAGATGGAGCGGCGGGCCATCCTGCGCGAGGCCATCGCGGGGCTTCCGGAGAAGGAGCGCCTGGTGGTGTCGCTCTACCACTACGAAGAACTGAACTTCAAGGAAATCGGGGCGGTCATGAGCGTCACCGAGTCGCGGGTGTGCCAGATCCACTCCAAGGCCATGCTCAAGCTGCGCGCCCGCATGCGCATGAAGGTGCGTCGGTGAGCGTGCTTCGGGAAGTGCCGTGAACGACGCGACCCGCCGCCTGGTGCTGCGCCTGAAAGGGCCTCTGGATCCCCAAGGGTCGGTGGCACAAGATCCCGAGGAACGCGCCCGCAGCCTGCGCAAGGCGACGGAATCCGTCCTCACCCTACCCACGCTGCCACTGGTGGCCTCGCGCATGCTGCAGATGGTCGACGACCCCCGGATCTCGGCGGGCGCCCTGGGGCGCGCGCTCTCGGAAGACCAGGTCCTGACCGCGCGTGTGCTCAAGCTGGCCAATTCCTCCTACTACGGCTTCCCCCGCGCCATCGGCACGGTCAACCTGGCAGTGGTGGTCCTGGGCTTCGATGCCGTGAAGGAGCTGGTGTTGTCGGTGGCGGTCATGGACCTCTTCCGGCATGGCGCCAGCGACACCCGGCTCGACATGCCCCGTTTTTGGGACCATTCCGTGCGCGTGGCCGCCGCCGCCCGCCAGGTGGCCCGCATCCTGCGCTGGAAGGCCGTCGGCGAGGCCTTCACCGCCGGGATCCTGCACGACATCGGTCGGGTGGTCCTGCACCAGTACCAGCCGCGGCAATTCGACGAGATGGTCCGCCGGGTGGTCGACGACGGAGTCCCGCCGTTGGACGCCGAACTCGACGTGCTGGGCGCCACCCATGCCGAGGTGGGAGCCTGGCTGGTCGAGAAGTGGAACCTCCCGGCATCGTTGGTCCACGCGGTCCGGTACCATCATTCCCCCGACGACGCACCCCCGGAACATGCCGCGCTCGCCGCGCTGCTGCAGATCGCCGACGTGCTCACGCACCGGCTGGGCTACGGCAACGGACTGGATGGCCACGGTCTTCCGCAGATCCATCCTGCCGCGTTGCGCATCCTGGCCGCCGAAGGACTGTTCCTGGGCGAAGACGATCTGGGCCCGTTGGAGAAGGCCATCCTGGAAGAGGTCGAGAAAGTCGACGGCCTCCGCGAGGCCTTCCGATGAACCCGCAATCTCCCGCAGGCGCCGACGAGCGCGACGATTTCCTCCGGAAATTGTCGATGGTGGGCAAGGAGAGGTCCGATTCCCCCCTGAGTTCGCTTCCCATGCCCCGCGACGCCGATCCCGCCTGGAAAGCCATGGTCCTCAAGATCGAGGACCTCATGCGCGAGCGGACGTCGCTTCTGGGCACCCTGCGCCAGACGCTCTCGTTCCAGACCCTGGCCGAAGCGGTCAGCAGCGCTCCCGATTTGCAGGCCTTGTTGGGCGCGGTGGCCGAAGTGGTCACCAAGATCCTCCCCTGGAACAGCCTGTGTGTACACGGCCTCGATCCGGTGCAAGGTGTCGAACGCGTGTTGCTCGAGCGTGGGGTCGGCGACGACGAAACGCACTTGATCCGCGGCTGGACCGAAGACGGCATCGTCGACTGGCTGGTGAAGGCGGCGCGTCCGATCGTGATCCCCGAAGGGGAGCGCGGCGAAGGCTGGGTGCTTCTGCCTCTGCTGGTGCTGGGCCGAGCCGTGGGTTGGCTGGCCCTGCGACCCCTGGTGGGGGCCGACGAGATCCAGCCCCACCACCTCCAGACCCTCGCGTTGGTCGGTTCGCAGACCGCGGCCACCCTCGACAATCTCTCGCAGATGGGACGCCTGCAGTCAAGCTTGTCCGAACTGGAGAGCCTCTACGACGTGGGCTCGCGCATCGGGTCCAGCCTCGATCTGGGAGAGATCTTCCAGGTGGCAGCGGACGCCCTCGAGCGGCGCTTCCATCCGCAGGTCGTGCAGTTGGCCGCCGTCGACGCCAGCCAGCCCATGCGCTTGCGTGCCCTGTGCGCCCGCGGGGCCAGTGCCAGCGACCCATCCCAGGACGGCATTCTGATGACGGCCTGCCAGCGCGCCGAACCGGTGCAGGTACGCCGCAGCCTGGGGGCCACCCCCGAGCTGGACCGCCTGGGGGTGGACTTCCTGGTGGCCGTTCCCTTCGTGCATCGCGGCACCACCGTGCTGGGTGGGCTTGTCGTCGGTTCGTCTTCCGGGGGCGTGCTGGATCGCCCCGACGCCCTGAATTGGCTGGTGGCGCTGGCCGGCCTGTTGTCGGCCTCGCTCGAGAACGCCCGGCTCTACGATGACCTCCTGGGCGTGAACGAGCGGCTCTCGGCCATGCAGTCCCGTCTGGTCCAGGCTGGGCGCCTTGCGGGCATCGGTTCGCTCGCCGCGGGCATCGCCCACGAGATCAACAATCCCCTGCAGGTGGTGATGGGGCGGATGCAGATCCTGCAGATGCGCCTGACAGGAAACGACAAGGCTCTCGAGGAAGTCGCACGGGTCGACCACGAGGTCAAGCGCATCGCGCGGATCGTGCGCGGCATCCAGGACTTCTCCCACCAGTCGCGCGAAAACGCCCCCCAGGAGCGCGTCCGGCTGGTCGAACTGTGCGAATCGACGTTGCAGCTTCTGGAGCACCGCGTGCGCAAGAATTCCATCGAGGTGGAACGCCACGGGTTCGATCTTCCGCTGTCGGTGCACGGCGATCCCGACCAGTTGCGCCAGGTGGTGCTGAACCTGTGCCTCAACGCCGTCCAGTCCATGCCCGATGGCGGAACCTTGCGACTCTCCCTGGCCCTGGAAGGGGATCAGGCCGTCTTCGAGATCCGCGACACGGGGTTGGGCATCGCGCCGGAAGATGTCGAGCGCATCTTCGACCCGTTCTTCACGACCCATGCCGACAGCGTGGGTCTGGGGCTGGCGATCGGCTACGCGGTGTGCCAGCGCCATGGCGGGGTGTTGCAACTGGTGCCCGGCGGGACCGGTGCCACCTTCCGCATGAAATTGCCCGCCTTGCCCGAACGCCCGATCACTCTCCCTGGATGAACTGGTCGGCCCAGCCGCGCACGTCCTTGCCGTCCAGCACATGGAAGGTGCGCAGCTTCTCGATCTTGGCCGGCGGAAACCCCGACAGGGGCACGTGGACCAGGCGTTTGCCGGCCATGCGCGCGATGTCCAACACGGATAACGACGGCGGATCCCAGGCCGCGTAGGCGATGGCATGGCGGCGCGAAAACAGGCAGGCGGCCGCCACCAGGGTCTCGGCGCACGTCGCCGCTCCCAAGGGCGGCGACGGCTCCTGGAAGACGTCGGGCACGTGCCGCGGCGGGAACAGCAACGCGAGCCCGCCGTAGCGCGAGCGCAGGATGCCCGGGCCGATGGGATCGCGAGTGGGGTCGGTGGCGTAGAAGATCAGGGTGGATTCGTGGCGGTGTTCGGCGTACCAGGTGCCGCGGTGCGGATGGTCTTCGTCGTGTTCGTCGTCGAAGATCAGCACGGCCGCGTCGAGCTTCAGTTCGCGGGCGGGATGCTCCTTCACCCACAGCTCCCGACGCCAGGCGTTGCGCACCGTTTCGCGCAGATCCAGTCCGTCCAGCAGGCTGGATTCGAACGGCCGGGAATGCGTTTCCTGCGAGGGGCTGCGCGAACGGGCCCGGGAGCGGACCTCCTCGTGGAAACGTTCGATGGCCACGTCTTCCGGAAGGTGGCTGCACAGCGATTGGGGCCGCCACTGGCGGATCCACTTGGCGGCGTCTTCCGGATCGGGTTCCTTGCGCAGGCGGAGGGTGGCCCAGTGGGGGGGGCGGGGCAGCAACCTGTGCGACCACTCGCGGGGGGGGGCGTCGGGGGTGCGGGCGCGGGCCCGACCCAGGTGCAGGCGCTCGCTCGACGCGGGTTCGATGCCGTGGAACGCGGCGCACTCCAGCACCGCCGTCGCGAAGGCGTCTCCCACGCAGGCCTTGGCGGCCTGGACGGCGTCCCAGAGCGAGGGGGTGTTGGTGTGCCCGGCCCGGGCCAGGCGTCGCGCGAACCGCGTGGCGGTGCGCAACGCCGAGATCGAGACGCGCGCGGCCTTGCGGCGCGACAGGTGCCGCGCCCGCGCGAACAGGTACAGCCGGCCCAACCAGCGTTCGGATGACGGAATCCGTCCGAAGGGGTCGGCGCGCAGGCGTTCGACCTCCTGCGCGATCCACGGCCACTCGCCCAGGGCCATCAGGGCGTGGCGGGGCTCCAGGGGCAGACGCTCCAGGGCCGAGGCGGCCGACTCGTGGTCGAGGGATTCGGCGGGCACCACGCGGGGCGAGGCCAGAGCGCGCAGCAGGGCGGGCACCAGCGCCTGGCGCAGCACCAGCAGTGTGGGGGTGGGCGGCAGGGCCCGAAGGCGGCTGGCGATCCGCGCGCCGCGTGTTTCCAGCTCGGGGCTGGAGGCCGCGGCCGTCCAGGGAAGACAGATTCCGGCAAACGCGGCGGCGCCGATCCCCTCGATCGCTCCGGCGTCGGGAAGGTCGGGGTCTTCTTCCGGTCCCGGGGCGGCTTCGTCGTCCACGAAGACCAGTTCCAGGCGTTCCATCAAGGCGGCGCGGCAGGCCACGGTGGCCGCGTCGCAGGGATCGGCGGGCAACACCCAGCGCCGTCCTCCCTGGATCCAGGTGGCCGCGTGCAGTTCCGGGAGGTGTTCCACCGAAGCGATGAATTCCTCGCGGCAGAAGGCGGGCAGGGCGAGAGCGACCCGCCGCCAGCGGTGTGCCAGCAGGGCCTCGCGGGCGGCCTCGGCGAAGGGCAGGCTTCCGTGGCGGACCGCCAGCAGACCCAGTCCGGGAACGAGGCTCCCCAGGTCCAGGACACTCGGAGGGGGAGAGGTGTTCACCGCGGCTCGTCGAGGTCCGCGTCGTCCTCGTCGAAGAAGAATTCATCGGAGGTGGCTTCGTGGGCGCGGCGCCGGTGGCGCCGCAGGTTGCCCAAGTCGAGGGCCTCGGCTCCCAGCACCTGGCGGATGGCCTCGGGCAGCGTGCCGACGGGGTCGGTGCCCGAGGAGCTGGCCAGCCGGGTGGCCAGCCGCACGATGTTCAAACCGTCGCGGACGGAAAACGGCAAGTCCAGTCCGTGTGCCTGCTGCAGGTAGGCGACGCACATGCGGCGCAGTTCCTGCGGGGCGCGCGAGGCGTGGTGGGCCAGGATGAGGTCTTCTTCCGCGGCGGCGGGAAAGCCGATCTCGATCTTCGGCTGCAGCCGCGAAACCACGTAGTCGGGAAGGTCGTAGGTGGAGCCGTCTTCGTTCATGGTCACGGCCAGGCGAAACCGCGGATGGGCCTGGATCCGCACACCGGCGGTCAGCGAGTCCACGTTGCGGCGATGGTCCAGGAGCGAGGCCAACGACGCCCACGCCTTCTCGCTCATGCGGTTGCCTTCGTCCAGCACGCACACGCCGCCTTCCAGGACGGCTGTCAGCAGCGGCGAGGCGCGGTACAGGATGCGTTGGCCGTCCCCGATCACGGGGGTCACCACGAGGTCTTCGGGGCGCGTGTCGGAGGTGCATTGCTGCACCCAGCAGTCCTGCCCGCGCAGGGCGGCCGCGGCCATGCCCAGGGTGGTCTTGCCCACACCGGGCACACCCGTGATGCGCGGCGTCAGCGGTGGATCGGTCTCGTCGTCACCGTCCAGCCAGCAGGCCAGCAGTTGGCGCAACGGCTCCTGTTGCCCGATCCACTGGGGGAGCTTGGCTTCGGGGGGCAACAGTTCCAGGACGACGCCATCGAGGTTGACAGACTTCATGGGAAACCAAGGTAGCCTCGCGCGCGCCGTCCCCCCTCCGGGACCTCAGAGGGTGTGAGGAAATCGGGTCTTCAGACACCGCTCGCCCTGAGGAAGGGCGAAGCCCTGTCTCGAAGGGCGATTGCGGAGCAACCGACACAATATGCTGTGGTTGTGAGTTCACCGCACGCCCTTCGAGATACCGACGTACCGTCGGTTCCTCAGGACGAGCGGTGGAAATGCTCCACCGACAATTTCCTCACACTCTCTCAGTGCTTGCGTTTGTCTTCCAGGGCCATCATGCGGTCTTCGATGTCGCGCACATGCTCCAGGAACGCGCCGCTGCGCTTGGTGTCGCGGTCGCGGTGGCGCGGCAGATCGATGTGGACGCGTTCGACGATGGTGCCGGGATTGGCGCTCATGATCAGGATTTCCTGGCCCAGGTACACGGCCTCGGGAATGTCGTGGGTCACGAACAGGATGGTCGACTGGTACTTCTCCCAGATGGACAACAACAGGTCCTGCATCTTCATGCGCGTCTGCACGTCCAGGGCGCCGAAGGGCTCGTCCATCAGCAGGATGCGGGGATTCACCAAAAGGCTGCGGGCGATCGCCACGCGCTGCAACTGTCCACCCGAAAGAGTGGGGTACTTGGCGAACTTGTCGCGGTGGTCGGCCAGTCCCACCAGCTCGAGCATCTCCATGGCGCGGTCCTTGCGTTCCTTGCCTTTGATGCCCTGGATGGTCAGGCCCAGCGAGACGTTCTCCAGCACGGTGAGCCAAGGCAGCGACGAATACTGCTGGAAGACCATGCCGATGCGCACGTTGTGGTCCAGCGCCTTGCCGTCCACGAGGGTTTCGCCGCTGGTGGGTTTCTGGAGCCCCGAGAGGTAGCGCAGCACGGTGGACTTGCCGCAGCCGGACAGACCCAGGATGACCAGGAATTGTCCGATGTCGGGTTTGTCCTCCACGAGGAGGTCGAGGTCCTTGATGATCCAGGACTTGCCGCCGTCGTAGGTCTGGGAGACCTTGCGCAATTCCAGGATGTCGGGGAGTTCGGTGTTGTCGAAGCGCACGCTTTGCTGGGCCATGGTCAGGCTCGCTTGTGGGGGAAGAGCTGGCGGTCCAGCCACTGGAACAGGCGGTCCTGGATGAACCCGACGGCGATGATGACCAGCAATACGGCGAAGACCTTGTCGATGCGGCTCTGGCGCGCCGACATGTAGGCCATGGCGCCCACGCCGCGGCTCATGTTCACGACTTCGGCCACGATGATGTAGGTCCAGGAGATGGCCACCAGCACGCGGGCGTCGTCGGAGACGGCCGAGGTGACCGAGGGGATGAAGACGCGGCGGATGGTCTGCCAGCGGCCGGCACCGAGGGTCTTGACGGTCTGGACGTAGACCTCGAGGGTTTCATCGACGCGCTGGATGACCACCGGCAAGAGGTAGACCAGGATGCCGAAGGCCAGAAACTGCACACGCATGAGCTCTTCGATGCCGAACCAGGCGATGAACAGGCCCGTGACGGCCGTCAGGGGGATGAAGCGCACGGCGTTCACGTAGCGCAACGTCAGGGCCCGCAACACCGGCTGCAGCCCGATGGCCAGCCCCAGAGGCAGGGCGATCAGGATGGCCTGGCCGTAGCCCAGCAGATTCAGCCGGATGGAATAGATGGTGTTGCGGACCAGGGCGTCCTGGAAGTGCAACTCGGGGAACGCCAGGAGCACGCTCCAGGGCGAGGGGAGGATGGCGGGTGAGACGTTGCCCACCACGCACACGAGCTGCCACAGCGCCACCAACACGACAAAGCCGGCGGAGGCGATGGCCAGATCGATCTTGGGGGCCAAGCGCCCCCGGAGTTCGAGCCACTGGTTCATGCGTTGGATCTCGGAGGGGAGAGGGGGGAAGGGGGAGGGGGGGCGATGACCCGGTGGTCGAGCTTGTCGAGATCCACCGGGTGGAACGTCTCGGTGCTCGGTTGGTCTCGACAAGCTCGACCACCGAGCAAAGATTGACCACCGACGTGTGTTTCGGTGGTCGGGTGATGGTGCCTCAGGGCAGCAGTTCGAATTCGGTGCGACGGTTCTTGGCGCGGCCTTCGTCGGATTCGTTGTCGGCGACGGGGTCGTCGGAGCCGTTGCCCACGATCACGAAGCGGTTGCGGTCGAACCCGTAGGTGGCCACCAGGTGGTCGACCACGGCCTTGGCGCGGCGCTCGGAGAGGGCGCGATTGGAGCTGGCGTTGCCCTTGCTGTCGGTGTTGCCTTCCACGCGGATGCGCGCCTGGCCGAATTCCTTGGCGATGGGAGCCATCTCGCGGTCGACGATGTACTTGGCGTTTTCGTCGAGTTTGTCGGAGCCCGAAGCGTACGAGATGCTCACCTTCTTGGACGAGATGGCCTGGGTGGTCTTCTGCTCGGTGGTGGCGGCCGAGAATGTGGCGGCGCCTTCGGCGGCGTGTTCGGGCCCTTCGAGCTTGATTTCGCGCAGGGCGGTGGTGTTCACGATGGAACGCCAGGCAGGCACGTTGCCGCTGATCACGCCCACGGTGTGGTAGGCGTCGCTCATCTGGGTGTAGAGGTCTTCGCCGCGCACACCCTTGAAGGTGCCCTGCAGGTCGAAGAAGTTCACGTTGTCGCCGTAGGTGGCCAGGCGGGTGTTGCTGATGGCCAGGGCGCAGAAATCGGCGGGCTGGTTCAGACCGGCCGACAGGATCTCGGCGGCCTTCGTCTTGGCGGCGGGATTGCTGTTGAGTTCGGCGGCACCCTTCATCCAGCCTTCGACCAGCGCCTTGACGGCACGCGGCTGGGCGTCCAGGAATTCCTGCTTGGCGATGAAGACGTCGGCGATGATGTTCGAAGCCGCCTTGGTGGAGACCAGGGCGCTGGAGCCGGGCACGTTCTTCAGGCAATCGGCGTCGTCGGGCGACCAGACCACGGCCGCATCCACCTTGCCGGCCTTGAAGTAGGCGGCGGCGTCGATGGCCGAGGGAGCCTCGACGATCTCGATGGAGGCGTAGGGGATGTCGGCGGCCTTCAGCGACTGGATCAGGAACGTGTGGGATGGCGTGCCGAAGGCGACGGCCACCTTCTTGCCCTTGATGTCGTTGATGGAGGCGATGCCGCGGCGCGCCACGATCACGTCTCCGCCGCGCGACCAGTCGGCCTGGAAGACCACACGCGGATTCAGGGCGGCCATGCCCGCGGCTTCCACGGGGAAGGCGTCGGCGGTGGTCCACAGAAGGTCGATGGCGCCGGATTTGAACGCTTCGCGGCTGGAGACGAAGTCGTCGTTCAGCACGAATTCGACGAGCAGTCCGTATTCCTGGAAATACCGCGAGGACTCGGAGGCCTTGAAGCCGCCGTTGAAGTACTGTCCACCGGCGTAACCGCCCCAGGTGACCACACCCACCTTGAGGGGGCGGTCGAGACCGATGCGTTCCTTGGCCTTGTCGGCCAGGTCGCCGGAGACTTCGGACGAGGCGCCGCGCGAGGAGGGGGCCACCTTCTCCAGCAGGCCCTTGTTCTTGGCGAAGGTGTAACCACCCCACAAGCCACCAACGGTGACGGCGGCGAGCAGGAATTTAGCGGCGGGTTTGAGCTTCATCGTTTCGTGCTCCGGGGCTGGACGTTTGCTGTCAAAGGGAGTCGAGGTACTTGGCGGCGGGCTGACCCTGGCGCTGCGGGTGCGCGACGGGCACGACCTCGAGGTCGGGGGGAGCCTGCTGGGTCAGGAGGAGCTTCTTCTCGTTGCCCAGCATGAGGGATTCGCTCTGCTTCTCCCACTTCTCGAGCATGTCCATGCCTTCGGCGGTGAACACGCCTTGCTGGACATCGACCGAGTTCAGGAAGCCCTGCGACATCTCCATGAAGGTTTCGATCTCGCCCACCTTGGCACCCAGGTCGTCGGCGAGGTACTGCATGGTCTGGTCGAACAGGGCCTTTTCGTCGGTGCCGCCGTTGATGATCTTCAGCGCGGACTTGAACGCGGAATACCCCGCCTTCATGGCGTTGTATTCGGCTTCCTTCACCTGGATCTGGTCGCGAACGTCTTCGACCAGGATCTCGGAGACCTCGCACATCTTGAACAACACGCGGTAGAGGGCTTCCATCTTGGTGAGCAGCCCCTGCAACGTGAGGTTGGAATCCTGCAGGCGCCCCGCCTTGCGGGTCTGGAGCACCATCACGCCGGTGTTGCCCTTCTCCTTGGCGGCGCTGGCCGTCTTGAGGTTGGACTGCATCAGGCGTTCGTTCTCCTGGATCTTCATCTGCAGCTTCTTCATCTCGCCCTTCAGGCGGGCGAGCTGCTGCTTCATCTGGGCCAGGTTGCCCTCGAGGGTCTCCAGGTAGTTCTTGATGATCCCGATGGGGTCGATGGTGATGAAGATGCCGGTGATCCAGCGCATGAGGCTTTTGTAGAACGAGGCCACCAGCGTCTGGAACCGCTTGTCCAGAAGCACGTAGATGACGGCGAACAGCCCGATGCCCAGGAACACCGCGTACAGGGTGTTCTCCAGCAGGGTGATCAGAAACGGCAGGAACTTGTAGAGGCCGTAACCCAAGACCGCCAGGCCGCCCACCAGCACGAAGGCTCCCGTGGTGCCCTCGGGGCGTTCCCAGAAGCTCTTCATCTTGTTCTGCATGTCGTTGGGAAGGTTCATCACGGTCAGGCTCCTTGCGCGAGCAGGTTCTGGATCTGCTTCTGCTGCTGCAGCATCTCGGCGTCCAGATGCTGCACGGTGGATTCGAATCGCTCGCGGGCGCGGGACAGTTTGCCCGTGGCGTCGTCGAGCTGGGTCTGGAGGGCCTGGGCCTTGGCCTGGCCGTCGGCGATTTCACGGGTGAGGCGCTGGATGGTCTCCGACGCGGTCTGCACGTCTTTCTGGATGCGTTCGATCTCGGTGCGCTTGTTGCCCACGTCCTGCTTCTGGCGGGCTTGGAGCTCCTGCTCGAACTCCTGCTGCTCGCGTTTGAGCAGATCGCGGTAGGCCTGGGCCGATTCCATCAGGACAGGAACTGTCACGCCCATGGTGGCCGCGGTGGCGAAGGCCGACCGGTAGCGCGTGGTTTCGTCGGGGACGACCTTCTCGAGGGCGGCCAGCGAGGCCTGGAACTCGAGGAAATCGAACCCGGGACGGTTGTTTTCCTGCAGGGTCTGCTTCAGCTTCGAGAGGATGGCCTCGTCGATGCCGGCTTGGGTGCGCGGTACCGTGGAGGTGTGCAGCGGAGGTGGGCTGGCCGGCCGGGCAGCGGCCGCTGGCGATGGCGACGACGTGCCACGGGAGTCCGTGTTCGCGGGGGCGGGCGTGGCGGACGCCGGGGGCGTCGACGCGGCGGACGCCGATTCGTCGATTTCCACGAACATCCCGAGGAGAGTCTTGCCAAGGCTCATGGTGCTGTCGTCCTCCGAGGCGGGTAGCACAGGGTCACTTGGTCCAACATAGCATATCCCGGTTTTGACCATCATCCCCGCGTGAGGCGCGCCACGGCGCGACGATCGACGCCTTGACAAGCCGCTCCAGCGGAGGAAGGTTTGACCTCCGTACGGAATATCCTCGGTCCGGAAGGTGGCAGCAGATGAACGGTGCAGGCGGCACACGCGGCGGTGTGGGGAGTTTTCTCCTGGGATTGGCCATGATGGTGGCGGGAGGATTCCTCCTGCTGCAGAGCATCAAGGTCACCACGGTCTTTTCCCTGGGGTATGGCCTCTACCGGTGGGGAGGGTATTCCATGACCACCGGAATGGTGCTGATCCCCCTGCTGCTGGGCATCGGCATGATCTTCTGGAATGCCCGCAACTGGTTCGGCTGGATCCTGGCGCTGGGCTCCCTCATCGCGTTGGTCGTGGGCGTGCTGGCCTCCATCCAGTTCCACATCATCCACATGAGCCTTTTTGAACTATTGGTTGTGCTGATCCTGGCGGTGGGAGGTGCGGCCCTGTTCGCGCGCTCCCTGATGGAAAGCCCCTCCAAGGGGGGCGCCTCGAGTTGATCCCCCCCCGCGGAGGGGTGTACCAGTTGACGACGTAGGTGCACCGGATGACGACGTAGGTCGTCAACGGCTCCCCGCGAGATTTCGCTCACCGAAGTGCCAGGACAAGGTTTTTCCGATCCGTACCAAGCTCCTTCTTTCCGAGGGATTCCCGGGTTGGCGAGGAATGATTCCTGTCGGAGGAGAGAAGCCTTCCGGCAGCGTCAGCGCGATCACCACGTAGCTGTCCAGACGGTCCAGTGTCAGGGTGAGGTTGTCCTGGGACCGCGAGGCCTGGGCGGTGCGGACTCCTCCGGAGTCCGGTGTGAAGGCATGGACAAGAAGCGGCTCGGTGCTCCAAGGCAGCTTGACCGTGAGGTTCGTTTGGGCCAGGGGCGCATCCCCGTAGTTGTGGTTCACGAGATGGAGGAAGATGCGGCGTGTGGATGCCTGCCACGAGACCGTCGCCGCGACTCCGGGCGGCGCTTCGATCGCCGTGTTCGGCCATGCGACCTTGTGGTAGAGCGACGAATGGGCTTGGTAGAACTGCATCAAATGCCGCAGAGAATCCAGGATTTGCATGCTGGCTGCGGTCGGATCGCCAGGCATGGACGTACGCAGGTGGAAGGCCCAGAAGAGTCCGTTTGCGAAACCCTCGGCCCCGAAAATTCTCCAATAGTCGAATTTCTGCCGCTTCGAGAAGGCGTGGTAGGAATCCATGAAGCTGGTCGGCCAATCGAGGAACAGGATCGCGGGCGCCGAGTCGGATTCGGCCATCGATCTTTCGCGCAGCGATCGGAATGCCGCTTGCAAGGACCTGGATCCATCCAATCCGCCGGATGCCGTGGTGGGGACGTAGTCCACCTGTTTCCCGGCGGAATCCTGGTTGTAGTTGTAGAGTCCGATGCTGTTGAAATCGACGAAGGGGATGATGCCGTTGGAGGTGATGTGGATTGTCCGGCCCTTCGATGCCGCGTAGGCCCGCACCGAGTCGACGATTTCACCCCACCAGGAGGTTGTGGAGGCTTCGACGAAACTCGTCCCTTCCCGGCGCATGCGATTCTGGACCGACCGGCCCCATATTTTCGCCAGAGGATTCGCTTTCCTGAAAGGGGTTTCTGACCATCCCTGCGACCTCAGGTAGGTGCGGTAGTTGAAGTTGTTCCCGAGGCTGTCCGGGTGTACCGCAGGATCCAGCGTATTGGTGGAATCCATGCGAAAGGCCGTGCGGAATTGCTCTCGGGTCCAATCGGGGTGAAGCGCGAGCAGATAGCGATTGAAGGCCCGCAGATGGGCGTCATCAAAGCCCTCGTTGCCGGTCCAATTCCACTTCTCGGACCCTTCGAAACCGGAGTTCACCTCGTCGAAGAACAGGCCATCCACCCCGAGATCGATCTGGACCTTCGCCAATTCCACCAGGTGGCGACGGAACCCTTTGCTCGCGATGTTGCCACGGCGTGCACCGGGCTGGATCTGATCGTAGGATACCGTGTCGTTCAACGCATCGCGGGTGATCCAATCGAGGAAGGCCGAGTCGCTCGGGGCATCCTCGCGAAATACGATCGAAGCCGTCAGGCCGCCCTGCAGGAAGATCCCACGGGCGCGATAGGCCGAAATTTGAGCTGCATTGTAGTGGGCGGCGATGCTGCCGTTGCCCTTCCAACAGTTCCAGGTCCGCAGGTTGAGTTCCGGGGACAAACGCAACACCTGCGAGTCGGCATCATCCCCGGGCGCACCCTGGCTGAAGGTGAAGGACGTCAACGTGTCGAGAGTCGTGAGACGACTCGAACCGATTGCCAGCGCACTTGAGGAAATGCAAAGGCATAGGGCGGCAAGGGATGTGCACTTCATGGGAGGAAATGCCCTTTTCGGGATAAGACGGATGGTGACGAGGTCTTCCTGCCAACGATGGGGTCGAGGAAGGAAATGTGTCGACACGTCTTCCCGGAATTCCTTGAACGATTCGCGCAAAAGGCAAAAGCTCAAGCCGAACGGGGAATAGATCAAGCGTTATCGGGTCTGCTTTGGCGCATTTCGGATGGGGAACACCCCCAAAGTTCCCGGAACTGGCGGTTGAAATGGGGGGCGTTGCTGAATCCCACACGGAAGGCGATTTCCGTCATCTGCATTTGGGACTCTTTCACGAGGCGGGCGGCCTCGGTCAAACGCAGCCTGCTGAGATGTTGCCGCAACCCCTCGCCGGTCGCTTCCTTCACTCCGGCCGATACGGCCGCTTCCGAGAGGTTCAGCTCCTGCGCGATCATGGCCAGGCAAAGTTCGGGACGAGCGTAATTCGCGGCCAGATACACAACGACCTTCTGCGCCGCTGGGATGGGGATCTGCTGCGGCAGCGGCTGAAAAGGAAGCACCGCAATGGGCGCTTTTTTCCAAACGAGAACCCAGCCGAGAAGCCCCAAGGGGATCAGGAGAGCCAGCCTGAAGGGTTTTCGCGGCCCTTGGCAAAGCAGCGCGATCGAACGCAATTGCAACGAATCCGGCACTCCGATGGGGGCACTTTCGCCGTTGGTCAAGTTCAGATGTGCCGTGCGGGACAGCAGGCGCAGGCTGTCGAGCATGAGTCCGTTGGACTGGAACCACCAAGGCGGAACGATGAAATCCGCTTGTGGAATGAGTTCGCGTTTCCATTCACGCGGCGGACGTCGTTCGATCTGGACAAACCTCAGACTCAGGGGAACCCCTGGGCGGGTGATATCAGGGTCGTGTGTCTCGAACGTCCATCGGATGGGGAGGCTGCGGGCGGAGCGCCAGACGACCTCGAGTCCCACGAGGCCGGACAGATCAAGCAGGCTGTCCTTGTGGGGGCGGAGGTTCCATTGATTCCCCCCGTAGGGATACTGCGCCCCGGGACGCAACTCCCACGCGATTTCGATCACGCCCTTCATGGTCCTGGAGGTGAAGACGGATTGCCCGCCATGCTCGTAGTCGGTGAAGATCGCCTGGGGATGTGCAAGCACATCGATTCGCCGGATCGGGGCATGAAGGCCCGCCCATGCAACCATGCCTGCCAGGATCGCAAGGACCAGCCAACCCCCAAGGACCGTCCAGCCCCCGGGGCGCGCAGGCCCTGAAATCATCGCCACGTGCGGGTCCGTCCTGGATCGAGGGGAGCCGAGTCGTCGCGTTGAACAGGCCGCATCGCAACAAAAGTAAGTGCTGCGGGCCAAGTGGGGGCGTTTGGCCGATAGGGATTCGAACACAGGAATGCTCGACCATATCCGGGAAGGTCGCCCGCATGGTCGCAGCCTCGGTGAGGCGACCGACGGGCGAAGGACCTAACGCGACGTCCTGGCGGTTTTGCCTGTCGGCAAGCTGGAGAGCGCCGCCTTGGCGGGCGTCTTGCGGGCGACCTTGCCCGGGGGGGAGCAGGAGGGGCACACACCGAGCAGGGTGACCTCGTGGGCTTCGACGACGTAGCCGGCCGGCAGGGAGTCGGCGTGCACGTGCAGGGGGCAGCCGTGGAAGTCGGTCACACGGGAACACACGCGGCACTGGAAATGGTGGTGGTGCCCGCGGTCGGAGCTTTCCCATCGCGTCTCGCCGCCGGGAAGAACCACGGGTCGGAGCTCGCCCGCTTCTTCCATCATGCGCACGGTGCGGTACACCGTGGCGATGCCGATGGACTCCAGGCGCGCCTGCGCGGCCGTGAGCAGCTCCTGTACGGACAAGGGGCCGGGAGCCTCGGCGACGATGTGCCGCAGGGCGTCGCGCTGGCGGGTCTGGCGCGTCGGCGGGGATGCGACGGAAGCAGGCAGGTGGGTCGGCATGCCCGAAAATCTACCCCCTGGCGCTCCGCTTGTCGAAATCGCGGCGATTTATGATATTGATAACGCAAACTCATAAAGGATCGCGCATGAACAAGAACCGACTCTCTGGCCTGATGCTTTCCGCGCTTGTCGTCGCCTGCGACGACAGCCGGGTCTCGGCGCCCGCCGACGACCACGAACACGAAATCATCACCACGGTGCTCCTGAAGGTGGTGAACAAGGCCGACGCCTCCGACACCGCGACGGTGCGATTCCTGGACGCCGATGGTGACGGCGGCGCAGCCCCCGTGCTCCCTGGGCGCCTGTCGCTGCGCAGCGGGGCGACCTACGCGGCCAGCCTCCAGTTCCTGGACCAGTCGAACCCCTCCGAGGTACACGACCTCAACGAGGAGATCGGCGGCTCGGAATCCGACGACCACCGCATCTTCTGGGTCTCCAAGCGAGCTTCCCTGACCGCGACCATCACGGACAAGGATCCCGGCGGATTGCTCCTGGGTCTGAAGGCCGACGTTGCCGTATCGGGCTCGGGCGCCGACACCCTGCGCGTGGTGCTGCGCCACCTGCCCGGCAGCAAGACCGCCGCCAGCACCATCACCGACGGCGAGACCGACGCCGACATCGATTTCCCGGTGTCCACTTCGGCGGGAGCGGGTCTCGAGGCGAAGTGAGTCCGGGGTTGGGCGGTGGGGACGCGAGCGGACCTCGACGCGGGCGACCCACGTGGAGCTCTCCCCGGGGAATTCGCGGCCCGGGAAGGCTCTCGCCGGGGAGGAGTCCTTCGTCGCTTGCTCCCATGGCCGGCTCCGGCTCATTCCTGGTAATGAGAAATTGCAATCAAGAAACGGAAAGCGGCCTCGGGGCGCGCCGGTTCGATCGAAGCGGGGCGCAACTGGATCCCATGTCAACATCGACGCGTACAACCTCCATCGCCAGCACGGTGGCTCGAAGACTGGCCGCGGGAGCGGTCTCCCGGTGGGTCCTGGGGTTGGCCTGCATGGCGATCGCCCAGGTGGACTCCACGGCCGGGAGGAGGGGACCTCCAACCGAGAGACTGGGCTCGTCGGCCCTCGTCGTGCTCTCCGATTCCGCCCTCCGGGTGGAATCGGGTGCCGCTCCGGAAGCTTCCGCGGTGGAACGGCCCCACCGTGCAGGCGATCCCGAAGGCCCCGTCGCCACTTCCCCGGTTCGTCGACCGGTCGCGGATTCCTCCGCATCCCGGCGCGTGGTGGTGCGCGCCCGTCGTCGCGGCCCCTCGCAGGCTGGAGAGACGGTGCGCGAGGTGTCGGGCAAGGCCCTTCTCGCCAAGCGGGGCGGGAATCTCGCCGAGGCCATCGAGGGTCTCGGGGGAGTGTCCCAACTGCGCACCGGAGGTGTCTCCAAGCCCGTGGTCAACGGCGTCCACTCCCAGCGTCTGCCTGTGGTTGTGGACGGAATCCGTCTGGAAGGGCAGTCCTGGGGCGCCGAGCACGCACCCGAGACCGATCCCTTCCAGGCCGAACGGCTTCGGGTGGTGCAAGGCGGGGGAGGGGTGCGGTACGGTTCCGGGGCGATCGGCGGGGTCGTGGTGGCCGACCCGCCATCGCTCGGGCGCGATGGCCGGGAAAGCGGCGAGGTCCTGGCGACTGCGGCCAGCGATGGTCCCGTCCTGGGGGCGGCCGCGAGATTGTCGGGTGGGATCGACGTCCTGGAGGGATCCGGGTGGCGGGTCCAGGGGGCCGTTCGCAAGGGCGGCGACCGCTCCTCCCCGCAGGGCGTGCTTCCCAATACCGCCTTGGAAGAGGGCAGCATCGCGGGATCGGCCGGCTGGAACCGCGGAAGCTGGGGGATCGAGGCGACCCAATCCATGTATTGGCTGCATCAAGGGCTGCTGCAGAGCGCGCACATCGGGAACCTCTCCGACCTCCGCACCGCGCTCGACAAGGGGAGTCCGTCGGACACGGTCTCGTGGGGATTCCATGTGCGCCGGCCCGACCAGGTGGTGCGCCACGATCTCTCGAAGCTCCTGCTGCGGGGGCCTTTGGGGGGAGTGAGCGGTTGGGAACTGGTGCTATCGCGCCAACAGGACCTTCGCCAGGAATGGGACCTCCATCGGCCGATCAACGCCACACTGGCCGAAATCGACGCGCCCCAGTTGGACTACACCTTGCGTACCTGGGGCGCCGACCTCTCGACCCGGTCGGATTTCGGCGGCGGGTTCAGCCTGCAAGCAGGGGCCATCGCGCAGCGGCGCGAGAACCGGTACGAGGGCAGGGCCTTCATCCCCAACTTCCGCGACGACGCCGTCGGGGGGTGGGGCATCATCCAGTGGAAGCGGGGCGAGCTGGTGGTGGATCTGGGGGGGCGCCAGGAGGTGCGGTTCCTGGACGTCTGGCGCAGGGTCTCTGGGCCTGTGGTGCACCGCTCGTCTTCCTGGAACGGCTGGGCCGCGGGAAGCGGTTTCGCGTGGCATCCGACACCGGCCTGGAACGTGCACGCCAGCGCGGGATCGGCCTGGCGTGCACCGGACGTGGCCGAGCTGTGGTCCGACGGGGTCCACCACGGGACGGCTTCGTTCGAATCGGGCGATTCCACCCTGCGCGGCGAGCGATCCTGGACCGGTCAATTTTCGTCACAGACGCACGGCGAGGACTGGGACCTCGAAGTCTCGGGCTGGGCGACGCGCATCCAGGACTACATCGCCCTGGTACCCGTGCAGCCCGCGGTACTCACGGTCCGGGGAGCCTATCCCGGCTACCGCTACCGCGCGACCGACGCCTTCCTGCGGGGAGGGGCGCTGGCCACCCGCATCCGGCCGGTCGCCTGGACGGAAGGTCGGGCTCGCCTGGCGCTGCAATGGACGGAAGACGAGCAGGGCGGGGCGCTGCCGTTCTCGGCGGGGCACAAGGCGAGCCTGGGGTGGGACCTCGTGGGCGCATCGTGGGGGCGGTGGCGAGACCTGCGGGCAGGTCCCGAGGTGGTCTTCCACGACCGTGCCGCGTCCGTTCCGGGCGACCATGCGCCGCCGCCGCCCTCGGTCTGGCTCCTGGAAGCCATGGCCCAGGCGAGCCTTCCCGGCGCACGCACGCGTTGGGACTTCGTCCTGACCGGAAGCAACCTCCTCGATGCGGTGTGGCGCGATCCCACCGATCGGCTGCGTTACTTCGCCGCACGCCCCGGCCGGAGCCTGGACCTCAAGGTGTTGTTGGTCTGGTGACCTGCACCGGAGTTCCCATCGTTGGCTGACCTCGATGTCCGTCCATCGAGCGGATCGGGAGTCGGGAGCATCGCGACGCTCCGGACGGGACGGATGCCCCTTTGACGGATCGTGACTTGCAAAGTCCGAGGATGATCGGTAGGTTTCGCTTGCCTTCGGGTCTGCGAAAGCAGGACGTCGATCCTCTCCACCGAGCGAGGCGATGTCCGGGAATGCCGTGAGAATCGGCAGCGGACCAGCCACTGTGAAGGGCGCGACCCACGTCGCAACGGATGTCCACGAGCCACTGGGAGAGATCCCGGGAAGGCGGACCATCCGGCCCCGAGCCAGGAGACCTGCCCGAGGTGCCGTCGCAAATGCGGCGGCCTTCGATCCAGCCTCTTGGAGTGGGCCATGGGATTTCCAGACGCGTCCGTCGCGTGCCTCAGCGCATTCTTGTCGAATTCCGTCCGAACGGGATCCCGGGGCGGGTGCGTGCTTCGCCATCGCGCGAGGATGTTCCGGAGCGCGAACCTCCCCGCCTTGATCGGATGCGCCTGATGCACATCATGGAAGGGTATCTGCCCGTGGCGCACGCCGTGGGCTGGACGCTGGCCAGCGCACCGGTTCTGGGCCTGGGTTTGCACCGGATGTCGCGGAGGTCGAAGGACGATCCCGCGGCGCACCTCCTGCTGGGGGCCTGCGCGGGGTTCACCTTCGTGCTGTCGGCCCTGAAGCTGCCATCGCTCACCGGAAGCAGTTCCCATCCCACCGGCGTGGGCCTGGGGGCGATGCTCCTGGGGCCGTCGACCATGGCGGTGCTGGGGACGGTGGTGCTGCTGTTCCAGGCCTTGTTCCTGGCGCATGGCGGGCTCACCACCCTGGGGGCCAACGCCTTCTCGATGGCCATCGTGGGGAGCTTCGCGGCCTGGGGGATCCATCGCCTGTGCACCCGGATGCGGCTCGGTGCGAGCGTGGCGGTCTTCCTGGCCGCCATGTCGTCGGACCTGGCCACCTACGGGGTCACCTCGTTGCAGTTGGGCCTGGCTTTCCCCGCCACCGAAGGGGGCGTCGTCGCGTCGACGGGAAAATTCCTGCTGGTCTTCGTCCCCACGCAGCTTCCGTTGGCCGTCACCGAAGGCCTGTTGACGGTTCTTGTCATGAATCTCCTGCGCAGCCACCTGGGTTCCGATCCGCGACGGGTGATCGCGCGGGAGGATCGCCCATGAACGCCGCGATCAGGAACGTGTGGCTCGCGACGGGCGTTCTGGCCCTTTCGGTCTGGGCCCTGGCCATGTCGCGTCCGGAGCTCGAGGAAGCCTTCAGCGGCGCCGATGGACAGGCGAACGAGCTGGTCGGGAGCTTGCGGCCCGGCTACGAACCCTGGTTCTCCCCCCTGTGGGAGCCTCCCAGCGGAGAGATCGAGGGTCTGTTGTTCAGCCTGCAGGCCGCGATCGGGGCGGGTGCGCTGTGCTACGCCCTGGGATTCTGGCGCGGTCGACGGGCGTCGGGAGGCGGCCGTGCGTAGGATCGAGGAAAACGCATTGGTGTGCCGCTGGAGCGACCGGACGGTGGAGACCGGCGTGCTGTGCGTCGGGTTGGGGCTGTGCGCCCTGCTGATCCCTTCGCCGCTGGCGGGGATCTCGGTGCTGGCCACGGCGGCGGCGCTTGCCGTGCTGGCCGGGGTTCGGCTGCGCGACTACCTGGCGTTCCTGGCGACGGGATCGGGATTCGCGTTGGTCTCGCTTCTGCCGTTGGCGGTGCGGATCGAATGGGCCCCCGCGGCTTTCGGGTGGGACCCCGAAGGCCTCCAGGCGGGACTCCAGGCGGGAACGCGCGCCACGGGCACCTTGTCCGCGACGCTCCTGCTGGCCTTCACGACGCCGTTCCCGCGCCTGCTGGGGGTGCTGCGACGTTTGCGTTGTCCGGGCATCGCCATCGACCTGCTGGGACTGGTCCACCGCCAGATCTTCCGGCTCGACGAGCGGCGCGCGCGCCTGCGGAGGGCGTTGGCATCCCGCAACGGCTGGTGGGGATTTCGGGTCGCGTTCCGTTCGGCGGCGCTTTTGGCCGCGGCGCTGCTGGTGCAGGCCGTGGTCGGTTCGCAACGGCTCGAGCGGGGTCTGGCCAGTCGGGGAGGATCGCTGGACGGCTCCTTCGGGACGGCCACCGGGCTGCAGGTGCGCCCCCTGGTCCTGGCCGGGGCGTTCGGCTTGCCCGGCTGCCTGGCGCTGGCCATCGAGTGGGGGAGGTCGCGCTTTGGACTCTGATCTGCTCTCGTTCCTCGGGGTGGGGTTCGCCTATCCCAACGGGGATCGCCTGTCCGGGCGGTATCCCGCTCTGCGGCCGCAGGCCCTGCAAGACTTGACGTTTTCCGTCGGCGCGGGCGCGTCGGTCGCGCTGCTGGGGTGCAACGGAAGCGGCAAGTCGACCCTCCTGCAACTGGGCAACGGACTCCTCCGACCGGACACGGGAACGATCCGCTGGAGGGGATCCCCCCTGGACCGCTCCCGGGCGGGTCTGGTGCGCCTGCGCGCGGAGGTGGGGCTGCTGTTCCAGGACCCCGACGACCAGCTCTTCGGGGGGACCATCGGTGAGGACGTGGCTTTCGCGCCGCGCAACCAGGGCCTGGGCGAACGGCAAGTGCGCGAGCGCGTGGCCGAGTCTCTGGAGATGGTGGGGCTGCCCGACTTCGCGGATCTGCCTCCCCACGTGCTGAGCCATGGCATGCGCAAACGCGTCGCCCTGGCGGGGGTGCTGGCCGCCAGGCCGTCCCTGCTGCTGCTCGACGAGCCCACGGCCGGGATGGATCCGCCCAACGAGGAGCGCCTGATGTCGGTGTTGACGGAATATGTCGCCAAGGGGGCGGCGGTCCTGCTGGCCACCCACGACCTGGACCTGGCGCGGCGTTTCGCCGACCTGGCGCTGGTGCTCGCCGAGGGGAGGCTGGTGGCCTTCGGTGCCGTCGACGAGGTGCTGGACGACCGGGATGCGCTCTTGGCCGCCGGGCTCTTGCGCCGCGATTCCTGGCGACGCCCGCCGCCGGGGCGCGTGCCGGGCGGTTCCACCAGGCAGGCTTCGTTGGCGGCCGCGCCCGGTGAAACGACGTGACCCGGGGCCTCGTGGTGGCCGCGCCCGGAAGCGGATGCGGCAAGACGTCGATCGCCTGCGGCATCCTGCGGGGGCTGCGCCGGCGCGGGGTGGCGGTGCGCGCGGCCAAATGCGGACCCGACTACCTCGATCCGCTCTGGCTTTCCCTGGCCAGCGGATCGCCATGCCCGAATCTGGATCCCTGGATGGCCGGGGAGAGGGGTGTCCGCCGCCTGGCCGACGGCGAGGGGTTGCTGGTGGTGGAGACGGCGATGGGCCTGTACGACGGGATCCGTCCGGATTCGGACGAGGGGTCGGGGGCCGAGGTGGCGCGGATGCTGGATCTTCCCGTGGTGCTGGTGGTCGACGCCTCCGGAGCGGCCCGCACGGTCGCGGCGGTGGTCCAGGGAATGCGGGATTTCGGACCGGTGCCGATCGCGGGAGTCGTCGCCAACCGGGTGGGAGGCCGGGGGCATGCGGCCCTGGTGGCCGAGGCCCTGGAATCCAGGGGGCTTGCGCCGCTGGTGGGGTACGTGGAACGCGGCGCGCTTCCCGTCCTGCCCGAGCGGCACCTGGGGCTGGTGCCTCCGGGCGACGGGGACGGCCTGCTGGACCTGCTGGCGGAGGTGGTGTCCGCGACCGTCGACCTGGACCACGTCGCTTCCCTGGCCGCGCCCCTGCCTCCCTTCCGACAGGAAACGTCACGCGCGCGGGACGGGCTCGGCCTGCGGCTGGGATTGTCGTGGGACGAGGCCTTCCGGTTCGCGTACCTCCCGGTGGTCCAGCACCTGGAATCGCGCGGCGTCGAGGTGGTCCGCTTCTCGCCGATGGCCCACACCGCGCTTCCGGAAGGTCTGGACGGACTGTGGCTGTGCGGGGGGTATCCCGAATCGCACGCGGCGGCGCTCGCGACGAATTCCGCCATGCGCGAGTCCGTCGAGGCCTTCTGCGCAACCGCTCGTCCCGTCCTGGCCGAGTGCGGAGGCCTGCTGTACCTCTGCCGGGATCTGCTCGATCTCGAGGGCGTGGTCCATCCGATGTGCGGCGTGCTGCCGGCGCGCGGTGTCCTCGGGCGGCGCTTGCGGGCGTTGGGATACCGCACCGCGCGGCCCCGGGAAGACCTCTTCCTGGCCGGGGCGGGAAGGGTGCTGCGCGGGCACGAATTCCACTACGGTTCGCTGGATGGAAAGCCGGACGGCCTGTGGCGCTCGCCCTTCGATTGGGAAGGAGCGCGGGGGCCCCTGGGGAGGGAAGGGTGGTGGAACGGTTCGGTGCTGGCCACCTGGTTCCACGGTTGGCTCGACGACGACGAGGCGATCGGGCGATGGATCACGGCGATGCGCGCCACGCGCGCGGAGGGAGTGCCATGGTGACGACTCTGGGCAGGAAACTGATCGATTCCCCGGTTTCGGGAGAGGAGATCGAACGACGCAGCTTCGAGGCGATCGAGCGCGAAAACGTGCGCGGCACGTTGGATCAGGACGAATGGACCGTGGCCCGGCGCCTGGTGCACACCTCGGGGGATCCGGGTCTGGTGCGGGCGCTGCGCTTCCAGGGCGCGTGGAAACACGCGGGCGTGGAAGCCCTGGTCCGGGGCGAGCCCGTCTACTGCGACGCGTCCATGGCGCGTTCGGGCATCTCCACCGCACGGCTGCGTCGCGCGACCTCCCGCGAGCCCTCCCTCCTGTGCGAGGTGGCCGATCCCGTCGTGTCGCGGCAGGCGCTCGAGTCGGGCCTTCCGCGTTCGGTCTGGGCGGTGCGCAAGGCGGTGGAGCTGGTCGGGGGAGGCGGCATCTGGCTGTTCGGAAACGCGCCCACGGGTCTGATGGAACTGGTGCGCCTGCACCGCGAAGAGGGGTTCCTCCCTTCGGTGGTGGTGGCCATGCCGGTGGGATTCGTGCACGTGGTGGAAAGCAAGGCCGAGTTCCAGGGGACCGGGCTTCCCGGGATCGTCCTGGCGGGCAGGCGGGGTGGCTCGCCCCTGGTGGTGGCGGCCCTCCACGCCCTCTGTTCGCTGACCGAGGCGCAGTCGTGAGCGCCGTGGTGATCCTGGGGCACGGCAGCCGCGCGCCGGGGGCTTCCGAAGCGATGCTCCGGGTGGCCGTCGCGCTGGGCGGGCGGATCGGAGGCCGCGTCGAGGTGGCCCACATGGAGCTCGCCGAACCCTCGCTGGAGCAGGTCGTGGAAGCGATGCATGATGACGGAATCCGTCAGGTGGTGCTGGTTCCCTACTTCCTGCACCACGGGGTGCACCTGCGGGAGGACATCCCCGGCATCGTGCAGGGCCTGCTCTCGAGGCTGGAGGGGCTGGAGATCACCATGGCGCCCCACCTGGGATTCGACGACGCCCTGGTGGAGGTGGTCGAGCGCCGCCTGTCGCAGGTGGTTCCGTTCCGGGGAGGCATCCCGTGAGCGGCGCCTGGACCACCGGCACGTGCGCCGCGGCCGCCGCCAAGGCCGCCGCGCTGCACGCCGCGGGCCGCCTGGACCTGGGAGTGGTGGATGTCCCCCTTCCCGGCGGGCGGCGCGCCGAGGTGGAGGTGCGTTCGTGGGGAGGGCCGCGCTGCCGCCCCTGGGCCAGCGTGCGCAAGCCCGTCTCGGACGATCCCGACGCCACGCGCGGGGCGTTGGTCTCGGTCGCGCTCTCGAGGTCCGTCTCCCTGCGCTTCCGGGCGGGATCGGGAGTGGGGACCGTGACGCGCCCGGGGTTGCAGTTGGCCGTCGGCGAGCCGGCCATCAACGGCGGTCCGCGCGCCCAGATCGCGAAGGCCCTGCTGGAAACCGGGGGCGGCGGGTGGTGCGTCACGGTGTCGGTGAGCGGAGGCGAGCGGATCGCGCAACGCACCTTCAACCCCCGGCTGGGGATCGAGGGCGGCATTTCCATCCTGGGGTCTTCCGGTGAGGTGCGGCCCTGGTCGCTGGAGGCCATGCGCGCGTCCATCGACGCCCACATGGGCGTCGTGCGAGCCCGGGGGCAGGAGACCCTCGTGCTGGTGCCGGGGCACATGGGCGAGCGGGCCGCCGCGTCGCTGTTTCCGGGAGCCGAATGCGTCGAGGTCGGCAACGCCTGGGGCGAGGCGATCGATCTGGGGGCCCGGCACGGGTTCTCGCGGCTGGTGGTGGTGGGGCATCCGGGCAAGCTGGTGAAGCTCGCCCAAGGGCAGTGGGACACCCATTCGTCGTCGGGGTCTTCAGCCGCGACCTGGGCCAGGCGCTACCTGGTCCGCGTGCTCGGCACCGCCGGGAGCGCGGAGCTTCCGCGGGCCGTCACGCTCGAGGGTCTCCTGGATCCGCTGGAACCCGCGGCGCGGGGCCGGGCGGCTTCGCTGCTGGCCTGCCGGGTGGCGCGGGCATTGCGTTCGCGCGCCGGCGTCCCGGCACGGGTGGTGTTCGTCGATCTGCGTGGCCAGGCCACGGGGGAGGGAGAGTCATGACAGGATATGTCAATCTCGTGGGGTGCGGGCCGGGAGGATCCGAATGGGTGCTTCCGGCGGCCCGGCACGCGGTGGGGGCCAGCGACATGGTCTTCGGTCCACCGGACCTGCAGGCGCTGTTTCCCGAGGCCACGGGCCCGAGGGTGGATCTTCCGGCCCGCCCCGAATCCGCCGCGCCGCTGGTGTACGCGGCGTTCGCGCGGGGTCTGACGTGCGCCGTGCTGGTGCGCGGGGATTGCGGGCTGCACAGCCTCTCCCGGGGATTGCAGGCCCGGCTTCCCGCCGGTTCCTGTCGACGGATCCCGGGACTCAGCTCGGTCCAGGTGGCGTGCGCCGCCTTCGGCCTGGATTGGGAGAACGCCCGGGTGCTTTCGGCCCATGGCCGCAGCCCCGGAGAGATCGACGCCGCCGCGCGCGCCGCGACCGTGGTGGTGGTGCTGGGGGGGGGCGCCCTGTTCGCCCCCCTGCTGGAGGGGCTGCGGGACGATCTCGGCTCGCGACGCCTCCTGCTTGCCTCCGACCTCACCCTTCCTGCGCAACGCCTGCTCGAAGTGCCGCCACACGATCGCGTCCCCCCGGACCTCCCGTCGCGGACCATCGCCCTCTTCCCCCGGAGCGACACACCATGAACACCTTGTTCGGCCTGGGCATCGGCCCCGGCGCTCCGGACCTTCTCACCCTTCGCGCGGTGGACGTCCTCCGACGGGTTCCCGTGGTGGTCGGGCCGCGTCCGCGCCGTGGCGAAGACAGCCTCGCGGCCCGGATCGCTCGCCCCCATCTGTCCACGAGTTCGCGTCTGGAGGAACTGGTGTTCCCCATGGTGCGCGACCCGGTGGTGCTGCGCTCGGCCTGGTGCGCAGCGGCCTCCAGCATCCTCGGATGGTTGGAGCAAGGCGACGTGGCCTTCCTCACCCTGGGGGACGCCTCGCTGTACTCCACCTGGACCTACCTGCGGGCGGCCATCCTGGAGCAACGCCCCGACCAGCGCATCGAGACCGTCCCCGGGATCACCTCGTTTTCGGCCGCCGCCGCCCGGACGGGACGACCCTTGGCCGAGGGAGATCAAACGCTGGTGGTGGTTCCTTGGGCCTCGGAGACGGAATTGCCCTGGCTGTCCGACGCCCTGGCCGGGGGGGCGTGCGCCGCGTTCCTGAAGGTGGCCGACCGGCTGGCTCCCCTGGACGGCCTCCTGCGGACCTCCGAACGGACGGATTCCGTCTTGGCCTGCCGCGTGGGCCTCCCCGACGAGGAGATCCACGAGCGCTGGCAGCGGGATCCCGCGCGGTCTTCGGGCTACCTCGCCGTGGTCCTCTCCGCGCCGGAGGGACGATCGTGATCCACTTCGTGGGGGCGGGTCCCGGAGATCCCGAACTCCTGACCGTCAAGGGCCTCCGGCTGCTGCGGGAATGCCAGTGCCTGGTCTGGGCCGGCAGCCTGGTGCATCCGGACATCGCCGACCTTGTCCCCGAGGGCTGCATCCGGCACGATTCCGCGGGGATGGACCTCGGCGCGATCCTCGATGTCCTCGAAGGCGCCCATCGGGACGGACGACGCGTGGTGCGCCTGCACACGGGCGAACCCGCGCTGTGGGGGGCGATCGGCGAGCAGATCGAGGCGTTGCGGGCCCGAGGGATCGCGTGCGAGGTGGTTCCGGGAATCAGCGCCTTCCAGGCCGCCGCGGCCGCCCTGTGCCAGGAACTGACCAAACCCGAAGTGGCCCAGGCGGTGGTGCTGTGCCGGGCTCCGGGGCGCACTCCCGTCCCGCCGGGCCAGGAGCCCGAGGTGTTCGCCCGCACCGGGGCCACCCTCTGCCTGTACCTGTCGTCGGGGCTGCTGGGGGGTGCAGTGGAGCGCCTCGCGGAAGCCTACGGTCCCGATTGCCCGGCGGCCCTGGTCTCGAGGGCCTCGTGGCCGGAGCAACGCATCCTGCGAGGACCGCTGTCGGGCATTCCCGCGCGGGCGGCGTCCGAGGGGATCGACCGCCTCGCGGTGCTCCTGGTGGGACCGGCGCTGCGCGAAGGGGCTCCGGCTTCGCGCCTGTACGCTTCGGAATTCGGGCACGGCTGGAGGCGGGCGCGATGACAACCGCACCGGAGCCAGCCTTGGCGGTGGTCTGTCTGACCCCCCAAGCCGCGGATGCGGCGCGGTTCCTCGCGCGATCGCTGGGAGCCGACCTCGCCGTCCATTCGTTGGTGGAACACGGTCCCGGGGCGACCGTGTTCACTCGCCTTGCCGACCAGCTCGCCGATCTGTGGCCACGCGTGCGAGGCATCGTGGTCTTCGCGCCCACCGGGGCCGTGGTGCGCTCCATCGCGGGCCTGCTGGAGCACAAGACCCGCGATCCCGGGGTGGTGGTGCTCGACGCGCTGTCCCGCTGGGCCATCCCGCTGGTGGGAGGGCACGAAGGGGGCGCCAACCGGCTGGCCGAGCGGGTCGCGAACCTGCTGGGCTGCGAGAGCGTGGTCACCACCGCCTCGGAGGCCGCGCGCGACCTGGTGGTCGGCATCGGGTGCCGACGCGGCGCTTCGTCCGAAACGGTCCTGGAGGCCGTGGACCTCGCGCTGCGCGAACGGAATCTGTCGTGGGATCGGGTGCGCGCCTTCGCGACCGGATCGCCCAAACGTCGCGAGCCCGGTCTCCTGCACGCGGCCGCCTCGCGGAACATCCCCTTGGTCGTGGTGCACGATCTGGAACTGCGCTCCCGCCGGCGCGGGGTGCGCCGCACGGCGGCCTCGCGCCACGTCGGGTTGCCCGCCCTTTCCCACCCAGCGGCCCTCGCGGCCGGAAGGAGAACCACATGCATTCTGAATCGGTTCCGGCACGGTCCGGTGATGCTGTCCATCGCCCGGGAATGCTCCGGGTGGTGGGTCTCGGGCCCGGAGCGGCCCGCCATCGCACCCCGGCGGCCCTGAGCGCCCTGGCGGATTCCGACATCGTGATCGGGTACGCACCCTACATCGACGCCGTCCGCGACCACCTCGGGGGCAAGGAGGTCGTGCGCTCGCGCATGAAAGGAGAGCTGGAACGCGTGCACCAGGCGCTGGATCTGGCCGGTTCGGGCAGGTCGGTGGCCCTGGTGAGCTCGGGCGACGCTGGTGTGTACGGCATGGCGGGCCTGGCCCTGGAGCTCGCCGCCGCGCGCGGCAGCGGATTCCGGGTCGAGGTCGTCCCGGGCATGACCGCAGCCCAGGCCGCCGCCGCCGCGCTGGGAGCCCCCCTGATGCTCGACTGGGCCGTGGTGAGCCTGTCGGACTTGATGGTCCCCTGGAACAGGATCTGTCGGAAGTTGGAAGGGGTGGCCCTGGGAGACCTCTGCTGTGTGCTCTACAACCCGCGTTCCCGGGGGCGTCCCGGCCTCCTGCGCCAGGCGCTGGACATCCTGGCCGCGGGGCGCGGGGGCGATCTTCCCGTGGCTTCGGTGCGCGAGGCGGGATCGGAGAGCCAGGAGATCGTGCGGGGGAGGATCGGGGATTTCCCGGTGGAGCGCGTCGACATGAAAGCGCTGGTGGTGGTGGGGGATTCCACCACGCGCTGGTCGGGAGATCTCATGGTCACGCCGCGCGGCTACGTGGAGACGTACGGCGCGTGAGATTCCCCTCCACGAAAGCGAAGGTGCTCCTGGTGGGAGGAACCTCCGAGACCCGACCCGCGGCCGAGGCCCTCCTAGCGGCGGGCCACGACGTGCTGGTGAGCCAGGCCACGGACGTCGAGCTCGATCTGCCCGGCGATCCATTCCTGGAGGTGCGCCGCGGACGGCTGGACCCGGACGGATTCCGCCAACTGCTTGCGGAGCGCGGCATCTCCCATGTCGTGGACGCCTCCCATCCCTTCGCCGTCGAGCTCCACCGGGTTCTGGGGCGGGTGTGCCTCGAACTCGCGATCCCGAGGATCCGGTACGAACGACCGGCCTCGCGGCATCCCCCGGGCGTCGAGATCGTGCCCGACCATCGCGCGGCGGCGGTGGCGGCCGCCTCGCACGGCAGGCCGATCCTGCTGACCACGGGCAGCCGCCACCTCGAGCCCTACATCGAGGCGGCGCGGCGGGCCGGCCTGCCGCTGTTCGCCCGGGTGCTTCCCGGCGAAGAATCCGAGCGCGCCTGCCGCCAGGCGGGCCTTCCGCCACGGTGCATCGAGTTCGCGCGGGGTCCGTTTCCCGCGGAGGCCACCAGGGCCCTGCTGCGTCGGTGGGACATCGGGGTGCTGGTCGCCAAGGACGGAGGCACCGCCTCGGGTCTGGCCGAGCGGCTGGAGGCCGCCCGCGACCACGGTGCAGCGGTGGTGCTGGTGGGCAGACCCGAGCCCGAGCCGGGGGCGGCACTATCGTTCGACGATGTGGTGCGGCGCATCGCGGACCCATCGGCTCCCAATGACCTGGCGCCAGAACCAAACCACAACCAACGAGGAAAACCACGCATGGACCCCCTGACACACGCGCAGAGATCCCGCAAGCTCCAGGAAATCCAGCGACGGAAAATGTCGCAAGCGACCGGCGAGAAGGGGCTCTTGATCGTGAACACGGGGCCGGGAAAGGGGAAGACCTCGGCGGCCATGGGTATGGGATTGCGGATCGCGGGGCACGGGAAGCGCCTGGCAGTGGTCCAGTTCATCAAGTCGCAGGCCACCGCCGAACGGAACATCCTGGGGGCCCTGCCCCAGGTGGAATGGCACGTGATCGGCGACGGCTTCACCTGGGACACCCAGGACCTGAACGCCGACAAGGCCACGGCCCGCCGGGGGTGGGAACAGGCCCGCAAGCACCTTTCCGATCCGGAGGTGGCCATGGTGATCCTCGACGAACTGTGCGTGGTCCTGGCCAAGGGCTACCTGCCCCTGGACGAGGTGCTGACCGACCTGCGCGCGCGGCCCGCGATGCAGCACGCCGTGCTGACCGGACGCGGAGCGCCCCCGGGGCTGGTGGAGGCCGCCGACATGGTCAACGAGATCCAGGCCGTGAAACATCCCTTTCGCGCCGGGATCGCCGCCCAGGCCGGCGTGGAGTTCTGAACCGCGGGGCCGGGCCCGTCGCGAACGCACCGGAAACCGACGGTACGCGACGGGCCTTCCCGGATGCTTCGTCCGAACCTAGATTCCCCAGTTCCCCTGTCGTCCCCAGAGCCCGGCGCTTCCGTCCGGGAAGGGAGGCGTGCAGAGCCCGGAGACCCATTTATGGACGTGCCCGAGACCAACAGCACCGAACCCCAGACCCAGGCTGCCGCTCCCGAGCTCACCCCCGAGCAGGCGCGTGTCACCGCGCTGCTGCAGGAGGGCAAGCTCCCCGAGGCCCGCACGGCGCTGCTGGAGATGATCCTCGCCGAAGAACCCCAGGCCGGCGTGTACCACCCGCGCATGATCCAGGCGCGTATGCTGCTGGCCCGCATCCAGGCCCAGCTCGGCGAACCCATCCGCGCCGAGGAGGCCATCGCCCCCCTGCAGCAGATCCCCGACACCGACCCCCAGCACGGAGCGGTCTTCCTCAACGCCCGCGTGCTGATCGCCACCCTGCGCCGCCTGCAGGCCCGCTTCGAGGAGGCCTTCGGCCTCAGCGGCGCCGTGCTCGACCAGCTCGACGCCTCCGCGACGGATCCTGTCAACCCCGATTCGTTCCGCGCCATCCTGCAGTTGGTGAACATCGCCCGCGAAGCGGGGCAGTACCAGCAGGCCCTGGACGTCTGCGTCAAGGGCATCGAGCGGTTCCAGGGCAAGGTGGGGGAGGCCCACGCCCATCTGGTGCTGGCCGCCGGCACGGTGTTGCTGGCCGCCGAGCAGCACGAGCAGGCCCGCGAACATTTCGAAGGGATCCTCAAGCAGGCCACCGAACAGATCGGCGAAGAAAACGAACTGGTCGCGCGGGCGCACTTCCACCTGGCCCAACTCGAACACGATCTCGACGAGGACGCCAAGGCCCTGGAGCACCTCGAATCGTGCGTGCGCATCCTGTCCAAGGGCGCCGACCCCGAATTCGTGGTCGATGTTGAACAGCTCCGGCTTCCCCTGCTGCTGAAGGACGTGCCCCCCGCCGAGGCGCTGCAAGCCCTGGGAGGTTACCGCGCCCTGGTCGAGCGCGTGCACGGCCCCCGTACCCCCAAGGTCGCGGAAGTGCTTTCCTCCATGGGCTACCAGCACCGCAAACAGGGCGACGGCGTGCAGGCCAAGGCGTGCTACGAAGACGCGTTGTCCATCTGGCGCGCCTGGCGTGTGGAAGAAGACACCCGCATCCGCACCCTGGGCACCCTGCTGGCCGAACTGGCCTGATTCGCCCGCGGGGTTTCGGCACGCCGCTCCCGCGGCGCTGCCGATCCGGCCCTAAAGTCGGCGTCCCTCCGATCCGATAAGCCCAACGGAGGGATGTGTCATGATCGTGCAGGCAAGTCGCGTAGGACTGGCCGCGCAGTCCTCCGTTTCCCTGACCCGGGAACGGACCGAAACGACGCGGGCATGGGTGGGGGAGCGGCGTCCCGATTTCGAGGGGCGGAGCACGCGGGCGGACGGCGGGTCGAACGATCGTCTCGAGGTGTCGGCACAGGCGCGTGCGGCACTGGAAGCCCGTCGCGCCCACGCTTCGGCGCCACCGCCGGCGTCGGATGATCCGACCGAGGGTCTCGGTGCCCGCTCGAAGGCCGATGAGATCGAGCTGTCGCCCCAGGACGAACTGAAGATGCGGCTCATCGAAGACTTGCTCTCGCAGGTGCTCGGTCGCGAGGTCAAGCTCTCCCGGTTCCGGGGGCCCGACGCGCACCGCGACGGCGATGGGGTCCCGCAGGCCACCGACGATGCCGCGCCCCAGGCTCCATCCCAAGCGCCGGCACAGGCGGGGTGGGGGTTCGAAGCCACGATCGACGAGCGAACCGTGCGTCAGGAGCGCATGTCCTTTGCCGCTGCGGGACAAGTCCACACGGCCGATGGGAAAGACATCTCGTTTTCGCTGGACCTGGACATGGAGCGCATCGAGGTCCAGGAGTCGCGGCTGGAGATCCGCCTGGGGGACGCCGTGCGCAAGGATCCCCTGGTGCTGAACTTCGCGGGCAACGCCGCCGAACTCACCGAACGCGCCTTCGCGTTCGATCTGGACGCCGACGGCCAGACGGATTCCGTCCATCTCGCCACGGGCGGATCGGCCTTCCTGGCGCGCGACCCTGGTGAGGGCCCCTTCGACGGACGCATCCTGTTCGGACCGGCCACCGGAGACGGGTTCGCGGAACTGGCCGCCCTCGACGACGACGCCAACGGGTGGATCGACGAAGCCGATGCGGCCTGGAACGACCTTCGGCTGTGGAGCCGCGACGAAACCGGTGCCGATTCGCTGCGCACCCTCGGCGACGCCGGTGTGGGCGCTCTGCACCTGGGGTCGGTCGCGACGCCGTGGGAGCTGGAAGGCGGTGCCATCGCCCGCACGGGGGTCTGGCTGGGTGAACCCGGCACGGGAGCACCCACGGTCGGCACCGTCCAGCACGTGGACCTCTACGTCTGAGCCATCGCCTTCGCCGGAGCCCCTGACCGCCAGGCTCGCCTCGCCGGCCTTCGCGATGGGGTAGGCGCAGACCCTCAGGATCGGGGTCGGATCGGGGTGGTTCCTTCCACTTGCGTCTCCAGGAGGTCGTCCCCGGAGATCCCGGTGATGGCCCACCTGCAACGGGTCCCCGCACGCGCGGCAGGCGGCGCCTGGGGCGCCGGGCCGTCCTCCGGACCCGGTTCCTTCGAGGTCGGGCGGACCAGTCGCAGCAGGGTGCGCCGCGGTGCGTCCACTTCGGGGTCGGTGGAGGGCAGGTCGACCAGCCACGAGACCGCGACCCACGCGACGGATTCCGTCTCGCCGACTTCCGCGGTCATGGCGTCGACCGCCAGGACCAGCGGCACGATCGGGTCGAGGGGCGTCTGTTCCGGGGCCTTCCCCGGGTGCGGGTCGATGGACGCTGTGTTCGCGTTGCGCGAGCGAATGCGCTCCGCGAAGGCTCCCAGCGCGACGTCCTCGATGTGGCGGAAGGTGTCGCGGGGATCGTTCCGGATCAACGGCGCCAGGCGCTCGAGACGCTGGGGATCGGGTGAGGCCCATTCGGATTCGGGAACGATGGCGGCGACCAGCCAGTCGTGTGCGCCCGATCGCGGCGGAACGCCCCGATCCGGAAGTTCCAGGTGATGGCCCCGGGGCGTTTCCGGTGGACGTTCGCGCTGCGGATGGAGGTCGTCCGCGAGCCCCCTGGTCGGGGCATCGATCGGCTCTCCGCGCACCAGCGTCCACATCTCCGTCCAATCCGGCGCGCCAGCCCCGGGGCCGGACCGTCCCCGCAGCG
>JAMIIV010000155.1:0-20630 GCA_035913415.1 Fibrobacteria bacterium | reverse complement strand
AAAAACGCCCCCACCGCCGCGGTATCGGCGATGGGGGCGTCGTTCGGATTCTGCCTTGAAAACGTTACCCCAACAGGATCTGCTTGGCCTTTTCCGCGTAGGATTCCGTCATCAACGGCAAGTTCGCGACACGCCCGGTCTCTTCGTTCGCCGCCATCAGGTCGTCGCGTGTCATGTGGCTGATGGTGAATCGACGGGATCCGGCCATGAACTGCTGGAGGCCGCAAGCGATCTTGTCGGCCCAAGCATACACGCCGATGGCTCCCCACGGGATGTTTTTCATTTCGTCGGCGCCGACCTTGGCCTTCACGGATTCCCACGCAGCGAAGATCTCCTCGGGCTTTTCACCGTAGGCGGTTACGCTCGACGGCAGCGTGTCCCAATTGCCGTTGACACCCGCGCGCTTCTCCGGCTCAAGCACACCTTGGATGTTGCTTCCCAGGAACGCGGGGATCATGGGCGCACGCCCCATGCAGACCAATTTCGTGAACGGAGCGCCCAGCGACAACGCCTTGAAGACATGGTCTTCGCGTGCAAGCCCGCCCCCAAAGGAGATTGCCGGGATCTTCTTTCCCTTTTCGGCCAGCAGCTTGCAGTATTCGTAGGCCTTGGCATGCAGCTGGAGGCTGGGAACTCCCCAGTGCTCCATCATGTTCCACGGGCTCATCCCGGTGCCGCCACCGGCTCCATCGATGGTGAGGAGATCGAGCTGGGCGTCGACCGCGACGCGGATCGCCAGCGCGAGGGCTTCCATGCCATACGCCCCGGTCTTCAGCGAGATGCGCTTGAACCCGAGCTTGCGCAGGTGCGCCACGCTCATCATGAATTGCTCGCGGACATATTCCGCGCTCTGCAGGTTGGGTGCTCCCAATCGGCTGTGGCGCGCGAACGCGCGGACGGCTCCGTCCTTGTAGCTGGCCTGGACCACCGGATCTGTCGGATCGGGATCGACAACGTAGCCGCGATCCTTGAGAAAGCGCGCATACTCGATGTCGCTGACCTGGATCTCCCCTCCGATGTCCTTGGCTCCCTGGCCCCATTTGAGCTCGATGATCATCTCGTTGCCGTACTTGCTGATGACGTATTCCGCCACCCCGTTGCGGGCGTCCTCGACGTTCATCTGGACGATCATGGCGCCGAACCCGTCGAAGTAGCGCTTGTACACGTCGATGCGCCGCTCAAGCTCCGGAGCGGTCGTGATCCGGCCGTTGCTGAACGTCGAATTCTTGTCGACTCCCACGACATTCTCTCCGACCACGATCGGGAATCCACAGAGCGCCGCGCCGGCGGCAAAGGAGTTCCAGTATTTGGCCGCGATGAACGTCGAACCCAGCGCTCCGGTCATCAAAGGAACTCGGCACTTGGTGACGATCTCGTTTCCGAACGATGTTTCGAGGTCGACGTTGGGGAAGATGCAGTTGTCTTCCGTGGGATTGACCATACCGTGCGCACCGAAGGCGTAGCCCTGGATGCGAACGCTATGATACCCCACCCCCACCGCGGAGGTGTTGCTCGATCCACTGGTGACCGTGCCGAAATCACGAGGATAGAGGAGCTTGCGTCCCACCAGGCTCGATGTCCACGTTTCGCACTTGCCCTTGCAATCGGCGCGACAGAGGGTGCACAAACCGGATTCGCACGGATTCCCACGATTCACGGTTCCAAGAACGTCGTTCTGCTTCGGCCATTCGAGCATCGATGATCTCCCTTGCCTGCCTCTGTACATCAGGGCGGTTGGTTTGGACGTGTATTGATCCGCCGACGCTACAACCCGCCGCAGCGAGGCTTTGGCCGGAACCCTGGCCTGGCTACGATAACGGATTCGCGGATCCATCAGGCGGAATTGTCAATCTACCAGACAATCGTCAGCAATACATGACAATCCGCCGACGCAGGAATCCGGCGGGCGTTTTTTGTTTTCCCCCATCATCGACCGCGTTGCCGCATCGTTGCAGAGACGCCGTGCACGGCGTCTCTGCAACGATGCGGATGGGGAAAACAAAAAACGCCCCATCGCCCGATGGGCGATGGGGCATCGTCGCCGACCGCGAATGCGTCACATGCGTTCGACGGGCTCCAGACCCAGCAGGCGCAGGGCCTTGGCCAGGGTACGCCGGGCCGACTCCACCAACAACAACCGTTCGGGCGTGGCCTCCACGTCCAGCACCCGATGGTGGTGCGTGAACGCGTGCACCGCTTCGGCGAGCTCCAGCGCGAATTGCGCCACGATGGAAGGCTCGTTGGCCTCGATCGCCGCGTCGATGCGTTCGGGGAACTGGCTCATCACCGAGGCGACACGTTCCGTCTCGGGCTCGCTCAGGATCTCCCAGCGGGCCGCTGCCGGAGCGATGATGTCTCCCCCCTTGCGCAGGATGCTCGACAATCTCGCATGGGCGTACTGGATGTACGGCCCGGTGTCTCCCTCGAAGGAGAGGATCGCCTCGAGGTCGAAACGCGTGTCGGCGGCGCGGCGGTTCTTCAGTTCGTTGAACACCAAGGCGCCCACACCCACGGCCTCGGCCACATGGTCCAGCTCCTCGGGCGAGAACTTGTCGCCTTCGCGTCCCGGATTCTCCGTGGCGCGTTTCTCGGCCAAGGCCGCCATCGTCTCGCGGATGCGCGACGCGGCGCGGTCCATCACCTCGGGCAGGGGCGAACCCGTGCCGGAACGCGTGCTGACCTTGCTCCAGTTTCCGTCTTCGCCTTTGCCCAGCACCAGGCCGAACGGCACGTGGATACAGCCCTGCGCGCACGGTTCACCCATGCGGCGCAGAACCTCGAAGACCTGGCGGAAGTGGAAGCTCTGCCCGGCGTCCACCACGTACAACGCGCGGTCGCAACCGAAGCGCTCGTGCCGGTAGATGGCGGCCGCAAGATCGCGTGTGGCGTACAGCGTGGCACCGTCGCGCTTGCGGATCAGGCACGGGGGAATGTCGTCGCCCACCCGCACCACCTGCGCGCCTTCGCTCTCCTCCAGGATTCCGACCTTCGCGATGCGGGCGATGGTGGCCTCGAGCTTGTCCTCGTAGAAGGATTCGCCCAGGAAGTGGTCGAAGCGGGCCCCGAAGCGGGTGTAGATCTCGGTGAGGGCCGCGATGGAGACCTCGATGAACCGTTCCCAACAGGTGCGCGCGAAAGGCTCCTTGGCCTCCAGCCGGGCGAACCACAGGCGTGCTTCCTCTTCCATGGACTCGTCCGCCGCCGCCGCGGGCTTGAAGCCCACGTACATGCGGTTGAGCGTGGCGAGCGTCACCGTAGGCAGGTCGGCCAAGGCCGCCTGCTGGTCCATGCCGTGTTCGCGCAGCCACATCAGGATCAGCTTGCCGAACTGCGTGCCCCAGTCGCCCAGGTGGTTGATGGCCTGCACGTTCCAGCCCGCGGCGGCGTAGATGCGGCACAGCGCCGCGCCGATCGCGGTGGAGCGGATGTGGTGGTACACAAGCTCCTTGCCCGCGTTGGGCGAGCTGTAGTCGATCAGCACGGTACGTCCGGCACCCGATCCACTCACGACGGATTCCGACGACCAGCCCCAGGCGGCCGACACGGCCTGGCGTGCCAGCACACCGGGCTTGAGCCGGAGGTTCACGTATCCGCCCGCGGCGACCAGCTCGGCGCCTTCCGGCGCCTGCGAGCCGGCCACGATCTCGGTGGCGATGGCGGGAGGCGCCTTGCGCAGGGCCTTGGCCAGCGGGAAACAAGGGAAGGCGTACACGCCCAGCGCCAGATCGGGAGGACGGACCACCATGGCTTCCACGGCCGGAAGCTCGAGCCCCGTGTGCGAGGCCAGGACCTGGGCGAAGCGGGTCTTCAGATCCGTCACGTCCACTCCTCCTCGGACAACGGCAGGATCTCCTCCTGCGCCTTGCCTTCCTTCTCGGGGAGGGGGTAGTCCTCGGGTTTGCACTCGACCTGGGGAGCGTCCTTCCACAGGCGCTCGAGGGCGTAGTACTCGCGGGCCTCGCGCAGCAGCACGTGGACCAGGATCTCGCCGTAGTCCAGCACACCCCAGCGCGAACCCGGGCCGGCCTCGGCGCACAGGGCCGCGTGGCCGTCCTTGCGCATGTCGCGGCGCACGCCCGACAGGATGGCCTGGAGCTGGGGCTCGGACTGGCAGGTGGCCACCACGAACCAGTCGCACAGACCGCTGCGGCCGCGCAGATCGACCAGCACGACTTCCTGGGCCTTGCGGCCGAACAGGTGGGCGACCGCCAGGTTCTGGATGTCCTGGAGGTTGGGGGTGGTATCGCTCATGGGAGGGTCTCCTGGATGTCCCGGCCGACGTAAACCGTCGCATCGACCAGGAGGTTCTCGTTGCGGAATGGGTAGGCACGCTTCAGCCCCAGGGCCTTGGCGATCTCGGATGCGGTGGGAGCGCCGGCATGGCGCTCCACGACAAGTGTGCGGGGGTGGTTCTGGTCGGGGGCGTTGCCCACGCGGACCACGTCGAAACCCTGGTCGCGCAGCCGTTCGGCGACCACGCTCGCGGCGCCTTTGAGCGGTGTGCCGTTGAGCACCTCGACCGAACCGCGCGACGGCAACACGCGGACGGAATCCGTCAGGACGCCGGGACTCGGAGTCTTTTCCCCGCCGCACGCCGCCAAGGCGAGCGCGCACGCGAACGACGCGGCGAGGGCGGTTCTCAAGGTTCGGGAAACGCGCGACCCATGGAATTCCACGGGTCCGTCCAGCTCGCGTAGGGCGAGCGCGCCACGGACAGCATCATCACGGTGCTTTCCGAGGGGCGCCACTCCAGGCCCAGGCGGGGATAGAGTTCGGCGGTCTGGCCACGCAGGGCGTCCGATCCGGGGCCTGAGGCGTACAGCGGAGCCGACAAGCCCAGATCGAGGTGGAGGGTCCAGGGCTCCGACAGACGCCAGGACATCTCGTTCATGTAGAGGCTGCGCGAGACGGAGCGCGTGCCGTCGGAGGCGTACGACATGCTGACGCTCTGGCGCATGCGCGGCATCAGGACCGGCGACGGCGACCCGAACCCCAAGGGCTGGAACGTGTTGGTGGCGCCACCACCAACCGACGGCAAACCCGACTCCTGGGCCAAGGGCACCATGGGGGCCGAGCACAGGACGGCCGAAGCCAGCAGGAGGGGCATCACGAGGAGGATTCGGAGGCTCATGCCTTGAAACTACCCCTTCGCGGACGGATCCGCCACCACGCGATTGTCCCCGTCCACGAGGATCACCTTCATCTGGTGGGCGCGAGCCTTGGCGTCTTCCAGATGGCAATAGGTGATGATGATGACCAGGTCTCCGGGCTGGGTGAGGCGAGCCGCGGCACCGTTGACGCACACGATCCCCGAACCCGCTTCGCCTTCGATGGCGTAGGTCTCGAAACGGGCTCCGTTGGCGATGTTCACCACCTGGACCTTCTCGCCGGGGAAGATGTCGGCGGTGGCCAGCAGGGCGGAGTCGATGGTGATGGAACCTTCGTAGTTGAGGTTCGCCTCGGTGACCGTGGCCCTGTGGATCTTCGATTTGGCCATCTCGCGCAACATCAGAATTCTCCCGCCAGGAACAACGCGACGCCGTCGGTGCCGGGCATCACGGCCCAGGCGAATCCGGTACGCGCCTGTTCACTCTTGAAACGCCACCAGATGTCGGCGGCCGAGGCGGTCATCACCGTGGCGGTGAGGATCGGCCACGTCAGAGTGCTCTGCTTCTCGATCACGATGGTCTTGACGGACAATGCGGCGAATCCCACTCCCAGGCCAGCCATGAGCCAACCCGAAACGGGTCGTCCTTCGCGGATCTGGTGGTAACCAGGCAAAAGGAAGGCCGTGACCAGCGAAGGACCGCTTTCGTCCTGGGTGTCGCGGGACCGGTCGTAGCGGCGCTCCAGGGAAGCGATGTTGTCGCCCTGGTCGAGCTGGCGGGTCCACTCGTCTTCGGTGATGCCCATGGCTTCCCAGGGGCGACGGGCGTATTCACGCACCGAGACGCCGTGCATCACCAGACGCTCGACATCCTTCTTCGACATTTCCAAGCGGTCGATCAGTTCGATGTCCTGGGCCGACAGCCCCAGGCGAACCCAGTGGTCCTGCAACCGGACGCCGTCTTTGCGGGCTTCGGCCAGGGAGGCCGCCAGGAGGATCCCGCACACGAGGGTGCGGAGGGGAGTGACCAATGCCCAAGGACGGAATCGAACCGTCACAGAGTTGCCTCTAGCGGATTTTGAGTCCGCCGCGTCTACCAATTCCACCACTTGGGCTTTTCTCATGAGGAAGAGAAAGGTAACAACGGCCACACCTTCCCCGAACCCCCTCAACCTGGATCCTGCCATGGAGAAGGATCCCGATTCAATGGAAACGTACTCTGCAACTGGCCAATTCGGCGAATCGACTTGGCCAAGTGCGGTGCAAAAAATCGAGATTCACCCGCAAGAGGGTGGTGTGCAGGTCTTCCAGGCGGAACACCAGGGAGTCATCGACCTCCTCGAGCCCCTCGAAATTCCAGGGGCAATGGTCGATGTCCCCCGCCTCGGTCACCAGCAGATGGCCGTGGGTTCGGCAGACAACAGGCCGGCGCGCATAGATCGCGCATCGCCCGTCGAGCTCCAAGCGGCGGCACAGCGCCTCGTCGGGATGCAGCGCGGAGACCAGCGGAGCCGAAGGCAGCCGGTCGAAGCCCCGCAGATACGCCCACTCCACCGGCAAGATGGTCGGGACCGCCTGGCAGCAGTGGTGGCATCCTAAGCGGCAGGCGAAGGCATCGGGCATCGCCTGCTCGATCCGGGAGGTCTTTTCCTCGATCGCGACCAGCAACCGCTCGTAGGTCGCGAAGTCGGGAACCGTCCCCTCCAGGAGCTGGGCCATTTCCTCGCCCGAGAGCAGGCGCAGCTCCCCGGACGGAGTCAAACGCCGGCGTCTTTCTCTTCCCGGGCTTCCCCTTCGAGGGCTTCGAGCAGATCGAGCTGGGAGCGCACCACGGCGCGCAGGCGCACGAAGTAGTGCGCACGCTGCGCTTCCAAGGTGGCGATGTCGCCCTGCAGGCGCGTGACGCGCTCGTTGAGCCCCGACACTTCCGCCTGCGCCCGCACATGGGCATCGCGGACCACCAGTTCGGCTTCCTTCTCCGCGACGCGGACCCGCTCGTCCAAGGCGCGCTGCACGGTGATCGCGGCATCCTGGAGGTTGCGCTCGATCAGGCGGTAGTGCCCCAGTCGGTCTTCCGACTCCTTGAGTTTCTCGTCCAGCGCGGCGGTCGCGGCCTTGGCGGCCTCCAGCTCGGAAGCCACGCGGTCCAGGAACGAACGCACCTCGTCGGGGTCGTAGCCGCGCATGACGCGTTGGAATTCCTGCTTGCGGATGTCCAGGGGAGAAATGCTCACGGTTGGCCTCGGGTCAGCAGAATTCGAAGAAGGACGGTGGCCGCCCCGGCAAGAAGCGCGGCCAGCGGCGCCGACAAATCTATTCCAACCGCGCGCGGGAGATGACGGCGCAACGGCGTCTGGAACGGCTCGGTCAGAAGCTCCAGGGCCCGGAAGAACGAGCTTCCGCGCGCCCACGAGCGAATGGACAAAAGCCAGCGCAGCAGGAAGGCCACGAACCCGGCACCCCCCAGGGCGGTGACGAGGTCGCGCAGGAACCCGGGAAACCCGCCGCTCATGCCGGGCCCGGCCCGGTGCGCGAGCCGAACAGCGCCGTACCCACCCGCACATGGGTGGATCCGCACGCGATGGCCTCTTCCAGGTCTTCGGACATGCCCATCGAGAGCACCTCCAGCCCGAAGGCCGCGCGATGGCACTCGAAGAGCTCGCGTGCCTGACCGAAGACGGGAGGCGCGGCGCTGGCACCACCCTCCAGCGGCGCCATGGCCATGAAACCCAGCAAACGAGCGTGGCGGAATCCGCGGCAGGCCTCGAGCACCTCGGGAAGCTCGTCGGCGAGCAGTCCGTTCTTGGTGGGTTCGCCGGTCAGATGGAGCTGCAGCAGGAAGCGCGCTTCCAGGCCTTCTTCGCCGGCAATGCGCTCGATCGCCTGGGCGACGGAAAGCGACCCCACGCCGTGCACCAAAAACGAGGCGGACAGGATCTTGCGGACCTTGTTGCGTTGCAGGCTTCCGATGAAGTGCAGCCGGGCACCGGGGCGCGGGAACTTCTCTAGGGCTTCCTGCACGTAATTCTCGCCGAAGTCGGCCAAACCCAGCCCCATGGCGGCCTCCACGGCCTCAGCGGGGTGCCGTTTGGACACCGCCACCAGATGCACCTCGTCGCGCGATCTGCCGGCGGAGCGGCAAGCCGCCCCGATGCGTTCCTCGAGCACGGCGGCGCGGGTACGGATTGTGTCCATCAGGTCTTCCATCACATCCTCCGCGGGAGCAGCCCGAGAATTTCGAGGGCCCGCAGGTCGCGGTCCACTCCCGTGGGCTCGCACCCGCCGCGCGCCTCCGGGTCGGAGGGCACTTCGACCAGGTTCGACCAGGGCATCCACAAGCGACCGAACCCCTCGCGTTCGCAGGCCAGGAATTTTTCTTCGACCCACCCCACGGTCACGAGCTCGCCCGAAAGCAGCAGCTCGCCCGTGAATCCGAATCCCGCGTCAACCGGTACCGAAGCCAGGAAGGAGGCCATGGCCACCAACACGGGCCACCCCAGCGACGCACCGTCCTTGGGGCCGGCGGGGCCGCTGACGTGCACGTGCCAGTCCATCTCGCGCAGGGAGTCGGGGGGCACCGTCAGGCGGGAAGCCAGCTCCAGCAAACGCGTGCGTGCCACCTTGCAGGCCGTCTCGGCCTGGGGACCGGCGCCGGTCACCAGAAGCCTCCCGCGACCCGCCGAAGCGAAAGCCTCGATGCGGGCGATGGCCCCGCCGCGCGACGACACCATGGGCGCGTGGACGGATCCTGGCGGGAGTGTGCGCGCCGGCGCGTCCAGCGGCGCGAATTCGGCGCCCAGGACCGCGCGCATCCAGGCGTCGTCGATGTCGCGCGACCGCCCTTCGGAAATCTCGCGTGATCGCCTGCGGCACAGCCGTTCCAGGCGCCCGATGGCGCCCTGCAGTCCGGCTTCCTGGTCGCCGCCGCGCAGCAGACAGTCCAACACGGGCTCGGGGAGGAAGGAGCGGGGATCCAGCCCATGGGCCTGGGCGATGCGCGGCACCAGGCGTTCCACCAGCAGACGGCGTTTCTCGCGGGAGGAGAGTCCGCGCACCCGCACCACCGGTGCCGTGGCGGGAACGCCTTCCGGACGGATTCCGTCACGCACGATCCAGACCACCACCGGCCCCGCGCCATCGGTCTCGGTGCCGCGGCGAATCCGCACACCCACCACGTCTGCCAGGGCCTGGCGCAGACTCTGGGCCAGATGGGTCTTGCCCGTTCCGGACGGTCCTTGGAGCACCACGTGCAGTTCGGGTTCGTCGGAGCGGGCGGCGCCGGTGCTGCGGCGCAGCGCGGTCAGGAAAGGGCCCGAGGTCTCCCGCAGGTCTTCCACCCGGACATGCGCCATCAAACCTCGGCTCTCGACCAGATCGAGAAGCTCGTCGCGGGCCGAGGCGTGGCACTGGTGCAGGTCCGCGAGAGTCGCGGCGGCGGCGACGCTCACCGCGCGCTCCGGGGGTGCCTCATGCCGCCGAAGACCTCCGCGAGCGCTGGGCCTCGGTCTCGTGGATCGGGGGGGCGCGACGTTCGATGGTCTCGGAGGTCACGATGACCCGCACCACGTCCTTCCAGGACGGAGCGTCGAACATGGTGTCGGTGAGGGCGGCTTCCAGGACGGCCCGCAGACCGCGGGCACCGGTCTTGCGCTTGCGGGCGATCCGCACCGCGGCGCGCAGCGCCTCTTCCTGGAAGACCAGCTCGATGCCGTCGAGCTTCAGAAGGTGCTCGTACTGGCGCACGAGAGCGTTCTTGGGTTCGGTGAGGATCTTGAGCATCGCGTCTTCGTCGAGCTCGCGCAGGGCGACGATCAGCGGCAGGCGGCCGATCAGTTCGGGGATGATGCCGAAGTGGACCAGGTCTTCCGGCTCGCACTGCTGGAGCAGATCGGAGGTCTCGCGCGAGCGGCGCGTCAACGGATCCGCGGTCAGGCCCAGTTGGGCCGAGTTCACACGCGATCCGACGACCTTCTCGAGGCCGTCGAAGGCGCCGCCGCAGATGAACAGGATGTTGCGCGTGTCCATCTGGATGAGGGTCTGCTCGGGGTGCTTGCGGCCACCCTTGGGGGGAATGGCGGAAATGGTCCCTTCCAGGAGCTTCAGCAGCGCCTGCTGGACGCCTTCACCCGAAACATCGCGGGTGATGGAGGCGTTGGCCGACTTGCGGGCGATCTTGTCGACTTCGTCGAGGTACACGATGCCGTGCTGGGCCTTCTCGACGTCGTAGTCGGCGGCCTGCAACAGCCGGACGAGGATGTTCTCGACGTCTTCCCCCACGTAACCGGCCTCGGTGAGGATGGTGGCGTCGGCGATGGTGAAAGGCACGTTGAGCTGGCGGGCGATGGTCTGCGCCAGGAGGGTCTTGCCCGAGCCCGTGGGGCCCAGCAGCAGGATGTTCGACTTGTCGACCTGGACGTCGCCGCGGGCGGTGGCACTCGAGCCGTTGGCCGCGATGCGTTTGTAGTGGTTGTACACGGCCACCGACAGCGCCTTCTTGGCGCCGTCCTGGCCGATCACGTATTCGTCGAGGTTGGCTTTGATCTCGGCGGGGGTGGGAAGCTTGCGCTTCCCGCCGGCCTTGGCCGCCATGGGCTCCTGTCGGGACTTCTCCTGGACCAGGATTTCCTGGCACATCGCGACGCATTCGTCGCAGATGTTGACGCCGTCGGGGCCTGTCACCAGGCGTCCGACTTCGTCTCCGGGTTTGCCGCAGAAGGAGCAGCGCACGCGGGTTTGCCGCACCCCGGGCCGACTCATCCCCGAGCCCTCGGGTCGCGCGAAAGGATGTTGTCCACCAGGCCGTACTCGATGGCTTCGGTGGCGTTCATGTAGAAGTTGCGGTCGGTGTCCTTTTCAACGACGGCTTTGTCCTTGCCCGTGTGGTGGGCAAGAATGTCGTTGAGCTGCACCTTGATCTTCAGGATCTCCTTGGCGGTGATCGAGATGTCCGAAGCCTGTCCCGTGGCGCCGCCCGCGGGCTGATGGATCATGACGCGGCTGTGGGGCAGGATGAATCGCTTGCCCTTGGCGCCTGCGGCCAGCAGGACCGCACCCATGGAGGCGGCCGAACCCACGCAGATGGTGCTGACGTCTGGTTTGACGTGCTGCATGGTGTCGTAGATGGCCAGACCCGCCGAGACCAGACCACCCGGGGAGTTGATGTAGAAGATGATGTCCTTCTCGGGGTCTTCGTATTCCAGGAAGATCATCTGCGCGATGACGGCATTGGCGACTTGGTCGTCGATGCCGGTCCCGATGAAGATGATGCGCTCCTTGAGGAGTCGGGAATAGATGTCGTAGACGCGCTCGCCGCGGCCGGTGGTCTCGATGATGGTCGGCAAATACATGGGGGCTCCAGGAAAGCGAAAGTGGGACGACCCAGGTGTCCTTCCCAACAATACGAAACTGCGACTCCAGCGGAAGGACCCTACCGGACCAGCCGCATCGAAATGTCTCCGACGCGCACCAGCAGCACCCCCTGCGCCGGCGCTTCGAGCTTGATCTGCGCACGGCTTTCGCCGGCGAACAGGGCTCCGTGCGCCACATGGCGGCCGCGTGCATCCGCGACGTCGATGGTCAGGGTGGATCCGGTGGGCTCGAGCAACTCGATGGCCAGCACGGCTCCTTCCAAACGCACCTGCGGGCGAGCCACCACACCCCTGGACCTTCGTTCCACCCCCGTGGGCAGCAAGGCCCTGACCTCGTCGTAGCGGGCGGCCAGAGCGGTGAGGAACCAGGTGGAGTGGGGCAGCCACTGTTCGGTCCAGCGCCACGAAAGCCAGGGTCCGATGGTGTACGAGGGCGCGTTCATCGGGAATTCTCCGGCCACCCGGTAGTCGACTCCCGTGCCTTCGGTGCAGCCGGCCCGGGATGCGTCGCAACTGGTGATGCCGTTGACGATGCCGCCCGTGAAGTGCCCGTTGGTCTTGGTGTAATACCCTTCGGCGGCGTTGCGCCCCAGCCCCTGGAAGAAGCTGAGCCCCTTCGGATTGGCGCCCAGCACCCAATCCAGTTGCGCGGCGGCGTAGCGCGCCACGGAATCGGGCACCCCCTGGGGCAGGGACACGTGCCCGACGGACACGCGCCCACCGTACATGGCCGCCGCGGCGAGCGATGCCAGACGCGCGTTCTCCCCTTGCCACCAATACCCCGTCTCGTTGGTGTGGGGCACGAAGAACGCGTCCTTGGCGACAGATCCCGACGTCCAGGTCTGGCGCGCCACGCCGAAGGGATTGGGCGCACCGTTGGTCACCGTCAGCAGGTAGTCCAGGTGCCGCGCGATGGCGGGGCGGATGGTCGCCCCCGCGGCCGTATCGATCTCGAGGTAGCGGGTGAGGGCCATCACCGGAAGACCCGCGTCCGAGGCATGCCAAAAGGGCCTCGTCTTGGCATCATCCGACCAGAAGAAACCACGGGGGGACAATCGGCCCACCAGGCTCTGGGCGCGGGTGCGGGCATCCGTCAGGTATGTGGCCGTCCCCGTCGCGCGGTACAGTTCGCTCGCGGCCATCAGGGCCGCGTAGTCGTCGATGATGTTCTCCTTGGAATCGTCGCAGTAGGCGCACACGCCACCGACGGTCTTCCCTTTCAGGTGCGCGTAGCCCTTCTCGGCGACCTGCAGGTACTTCGTGGCGGGATGATCACCCGCCACGTTCCAGCGTGACACAGCCGCCAGCGCCGCGATGGCCAGACCACCGCCTTCGCGCCAGGCGGCCTGGTACTTGTCGGTGCGGGTTCCCTTGTCGGTTTCGAAGGCGCAGATGGTCTTGGTCTTGGAGGTGTCCCAGCCGTCGAAGACGGTGATGTAGAAGTACCCCTCGGCATCCTGCATGCGCACCAGGAAGTCGGCGCCCCAAAGTCCCTCTTGCCGGACCTTCGAGGTCAGCGACTGGGCCGCCAGGAACGCCGGAATCTTCTCGGTGGCAAACGCCATGGCCCACACGGTCAGCGGGGTCTGCTGGGGGTTCATGTAGTTGGCGTACGAGAGGTGGCTCAGGTACTTCGAGACGTCTCCGGTGGCGTCGTGCCATCCGCCATGCACGTCGTAGGACGTTCCGGGCGCGCCCTCCTTCTCGACCTTGGTATCGCCCGCCGTCGCCCGCGATCCTGGATTGTTGGCCTGGCCGCTCTGACGCGAACTGGTGAAATACCCCACCAGCTTGGGGAGTGCGGCTTCACCCAAGGCTTGCGGCCCCACGGTGAACGATCCGGAAACGGTCTCGTTGGCGCCCACCACCACGGTGTAGGTGCCCGCCTTGCGCAGGGTGTCGAAACGCGCCACGCAATAGCCTTGCGTGGACCACGAATCCGGATTCTGCCAGGCGCCCAGCTTGCCGCTGAAGGCCACCTGGCCGGATGACTGCACCGTGAAGGACTTGCCGGCGCACGCGGCGCCGGATTCCAGCACGGCGAACTTGGGCGCGTCGGAGTCGAACGCGGCCTGGTTGAGGTGGAGCGTGGCGGCCGAAACGTGGGCCGAGGCCATGGCCAGAATCCCGAGGCGGAACAGGGACGACATAAACAGGGATTCCTTCCGGGAATCGATCATGGAGAGAGGGTCGGGTCGGCCCCCCGGGCCGCGACCGACCGAGGGTCAGGGCAGCAGCAGAACGCGGCGGACGGACCGTTCGTGGGCGGATTGTGTCTCGAGGAACAGGATCCCGCCGCGAGGGACGTCGAAGGAAGCCGAGCCCGAGACGACCGGTCGTTCACCCAGGAGGCGTCCGTCGGGAGTCCGCAGACGGGCGACGGAACCTGTCAGACCGGAGGCGTCCAGGCGTCCGCCGCGGGCGAACAGGCTGGGCATCTCGACGGGGGTGCGCGGGGTGACGCCGGAGCCGGACCCGATCACCCAGGTGAACACGGTGTCGGGGAGTCCGCGCACGCGCACACGCACCTCGGAAGCCCCTTTGGGAAGCGCGATTCCGGCGTAATTACGCGACACGGAGGCATTGATCATGGTGCCGACCCCCGTTTGCGCCGCCTGGATTCCCGACTCCGTGTGCGTGACCACCACGGCCCAAGCGCCCGTACGCGCCAAGTTGGCGAGCACCGTGACGCCTCCGGTTCCGACGTCCGCGACAGGAACCGACACGAACGGACGCTTGGTCCACGCCTGCGCCGTACCCGCTTCGGAGTCCGCCAGATCAGCCAGGATGTTGGTGAAACGCCCCGCCAGGATGCTCGCGCCGAACCAGGCGAGGAACTGGTCGAAATAGACCTCGTTGTGGGCCGTGTCTTCCACGCCCCCCATCGGATCCGTCTTCAGTCCCCACACGTCCGAACCCGCGGCGTGGTACTTCAGCAATTCCGCGGCCCAGGCATCGGCGGAATCGGCACCGCCCGAGCCCATGGCTGCACAGGCCCACATGCCCACCGTCAGCGGACTGTGTTCGCGACGCGACCGGGAAGGGCCCTTGGTGCCGTTCAGGGTGAACGTCGACTCCGAGGGCACCAACGAGCCGTCCATGCGGTAGAAGTTCGCCTTGGCGGGATTGTGTCCCACAAAGGCGTAGGCGGCGTCCAGGAAGGTCTTGGCCCGCGGCTCCTGGAACCACATCCAGTCCATGGCCAGTCGCCAGTGCACGCGGATGGCGTCCTTGTAGAAGCCTTTGCCGCCGTCGAAGGGGTTGTACCCCAGAGCGGAGGCGGTGGGGTACGAGCCATCCAGGTTCATCCAGTCGGGGATCATGCCCTTGGCGTATCCGGGGCTCTTGGCGATGAGCGCGTAGGACTTCTCGACCACATCGCCCCAGGCGTGGGATTTGTCGAAGTCCTTGAAGATGCGGTAGCTGGCCGGCGAGAAGTAGCCGGGGTTCACGTGTTCGCCGCAAGCCCACGAGCCCTGTCCGTTGCTGCAAGTGCCGCCGCCGCCCCAGTTGGCGCCCGGACGCAGGGCTCCGGCGTTCACGCCTTTGCTCCACAACGTATTCAGGATCGCCTGGGCGCGCGCCTTGTAGCCCACGCCCTTCGGGCTGGTGTGGGCCTTCCAGATACCCTTGGACACCAGGGCATCGGCGAAGATCAGCATCAGAGCGATGTCCTGGTCGGCGTCGGTGGCCATGCCGTTGGCGGTGACCTTGCCGTCCTGCCAACGCCAGTCGTAGAAGCCGTTCCCGTCGTTCCACATGTTCTTTTCGGCGGCATCCCAGATGGCATCGAAACCGGCCTGGTCGTTGACATACAACGCGACCATCATCCCGTAGGCCTGGCCCTCCGACACCGCATCTCCGGGGGTCTCCGACTTGGGCCTGTGCACCAGGCCATCGCTCCACGGCCGGATGTTGCGGGCCTTCAATCCCTCCCAGGTGCGCTGCAAGGCGCTGTCGAGGGGGGTGGCGACCATGGGCAGTTCCCCGTAGACCCAAGGAGCAGCTTGGGTGGACAACGCGGTGAACAGGACGCCGAAAGCGAGAGTACGGGCGAGAGTGGACATATAGGTGCCAGGATAGCGCCGGAGGATGGAAACCCGCAGGGGGATTCTCGGAAAATCAGGATCGGAAGATCCTTTTTCGGACACAACAGAAAACCCCGGCTCCACCATTTCGGCAGGCCGGGGTTCGATATCCTCCGCTGGGGCTCGGCAGATCTCGACAGGCTCGATCACCGAGTTCAAGACCCGATCAACGGAGCCTGTTCCATCACCGAAACCGCTTCGCGGCAATGCGATCAGCGAACGCCGACCAGCCAGTCCAGCGTCTTCTCGAAACGCAGGTTTTCGCGGATTTCCGAGAGGCGACCCGCCTTGCGGAGCTCTTCTCGGGCGTCTTCTTCCGAAATACCGGCCTGGGCGGCCATGCCCTTGATGCGCTCGGCGACTTCCTCGGTGGTGGCCTTGATGCCTTCCTTCTCGAAGATCCATTCGACGGCGCGCTGGCGACGGACGGCCTTTTCGGCCTCGCCGGAGAACATCGTCATGAACTCTTCCAGCGAGGGGCCCTGGCCGTTGTTCTGCTTGAGGAAACGGTCGCGCTGCCATTCCACGAAGGCCGCGATGCGGGCCTTGGGGACCGGGAACGGATTGCGGGAAAGCACGGCTTCGATGGCCTGCTCGTGGGCGGCGCGACGAACCTGCTGGCGGGCTTCCTCTTCCATGTCGGAGCGGACGCGGGCCTTGAATTCTTCCAGGTTCTGGAACGGTCCCAGCTTGGTGGCGAATTCGTCGGTGTATTCGGGAAGGATGCGCTCGTAGACACCTTCGACGGACACTTCGTAGCGGGCCGACTTGCCAGCCTGGGCGGCGTCGGGGTGGTCGGCGGGGAAGGTGAAGTCGATGACGACTTCCTGGCCGACGACGGTGCCGGTGAGGCTTTGGTCGACGGCGGGGATTCCCTTGCCGATCTCGGCCTGGAACACGGGCACGGAAGCCGGCGTCTCGACGCCGTCCACGAGGATCTTGTTGTAGCGGGCCGTCACGAGGTCGCCGGTGGCGGCGGGGCGCTCGGCCTTCTTGACCTCGGCCAGGCGCTGGCGGATGGCCTCCAACTGGGTGGCGAACTGCTCGTCGGTGACCGACGAGGCTTCGATGGAGATGCCCAGGTTCTGGTAGTCCTTCAGTTCGATCTCGGGATCCACTTCGACGACGGCCTTGACCTTGACGTCGCCGCCCTCGGGGGCCTCGAGCTCTTCGACCACGCCAGGAGCGACGGGCTTGACCGACTTCTCCTTGAAGGCGGTGCGCAAGGACTCGTTGACGAGTTCCTCGATGGCTTCGGAGCGGATGGACTCGCCGAAACGCTTGCGGACCAGGTCCTTGGGCACCTTGCCGGCGCGGAATCCGGGCAGCGCGATGCGCTTGCGGACACTGTCGATCTTGCCTTCGACGAGGGTGGTGAGCTTCTCTCCGGGGATTTCGAGGGCCAGTTCGCGCTCGGTGGCACTGCGCTCGGCAACGACGATGTTCACGTCAGGACTCCTGGGTTACGTTGAGTGGGCGTTTCGGCGACCGAAGTCGCCGCAGTGCGAGAAGGGGGAGTTGAACCCCCATGCCTTGCGGCGCCAGATCCTAAGTCTGGTGCGTCTGCCAATTCCGCCATTCTCGCGAAGCGAACCACGAAAGATAAATCCGGTGGTCCCGATGCGGGAAATGGCCGTTTTTGCCCCATTTCCGGGGGCGTCACCTCAACGCAGCATCCATTCCCATGCCGCCACGGCCGCCACTCCGGCGGGCACCCTCGCGGGCAACCCATTGCGATCCATCACCAAGAGCAGCCTGCGCGCCGCCGGAAATTGAGCCTCCGCATCTTCCAGTGCCCGCAATTCCCGTTGCGCTGTTTCCGCAGCGCTTGCATCGGCGCAGACCTGGATGAGGTCCATTCCACCGTCCGGATAACGCGCCAGGAAGTCCACTTCGAATCCGGATTCCGTCTTCACGTAGGTCACCGTCGCTCGGCGTCGCTCCAGCTCCAGCAGCACGGTTCCTTCCAGGGCATGACCAAGGTTCGCTTTCCCGCTCCGATCGAACACCGGAATCAGTCCCGTATCCGCGGGATAGGCCTTGCGCGGATTCACCATGCGCTGCCTCGCCGAGGACGACTCGATTCCCACCAACCGCACCAGGAAACAATCCTCCAGATGGCTCAGCAACTCATGCATCGTATCGCGCGAGATGTTGAAGCCCTGGCTCTTCAGCGTGGCATGGAGTTTTTCCACACTGAAGAACGAGCCCGCATTCCCCAGAAGCTGCCGCACCATGCAACGCAGTCCGCTGACATTGCTGACCCCATGCCGCTCCACCACATCGCGCAGCAGCGCCACATCCACGTAGTCCAGGAGCAGTTGGTTGCGCGTTGCCAGGTCCAATCCCTGCGCCTCGGGGAACCCGCCGGCCTTCACCCATTCCGCAAAGTGTCGCTCTAGGAGTGCCCGCTCCTGGGCGGGAACCGCATGCCGCAATTCCGGTTCAGACACACCCCGATGCTCCAGGTATTCCCCGAAGGTGAACGGAAACATACTCGTGGTCCAGGCACGACCTCGTAGCGACGTGGCGATCTCTCTCGACAGCAAGGCCGCGGATGACCCCGTGGCGGCGATATCGACACGGTCCTGATCGAGCAATCGGCGCACGAACCGCTCCCATCCCGGCACCACCTGGATTTCGTCGAAACACCAAAGAACCCGGCCTTGCGCCTGTCCCACCAGCATGCGATCCAGCTCATCGACCAGCACCCCCAAGTGCGAAGCATCCAGTCCGGACAACCGTTCGTCCTCGAAGTTCAGGTACGGCAAATAGGCCCGAGGCGTCCCCGCTTCCAATCGCTGTCGCCGCAACTGGTTCAGGTAGGTGGTCTTGCCCACGCGACGCATTCCCACCACCACCGTCGCTTTGCCGGGAAAGAAGGGCAACCCCTCCACCCTCCGGGGAGTGCCTGCCCGCAAATCGCCATCCAATGAGTCCGCCAGTTTTTCCAGCAACACACGTTTCAGGTGCGCCGGAACATCTTCCGCCATATTCTCCTCCTGCAAGGGAGAATATATCGATTAATCCTCCTTTTTTTGGGGATGTTTTATCACAACCCTACCCACCACCGTCCCCATCCGGGTACGCTTTGCCGCCCCCTTTGCACGCCCCCCCTGCACTCCGGCACCCCCGCGGCCGATCTTCTAGCCGTGGCCGTTCCCTGGGGCCACGCCCCCCTTCCTCCGAAAGGTCGTTCCCGATGAAACGCATTTCCCTGCTGGGTGCCTTGGCCCTGGCGGCAACCCTCGCCGGCTGCGACAGTTCCCAGGCCACCGCTCCCTCGGGCGGACCCGGTGCTCTCGCCATCGCATTGCCCGCTCGCGTCCTCCAAACCGTCTCCGTGGACAGCGACTCTCTCCGTGTGGCCCTCTACGGGCCCTCCGACACGATCTGGAGTGTCGCCCGCCTGACCGACACCCTGCGCTTCGACGGATTGCGCTCCGGGTGGTGGACCGTCCAGGCCGACCTGTTCTCCAACGATTCGGGACCACGCGACCGCCACTGGACCGGAAGCGCCGGGACATACGTCGAGCCCGGCCGGACCGCGCGCGTGGGCCTGACGTTGCGCCGCGCCACGGGAAGCCTCATCGTCGAAATCTCCCTGGAAGACGAGCGCTGGGTGGACACCGCCGCCTGGCCCGATACCGGCGCATGGCTCCCCCCGGTCGACACCGGAGCCTGGTACAGCGGCGATTCCACCCGCTGGATCGACAGTGTGCGTCGCGCCGACAGCATCTACCGCAACGACACCGGATGGCGAGCTCCCACCGACACCCCGATGGTACTCCCCGTTGGCACCGACACTCTCCCCGAGACACTCTGGGACACCGCCGGAACCCCGTTCGTTTCGCCCCTGCATCCCGACACACTCAACCAGGGGACATCCCGCGTCTGGTATGGGGCGGTTTCGCAAGGAGTCATCCTGCTCAGCATCGAAATCTCCGGCACGAACACGGTCCCGTACGCCAGCGCGGCTCCCGCCCAGGCCTGCGGGTCGCCGGATGTGGACTCCGGATGTGACGCCTGGCGCGTCCGGATCCTGTCCAGAACCACTGACGGCGGTCCCGTCCGAAATGCCCACACGAGCCGGTTCGTGCATTTGATGCTCGACCTTTCGGCTTCCCCGCTCGCTCAGGGTCGCGGTGTGCGCCTGCCCATGGCGTCGGGGATCAACCAGTACTTCGCCAACGACTTGCTCACTCCCATGGTCCGTTTCCAGATCGCCCCCGAAAGCCCGAGCGGCGGCTGGTGGTACGACGTGGCGGGCTTCCGCCGTCCGATGACCCCCTCCTGATCCGCCCGAGACCGTGAGCGTCTCCACATCGGAAACGTTCACGGCCTATCTTCTCCCGCTCCGGAGACCGCCCTTGGACACCGCCGCACCCGACCTCTTCGAAAGCCCGGGATTCCGACAGTTCCTGTCGGAATGGACCGCGTGGAAGAAGCGCTCCGCGCGGTCGTTCTCGTTGCGCCAGTTCGCGGCCCGGGCGGGATTCAGCTCGCACGCCTTCCTCCCCAAGGTCCTCGACGGATCGCGCAACCTCACCGAGGAGTCGGCCGAACAGGTCGCCACGGCCATCGGCTTCAGGCCCGCCCAAGCCCGATTCTTCCGGCTGCTGGTGCGCCATGACCAGGCCGAGACCCCCCAGGAGCGCGACCAGCTCCGCGCGCGGCTCGATTCCCTGCGCCGTGTGCACCACCGCCGCCGCCTGGGCCACGCCCACGCCGCGTACTACGAACACTGGTACCTGCCCGCGTTGCGCCAACTGGCTCCCACCGCGGCCTGGGGCACGGATCCGGCGCGGCTGGGGGCGCTGCTGGTGCCGCCTGTACCCGCCGCCGACGTCCGCAAGGGCCTTCAGGTCCTGTGCGACCTGGGACTGCTGTCCCGCGACGGCACACGCTACCTTCCCACCGACACCATGGTCTCCGTCGACAGCCTGCCCCGCGCCGCCCGCGCCCAGGGGCGCCACGACATCCTCCAGAAGGGCATCGAGAGCCTGCACCGCTTCGATCCCGAAGATCGGCTCGCCCGCTGCGTGTTGCTGGGGCTGTCCGAAGACG
>JAMIIV010000154.1:0-51372 GCA_035913415.1 Fibrobacteria bacterium | reverse complement strand
GTCGAGACCAGCCGGGTGGGTCTCGACAAGCTCGACCACCGGTCCTGAGGCTCGACCACCGGTCGGCAGGTTCCACCACCGGAATTTCGCGATGTCTCCCAGACCGCCCACAGCGGTGCGCGGGAGGTACCTTTGCAGGTTCTCATGAGCCAGAAGATCCAACCACCCAAGGGCACACGCGACTTCTACCCCGCCGACATGGCGGTGCAGAACCACATCTTCTCCGCCTGGCGCCGCGTCTGCGCGCGCTTCGGATTCCAGGAGTACGAAGGCCCGTCCTTCGAGCATCTCGAGCTGTACACGGGCAAGTCCGGCGACGAGATCGTCGGCCAGCTCTACAACTTCCAGGACAAGGGTGGGCGCGACATCGCCCTGCGCCCGGAAATGACCCCCACCCTGGCCCGCCTGGCCAACCAGTTGGGACGCAACCTGCGCAAACCCGCCCGGTGGTTCTCGCTGCCGCGCCTTTGGCGCTACGAGAAGCAGCAACGCGGACGTCTGCGCGAATTCTTCCAGCTCAACATGGACATCCTGGGCTCCGAATCCGTTTCGGCCGATGCCGAGCTGATCGCGGCCGCCTGCCGCATCTGCGAGGAACTGGGGCTCACCGCCACGGACGTGGTCGCGCGCATCTCCAGCCGGCGGCTGATCAGCACCCTGCTCGACGAGCTGGGCTGCACCGACAAACCTCCCGTCTACCTGGCGCTGGATCGCCGCGAGAAACTGCCCCGCGAAGCGTTCGTGGAAGGACTCGCCGGAGCCGGCCTCACCGAAGACGGAATCCGTCGGCTGGACGCCCTCTTCGACGCGAAGTCCCTCGAGGAGGTGGCACCGCTGGTGTCATCCGACGAGGCCCGGGCCGCCCTGTCCGAACTGGAGACCCTCTTTTCGCTGCTGGCCGCCCACGGCGTGGCCGACTGGTGCAAGTTCGACCCCACCGTGGTGCGGGGACTGGCCTACTACACGGGCGTGGTCTACGAACTCTTCGACACCAGCCGTTCCCTGCGCGCCATCGCCGGTGGCGGGCGCTACGACGACCTGCTCGCCAAGCTCGGCGGCGAACGCCTGCCCGCGGTCGGTTTCGGCATGGGCGACGTGGTCATGGCCGAACTGCTCAAGGACAAGGGGTTGTTGCCCACCGGCATTCCCGGCCCCGACCTGTGGCTGGTGTCGGTCGACGGCGACGAAACCCGGCTGGCCCTGGCGGCCGCCACGTTGCGCGCCTCGGGACGTTCCGTGGGATTCGCCTTCGGTGGCGGCAAACTCGGCAAACAGATGCAGGCGGCCCAGGAGAACGGCGCGAAGATCGCCGTGTTCGTGGGCTCCGATCGCGTGACGGCAGACCAGGTCGAGGTGAAGGACCTCACCTCGGGAGAACAGACCGTGTCCACCCTCGAGGCGCTGTGCGGCTGAGGTTCCCGATCCGGCGGGTCTCGACAAGCTCGACCACCGGTTTCTGTCCGGGGCGGGCTAGAAGATCGGCCGCCAAGCCTGCTCCGAGCGCAAGCCAGAATCGATGGACAAGGAAGCCGCTCGTCCTGAGGAAGGGCGAAGCCCTGTCTCGAAGGACGGCGGCGTCGCACTGGACAACCCCTCCCGTCGTCGCGAGTCCACCGCCCGCCCTTCGAGACGCTGCGCTCCTCAGGACGAGCGGCGGGTATTGGTCGCTCCCTGACGTTTCCTTGCACTCTCGCAGGAGCGTTTCGTGATCCAGCTACTCGACGAACTGGTCATCAACCGCATCGCCGCCGGCGAAGTGGTCGACCGTCCCGCCAGCGCCGTGAAGGAACTGGTGGACAACGCGCTGGACGCCGGAGCGCGGCGCGTGCGCGTGAAGCTCGAAGGCGGAGGCCTGGACCTGATCTCCGTGGAGGACGACGGCTGCGGCATGGTCGCCGAAGACCTGCGCAAGGCGTGGCTGCGCCATGCCACCTCCAAGATGGTCAAGTTCGAGGACCTGGCCCACGTGGGTACCTACGGCTTCCGCGGCGAGGCGCTCTCGTCCCTGGCCTCGGTCGCCGAAATCCGCATCGACACCCGCCACGCCTCCGAGCCGGAAGGCCGCGCCGTGGTGGTCCACGGCGGGAACCTCGTGACCGACGCCCCCTCCGGATGGCCCCGCGGCACGCGCGTGGAAGTGCGCGGCCTGTTCGCGGGCATCCCCGTGCGCCGCAGGTTCCTGGGCACCGCCCAGGCCGAGGCCCAGCGCGTGCTGGGCGCCCTGGTGCGCCAGGCCCTGGCCCGCCCCGACGTCGAATTCCGTCTGTCGCACGGCAACCGCGAGCTGCTGGCCGTGAACGCCGGCGAGCGCCGCGCCCGGGTACGCGACCTCCTGGGCCGCATCGCCGAAGGCCTGGTGCCGGTCGAATGGTCCGACGGCCGCGTGACGGTGACAGGATTCGTCGGCGGAGCCGGCACCGACCGGGGTCGCGCCGACATGGCCCACTTCTCGGTGAACCGCCGCCCCATCCAGGCCGGCGTGCTGGTGCGCGGAGTCGCACGCGGCCTGGGATTGCCGCCGGGGCGCCACCCCATCTGCGTCCTGGAGATCACCCTTCCCCTGGAAGAGGTGGACATCAACGTCCATCCCCAGAAGCGCGAGGTGCGTTTCCAGGCCGAGGCGCCCCTGTTCCACGCCGTCGCCGAAGCCATCGCCTCGGCCCTGGACCTGCGCGGCGAACTGCCGCTCTTCCAGCCCTCCCCCACCACCCCGCCTTCGTCCGACGAACCGGAATCCGGACGCCACGCCTCGCTGGCAGGGTTCGAGCCCGCCGCGTTCTCCACCTCGCTGCCCGGCTTCAGCTCCGGCGACGACGACGCCCCGGCGCCCCTGATGACGGATTCCGACGCCTCCGCACCGGTCGACGCCTTCGAGCCGCCTCCCGCTCCCGACCGCGACCAGGGCGACCTCTTCGCCGAGCGCAACCCCAACCTGGTGGCCTTCCCTTCGGCCCGCAAGCCGGAGGAGCCCTCCGAACCGGTGCGCGCCTTCTCGCAGGCCGGCATCCAGATCCTGCAGGTGGACGGCTACCTGCTGTGCCCGCTCCAGGGCGGCCTGCTGTGCATCGATCAGCGCGCCGCCCACGAGCGGGTGCTCTTCGAACAAGCCCTGCGCGGTCTGGAACGCGAAGGCGCGGTTCCGTCGCAGCAGTTGCTGTTTCCCCGCCCCGTGGAACTGCCCGTGCGCGAACGCCAGACCGCGCTGGCGCACCTCGAAGACCTGCGGGCCTTGTCGTTCGACCTGGAGCCGTTCGGGGGCGCCACCATGCTTTTGCGCGGCATTCCCGCTTCGGTGAGCCAGGACGATGCGGAAGGCCTTCTGGAAGAACTCCTGGAAGCCGTGGCGGAAGAAGAACCCACCCGCGAACGCCTGCACCGCGCCTTCGCCGCAGGGTATGCCCGCGCGGCCGCCCTGCGTCGCACGCAAGAGCTGGGAGCCGAGGAACGATCGGCCCTGGCCGACGATCTCTTCGCGTGCCGCGAGCCTTGGCAGACGCCCTCGGGGGCGCCCACCGTCACGCGCATTTCCTCGACGGACCTCTCGCGCTTCTTCCGCTGAAGGCTGATCAGGAGGCGAGCAGGGCGCGAAGCTTCCGGGTGCAGTGGGCCAGGGAAAGCTGGGAACGCACCGTTTCGAAATCGGACGGCGGGATCTGGGCGTGCTGGACGGACATCCGCAGGAGCGCCTCGGCCAGCGATCCCGTGTCCTCTTCGCGGAAGAGCTGGCCACAGCCCCACGAGGCCTGGAAATCGCGGAAGTACTCCAGGTCCGAGGCCAGGTAGGGAACCCCGTGGGCGCAGGCATCGGAGAGGGCCGCGCTCTGCGAAATCCAGCGGTACGGGAAGACCAGGAAGGCCGTCCGGGCGAAGGCGTCGGGGCGTTCCTCGTCGGAGAGGTACCCGGTGAAGCGGATGTGTTCGGCGAACTCCGGACGCACGGTGGCCTTGAGGTTTTCCAGCCAGACCTCGTGCCCGGGCATCGCCGCGCCCATCACGCGCAGGGGCGGCAGCGTCCCCGGGGCCAGGCGTTGGTAGGCGTCCAGAAGGAGGTCGTGCCCCTTCTTGTGGGCGATCTGCCCGTAGATGCCGATGCTCTCGGGTCGCCGCTCCAGGACCTTGGCAGGATCATGGAGGATGGCCAGGGGAATCCGGTGCACCTTCGCGACTCCGAGTTCGCGCATGGCCTGTTCGTGGAGCTTCGTGTGGACCACGAACGCGCTGGCGCGTTTGGCGATATCGCGCTCGTAGCGCAGGTAGAGGGAGCGCAACGGCGGAATGCGGGACAGGTGCCGGGCGTAGGTCTCGGGGATCTCGTGCGAGACCACCACGGTGCGCACCCCGCGCGCGCGGCAGCGCCCCAGGAACCAGGGCAGGAACGGGCCCGAGCAGGTGGGCGTGTGCTGCACGACGACCGCCTCCCCGGGCCGGCATCGACGCAGCACCGAAAGCCACTTCCAGGCGTCGGTCTTGCGGCCCCAGAAGAACAGGCGCTCCATCTCGACCTGGTCGCCCTGGCGTTCGAACTCGCGGCGGTAGTGGTCGGCGTAGGTGGAGATGCCGTTGTTGCGGGTGGGCCAGGGGCTGACCATGCGGATGCGCATGCGGTTCTCCTCAGCCGCCGGTCAGGACGGAATCCGTCAAGACCGCCGAGGTGTCGGGCTGCGCCGCCGGGGCGGCGGGGCGCGACGCCTCGATGTAGGATCTGGCCAGAGCCGCGGTGAACTCGGGTGCGCGGGTCTTGCGCAGGTGCCAAAGATCGGGGAAGTCGGTGGAATCGTGCGGGAAGTCCAGCTTCAGCATGGGCACCTTCCAGGCGGCCAGGGTCGCGGGGAAGTCCTCGCGATCCTTGGTGCGCACGGGCATCCGGTAGGGGGCCATCTGCACGTCGGACAGCGGCATCTCGAAGAATACGGGGTACCCGCCCGCTTCGCGGACCAGGTTCACCACATCCCGGATGGCGGTGGTGTCCCAGTTCGACCAAGACGCCTGGTTCTGGGCGTCTTCGCGTGCCATCCGGATCGCCATTTCCCGTGCGGTCTCGACCCCTTTGGCATCGGTGCGGATTCCCCCTTCCGCGACGAGGTCGGCGCCGGTGGTCGCGCCGGAAACTCCCGCTCCCACGATGGGCGAGAACACCCTGGCCAACAGCGTATCCAGTTCCGCCATGGCCATCGAGCGGGCTCGCGGGATGTGTTCCACGTAAGGCGCCACCAGATTCGCGGTGATCACGAACTTCTCGGCGGCGGGAGTTCCCGCGACCTTCCACAGGCGCCAAAGGTCGTCCTTTTTCAGGTACGGCGTCAGGAGATCCGTGCGTCCTTGCACGATCCAGTTTTCGTGCCAGCCAAGAAAGGCGGGCAATCCGGCCGGCGCCTCGATCAGGACCACCACTCCCTGCAGCGCCAGGGGGTCGATTTCCAGCAACTTCCGCAGGCCGAACCAGTGTTCGATCAACGTGCAGTGCCCGATGCCCAGGTTGATCGATTGCAGGGGCGTCCCGTAGGCGCGGCCGACGATGCTGTCGAAGACCTCCGGCCGCACGGCCGCACGCGTTCGCGAGGTGCCCAGGAACAGGTGCGAGAACCGCCCTCCCTGCGACAGGTAGTCGGCCACAGGACCGTACCAGATATCGCGCTGTCCTTCCGCGGGGCGCGCCCACGCATTCAGGGCCAGGACCCCGGCCACCGTGCCGACCAGCACGAAGCCGGCAGTGACCAGACGCCCGCGCAGGGAGCTGCGCTCAGAACTGGAAGTAGAGGAATTCTTCATGACCGAACTTCCCGAAAAGGACGACGAGCAGGACGAGAGCGGCCCAGAGCAACCCGCGCACCGGAGCGGGAAATGCCTGGAGGCGCTGCGAAACGGGCTTGCGGCGGTGCAACCAGTGGATGGTTTCGAGCGCCACGATCAGGAGCAGGCCCATCCGCGCGGTCGAATCCTGGAAGACGGCTCCAAGTTCGGAAAAGCTTCCCGGCGAGGCGATCTTCCCGAGGACGATCAGAGCGGACGGGATGTCCACCGCCCGGAAGAACACCCAAGCCAGGCAGACCAGCGCGAAGGTGAGGGTGGTGGCAAACGCGCCGAAACCCGGCAGGGCCGACAATTTCCGCCCCACCGCCGACGGCTCCAGGAGGCGCTGGAGGACCAGGTACGCCCCGTGCAGCCCCCCCCAGATCACGAAGGTCCAGGCGGCACCATGCCAGAGGCCGGACAGGAGGAAGGCGATCAGCAGGTTGCGGGCGATCTTCCAGGAGGCCACCCGACTTCCCCCGAGCGGGATGTAGACGTAGTCGCGGAACCAGGTGGACAGGGAAATGTGCCAGCGGTGCCAGAATTCGGCGGGGGACCTGCTGCAATAGGGGTGGTTGAAGTTCACGCACAGGCGGTACCCCATGGTGAGGGCCGCACCACGGGCGATCTCGGTGTAGCCGGAGAAATCGCAATAGATCTGGAAGGCGAAGAAGACCGTGGCCAAGGCCACCTCCCAACCCGAGAAGGCCCCCGGATTGGCGTAGACCTGGTTGACGTAGATGGCCAGGCGATCGGCGATCAGGACCTTCTTGGCCAGTCCCCAGAGCATGAGCTTCATGCCGTCGGCGAAGTTCACCCACGAAAACCGGGTGGGTTGTTTGAGCTGGTCGAGCAGCCCCTGCGGGCGTTCGATCGGACCCGCCACCATCTGCGGATAGAACAGGACGTACAGCGCGTAGTGGCCCAGGTGCCGTTCGGCCGGGCGATTGCCCTTGTACACCTCGATGGTGTAGGCCATCGACTGGAAGGTGTGGAACGAGAGACCCAACGGCAACGCCAGGGGGAACGTCCAGGACAGCGACCCCATCCCGAAGGCTTCCAGGCCGGTGGACACGTTGCCCAGCAGGAAGTTCAGGTACTTGAATGTGCCCAGCATGCCGAGGTTGGCGATGAGGCTGCCGATCAGGATGCGCTTGCGCGCTCGGGCGTCCTGGGTGGCGTGGATCCAGAGCCCCGCGCCGTAGTCGATGGCAATCAGGAAGAACAGGATCAGGATGTAGGCCGGGATGAGGGCCATGTAGAACCAGCAACTGGCCGCGATGAGCCAGGCCCAGCGGGCCCGTTGCGGAAGCAGATGGAACAGCGTGGTGACGACCACGAAGAACAGGACGAAATGGAAGGAGACGAAGGACATGTCTCAGCGGCCTCCGCGCGCCGATGCGCGATGAAGAAGAGGGAGGAAAGTGCATTTTCTGCGCCCGATCCGATCGCCTTGGCCGTGCCTGCGCCCGTTCCCGGACTTCGATGCCCGGATTCGCGCGGGAGCTACGTTTCCCCCTTCCATGACTGGAGGCGAATTGTCTGAGCTGCCCTTGATCACGATCATCACCTCGACGTTCAACGCGGGTGGGGAATTCTCCCGGACAGCCGCCTCAATCCGCGCCCAGACCTATTCCCGCATACAGTGGATCGTGGCCGACGGCGGATCGAAGGACAACACGCTCGATCTCGTCCGTGAGAATGCCGACCTCATCGACCCCTGGTTCAGCGGCAGGGACGAAGGCATCTACGATGCCTGGAACAAGGCCATTCCCCTGGTCAAGGGAGAATGGGTCCAATTCCTTGGTGCGGGCGATGAACTGGCCTCTCCCGACGCGCTCGAGCGCATGGCGGTCCATCTCGCCGACGCGCACCCCCAATACGACATCGTCTATGGGCGCATCCTCCTTCTGAGCGAGAAAGGTCGCGAACCGCTCGAGGAGATCGGTCGCCCGTGGAGCGAACTGAAAGGCCGTTGGACCGGGCGCAAACCGAAGCTCCCCATCCATCCCGAGGTCTTTCACCACATCTCGACCTTCGACGGGGACAAGAGCTTCGATCGCCGCTTCCGCATCGCGGGAGACTCCCATTTCCTGCTCCGGAACGTGTTGAGGAAGGCCCCCCTCTACGTTCCGATCCTCATCGACCGGATGCCCGTGGGCGGCGTTTCCGACAAGATCTCCAGCGCCTGGAAGGTCGCCCGCGAGATCGACCTCATCAATCGCGACCTGGGAATCAAACCGCCTCTGGCGCAGGTCGTTTTCGATTGGACGCAGATTCTGTCGAAGATCGTCCTGATGCGGATCCTGCCGCGGAAGCTGCTGCACCGCGTGGCGGACCGTTGGCGCGTGTTCCTGGGAAAGAAGCCCCGCTTCAGCGTGGAGTGACTCCCCCTCCCCGGGGATCAGTCGCCGGGGACCTTCGGATCGCTGGCCGGACGGTCGCGAAGGAACGACGGCCAGGCCGTGGCCACGCCCGATACCGTGCCCAGAGCTTGCCCGATCACGCTCGCCCACACCATGCCCTGGGCTCCGTGGACGGGAACCCACAAGATCCCGAGCACGATCTTGCAAGCGATCACCGGCACGACGTTCAGGATCGCCACCCAGACCCGATCGCGCCCGACCAGCACGGAAAACCAGAGCCAGTCCAGAGTCGAGCAGAAAAGCACGATCCCCAGCCCCGGCAGGAGGGCGTCGGCTCCCTGGAAGCTGGAGGACCGGAACACCAACTGGAACACCAGGGGCCCGACGAAAACCACGCCGCCCAACAAAGCCATGCCCAACGCCGCCTGCAGCGCCGTGGCGCGCGCCAGGGCGCGCCCCCGTTGGCTCGCCTGCCGGTGAAGGCGCGGGTACAGATACGACGAAAGCCCCTGGCCGAAGAATCCCCCCGCGGTCACGAGATTGAGCGCGGCGAAATAACGGCCGACTTCGGTCCGGCCACCGAACCGCTCCAGGATGAACGCGTCGATGCGCGAGGTGAGCCCGACGATGACGAGGAATCCGGTGGACTGCAACAAGGAGCCGAGGTTCGCGCGGACCAGGTCGGTTGCGCCAGACCCGAATTCGAACCCCCGGCTCTGCCGGGACAGTCCGAACCAGTAGGCGATGGTCAAAGCCACGGGACCGGCTGCCAAGGCGATGGTGGCCCCGAACGGCGTGGGATGCCAGGGCCAGACGGCGTAGAGCACCAGGACCGTCCCCAAGGGGTAGGCCAGGCGCGCGGCCAGCTCACGGAGGGTTTCCTGGCGGACGCGCAGAATCTGTCGGAGAAGGTCGGAGGTCGACTGGAACCCGTAGAAGATCCCCGCGCAGACCAGCGGCCACCGGTATTCGTCGCCCGAGCCGGAGAGCAGGACCCAGGCCAGGAACGGCACGACGAAAAGCGGCGAGACCAGGACCTTCAGCCCGAGGGTCCTGCGGACCAGGCCATGGTCTTGCGGAGCTCCGGAGACCTGCCGCAAGGCGAGATTGGAGATGCCGGAATCGGCCAGGGGGGAGAGGATCGCCGCCGATGCCAGCACCAGGGCGACCAGCCCGTACCCGTCGGCTCCCAGGCGATTGGCCACCAGCAACTGGAACAGCATCGCCGAGCCTCGGCCGACGGCCTCGGAGGCGATGGTGGTCGCCGCCCCCATCAGAACGCCTCCGCGCTTCACCTTTCAGGCTCCTTCGAGGTGCCGGTTCGGCCGCGGACGATGACTGGAAAAGGAAACCATGGGGCAAAACTAGAACCGACCTTCCACCCGCGGCCCCACGACCACGAGCGGCGGCGGGAATGGGGAGGTCCCGTTTCCTACACTTGACGTCCGGCGGCGCCCCGATCCTGTATCTCGCAGCGCGCCCGGAATCCAACAGCGGGGATCACGAATCCATGAGCCAGTATCTGAAATCCATCGGCAGGGACCTCTTGGCCAGGGGCGGGGCCTACCCGACCCCCGTGACGGAAAAACGCGCCCTCCAGTCCTTGCTCCAGCGACTCCACCCCGTTGCGACGGACCGTCGCCTGGTTCGACTCGGTCCCCCGGGAGACGGTGGATATCTGATCCCCGATGATCTCGATGGCATCGAGGCCTGTTTTTCTCCCGGTGTCAGCCAGATTTCCGGCTTCGAGAAGGACTGCGCCGAGCGAGGCATGGAGGTGTTCATGGCCGATCGCTCGGTGGATCGCCCCACCGAATGGCACGACCGCTTCCATTTCACCAAGAAATTCGTCGGCGTGACCACCAACGACGACTTCATGACCCTCGACAACTGGGTGAAGGAATCCCTCCCGGCCTCCGCCAGCGACCTCCTCCTGCAGATCGACATCGAAGACTGCGAGTACGAGACGTTCCTGGGAATGTCCGACGCCCTGATGGGCCGGTTCCGCATCATCGTCGGAGAATTCCACAGCCTGAACCATTTCTGGAGCCGTCCGTTCTTCCAGGTGGCGTCCCGGGCGTTCGACAAGATCCTGCAGACGCACTCGTGCGTGCACATCCATCCGAACAACCAGAGCCCCGCGATGGAGAAGGAGGGATTGTCGATCCCCCCGATGATGGAGTTCACCTTCCTGCGCAACGACCGGATCGCGTCGCGCACCCCTGCGACGGTCTTCCCGCACCCGCTGGACTCCGAGAACACCGCGGGGACGCCGCTGCCCCTCCCGGGCTGCTGGTACACCAACGGCTGACCCGACCTTGCCCTCCGCCTCCAGTGCGCCCCGGGTCTCGGTCCTGGTCGCCTGCTTCCGGCACGCGCCGTTCCTGGAGGCCTGTCTGGAATCGGTGCACACCCAGGAGGGCGTCTCGTTCGAGATCATCGCCCGGGACGACGGCTCCGACGACGGCACGGCCGCGCTCCTCGAGAGCCTCGCGCCGCGCTACGGCGTGCTCGTGGTGCAGGGGGGGGAGAATCTGGGGGTCGCCGAAAGCCAGAATCGGATGCTGGCGCACGCCCGAGGCGAGTACGTGGTCGACTTCGCCTCGGACGACATCATGCCCCAAGGGCGACTGAAGGCCCAAGTCGACTGGCTGGATGCCCATGGCCACGCCCCGGCGTGCACGGGTCAATGCCGTCGGATGGACGCCCGAGGTGCCATCGAGATCGAGCCGGATCGACGATTCCTGTCTGCGATCCCCGAGGCCGGGTTCGAGGAGATCCTGCTGGGAGACAAGGAGCTGCACGGAGCCACCGGGATGATCCGCACGGCGCTTCTGCGCGCGCAAGGCGGGTGGGACGGCGGCCTGGGCGTCGAGGACTTCCCCTTGTGGCTTTCCCTTTCCCGCCGGTACGGCCCGATCGGCGTCCTTCCGCAGGTCTGCGTGTTCTGGCGCCAGCACGGCTCGAACTCCCATCGGCGCTTCGACCGGGTGTACCGGGCCACCCTTGCCGCCCTCGACGTCCATCGCGACCACCCTGCGCACCAGCGGGCTCGAACCCTGTGGCGGACGCGCTGGTGGTCGGCGATCGCAGGCGAAAGGCCTCTCGAGGCGTTGCGCCGCATCCCCGAGCTCGGCTCGTGGAGTCCCGGCTTCCTGCGACGCCTCCCCAAACCCTTTTTGACCCTGCTGGGACGGCGCTTCCCGTGAACGGCACGGTCATCTTCCTGACTTCGGTGTGGGCGCCCGGCTACGGTGTGTCCGTGGTGATCGCCGAGCAATGCCGGATTCTGTCTGCCGCCGGGTGGAGATGCGTCGTGGGGGCGGTACGGGTCGGGACGGGAATGCCCACCGACATCGACGTCGTCCGGCTCCCCTTTTTCCCTTTCCTGCTGCGAGCGCGCCTGGAATCGCTGGCCCCCTCCCTGGTGCTGGCCTGCACGCCCCCCTTCCCGGCCGCACTCGCAGGTTGGCGCATCCCCTGGATCCACTGGGAACACGGTCGTGCCGACCAACCCGAGGGCCCGCTTGCGCTGGAGCCGAGCGCGGCCCAGCGCGCCGGTCCCAGCCGATGGCTGGTCTCCCGCTTCGCGCCCTCCGGGGTGGCCATCGCCAATGGCGCCGACCACTTGGGTCGCCAGGCTCCTTCGCCCCGCCCCGGCGCACCCTTGCGCGTGGTCGCGGCCCTGCGGGGCGGCTCGGCCGAAGCCCGGTACAAGGGCAACGACCTCCTGCTCTCCCTGCCGCGCCTCGTGGGACGTCCGGACATGTCCTGGCATCTCCTGCTGCGGGACGGTTCGGCGACGGCGGAGCGCTTCCGGGAGGCCGGATGGGACGTCGTACCCGATCCATCCCGACCCGCGATGGCCGATGTCTGGCGCCGTTCGGATCTCCATCTGGCTCCGTCGCGGATCGAATCCTTCGATCTTCCGCTGGCCGAAGCCCAACACCTGGGGTGCGCGGGGCTCGCCCTCGAGGGAGGCGCCCACCGGGAGCTGTGCCTCAACGTCTTTTCCACCGAAGCAGACCTCGTGGCCTTCCTGCAAAGCCTCGATCGCGGCGGGGCCGATGACCTGAGGGCCGCGGCCTTCGCGCACATGGAGCCGTACACCTGGGAGCGCCACGGCGAGGCCCTCCTCGCCCTGGTGGCCTCCCACGCCCGGCCTTGGCAGGGACCCGTTCCCGGGGCATCGCTGCCACGCCTGGTCCATGCCTTGGCGTCCCGCGGCTACGATCTTCTTCGGCGGTGGCTCCGTTGATCACCGTGGTGATGCCTGCCTGGAATGGCCTGCCGCACCTTCCAGCACAGGTGGAATCGATCCTCCGCGAGCTTCCAGCCGACGGCGTGTTGAAGATCCGCGACGACGGCAGCACCGACGGAACCCGCGCCTGGCTCGACGAACGGGCCACCCAGGACGCGCGCATCCAACGGATTCCGTCCGAAGGCAGGATCGGGGTGATCCGCGGAGTCGAGCATCTACTTTCCGGTCTTCCCGAGGGCGTCGTGTTCCTCGCCGACCAGGACGACGTCTGGCTTCCAGGCAAGATCTCCCGTTGTCTCGAAGCCCTCGCCCGCGTGGATTTGGTCGTCCACGACGCCCGTCGGATAGATGCCGACGGGAATTTCCTGGGCGACACCCTGTTCGCCCGGCGCGGTTTCGGCGGCGGGTTGGCGACCAACCTGTGGCGCAATCGCTTCACCGGCTGCTGCATGGCTTTCCGGACCTCGCTGTTGCGCCCCGCCTTGCCCTTTCCCCGGCACATTCCCATGCACGACCAGTGGCTGGGTCTCGTGGCTCTGCGCCATGGAAACGTCGCGTGGCTCGACGCGACACTGCTCGAATACCGCGTCCACCAGGGGAATGCCACCGCCACCGGCGGTGGCCGCCCGCCCGCCCGCTCCTTCAGGCGCCTGCTTTGGCGACTCCAGGCGTTGCAGGCCCTCGTGCGCTGACAGGTTTCCGCTAAGGTCCCGCGCACCGTTTCGGGTCGACTGGATCCGATGCCGGGGGCCGGACGCGGTTCTACCTTCTGACGCCATGTCGACACCCTCCTCGCCCACGACCTCCACGTCCATGAGAACGCTCTGGAAGCCACGCCTGCTCGTGGCCGCCGCCCTCGCGTTCGTCGGATCCCTCCTGTTCCTGCCCTTCCTCTTCTCGGGGCCGGACACCATGATCATGTCCCAGGACCAGCTTCGCGGCGTGGGCACCTGGATTCGCTGGATCGCCTACATCAAACAGGGAATCATCCCCCTTTGGTGGCCCACCATCCTGACCGGAGCCCCCACCTTCGACGCCCTGGTCGGCGACGGCTCCAACCCCGTGGGCGTGCTCTTCATGCTCCTGGTCCCCGAAATCAAACGCGTGGGACTCATGTTCTGGACCCACACGATCTTCGCCGGCGCCACCGCCTACCTGCTGGCGCGCCGCCAATTCGATCTCTCGCGCCCCGTCGCCGCGGGCCTGGGAAGCCTCTGGATGCTGAACACCTATTCCATCTCGCTCATCTATGGCGGCCACACCGGCAAGTTCTACATCCTGAGCATGCTCCCGCTGCTGGTCCTGGGCGTCCTGCGCTTCATGGACAGCGGCAAGATCCGCTGGATCCTCCTGATGTCGGGGACCGTGGCCATGATGCTCTGGACCTCGCACGTGCAGATGGTCTATTTCTGCTTGTGGGGCGCCTTCGCTTTCTGGTGCGTCGGGCTGTGGGAATTCCGTCGCAACACCAAGGCTCTGGTCGGCCGTATCGCCGGCTTCTGGGTCGCGATGCTCCTGGGCGTGGCCCTGGGCGCCCCCATCCTGTACCCCGCGATGGGATATGTCGAGAAGAGCTCCGTCCGCGGAGCGGAAGCCCGCACCTCGATGACCCACGCCACGTCGTGGTCGATGCATCCCGAGGAAGTCGCCTCCTTGGTCGTCCCGGAATTCGGAGGAATGGACATCGGCGGCGAGCGCCAATACTGGGGGCGCAATCCGTTCAAACTCAACTCGGAAACCCCCGGCGCCATGCTGCTGTTCCTGGGAATCGCCGGCATCGTCCTGCTGCGCACCCGCTGGACCTGGATGGCCCTCGCCGTGGGCGTAGGCGCCATCCTGTTCGGATTGGGCGCCCATACCCCCTTCTTCGAGTTGTGCTACATGGTGATCCCCGGCGTGAACAAGTTCCGCGCTCCCAGCATGATCCTTTTCTGGTTGGGCATGGCGCTCTTCCTCGCCGCAGGCTCCTTCATCCGCGCCCTGGACGACCGTGTCACACCGGCCCAGCAGGCCCGTCGCGCCAAGGTCCTGTTGTGGGTCACGCTCGTCGGCGGCGGCGCGGGACTCCTCTTCGCCGTCGCTCCCGGCATCGCCTATTCCATGTGGAACGGCGTCTTCGACGGTGTCTTCAACGGTCCGGATGGCGTCTTCAGCCTCGAAAAGGCGCAGTCGGTCCAGCAACTGCAACAAGCGAGCGAATTCGGATTCGGCGCCTTCCGCGTCGGGGCCATCATCGCCGTTTCCGCCCTGATGCTGCGCCTGTACTGGCAAGGTGACATCAAGAAGGAACTCCTCCTGTCCGTCTGGATCGTCCTGGGCGTCGGCGACCTGCTGTGGAACGGCAAACGCTTCATCCAGACCATCCCCTCCGCGCAGGTCCACCAGCCATCGCCCATGCTCCAACAGCTCGCCTCGCAGTCGCAGTCCGAGCAGTTCCGCATCCTCGACTGGCCCCCGGGATCGCTGGGCCAGGGATTCAACGAGTACTACGGACTCGAACTCATGGGTGGATTTTCCGACAACGAACTCCGCTGGACCCGCCAGTTCCGCAGCGAAGACATGTCCCTGGTGACCAACGGGCTGCACCAGACACCCCAGGGAGTGGCGGGCAGTCGGGTTCTGGATCTGTTGAACGTCAAGTACCTGGTGTACCGCGACGAGGCTTCGGGCCAGGAAGGGGCGGTCCCCAACACGACCGTCCTGCCGCGCGCCTGGGTCTCCCACCAGTGGGAGTACGCTCCCGACGAAACCAACCTCGAGCGCCTGCACGACACCTCGTTCGACTACCGCAATCGGATCTTGCTTCTGCCCGACGACCAGTCCCGCATGACCGCCCCCTCGGGGACGGATTCCGCCCTTCCCGCGAAGGTCACCGAATACACACCCAATCGCGTGGTGGTCCAGGCGGTCGCCAAGACCCCCGCGTTGCTGTACGTCGGTGATGCCTGGTCCGACTCGTGGTTCGCCACCGTCGATGGCAAGGAGGCTCCCGTGTTGCGCGCCAACCATGCCTACCGCGCCATCCCCGTGCCAGCCGGCACCCATACGGTCGCCATGGAATACCGTTCCGCGCGTCTGATGCAGGCTCTTTGGGTCGCTCTTGGGGCGCTGGGCATCCTTGCGCTCCTTGGATTGGTCTCCTGGAGGACGCGAGGGCTCTGAGGTTCGCACACGTCGATCCGCCCGGGTTCCGGGCAGATCGACGATTACTTTCCCCTGCCATGGCCAATGCCGACGTCCCAGCAGAATTCCACGACGAAGGCGCGGTCCGCATCTTCGACTTCCTGGACTACCACGCCTATCTCGCGTCCTGGGTCGCGGAGCGCAAGCGCCTCTCTCCTTCGTTCAGTTTCCAGTGGCTGGCCAACCGTTGCGGATTCAAGTCGCGATCCTTCCTTCGCCTGGTCTGCCTGGGGGAAAGGGATCTGTCGGAAGCCTACGCGCTCCAACTGGCAAAAGCGATGGGGCTGTCGAACACCGAACGGGAATATTTCCTGCACCTGGTCGCCCTGGACGGAGCCGAAACCCCCGAGCAACGCGAGCTGCATCACCAGCGTTTGGCCAGACTGGCACCGCCGGCGCCCCCCCGCATTCTGTCCAGTGCGGAGTTCGACCTTTTTCGCCACTGGTGGACCATCCCGCTTTGGGAAGCCGCGAGCTCCGATCTGTGGAAGGGCGACTGGGCAAAGCTGGGGTCGTGCCTGGAGCCCCCGATTACCGCGGCCCAGGCCGAGGAAGGTGTGGCCAATCTCGTGAGCCAGGGCTTCCTGGAGCTCGTCGCAGGGCGATACCACCGTCGCGAGGCCAACCTGCACACCCGCGAGCAACTTCGCTCCGCGATGATTCGAAAGTACCAGTTCGAGACCTTGGATCTCGCCCGAAGGGCACTGGAACGGATCGCCTCGGATGAACGGCAGATCACCACACTCGCCCTGGGATTGGACGAGCGCGGGATGGCCGATGTCCTGGATCGACTCAAGGCCTTCCGCGCCGACGTGGTCGCCATCGCCGCGCGCACCGGGCACTCCGATCGGATGATGCAGCTCAACATCCAGTTCTTCCCGACGGCGCGGCTACGGAGCGAAGCGCACCCTCAGCACGGGAGCCACATCGGGGGCCATGTCCTTGGAGAAGAACCCCACCATCATTCGCGGTGAATTCGAAGCAACCAGGCGCCGGAGCGCGAAGCCCTTGGCCTGCCCGGTCGCAGCCTGCTCCCGCACCGCCTCGGTGACATCCAGTTCGATGGTCGTCGAAGCCTTGCGCGCGGGGTAGATACCGTCTGGGCCGAGCGCCAGCGTCGGCGCAAAACGCCCCGCCATCAGGAACCCCGCACGGATCTGGACGGCGGTGCTCCAGTGCACGCCACCGTCCAGGGAAGGGCTCACCGCCGACACCGGCGGTAGGTAGTCCGGCCAGTACCGGTAGGCGCTGTCGAAGCCATTGCGTCCGGCACCATCGAACCAGTACCAGTGTCCTCGACCTTCCAGCCAACCCAAGGGGATGGTCCCATACTCGATGTCCAAGCCTTCGGAGCCGTCCGCACGGCCTTTCACACCCGACCATCCCGTGAGGATCAGTTTGGCCGAGGACACCTCTCCCCGGCCCGCCAGGGCGGAAGGAAGATTCCCGAAGTCGAACAGGGCCATGTCTCCGTTGCGCCAGAGCATCACTCCCGAGCCCAGGCCCGTGTTGCGATCGCTGGAATCGATCCAGGTGTCGCCGAGAGGTCGGAATTCCAATTCCCCGGAGGTCGATTCCGGTGCGATTTCCACCACCAGACGTGGGCCGAGGATCGCACCCTGGCCATCCTGATGTTCCTTGGACAGGAACTGCATCAGGCCGCTCCCCATGTCGTCGAGGGCACGGATCGCGATGGCCTGCGCGTTCCGGTCCCGGATCATGGCCTTCACGGCCGAGGTGAGATCGAATTCCGCGGGGGACAGCACTTCCCGAGCCGGATAGACCGGCGTCGAGGTCAGCGTTCCCTCCCAGAGGATGGTATCCACTCCCTGCCATTGGGCGCCGAGAGAGGGGTTGCGATCCGCTCGGATGCCTCCGGCCGAGGTCGGGTTCGACGTCGAGGCTGGAGGCCTGTACCCCGGCCAGTATTGGTAGGCGACGTCGTATCCGTTCTGGCGAACGCCGTCCCACCAGTACCAATGCCCGTCGCCCTCCTGCCAGCCGCGAGGGATCGTGCCCGCGGCGACCCGGATCCGTGCCGGCGCCCGACTGGAGGACCAGCCCTGCAGGAGCAGACGAGCGCGGAGGATTTCACGTCCTGCAAGCAAACTGTCGAGGCGCCCGAAGTCGATCACCGCCAGGGAGTGCGTGTCGAGCATCCTCAGGCCCGAGCCCGCTCCGAGATTGTAGGGGATCCCCGGTTCCCAGGAGGCATCACCCACCGGCAACACCACGAAGGGCGCCCCGGTCACCGGCGTCTCGGGAACCACCAGCGCGACCCCGGTGTCTGCCGGGGAAGGCTTCACCATCACTTGAAGGGACAGCTTCAGCCGCACCGTTCCCTGTCGGTCCACGAAGGCGAGTTCGACACGGCAATCGCGGGCGGGGATGCCGGGAAGCCGGATCATGCCATCCACACCCAGGACGCTGTCGGCCGGGAAGGCGAAGTGCCTGGTCGAGCCGCCGGCGAACACCGCATCACCGGCCACGGAATCGCATTCGGACAGAACCTGTCGCGCCGCCTCGCGGGAGATGCGGAAGCCGATGGTGTTCCCCGTTCCGACCGAGGAGCTGTCGGTCGGCCCCGAGGCGATCTCGGCGCCCTTTTCCGGGGCGCACCCGGAGACGGCGAGAAGGAGCGCGCCAGAAACAAAACCTGCGTGAACGGGAACCCGGAACATGTCCAGAAGGGTACCAACCCTCCCGAGCAATGCGGGAGGCCAACCGGATTTCGGCGCGGAATCCTGCATCCTGCTCGGATACATGCCGGTTCAGCGAACGGTGAGGATCCGCCCGCGGAGCTCTCCAAACCGGTACCACAAAGCGCCGCTCCCCGGAACGACGAGCGCGACCGCGGTCTGTCCGGCGACCTTGATCGCGGAGCCCAGGGTTCGCCCCTGGGCATCCATCACATCCAAGCGACCGGAGCGGTCGGCGAGGTTGCTCGGGAGCTCCACACGCCCGTTCCGAGCCAAGGCAGGAAGGGCGGACGGCCGCCGCTGGACCGACACCTCGGGCCCCGCTCCGGGGATCGGCCCCAAGCTCTCGAGCCCGATCCACCCCTTGGCTTCGCTCCACCGGATACGCACGATCTGGCTGTCGAGAGCCAACGCGTACACCACCACCTCCGCGTTCCAGATCGGTTGGGAGGTCGGACCGGAGAGCACCTTGAAACTGGAAAGGGACATGTTCCCCCATTTGGCGCCATCCCAGACCAGCGCCTGGAGCGTACTGTCCCGAGTCTGGCTGAACAGGACATGCCGACCCTCGCCAAGCACGCTGGAACTCGGCCCGGACACGACGAACATCGGGGTGGGGTTCGCCAACCAGCCCGACCAGGTGGAACCGTTGTAATAGTTCTGCTTGATCGTGCCATCCAGGGCGGTGGCGTAGAGGTTGAGAGTGGTGGGGGTGACCTGGGTGGCCCATGGGGCATGGGCGGTTTTCAGGCTGGAGCTACCCGTCGGGGTCCAGGCGTTCTTGAGGGGCTCCCACGTTTTTCCCACCAGTTGCGAATCGGGAGTGACCCCCCAAACCCCCATGCGTCCACCGCTCAGGGAGCCCGACGCCAGCGAACTGGCGTATTGCTCCGACTCTCCCAGGACAACCTGGGTCTCCGACAATTCCAACCCGGTGTCGCGACTCAGATCCACGATGTGCTGGCTGAAACAGCCGCTCGCGTTGGATCGACCGGGGGCGAAGATGTTCATCATGCCGCTGGCGGGCGACTGGATGAAGGGCCCCCATCCGATCGTGGCGTCCTTGGAGGAGGGCAGAAGATTCCACTCCTGGTGGATCCCGCCACGAAGGACGGAAAGGGCCACCTGACCCGATGGGGTTCGTACGGCGATGTATTCCACGCTGTCCACCCGCATCGCTCCGACGGGGCGATCCGCAGAATGACCGAAAGAGGAAATTGCCAAGGCAGCCAGGGTGCAACAGAAACATTCGATCGACTTCAAGGGGTCTCCAACAAGCGGAACGTATTGCGATTCAACGAAGCCCAGTGACTCCCTTTCGGCAGGTGCCCTACCGAAATTCGGGTCTGTCGTGGCGCGACGGTGCGCACGAGCACGACCTTCCCTGAAGGACCGTGAACCCGCAGGATGCCCCCTTCCGCGGCGGCCTCCTCAGGGATCTCCACATGCTGGTCGCGCACACGCACGATCTCGCGGCGTCCCTTGTCGTGGGTCTTCGGACGTTCATCCGGCGCCAGGGGGGGAATCGCTCCTACGGTGTCGACGGCCGACCATCCGGACCGAGCCGACCACCCGGCGCGGATGATCATGCTGTCCAGGGCCAGCGCGTAGAGAGTCAGGCTGTCCACCCCGGAGACGACGGGCGATGTGGAGGCCAGCGAGGTGAACGGCACCTTCGACCACCCACTCCACGATGCCCCGTTCCACAAGCGCATGAGGGGGTGACGATCGGGTCCTTGCCCGAACAGGACGTGGTCGGACCAGTTGAAGTTGACCGAGGAGGGTGCGGAGACCACCGGTTCGAAGGCCGGAACCACCCAGCCCGACCAGCTCGACCCATCGAACCAATTCTGGTGGATCTGGCCGTCGAGAGTGGTCACGTACAGGTTGAGGTCGGTGGGTGTCACCTGGACCACATAAGGCGGGTGAACCGTCTTGGGGCCGGACATCCGCTCCCATCGATTCCAGGAATTGGCGAGGGAATCCCACACGCGAATCCGCAGGGAACTGTCGGGCCCGACGCCGAACAGAACCTGGACGCCCTTCTGGAGATGACCGCTGGCCAGGGATGAAACGATCTCCCGGGCCTCGGGCAGGCCGCGTGTGGGGCGATAGGTCTCCGAGTCCTTGATCCACTGGAAAATCTTCGGGTGTTCCGAGGACGAATCCAGCGCGTACAGGTTGTGGAGCCCGCCAACCTCGGCCTGCAACCACGGCGAGGAACGGAACCTGGTCGCAGGATCGGCGGGCAAACGCGTCCAAGCTCCCCACGCACCGCAGGTTCCGCCGTTCCAGTCGCGCGACCAAATGCCGCCGTCGCGACCCCGCACGGCCAGAACGTGCCGATCTCCCTGCACCACAACCGCCAAGGGGCGGCCGTCGAGCAGCGAACGCGGACGATCCCACGAGGCCGGGTCGGGGCTCACCTCGGGAAGCGCAACCACCACGGTCTCGGGAACCACCACAGGCGGAACCACCACCAGCGTTTCAGGAGGCACCACAGGTGGCACGACGATGTCCGGCTTGGGCGTCCCACAGGGGGGAATCGGCCCCAGGGTATCGGGAACACTCCAAACACCCTGGCCCGATCGGCGGGAATGGATGACCATGCTGTCGGTCGACAGGGCATACAGGTCGATCGCTCCGTTCGGCCCCAGGACCGGGCTGACCGCGGAGGCGGTCTGGAAGGGCAGTCGCGACCAAGCGGTCCAGGATCGGTTCGACCAGGTGCGCTCCACCGGAAACCCTTGCCGATCCTGTGCGAACAGGACATGGTGCTCCCAGTCGAAATTCACCGACGACGGTCCCGAGGCAACCGGCTCCGACGCCGGAACCACCCATCCGGACCACGAGGTCCCGGACCACCAGTTCTGGAGGATCCGCCCATCGGAGGTGGTGACGTAGACGTTCACGTCCTGGGGAGTGACCTGCACCGCGTACGGGGGAAACCCGGTGCGGATCCCCATCGAGGACCATCCGCTCCAGGTTCGCGCAAGGGAATCCCACGTTCTAGTGACCACCGTGCTGTCGGAGCGTACCGCGAAGAGAGCCTGTTTGCCTCCACCCAGACGCGCACTCGCCAAAGACGACACGATGCTGCCGGCATCCGAGAATCCGATGGTCGAAACCACGCCGCTCGGGGTCAGGAGCCACTGTTCGATGCGCGGAGCCTCTCCCAAGACATACAGGTTGTGGATGCCTCCCACCGTCTCCTGGAGCCAGGGCGCCGAACGGACCGGGCCCGTGGACGGAGAAGGGAACAACCGCCAGCTCGAATCCGGGGAGGCGTCCCGGAGGTACAGACGACCATCGGTTCCCTGGATGGACAGCGTGACTCGACCGGCGATCGTCGCTGCCGCAACGGGCCGGTTGGACTGCAACGGAGTCGCGAAGGCGGGAGACACCTGAGCGAGGAGTCCAACAACCGCGAGCAGGGATTTTCGAAGGATGGTTGTCATCGGGGGATTCCAGTCGGAAGTCAACAGGGGCTGTCGCCCAATTCTAGCCCCTTGCCAGACCGGAGGGAAGGCGTGGTGGGACATCGATTCCCAAGGTGTATCCTGGCAGAACACACGCGATCCGGCCGCGGATCTAGGTTTCCACACACCCATGGAGGCCGTACCCTACACCGCCGATCTCGCTCCCGTCTGGAACGCCCTCGTGGAGCGCGCCCGCAACGGGCATTTCCAATGGAACCGGGGCTACATGGACTACCACGCCGACCGCTTCGCCGACAGGTCGTTCCTGTTCCGGGAAGACGGACGCTGGTACGGGGCGGTGGCCGGGCACGACTGGGGCGAACACGGCTGGGCCACCCATCGCGGCCTCACCTTCGGCGGCCTGATCCTGGCCCCCGAGGCCCGCACCCCACAGGTGCGCGGCATGTTCAACGCCTTGCACACCAGACTCGCCGAGGCGGGCAAGACCACCGTGCGCTGGCGACCACTGCCTTGGTTCCACGCCCGCGAACCGTCGCAGGAAGACCTCTATTTCCTGTTCCGGCTGGGCGCCCGCCTGGTCTCGCGCACCCTGGGCACCCTCGCGGAGCCGGACAGAATCCGCCTATCCGACACCCGCCGCCGCAGTTGCGCCAAATCGCAGCGCGAAGGACTGCGGGTGGAGCGTCGCGCAGACTGGGAAAGTTTCTGGCCCCTGCTGGAGCGCAACCTCCAGGAGCGCCACGGCGTACGCGTGGTGCACACCCTCGACGAAATCCGCCTGCTGGCCTCGCGCTTTCCCGAAAACATCCAGCTCTTCGGCGCCCTGCAGAAGGATACCTGGCGCGGCGGCATGGTCGTCTTCCGCACCCCCGAGGTCTTCCACATCCAGTACAGCGCCGCCACCGACGAAGGCCGTCTGCTGGGGGCGGCCAACCTGCTGGGTCTGCTGCTGGGCCGCGAACACGCCTTGGGTTCCAGTCGCTGGATGAGTTTCGGCAACTCCTGCGAGCAGGCGGGACTGGCCTTGAACGACGGACTGGCCGCCTTCAAGGAAGGGCTCGGCGGGCACGGCACGGTCTACGACGAATACGAGTACGTCCCGTCGGAGATCCCCGTCGATGCTCCGTGATGTCCATGTGGCTACCGTTGCGATGGCTGGTCGCGCCTGCAACCCGGTGGTCGAGCTCGACCACCGAACGGCAGGCTAGACCTCCGGTGCATTGACCACCGGATGCGAATCCATCCAAAGTCCCTAACATGCCATAGGAGTGCCGCACGATGGATCCCAGGGTCCGCATCATCGACTTCCCGATCGTCCACGAACCCCGGGGCAACCTGAGTTTCATCGAAGGCGGCGTCCACGTCCCCTTCGACATCAAGCGGGTCTACTACCTCTACGACGTCCCGGGTGGGGCCATGCGCGGGGGCCATGCCCACAAACAACTGCAGCAGGTGATCATCGCCCTGTCCGGCAGTTTCGATGTGGTGCTGGACGACGGCCAAAGCCGCCAGAAGGTCTCGCTGAACCGCGGTTACCACGGGTTGTACATGGCGAACATGATCTGGCGCGAGCTCGAGAACTTCAGTTCGGGCGCGGTGTGTTTGGTGCTGGCCTCCGAACACTACCTGGAGTCCGACTACATCCGCGACCACGACGAGTTCCTCCGCGCGGTCCGCCCATGACCGCGATCCCGTTCCTACCCCTCGACCACCTCCTGGAGCCCGATCGCGCCGCGTTCCATGCGGCCCTCGACCGCGTCCTCGATTCCGGTCGCGTCCTGCTGGGCCCAGAACTGGAACGATTCGAATCCGAATTCGCCCGGCTGGCCGGCACCACCCACTGCGTGGGCACCAGTTCCGGTTTGGACGCCTTGGCCCTGATGTTTCTGGCCTCCGACCATCCCGCCGGCTCGGAAGTTCTGGTTCCCGCCAACAGCTTCGTGGCCTCGGCCCTGGGTGTGGAGCGCGCCCACCTCAAAGCCATTCCCGTCGACATCGACCCCGCTACGGGGAACCTCGATCCCGCTGCGCTGAAGATCGCCGTCACCAGCCGCACCCGCGCCGTTCTGGCCGTCCACCTGCACGGCATCCCCTGCGACATGGACACCCTGCGCGACACCTGCGAGACGCTGGGGCTGGACCTCTACGAAGACGCGGCCCAGGCCCATGGTGCCTTGTGGCAGGGCCGCCCCTGCGGATCGTTCGGACACGCCGCGGCCTTTTCCTTCTATCCCGGCAAGAATCTCGGGGCGTTGGGCGACGCCGGTGCCGTCACCACCGACGATCCGGTCCTGGACGAACGCCTGCGGCTGTGGCGCAACTACGGTTCGCGCACCAAGTACGTACACGAGATTCCCGGTTGGAACGCTCGGCTGGACGAAATCCAGGCCGCCTTCCTGCACACCAGACTGGCGCATCTGCCTTCCGACAACGCGGCCCGCAGCCGGTGCGCGACCATCTACCGCGGCCTGCTGGCCGGCGTCCCGGGGATCCGCCTCCCTGAGGTTCCGGAAGGTGCCGAACCCGTCTGGCATCTCTTCCCGGTGCTGGCCGACGACCGCGACGCCCTCCAGGCGCGACTGGCCGCCGCGGGCGTCGGGACGCTGGTCCACTATCCGGTCCCCCTCCACCGCCAGGCCTGCCTCCGCGAGCACTCCCATCGGGAACTGCCCGGCGCCCAGGACTGGTGCCGCCGCACCCTGAGCCTGCCCATCCACCCCCTCCTGACCCCCGACGACATCGCCCGCGTGTGCGAGGTGGTCGCCGGCTGAAGGAGCGCTCCCCGACTCGGGCCGATGCTTCCGGCCTCCGGCTGGCACAAGTGGTACCTTTGCGGTCTATGAAGACACGTTTGGAAGATCTCGAAGACCTCGCCGCCGTCGTGCTGGTGCCCACCTCCACGTTCCGCGACGTCCTGGTCGCCGCCGACCCCTCCTTGGCCTCGGAGCTCGACGAATGGTTCGAACATTCCGACAGCCAGACCGTCGTGCTCCTGCCCGCACCGGAAGACGACGAGGAACTCGAAACCTTCCTGATGCCGCACAAGAAGGCCTTGGCCGAGAAGGAACTCGCCCACTGGATCGAAGACGAGACCAAATGGCCCAAGAACCTGTCGGACGCCAAGTTCGACGAATGGTTCGAAGTTCGCTTCCACTCCGTCGTCCTGTCGGTCGGCGAAGAGGAGTGATCGCTTGAGCTGGTCGCCGGCGGTCGAATCCCTGGTACGGGAACTCGCCCGCCTTCCCGGCGTGGGGCGACGCTCCGCTTCGCGCCTGGCCCACCACCTGCTGCGCGTGCCCGCCGACGACGCGCGCCGCCTGGCCGAGGCCATCCGCGCCGCGCGCGAGGTGGTCCGTCCGTGCGCCCGCTGCGGCAACTACGCCGAAGCCGATCTGTGCCCCATCTGCACCGACACCCGTCGCGACACCGCCCTGGTGACGGTGCTCGAGAAGCCTTCCGACATTTCCGCATTCGAATCCACCGCCCGCTACCGCGGTGTCTACCATGTGCTGGGCGCGTTGCTCAGCCCTCTCGACGGGGTCGGCCCCGAACAACTGAACCTCGCGTCGCTGCAAGAACGCCTGGCCCGCGGCGAGATCCGCGAGCTGGTGCTGGCCACCCCCGCAAGCACCGAAGGCGACGCCACCGCGCTGTACGTGCAAAAGTGCGCCCGCCCCTCGGGTGTGCCGGTCACCCGTCTGGCGCGGGGCCTTCCCGTGGGCGGCGAACTCGAATACTCCGACAGTCTCACGGTGCTGCGCGCCTTCGAAGGACGAACTCCCGCATGATCAAGGATCCCACCGAAGCCCTCTTCCTGCGCCTGGGGCAGAAGGCTGTCTTCCGCAAGGGCGCCGTCGCCCGCGACGGATTCGTCGACGACGACCTGCCCCAGGTGGCTTTCGCCGGGCGCTCCAACGTCGGCAAGTCCAGCATGCAGAACGCCCTGCTGGGCCGCTCGGGGCTGGTGCGCACCAGCCGCACCGCCGGACGCACCCGCGAGATCAACTACTTCGAGGTTCCCGGCGCCTTCTGGATGGTCGACCTCCCCGGCTTCGGCTACGCCCGCGGCGGCATGAAGTCCTCCGAGGTCTTCGCGCAACTGGTCGGACAATACCTGTCGCAAGACCGCCACCCGTCGCTGCTCATCTACGTCATGGACTCCGAGGTCGTCGACTCCGAGATCGACGAAACCTGCCTGGGACGCGTCATGGAAGCCGGCGTCCCCGTGATGGTCCTGATGAACAAGGCCGACCGCCTGGGCCAGTCCGAGCGCACGCGCCACCCCCAACTGGTGCAGCAGGCCTTCGGGCTGGAACTGCCGCCCCTGCTCGTGTCGGCGCGCACGGGAACGGGCCTGGCGAAGGTTCGCAAGGCCATCGTCGACCTCATCCCGCTTCAGGAGCCGCCAGCGGCATGAACACCTGGCTGCGCATCGTCGCGGTCCTGTCCTCGTTTTTGAGGCTGACGGGCGAAGCGTGGGCGAACCGGCTTCCCGGACAGATCCTGTCCCTGCTGTGGAAGGTCTCGACCTGCGTGTTCCACGGGCGGCGCGCCACGGCCCGCTCCATCCGCGACATCTTCGTGCAGCAGATGTATTTCACCGGCGTCGAGGCCGTCCCCATCGTGCTGGGCCTGGCCACCCTGCTGGGAGGCGTGACCATCGTGCAGGCGGCCACGGTCCTGCCGCGCATCGGCACCTCCGACTTCCTGGGCGACGTCATGGTGCTGGTCATCCTGCGCGAGCTGGCCCCGCTGTTCACGGGCTTCCTGGTGGCCGGACGCACGGGTTCGGCCCTGGCCACCTACCTGGGCACCATGAAGGTCAACAACGAGATCGACGCCTTGGACAGCATGGGCATCGATCCGGTCCGTTTCCTGGTGCTGCCGGCCCTGCTGGGTTGCACGGCCGCCATGGTGTGTCTTTCGCTGCTGTTCACCGCCACCGCTCTCTTCGGCGGGTACGTGGTCGCCCTGGCCCTGGCGTGGGCCTTCCCCGGAGTGCTGGGACTGGACATGACCTTCCTTGTGTTCGTGCAGCGCACCATCGAGGCCTTGGCGTTCCTGGACCTGTTCGTACTGATCCTCAAACCCGTGGCCTTCGGCGCCATGATCGCCCTGCTGGCCAGCCACAACGGCCTGTCGCTGGGCATCTCCCTCCACGAGGTCCCCCAGGGCACCCGTCGCGCGGTGGTGCAGTCGTTCGTGGCCGTGGTGCTGCTGGACGGCATGTTCGCGGCGCTGTTCGTCGTGCCCCAACTCTCGGAGCTGGTGCCATGAGCGAGATCCTCTCCGAAACGCGTGGACTGCGCTTCGGATACGACGCCGGCAACCTGCTGCTGGAAGAAATCGACCTGCAGGTCCTGCGCGGCGACATCCTGATCTTCGCCGGGGAATCCGGACGCGGCAAGAGCACCCTGATGCGCCTGCTGATCGGGCTGGAACAACCCTCCCCCGACCTGCTGGGCACCCCGCAGGGCCAGGTCTTCCTCTTCGGCGAAGACATCTGGGACATTCCCGTCGACCGCCTGCGCGAACTGCGTCGGCGCACCGGGTACGTGTTCCAGAACAACGCGCTGATCTCCAACATGAGCGTGCGCGACAACATCGCGGTGCCATTGCGGTATCATACCGACATGTCCGAGTCCGAGATCGACCTCGAAGTGACCCGCTGGATCGACAGCTTGCTGCTTTCGGGACACGAAGCCAAACGCCCCGCGCTGCTGTCGCTGGGCATGCAGAAACGGGCCGCCGTGGCGCGCGCCATGGCGATGCGTCCCGAGATCCTGTTTCTGGACGAGCCCACCGCCGGCCTGGACGCGCGCAACACCGACACCATGCTTTCGCTGATCGGCAACCTGCGTGCCCTGTCCAACGTGGCCATCGTGATGGTCACCCACGATCTGGCCGCCGCGCGCGCGCTGGGCGGAAAGGTGGCGCTTCTGATGGACCGCCGCCTGCGTCCGCCGCGCAGCATCGCGCAGCTTCTAAATTCCGATGATCCCCTCGAGCGCGAGCTGGTGCGGGACGAAGGGGCCATCTCCGAAGTATGAACAGGAAGACCACAGACTGGAGGGATCTCCTCCACGTGCGCGACGTCCGCTCCCTGCTGACGGGCCTGTTGCTTCTGGGGTCGTTGGTGATCTTCGCCTCGACGGTGGGAGCCTACCTCACCAGCCGGAACTTCCTGAACCGCAACCTCGTGCTGAAGGTGAAGTTTCCCGACGGCACGGGCCTGACCAAAGGCGGCAAGGTGCTGCTGAAGGGCGTGCAGGTGGGCACGCTCGACCAGATCGAGTTCGACGACGACGGCCAGGTGGTGCTGGTGCTGTCCGTGGAGAGCAAATGCCGCGACCAGCGCATCATCTGCACCTCCAACGATTTCATCAACCAGGGCGCGATCGCCAACGTCATCCGCGACCGCAACCTGGTCTCCGATCGCGTGATCAACATCGTCGACACCGGGTTCCGGGCCAATCGGCCCCTGGCCGACGGCTCGTGGCTGGTGACAGGAACCGTCATGGACGTGCAGGCCACCCTGGATTCCCTGGCGGTGCTCACCGCCCACCTGCGCGCCACCCTGGCGCAGGCGGACACGGTCCTGCGCATGGTCACCGACACCAACGGCACGCTGGGCGCCCTGCTGGTCAAGGACGACCTCTACGTCCAGACCATGCGCACGCTGTCCACCGTCGATCACGCCGCCCAGCGGACCGGTGCCGTGATCAACAGTTTCGACCGCCTCGGTTCGCGCCTGGAACACGATCTCCCGCGCCTGCTGGCGCGCGTCGACACCCTGGCGGTGGATCTGCACGTCACCGCGCGCCGTGCCGACACCGCAGCCAGCTCGGGTTTGCGCCTGCTGCAGCGCGGCGAGGGTCTGGCCGGCGAAGCCGATGTGCTGGTTCACGATGGCGGGCAATTGCTCGATCGCACCAACCGCATGGTCGACGGACTTTCCCGCTCGTGGTTCCTGCGCGGCTACGTGCGTCCCGACCGCACCCCCGAAGACCGCCTGCCCGTGGGGGCCCCGTGAAGATCGCCCCGTTGCTTCTCGCCCTGGGCTCCCTGAGCTGGGCGGCCCCCAATCCCGCGGGCCTGCTGCGGGCCGGACGCGCCGAAGCCCGCGCTGGCGCCTGGAGCCGCGCCGAAGAGCTTCTCTTGCGCGCCGAGGAGAACGCCCACCTCCTCGACGATCCCTCCCTGGCCCTGGCCGCCCGGATCGTACGTATTGATCTGCGTCTGGTGGCCGAGGAACTCGATTCCGCCACGGCCCTGCTGCCGGTGTTGCCTGCCCGCGCCGTGGCCTGCGGCGATTCCGCGACCTGGTACCTGGTGCACGCACGCACCGCCTTGGCCCGTGGCGACCTCGCTTCGGCCCGCGCCCTCTCCGACAGCGGCCGCGCAACCGCACGACGCTCCCGCGAAGCCCCCCTGCGCTCGCTGGCCGCGGTGATTTCCGGACGGGTTCTCCTGGCGGGAAGCGACCGTGACGGGGCCCGCAAACGCCTGAAGGAAGCCCGGCGCGATGCCGATGATCTGCCCGCCCTGGAAGCCGCCGCCCACAATCTGGAAGCCCGCCTGGAGCTGGCCGAGAACCATCCTGCCAAGGCCCTGCAAGCGATCGAAAAAGCTCTCGATCTCTGGCGCTCCTCCCAGGACATCGGAGGCATCCTGGGCACGTTGCCCTTGCGCGCCCAGGTCGCGTCGGCCCAGGGCGACACCGCCGCCGCCCGCGAATCCTGGGACGCGATCGCCCACACATCCGAACAGACCGGCCTGCCCCGCAGCGCCGTGCGCGCCCGCCTGATGGCGGCCCAGGCAAGCCCTTCCTGCGCTGCGGCCCGACGCCTGCGGGCCCGGGAAATCCTCCAGTCGTCCGGCCTGCGCCCCGAGCAGTTCGCCCCGGATTTGCAGGAGCACCTCCGCTGACCCGGACATCCCTCCTGCGGCGCCGTTTCCCGCTCCCCACCCTGGCTCTGATGGTGGGGCTGTGCGTCCCGTCGTCGGCCCAGGTGCTCAAGGACGATCTCCGCCCTCTTCCCGACATCCGCTCGCCGGTCGGAATCGCCGCCTCGCCGTTCCACATCTGGATCGCCACGCGCGGAGCCCTCTCCCGATGGTCGCGACTCTCCGACGATGCCCCCGTCTGGTACGGACCCGGGCATGGCCTGCCCGAATCCGGCCTCAGCGGGTTGTGCTGGGACACCCCCACCGGGACCCTTCGTCTGCACGGCCACGATGGCTCCACCGCGATCTGGTCAGAGGCCTCGGCCCAAGCCCAACTCGCCCCGTCCCGGCTGGAGTGCACCTCACCCCTCTCGCGAGTGGTCCCGGTGGCGCAACTGCCGCCCCTCGCCCCCGAGCCCAACGGCTGGCTCCACCAAGGCAACCGTCTGATCGAACCCGGCGGCCGCCATGCCAGCCTGTTGCAGGCCATCGTGGTGGAAGATCGCGAGCTGTGGCTTCTGACCTCCAACGCCGGCATCTGGAAAGGGCGCTGGCCCTCCGGCCGCATCTCTCCGATGGCCGCGGGACTGGGCGAGACCTGCATTTCCCATGCGGTACGTGCCTCCGACGATGCCCTGTGGATGCTGGGCTGTTCGGGGAACTTGGCACGCCTGGCCTCGGACGGATCCATCCAGGCCATCGATCCGCGCTCTCCCAGTTGGCGCGAACTGGCCAACGCCTTGGACCTCGCCCCGGATCCCCATGGCGGCATTCATGTGGCCGTTCCCGGCGGAGTGGTCGACATCACCGCATCACGGGTTCGCTCCGTCCGCACGGGACGCAAGATGCCCTACGGCGGCACGCCCAAGGCGCTGGCCACCTTGGGCGACACCCTCTGGGCGCTGGGGACTTCGGGGCTGTCGGTCAGCGTCCGCGATGGCGAATGGAACGCCCTCCCGATGTTCGACACCGCCCGCACCAGCCTCCGCATTCTCGATCTTGCCCCAACCCGTTCCGGACTGCTCGTGGGCACCTCGTCGGGCTTCTTCCGCTGGAATGGAACCATGTGGGTGCGCCCTCCGGAACTCGCGCACGCCGTCATCCGCACGGTTCACAAGGTGGCCATCGAACCCGGCTCGGGGCGTGTCGCCTGGAGCGACGGCACACGCATCTGGATAGACACGTTGGCGGGTGGAAAAGGCCCGACCGGGGTCTGGATTCCGCCCTCCGGAACCCTCGGAGATTTTGCCTGGGATTCCAGCGGCAGACTGCACATCGCCCATGTTTCCTGGTCGATCTGGAACCCCGAAGACGGACAGACCCGCACCTGGAACCTACCCGTGAGCGCCCAGATCGTGGTTCCTCACGACGCGTGGACCTTCCTGGCCGGAACCACCGGGGGGATAGAAGCCCGCACCCAATCCTGGGTTCCCTGAGGTCGATATCGGGGCGAATCCTTGCTCCCCTCCCCACTTGGCGTCCCAAAGCGGACGCCGGCGGGGTCGTGTCGCGGCGGCTTCATCCCCGCTATCGACCTCAGGAGGCGGACGCGGGTGAAGTGATCGGGCGGATCCTCACCGCACTGGCGTCCCAAAGCGGACGCCGGGGGGAATCAGACGCCGACGACCTGCAGGTAAGTGCGGGCGACAGCGTCCCAGGAGAAGTCGCGCTCGGCGGCGCGCAGGCACATGTCACCCCACTCGGCTCGGTTGGCCTGGTGGTGGATGACCTTGCGCAACTGCTTCAGAAGAACGTCCGGAGCGAGATCATCGAAGAGGAATCCGTCGCACCCGGGTTTCGGGCAGGGAACGACCTGATCGGCAACAGCCCCCATGCGGTGGGCCAAGGCCGGGGTTCCCTGGGACATGGCCCGTGCGTACAACACGCCTCCCGGCTGGTGGGTCACGGGAAGCAACAGGAAATCCGCGGCGGCCAAGACATTCCTGAGGATGTCGTCGCCCTTCTGGAAGAGCTGGATCTTCTTGGGGTGGGCTTCGGCGACGGCTTCCAGGTGGCGGCGCGCCTCGGTTCCTTGGCCACCCACCATGCCCACCCGCACATCCATCTTGAGAATGTCCGGCAGGAGGGTCAGCACGTGGTCGATGCCCTTGCCGGGGCGGAACGCCGAGGCGAAGACCATCAAGGGCTCCTTGCCGGCCCCCAGCTCTTCTTTGCACTGGGCCTTCCAGGCCAGGAGCGCTTCGGACGAAGCGCGAGCCTGGGCAGGGATGGACCAGAACTCGGTGTCCACACCAGGGGTCACCGGTGTGACGCGGTGCGTGGCCATGAGGGTGCGGAACAGACCTTCAAGGCCGTAACCGTGGTGGTCGGCCAGCAAGGCGTCCAGGTAGTGGCGGCTGGGCGTGGTGCAATGGTGCGCACAGACCAGACCTGCCTTGAGCAGATTCAGACGCCCCCAGAATTCGAGGCGGTCGGTGGTCATCCACTCGGCCCCCAGGCCGATGGCACCGCCCCACGAGGCGTCGGAAAGGCCCTGGAAGGCGGCATCCTGGAAGGTGAACAGCAGACGCGGCGAGCCCAACAGATCGGCGAGGTGGTGCGAGGCGTACAAGATGCCCAGCCCCGCCTGCCACTCGTGGCCGTGGACCAGATCGGGAAGCCAGCCGTCGGTGGCACAATCCAGCAGCGCGGTGGCCCCGTAGGCGGCGAACCGCAGGGCGTTGTCGGCGTGGTCCCAGCCGTTCTCGTCCAGATAGGGATGGGAGCGTTCCAGAAGGGGGTGGCAGACCATGCGCACTCCCGGCCAGGAATCGCTGATGCGGATTTCCCCTTCGCCGCACTTGAGGAACGAGGCCCGCAGGCTGGAAACACGCTGCCAGCCCTGCACCGAGATGGCCCGGTACGAAGGGACCGAAATGCGGACCTCATGCCCCAACGCCCGATAGGCGCGCGCCAGACCTTCGACATCGCGGCCGACGGGCGAGCCTCTCCCCTGGGGGTCTTGGGCCGGGTGTTCTGGTGTGAGGAGAAGAATGCGCATGGATGTCTATTCCGATAGTACCAGCCCTTGCAGGGTTTGACAAGCGGGGAAACAACACCGATGCCCAATCCGGACAGCCGGTTGGGTCGCCCTCCCTGGATCGGGGAGGTATTTTGAGCCCGTGGAACCACTTCTCGATCCGCGCGGCCGTCGCCGCACCCTGTCCGAACTCACCCTTCCGGAAATGCAGAGCTGGTTCCTGGAGCTTGGCCAGCCCAAGTTCCGGGCCGCCCAGGTCCATGAATGGCTCTGGAAACACCTGGCCACGTCGCTGGAAGGCATGACGAATCTCCCCAAGGACCTGCGTACCGCTCTGGCGGAAAACTCGTCCATCGGGATTCTGGAGGTCGACCAGGAACAGGTCTCGGTGGACGGCACCGCCAAATGGGCCTTCCGCGACGCCGATGGGCGCCGCTTCGAGACCGTCATGATCCCCGACGACGATCGTCGCACCGCCTGCATCTCCAGCCAAGTGGGTTGCGCCATGGCGTGCAGTTTCTGCCGCACCGCCACCATGGGCTTTTTGCGCAACCTCACCCCCGGTGAAATCCTCCAGCAAGTGGCCCACGTCAAGCGCTGGCTGGCGGCCACCCACCAGCCCCCCCTCTCGAACATCGTCTTCATGGGCATGGGTGAACCCCTGAACAACCTGCCCGCCGTGTTGCAGGCCTGCGAGACCCTCACCAGCCCCAAGGGCATGGGCATGGCCCCGCGGCGCATCACTCTCAGCACGTCCGGGCTGGTCGAAAAGATCGACGAGCTGGCACGCGAAGCTCCCCAGTACCACCTGGCCATCTCCCTGAACAGCTCCAACGACGACATGCGCGACGAGGTCATGCCCGTGAACCGCCGCCACCCCATCGGAGAGCTGCTGGCCGCCGGCGACGCCTGGAGCCAGGCCGCCGACTGGCCCATCACCTACGAATACGTGCTCATCGGCGACGTCACCTGCACGGAACAATCCGCCTGGGAAGTCGTGGATCTGCTGCAGGGCCGCAACTGCAAGCTCAACCTGATTCCCCTGAATCCGGCCGACGACATCCCCTTGCGATCGCCCACGGAAGCCGAAATCGAGGCCTTCGAGCGCATCGTGCACGGCGCGGGGCTGCTCGTGTTCCGCCGCAAACCCAAGGGTCGCGACATTTTGGCGGCTTGCGGCCAGTTGGCCCGCAAGAAGACCTGAGGGCGTTTTCAGGGCGCCTCGCCGCCCCCCGGCTCGGGATCCAGTGGATGCGGAGGCGCTGCGCCAGCGGTGAACACCACGGGAAGCCCCCGATAGCCGGGGTATTTGCGGTCCATCCAGGTCTTGTCTTCGGCCAGGCTGTCCGATTGCTCCATGTGCAGGCTGTCACCTATCACGGAACCCGCCTTCGCGATCCCCAAAAACGTTCGTCGCAAACCCAGCCACATCCTCTGCCCGTAGTTCTTGCCCACCAACGCGCGGTCCACCGGCATCAAGCGCCCCCAATAACTCAGGGTATCGGAGGCCACACGCATCAAAACAGGAAAGGGGATCTCGCGCCACTCCGTGCTCTCGGTGGTTTGTCCGTTGATCGTCGAGCGGAAGGTCAAGAACGCATGGACCTTGCGGATCCGGTACGTTCCCGACTTCATCCGGTAACAATAGCGGCGGACAGGCAGGGGGTGCGGGCCAAAGGCATCCTTCGGAGGCCGGCCAAACACCTTGGGCTCCAAAGGCATCAGGTGTTTCCGCCCGGCGGGGTTGTGCATTTCCAGGAAGAATTCGTCGCCCCCCAGCATCATCAGCTCGAAAGAAACGAGAACGGCTCCTTCCGCTGGCCCCAGCTCCGACAAATCGTCCGGACAGGTCCGAACCAGTTCCGGATGATCACCCCGCAACGGAGGCGGGATGCTGGCGCACGCCTGGAACAACCAAAGCAGTCCGATCAGGACGACGACTCGTGTCCATCCAGGAGAGCCCCCTTGTCGAATCCGAGGGAGTGTCTTCATCGAAAATCCTGTTCCAAGCATGGGTGACCGACTCGCGAGTCCATGTCAGACTCGGCGCTCCATATTCCCAAATTCCACGATGGGAAGCGCATCCAGCCGCGCCGAGGTTTTCCGACCAGATACGAGAAAGGCCACCCGATGGGGTGGCCTTTCTGTGATATCGGGGTGACATGATTCGAACATGCGACCTCTACGTCCCGAACGTAGCACTCTACCAGCTGAGCTACACCCCGTGGTCCTGCGCGGTCGTTGCCGTACCGCATTCAGGGAGAAAAAAGATAACACCAGTCCGAACGCGGTCATCCGCTATTTGCACCCGCACACGCCCCGATTCGGACCTGCATGTTGTTCGCACACAAACCCTTGTCTTTCGCGGGATTCGCGTTACCTTTTCCACCTCCAACGGGACATAGCGCAGCTGGTAGCGTACTTGAATGGGGTTCAAGAGGTCGTGGGTTCGAATCCCGCTGTCCCGATACGGAAAAAGAAGGCACTCGCAAGAGTGCCTTCTTTCGTTTGTGCCCCACATCGAACTTGGCTCATGCCGACGCGCCGCTCACTTCAGCGTGGGGGTGGTCCAGGTGATCCATTTGGCGCGGTCGAACGTGTAGTCGGCGGGCGCCTCCATCTTCGCGGCCTCTCCGGTCTGTCCCAGCAGGTGCTGCTTGACATAGCTCTGCACCCAGTGGTTCTGGGACGCGGGGAGAGTGCAGTGGTCGTGCCCGCCCACCGACGAATACGTCACCGCTTGCGCCGCCCCCAAGGCCGTGAAGATCTCCTTGACCGCGACCGTGGTGCCGTACCCAGCCTTCGGCCCCAACCAGGCGATGGAGTTGTCGAGCACCAGCAGCCCGTTGGGAGCGACCATCGCGCTCATCTCGTGGTGGTCGACGGGCAGTTTGCCCGGGGCGTTGCTGAAGTTGCCTCCGAAATCCGCTCGCATCCAGGATTGTTCACCCGCCGCGCTGGAGATCGGCTGGGCGTCGCTGTAGGTGGCCACGATCCTCCATGCGGAAACCCCACCCGAACCCGACTCCTGCGGGATGGTCAGGGCGATGCGGTGGTCGAAGGCACCCGCCACGATCGCCCCCTTGCCGTTGCGGGAACACCCCGTCACGGCGATTTTCCGCGGATCGATGCCGACGGCGGGAGTGGCCACCAAGGCATCGATGATGCGGCTGACGCCCCAGGCCCAGGCCATGAGTTCACCCGCCGTGGCCGTCGATCCGTAGAGGTCGTAGAACTTGCCCTTGCCACGCCCGGAGCCTTCGGAGGCCATGATGAAGTTGTCGTAACTGATCGTGGCCACACCCATGTTGCTGTACGACGAGCCGAGATTTCCTCCGCCATACCCGATGACGGCGGGGAACGGCCCCGCGCCGGCCGGCTTGGTGATCGTGACGTCGAAACTGATCGACTTGCCCTTGTCGGTGACGGTGATCGTCAATTTGTTGCCCGCCCACGCACCCGTCACCTTCGTGGGATGGCGCGGCTTGTCGCCCATGATGTATTTCTCGACCATCGCCCCGATCTCCTCGCGGCGGCAGTTCCACTGGACCTTGGTCGTCACCGCCGTTCCATCGAGCATCTTGAACGGATTGGTGAGGGCCGCGACGTTCGGCAGGGCGCTCACCGCCGGCAAGGTGGGGATCACGCAGGCATCGCGGCGGTCTTCCACGAACGCCGTGGCCTGCGGACCGCCCGTGTCGCGCATCACCATCGCGACCCCCGTCATCGATTCGGCGGTCATCGCGAAACTCGTGTCCCGGTATCCGGACTTCTTGAACAGCAAGACGGGGAACGTGGCGGCCCAACGTGCAGCCACGGGTTGCGGGGCCAGGCGCCAGCCTCGGATTCCTTGCAGGATGACCATCTGCGCCACCACTTCGGATCCGCTGCGAACCCGCAGGATGCCGGGATTCACTCGCGCGGCGGAAGGGATCGCCACACGGGCGACCCCATGATTGAGGGTGGCGTCGGTCTGCCACAGCAAGGCGCCGGAAAGATCGACGAGCGAGACGCCCACGCGACCGCCCCCCGGATGCTGGATCACCAGGTCGCCAGCTTCCCGACGGACCGAGAACGAGGACCGATCCGCGGCCAGTCCGACGCCGGTGGCACCGACGACCGAGAACGCCCCGGTGGATCCCGAGGTGACACCCAGGCTCGCGCTCGAGTCCTTGACGGACACCGCGACACCGACGAGGGCGGCGCCCGAAACATTCTTGACAGTTCCTGTCACACTCCATGCGCCCACCCCCACGGCCACGAGACCCGTGAGGAGCGCGACACGCGCCGGATGCGAGAGGAACTGATTTTCTGCGCGGCTGTCAATGGTCTGCATGGGGCACTTCCGTGGTGAGGCTCGGACGGGATGGCGGGAGCGGAGGGGAAATCGCCGGCGTCTGCCCCGAAAGGGCGTGCGCAGGCAGGAACGACCTCGGCACCCGACGGCACCGAAATCCAGGTAAACAGCGGCTTCCCCCGCCTGACGCGCAGGAATTCGCTGGTTCCAATCTCCGGCGCGAACCCCTCCAAGACACGACAGTTCGACGAGCATCCGGAGACATCCTGTCACCGTCGAAGACAAGTTCGCGGGGCCGGACGACCACCTCCGATCCGCAGGAAAAAACCACGATCCACTGTTGGTGGATTGCCAACGATACGCGCCCCGCCCCAGCACCGGGATGCGGCAGGACGGATCGATACTTCCAGGCTCCTACGGAGCCGATCGTCTCCGATCGGCACGGAACGGGTGTCGCGGTGGCGAAGGTTGGAGTAGAATGGGAAACAACCATGCGACCGGTCTTCGATTACCTGGACTACCGAGACATCCTGAAGGACGCCTACGAGGAACGAAAGGCGTCCTCCCCGTTGTTCTCGTACCGGATCCTCGCCGACACCCTCGGACTCGACCCGAGCAACACCTTCCGCGTCCTCCAGAAAGACCTGCACCTGCCCGCCCGCTGCCTCCCCAGGGTCTTCGAATTCCTGGGGCTCACGGGTAGATCCGCCGAGTACTTCCAGCTTCTGACCGCCTACGCCCGGGAGCGCAACGGCGAGGCCCGGAAGGAGATCCTCGAGAAGGCTCTCGCCCTGCGCGACGTGGCGCGACGCAAACTGGTCGACCAGGAGCTCGCCTACTACCGGGACTGGTGGGTCGTGGCCGTCCGCTCCATGCTCGAGGTCGTGCAGGGCCGGGTGCGCCCCGCCGAGATCGCGGCGCGGCTGAATCCCCCCGTTTCGGAAAGCGACGTGGAACGCGCCCTGGAGCTCTTGCTGGAACTCGGCCTGGCCAAGAAGGCGAGTTCGGGACGGATCATGCTCTCGGAGACCCACCTCACCGCCGGCGGCGAGGAGAAGGTCGAAGCCGTCCGCGACTTCCAGAGACAGATCCTGTCCATGGCGGCGGAGTCCCTGGAACGGTTCCCGCGCGAACAACGCGACATCTCCACCATCACCTTCGCCGTCGACCGCGAAGCCTTCGTCGAGATCCGCGAAATGCTGCGGGAATGCCGTCGGCAGATCCAGAAGCGCATCGAGGAGTCCCGCAACCCCGATCGCGTGCTCCAGTTGTCGATGGCCCTCTTCCCCCTGGCTCCCGCCCCGGCGGAGGATTCCGCATGAAACTGGTCCTTCGCTCCCTCGGACTGGCGACCGCATGTCTGCTCGTTCCCGGTTGCGCCGACAGCCGCATCTCGGGGAACTCCTCCGAAACGGAGAACACCTTCGCCGCCCGCGAGGTCTCGGTCGACTCCCTCCTGCCTCCCTGGAACCACCCCTCCAACGCGCCCACCGTGGCCACCCTGCGGCTGGACGGCTCGACCTTCGACTTCTCCAAGGCGGACAGCACAGGACAAGATGTGTCGGTGGAGGATCTGGACGGCGCGCCCATCCCCTTCGAACGGGTATTCTGGGACAAGCAGCAAGCGCGCGGCCGGCTCCGCGTGCGCCTGGACACCGCGCTGCTGAAACGCCAATCCAGGTTCCTGGTCCGATCGGGACGGGACACCCTCGAGCGCAGCGATCCCGCGACGGTTTGGAAGAGCCTTTCCGACAGCCAGAAGCTGGCTCTGAACTCGGTCCATGTCGACGATTTCGAGCGCGGCAACATGCAGAACCTGTTGCCCATCACGCAGGTGTGGTACACCGGCAGGTCGGACTCGGGCAAGATCAACTGGTTCACGCTGGGTGCGGCCTCCGCCAAACGCGGCGGCAACGCCCTGGGGATCGGCTACACCGCCAAGTCGCAGACAGGGGACTACGCCCTGATCGGAACGCCGCTCGGCCCGGGCCTCCACAGTCTCCGCGCCTTGGATTCCCTGGTGTTCTGGGCACGGGGCAGCGGAACCTTGGCCCCTTCGCTGGACCACTGGACCGGCACCCGGGGGTTCAAGGCGCGCGCGCGCGTCGCGCTGGACACCACCTGGAAGCGCATTCGCATCCGTCCCTCCGACTTCGAGTCGGGAGACGGCATCGGCGGCAACATCGGATGGCTGCAGGTGAGGGATTCCTTGACCAACCTGACGTTTCTCGTCAACGGCGGCAGCGAGCTGTGGATCGACGACGTGCGTCTGCACGGCATCGACCGGGACGACCTGGACTGACACGCTGACCGTGCCGCCGCGCGGCCTGAACTTCCGTACGGGTCAGATCCAGCCCAAGGCGCGGGCCAGGCCCACGGCCCCGACCAGGATCCAGAACACGTTGAGGATGGTGTAGGCGAGGTCCTTGCGCACCCACGAGCACCACGACAAAAGCAGGGCGTCGGCGGTGTTCACGGTCCACACGACCAGGAACGGGGAGTCCTTGCCCATCCAACTGACCGTGCCGAACGAGGCGATGCGCATGGTCACACCCACCAGCTCGAGGCTCTTGTGGTGCTCGCGGACCCAGGCGTTGACGCGGCGCATCGGCATGAGGAACAATTCCTGTCAGCCCTGCGTCAGGCGCAAGGCGATGTAGTCGACGGCCGAGACCAAACGCGCGTAGGGCGCCCGGGTGGGGCCCACCACGCCCAAGGTGCCGCGTGCGTCGCCGATGCGGTAGTCGCGGGTGACCAGCGACAGCGACCGGAGGTGTTCGACCCGGTTCTCCGAACCGATGGTGATGTAGACGCCTTCATGCCCCACGCGTTCTTCCAGGATCTGGGCCAACTGGCGCCGATCTTCCAAAAGTTGCACCAGACTGTGCACGTAGGGGCGGTCGCCCAGCTCGTTTTGCCCCAGGATGTTGCCCGCGCCTTGCAGGAAGGCCTCGTTGGGCCGGTCGGGATGCGCCAGGCGCAGCAGGGTTTCCAGGACGTGCCGGGCGAGATCGTCCAGCAACGGGTCATCGTGGCCAGTCCGGACCTCGGCCGACAAACCGCGCTGAATCTCCGACGGGGTGCGCCCCAGGGCCGAGAGGTGCACCACCGTGGCCAGCCGCGCGAGGTCTTCGCGTGATACAGGACGCTCCAGCTCACACACGACGCTGCGGATCAGACCCGACCCGAACGAGGCCACCAGCAGCACGGTACACTCCCCCACCGGCACCAGTTCCAATCGTTCCAGCCGCGTCTCGCCCAGCACCGGCGAGATGGCCACGCCCAGTTGGCGCGTGACTTCGGCCAGGGCCACCGAGGCGGCGGCCAACAGTTGCTCCTCGGTTCGGGCCAGGGCGAGGACCGAATCGATGCGCGTGCGGTCCTGGTCGGACAGGGGGTCCTGGGGCATGAGCTGGTCGATCCAGACACGGTACCCGCGTTCGGTGGGCTGGCGCCCCGCCGAGGTGTGCGGCTGCTCGATGAGCCCCATGTCTTCCATGTCGGCCATCACGTTGCGGATGGTGGCCGGCGAAAGCGGGTCTTGCAGATCCTTGCTGACCTGCCGGCTTCCCACCGGCTCGCCGTTGCCGATGTAGCGCCGCACGATGCTGGCCAGCACCATGCGCTGCCGGTCGGACAGCGGATCGATCAACCTGGATTCTTCGGACATGGAGGAAAAATACCTCCTCGGACTCGACGAAGGGCTCAACCCGCCAACGTCGCCCTTCGTGTTTCCAGGTCGCGGGCGTTCAGGACCAGCATCTGGAGGCGATTTTCCACGTTGGCCGTCGAGGTATCGGGATCGAAGTCCAGCGACAGCACCTGGATGTCGGGAACGCGTTTCTTGAGGGCCTTGGTGAGGCCGCGGCCCGAAACGTGGTTGGCCAGGCACCCGAAGGGCTGCACGATCACGAACGACTTCACGCCTTCGGACGCCAGGGAAAGGACTTCGGCCGGAATCAGCCAGCCTTCACCGGTGACGTACGAGGCGTCCACCATGCCGTCGACGAGTTTGACCATCTCCCAGCAGTCGGCGTGGTGCTCACGCCACCGGAATCCGTCCATCACCTTGTTGGTCGTCTTCACCGCGTGGCGGTAGAGCGTCTCGGTGATGCCGCCGATCAGGAGGTTGCGCAGCGGATTGCCCAACAGGCCGCGTTTGACCTTGTCCAGGCGGATCATCTCGTCGCGGCGGAAGAAGTCGAGCATGCCGGGACGCACCACCTCCATGCCGTGGCTTTCCAACCAGTCCTCCAAAAAGCCGTTGGCCGCCGGGTGGTACTTCATCAGGATCTCGCCCAGCACCCCCACGCGCGGCTTGCGCACGGAGCGATCGACCTCGACCTGGTTGAAGGCCTCGACGGCCAGGCGCAGCTCGGCAAGGCCCTTGCGGGACTTCTCCGCGACGGCATCGGCCACCCGCGCCACCCAGTGTTCGTGCAACGCCTTGGCGGTGCCGGGGACGCGTTCGTAGGGCCCCACCGCGCGCACCATGGCGTCCAGGCCATCGAGGACACACATGCCCCAGAGCATGGAGATGCGGAAGTCGAGGTTGGAACGGAAGCCCGGGTGCGATCCCTTGGTGTCGCGCCCGGTGGTCACGATGGGCATCTCGGCGTAACCGGCTTCGTCGAGCGCCTTGCGGGCCAAGGCCGAATATTGTCCGGCGCGGCAGTTCTCGCAATTCTTGGCAAGCCCCAGGGCCAGCGACTCCTGGGGCACGTCGCGGTTGAGCTCCAGCCAACGCAAAGCCTCACCCACGTTGATCTGAGCGGGGAAACAGATGTCGTTGTGCACGAACTGCTTGCCCAGCTCGATGGCGCGGCGGTCGGCCAGCGGCAGATGGATCACCTTCAGTCCCTGGCGTTCCAATACGCCTTTGACCACCCGCGTGAACCCGGGGCTGAGGTTGGGAATCAACACTGTGCGATGCTCACGGTCTTCTTCGCGGAACACGGGAACAAAGGGCTTGGGCGGGGCGACCAGGACCGGCGCCGGGGCCGAGCGCCGCTCGCGCACGGTGGCCACGAAGGATTTCACGCGGATGGCCAGAGGACCCTTCACGTCGCCTTCGTCGAGTTTCAGGACCAGCAGATCCTTGCCCGCGTGGGCCGCCAGAAGACGCGAGGTCTCGTCGGCCAGGGTGGCGTCGTGGCCGCACCCGAAACTCACGATCTGGACCATCTCGAGGGCGGGCTCGCGCGCGGCCAGCATGGTGGCTCCCAGCAGGCGCACGTGCCACGAGTTGAGGGTTTCCATGCGCGTGAGTTCGGGCAGGTCCAGGTCGTGGATGTCAGGGAGCGATTCCACCGTCAGCACGGGAATCCCCAGGGCGGTGAAGTGCTGCGACAGGTGGTGGTTCACCAAGGGGTCCGCGTGGTAGGGGCGCCCGGCCAGGACCACGGCGAAGCCGCCTTCGGCGCGCACCTGCGTCAGGACCTTCGCGCCTTCCTCCTGGAGGGCCGAACGGAAGGAGCGCAGCGCCGCGAGTCCTTCGTCGAAGGCCTTGGCGACCTCGCGAGTCGACAGCTTCCAGTTTTCGGCGAACCAGCGCACCGTCTGCGAACGCGCCAGGTCCCAGTCGCTCCAATGGAAGGTGGGCATGTCCAGCGGAATGCCGTAGCGACCCATCGGATCGTCGCTGTTGGCCACCACCACCGGATACCCCTGCACCAGCGGGCAAACGGCCGTGGCCTTGAACTTCGCGTGTTCGCTGGGCAGGCTCACGAACTGGGGCAGGAAGATCCGATCGACCTTCTTGGCCACCAGGTCCAGTACATGGCCGTGCACCAGCTTGGCGGGAAAACACACCGTGTCCGACGGCACGTTGGGCAAGCCGTCGGAGAACAGTTCCATGTCGGACGGGCGCGACAACACGGGTTCGTAGCCCAAGCGGCGCAGGAAGGTGGTCCACATGGGCAGGGACGACCAGAATTCCAGCACGCGGGGGATGCCCACGCGCACCCCGCGCGCAGCGGGCTCGGCAGAAACGGGCCACGACTTCACCAGCAGGCGGTTGGTGGTGCGGAACAGGTCCGGCACGGATTGGGTGCGTTTGTGGATCTCGGCCACGCGGCGGCGGGTGTCGGGGTCGTTGGGGTCTTCGAGGACCTCGCCCCGTTCGCAGCGGTTGCCCGTGACATGGGAACGGCCGTCGGTGAACCGCACCACCGTGCGTGCGCAGTGGTTGGAGCAGAAGGGGCAGGCCTGCCCGTTGGTCGTCTCCCAACCGAATCCGTCCAGGTCTTCCAGGTTCGGGCAGGACGGCTCCCACACGCCCGTCTCGGCGCGCACGCGTTCGGCGTGTTCGCGCGTCAGGAGCGCGATGCCGATGGCGCCCATCAGTCCCGGGTGCTCCGGGCGCACCACGTCGGCGCCGATGTGCTGCTCGAAGGCCCGCAGGACCGCGTCGTTGCGGAAGGTTCCGCCCTGCACGACCACCTGGCCCAGCTCGCCCAGGTTGCGCACGCGCACCACCTTGGTGAACACGTTCTCGACGATGGATCGACAGATTCCGGCGAGAATGTCGTCGGCGCCGCGCCCGTCGCGCTGCTCGGTGATGATGGAGCTGTTCATGAACACCGTGCAGCGCGACCCCAGCCGCGAGGGGTTTTCGGCCGCGAAGGCCAGCTCCGCGACCTGGTCGACGCGCACGCCCAGGGAGCAGGCGTACGTCTCGACGAAGGATCCGCAACCCGACGAACACGCCTCGTTGAGGATGATGCCCGTGACCACGCCGTCGCGCAGCCAGATGGCCTTCATGTCCTGGCCGCCGATGTCCAGGATGAACCGCACACCGGGGTGCACCTCCCGCGCGGCGCGGGCGTGGGCCACCGTTTCCACCGCGTGGTGGTCGGCCTGGAAGCCCTTGGCGAACAACAGCTCGCCGTAGCCGGTGGTCCCGATGCCCAGGATCTCCAATCGCACCCCGGCCTGTTCGTGGCGGCGGCGCAAATCCAGCAGCGCCGCATGGGCCACCCGCAGGGGATCGCCTTCGTTGCCGCCGTAGAAGGAGTCCAGGACCTCGCCAGATTCCGACAACAGGACGAGCTTGGTGGTGGTGGAGCCCGCATCGATGCCCAACCACCCGCGGCGAACCGATCCCGGTGGCGGCAGGGATGGCAGGGCGGGTACGCGGCCGTGGCGGGCGGCGAACGCCTCGCGTTCGGCCTCGGAGGCGAAGAAGGCGGCCGTTCCCCCATCGGTGGAGGCCGCGGGTTTCCAGTCGCGCAAGGCGTCCAGGGTGGCGGGATCCCAGGGGCCGACGTCGGAAAACAGGGAGCCCAGAGACAGCGCCGCGCCCCAGGCGACGAAGACCTCGGCGTCGGGCGGCAGAGGGGCGTCGGATTCCGTCAAGCCCAACCGCTCGCGGAACACGCGCACCAGCGTGGGGCAGAACCGCAGCGGCCCGCCCTGGAAAAGCACCGGCGCCTGGATCTCCAATCCCTGGGCCAGGCCGCCCACGGTCTGCTTGACGATGGCGTGGAACGACGACAGCGCGATGTCCTCGCGCGAGACTCCCTGGTTCATAAGCGGCTGGATGTCGGTCTTGGCGAACACGCCGCAGCGGCCTGAAATCTCGTGGACGTGGGTCCCGCGCGCGGCGAGCGACTCGAATTCCTCGGGCGGCACGCGCAAAAGCTCGGCGACCTGGTCGATGAAGGCGCCCGTACCGCCGGCGCACACCCCGTTCATGCGCATGTCCGAGGCGATGGGACGCCCCGTGGAGGGGTCGCGCTCGAAGAAGACCACCTTGGCGTCCTGGCCACCCAGCTCGATGGCCACGCGGGTCTGGGGGTAGCGCTCGCGCACGGCCAGGCTACCCGCCACGACTTCCTGCACGTAGGGAACGCCCAGGGCCTGCGCGAAGGGGACACCACCGCTGCCGCACACGGCCAGGCGCAGCGTCGCATCTTCCCCACCGAGCTCGACGGCCTGGGCCAGCAGACGAGCCGCCGCCGCGGCCTGTTCGGCGTTGTGCCGCTCGTAGCGGCGCTGGACGACGGTTCCCGTCTCGGCCTCCACCACCACGATCTTGACCGTGGTCGACCCGATGTCCAGACCGATGCGGAGTTCCCGAGTCATTGCGTTTCCTTCATTGGGCGATACGATCCACAACAGGCACAAAATCTAGATAGACAGGTCCGCTTTTCTCGAAGGATCCGGCGATGCCCCTCCTCCAATTGACCCTTGGTCGCATTCTCCCCGATGGCCTGCCCGAACGCCTTGCGGCCCTGGTCGGTCAAGGTCTAGGGATTCCCGCATCGCGGGTAATGCTGACCGCGGCACAAGCCCTGGTCCACCTGGACGGAATCCGTCCTCCTGCCGTGCTCGCCGACCTCTCCACCGCTCGGACTCTTCCTCCTGAAGACGCCCGCGACCTGGCGCGATCGTTGGCCGACACCCTGTCCGAGGCCCTCGGAACCCCGACCTCGCGGATCTATGTTCGGATCCTGGCCCAGCCTCCGTCCGCCCTCTGGCGGATCGAGGACGGAGCGGCCCTCCACGCGGGGGAACCGTCGGCCGGAAGAACCTCGAGTACGCAGGATCCACAGCCATGAACCCACCCACCTGGAGCCTGCGCGGGCTCCTGAGCCCGGTCGTCGCCCGTCTGCTGATCCTGGGCATCAACCCCATGGACCTCGAAGGCGTGTTGTCGCGCCTGGAGAGCAAGCCGCTCCTGAACGCGAAGATGCTCGAAACGCGCTGGCTGGCCGAATGGAGCGCGCTGATTTCCCTGTGGAAGGAACGCGCCGAGTCCGCCCTGGCCTCGGGTCATCGCGCCACCGCCCGGACCTGCCTGTTCCACGCCAGCACTTGCGGCCTGGCCAAATACCTGGTGAACACCGGCGACCTGTCCCTCAAGGCTTCGGTGTACCGCGAATATGCGGCCCTGCACCGCGCCTGGGCCGACCTCGCCCCCGCTCCGGTCCTGTCGCAGGAACTCCCGCTTGCCGACGGCACAACCCTCGCCGCCCTGCTCCATCTGCCCGAAGGCCCGGGGCCCCACCCGGTCGCGGTGGTGTTCGCCGGTCTCGGCTCGTGCAAGGAAGAGATGGTCACCCTCGCCTCGGCCCTGGTGGCGCGCGGCGTGGCCGCGCTGGTTCCCGACATGCCCGGCTGTGGCGCCACCTTGTTCGACCACGGGCTTCCCTGCTCCATGCCCGCCGTCGAACGCGCCATCCACGCCCTGGCCGAGGTCGCCCAAGCGCATCCGGACCTGGACGGCGCGAACCTGGGCGCCACCGGCCTGTGCATGGGCGGCGGGTACGCGTTCCGCGCCGCCAGCATCGAGCCGCGTTTCCGCCATGCCGGAACGCTGTTTCCGCTGTTCATCGACATGGTCGACCCCGCGGGCATTCCCACCTGGATGCGCGCGGGTCCGTGGATCGAGAAACAGACCGGCGGCACCGATGCCGACAGTTTCATCGCGTCCATGGGTCCCGCCCCCACCGACGCCCCCGATGTTCCTTTCCTCGTGGTGCACGGGCGCCACGACAACTGGATGACCTGGGACTCCGCGCAGGCCCTGCTGGCACGGGTGCGCCACCCGCGCCGCGAATTCCTGACCATCGAGAACGAGCCCGTGGTGACGGGCGGCAACGCCACCACGCACGCCATGCCCGTGGGCGAACAGATGCACTGGGTGGTGCCCCACGTGGCCGACTGGATGGCCGATCGCGCCCGGGAGAACGCGGCCGCGTGAACGCGTTGGAGCGTTTCGCCGAGCTGGCCTCCGCGGATCCCGACGCCCCGTTCCTGGCCGTCGACGACCAGGAACGTACCCGAGCCGCATTTTTAGCCGAAGTCGGGCGCTGCGCCGCCGCCTTGCAACGCGCCCGTATCGGCGAATTCGATGTCGTGGTGCTGTGCTCGCCCAACCGCATGGAATGGTGCGTGGCCTTCTGGGCGGCCGTCTCGCTGGGCGCCATCCCCGCCCCTCTCGATCCCGCCATCGGATCGTGGGAACTCCAGCAACTGCTGCCCCTGCTGAAACCGCGCCTGATCTTCGCCACCTCGTGTTTCCGCGAGACGAATCCCGTGGATCAGCTCCGCCGCGCGGCCCCCGGATGCCCCGTGGTCGCCTTCGAGGAGCACGCCTCGGGTACCACCTGGAAGTCGTTCCTGGACGACGTCCCGCTGGCCCCGCCACCGCGCCAAGCTCTCCCCTCCGACACCCTGCTGCTTGCCTGCACCTCGGGCACAACGGGCAACCCCAAGATCCTGGCCGTGCCCCACCTGGGGTTCGCCGACGCCCAAGCGGACATGGCCACCTACCTGGGTTGGACGGAATCCGACCGCGTGTTGCTGGGCATGCCGCTGTTCCACCAGGGTGGATTCGGCATGGGGTTACAGGCCCTCCTGAGCGGGGCGCAGGCCCGGTACATGCAAGGTTTCGAACCTTCGTCGTTCCTGGACCACGTGGATACCCACCACGCCACCGCGGTGCAACTCACCCCCACCCTGGCCAAGATCCTGGTTTCGGTGCCGGGTTTCGACCAACGCGTGCCGTCTTCGTGGACGATGGCCTACTTCGCCGGCGAGACTCTCCCAGCGGACCTCGCCGCGCGTTTCTGGAAGGACCACGGCATCCGCACGATCAATGTCGTGGGTTCCAGCGAGACCGGCACCATGTTGTGCTGGGACTCGGCCCGCGACACCTCCCACCCGCCCAGCGACCTCTCGCGCCTGCCCTTTTCGGGCATCGAGGTCGGTGACGAAAACGGCAATCCCGCGGCCACCGGCGAAACCGGGTACCTGTGGGTCTCGACCGACGGCCTGTTCACCCGCTACGAGGGCAACCCCCTGCTCACGACCTCCTGCCTGCGTGTACGCGACGGCCGACGTTGGTACCGCACCGGCGACCTGGTCGGCGAGCTCCCCGACGGGCGCGTGCGCTTCGTGGGCCGCTCGCACCGCGCCGTGAAACGCGGCCCCAACCTGGTGCACCCCGAAGAGGTCGAGGCCTTCCTGCTGGGGCACCCGGACATCGCCGCCGTGGCCGTGGGCAAGGAGCCCCACGAGGTCTTCGGCGAAAGCCTGGTGGCCTGGATCCAACCCGTGCACGGCACGGCCACGACCCGCCGCGACGTCGTCGAATTCTGTCGCGGCCGCATCGCATCCTTCAAGATTCCCGACCAGATGCGCTTCGTCGAACGGCTCCCCGCCGACCTCGGCAAGGTGCAGCACATCCGCCTGCGCACGGAGACCCCATGACCAACCAACCCGCCACCCTCGACGCCCACTACGATGCAGCCCTGCGTCGCCTATCGCCCGTCGACACCGTGCTGATGGACGAGGGCGCGCCCATCTCCCTGCAGGAGTTCCAGCTTTCGGTGCGCCGCCTGGTCCAAGCCCTGCGCGAAGCCGGGGTGGAACCGGGCTCGCTGGTGGGGTACTCCCTGCCCAACGGGTTGGCAGCCTTCACCCTGCCCCTGGCGATCTCGCGCCTGGGTGCGGCGTTCCTGCCCCTGTTCCCGATGATCCCCGACGCGGCCCGCTGCGGCGCCTTCGCTCAGGCCCGCGCCCGGTTCGTCGTGATCCCCCGCGAGGCGCACGACGCCTTCGCCGCCACCGCGGCCATCCAGGGATGCGGCTTCACCCTGCTCATCCTGGAAGACTTGCTCCAGGTCGAAGCCGAGCCGCTTCCCCCCGCTGTTTCCTCACCCGATGTCCCCCTGCTGCTGTGCACCAGTTCGGGCACCACAGGCACCCCCAAGGCCGTGTTCCTGTCGCAGCGCAACGTCGCCGCCGCCTTGTCCGCCGGATTCGACCTTGCCCACTACGGCCCTTGGACCGAGAACACCGATTTCCGCTCCATGATCGCCTTCCCGCAGTCCACCAGCGGCATCATGATCCTGCTGGGCACCCTGTTCGCGGGCGTCTGCCAGGTCTTCACCCGGTCGCTGTCGCCGGTGCGGTTCCTCGAGATCGCCCATGCCGTCGAGGCCGAATCCATCGCGGCCCCGCCCGCCTGGTACGAGGCCCTGTTGTCGGTTCCTGTCAACAACACCAACAAGGCGGAATCCGTCCGCGGCTTCGTGACGGGCATGGACTTCCTCGCGCCCTCCCTCGTCGCCCGGCTACGGGAGCGTTTCCCCGCGCTGGAAGCCGTCGGCAACGGCTACGGCCTGGTCGAGACCGCCACGGTGTTCATGACCTGGAAGAGCACTGGTCCCGAATCCCTCGCGGGCCCCACCAGCGTGCTCACCCTCGTGCCGGGCCTGGGCAACGAGATCTCGGTGCGCAACGCCGACCTCCAACCCGTCGGAATCGGCGAGGAGGGTGAACTGTGGGTGCGCGGGCCTTCCGTGGTCCGGGGATATCTCGGCACCTCCGAAGGTTTCCAGGACGGCTGGTTCCGCACCGGCGACGTGGTCCGTTCCGTGGCATCGGACACGATCGAACTGCGCGGCCGCAACAAGTACCTGATCAAGCGCGGCGGCAAATCCATCTCGCCGCTGGTGGTCCAGGAAGCCGTCGACCGCACCCCCGGCGTGCGCGCCTCGGCGGTGGTGGGTATCCCCCACCCCCTCTACGGCGAGATGATCTGGGCGTTCGTGGTCCGCGAAAGCGGCGTCGAACTCGAGACCCCGGCCATCATGAAGACCGTCCGTGCCGCCCTGCCCGCGCACATGGTCCCCGACCGCATCGAATTCATCGAGGCCATCCCCCTGGGCCGCGGGGTCGGCAAGGTCGACCGCGAAACCCTCATCGCCCAGGGCTCCGCCCTCCTCCAGAAACTGGGAGTCTGACACCATGAAAGCCGAACTGACCTGGGACGCCTACCGCGCCAAAGTGGCCGGATTCCTCGGGCTCGAGCCCGCCGAGCTGGACCGCCCCACCCACCTGTTCAACGATCTGTGCATCGATTCGCTGGGCATCTTCAGCCTGGGCATGCACCTCATCGAAGCCTACGGGATCAACGTGCCCCTCTCGGAGGTGTCGTCGATCGCCACCGTGGGCGACCTCTACGACGCCATGGACCGCCACCGCGGGGGCGCGGCATGAGCGCCGACCTGCGCTGGGAATCCGCTCCCTCGGGTGTGCTGCGCTGCGTGGGCACCGTGGTCTGGAACGAGACCACCCATTCGGCCGTGCTCATCGATCCTAAAGTTCAATATCAAAGGATAGATCAGAGAATCGTATAAAAATTTCCCAACTTCGAAAAAAACTTAGCGAGCGATTGGTTGCCGCCAAAAACCAAACTGCAATGCTTACTACGTTTAATGAGGTTGATATGAGTAGAGTGATGGAAATACGAAAATCCTACCAGCAGGAATTTCAGGATAAGTTTGGTGTTCGACTAGGGTTAATGTCCTTTTTTACGAAAGCTGCAGTTGAAGCTCTAAAGGAACATCCAATGACAAACTCTTATATTGATGGTGATGAGATTGTGGTTCCAAACTTTTATGATATTGGAATAGCCGTCCAAACCTCTAAAGGGCTTATGGTTCCGGTGCTTCGCAATGCCGACAAACTCAGCTTTGCTGAGATTGAAATGGGAATTGCAGATCTTGCAAACAAGGGTCGAAATGGAAGGATCACAATCGACGAGCTAACCGGTGGAACATTTACCATCACAAATGGTGGGGTATTCGGATCAATGCTTTCAACACCAATACTAAATTCGCCTCAATCGGCTATTCTTGGACTGCATAATATTGTTGATAGACCGGTTGCCATAAATGGGAAGGTTGAGATCAGACCGATTATGTACGTTGCATTAAGCTACGATCATAGGATAATTGATGGCGTTGATTCCGTTGGATTCCTAATGAAAATTAAACAGCTTATTGAGAAACCCGAAACTATGTTATTCGAAGGACAAAATCCTGATAAGAAACTAATCGGCATATAGTAAAAAAGGCACTCATTTGAGTGCCTTTTTTACTATCATACTATTAATCCTTAAACTCATCTGGTTCGTGGGAGAGTTTCATAACCTTAACCACCTTACCATCTCCATCGGTTACAGGGAAGTATGTTTCCATAAAAGTAACTGTTTTCCCTTCCCAGTTAATTTTTGACTTTACCTTTTTACTTCTACCCAACCTTAAATCATCCCAGAATTTACCATATTCCTTTTTCTGTTTTTCGGTCATCTCTAAATTACCAGAATGGTGAGTGCCAATTATCTGCATACGAGAAATTCCAAGGCGTTGTAAAAAGGCATCATTTACATTAGTTATAGTACCATTTAAATCGTACTCAACCATATACGATGATGCATTGAGAGAATTTAGCAAACCTTCAACTTCACCCGACTTACGAGCAGCTTCTTCCTGAGTAGCGCTCCTCCATATTCTGTCGCATTTCCTCTTCTTGAGCAGCCATTTCCTCTGCTTGCTGTTGAGATTGTTCAAGCAGTGCCTTTGTACGAGCATTTATTCTTACAGCAAGTATTGT
>JAMIIV010000153.1:0-27666 GCA_035913415.1 Fibrobacteria bacterium | reverse complement strand
ACTGGGCAACAATTGATATCAATCACAAGATTAGTGAAATGTCGTACAGAATACAGAGCAAGGGCGGAATGAAAGACTTCCTACTAGAATATTCTCCGGATGGAAAAGCCTGGAAACAACTTCGAATTGCACATCTTCATACTCCGTTCAAGATGGCTAAGATCGGAATTTATGCCTGTAGTCCGATGAACACTTCTTTCTCAGCTAGTTTCAGCGATTTCATGATTTCTGACAGCAAATGGAAATAGTTTTCTGCTAACAACCCGACAAGGGTATACGAAGCACCAATAGGCGCGTTTCAGGACAGCATAAGGATTCAGCTACCCGAAAGCCTGGACAAGAAAAGATGTACGCTTTGGCGTGCATACCAACGCGCATTTTATGTTGGACGGAGGTACAAAACAAACACAATTAAAGATGCCTGCCCATTTTCCGAATTTAGAGAGAATGCATCTACATTGGCTGCTAAGGTGCGAGAAAATCATCACCCATTAATCATCACCCAATATGGGAAATCGACTGTGACATTAATGCCTGCAGAGGATTACCAAGCACTATTGGATAAAATTCAAACGCTTTCCGACATCGCGGAATCTGAAGCAGAAATTGCCACTGCCACAGGCGGAGGCGTTGAGCAAGGCGAATTTTACACGCATCATCAAGCGAAGTACTTCCCCTGATGATACTATCCCGCATCTGTTGCCATGCAGGCTTGGGGGGCGCGAACAGGTGAGCAGATCAACGGCCCTGCCGCTTCTTGCCGGACGGTCAACAAGGGCGCGACAAGGACGATTTCAGGTGAACAAAAAGAGGCCGAGATATCAACAATCCCGGCCTCGCGTATGGATCCAACGAGCGCCTTACTTGCCATTCAAGCCGTTGAGCACCTCGGTATAGGCTGGCTTTTTCTGGCCGTTGCTGAAAAGCAATGACTGCGAGTTCGATCCATTACAGAGCGATCCACTGAAATTGTTTAGCCATGAATTTCCATCGTTGACACCCCAGAAGGTGATTGCCGAACACCCTGGATTATTGACACACACCTGGGTAATGCCTCGATACAACTCAAGCTGTTGTGCTGCTGTAACTTTGCTCCCACACAGATTGATATCCCACTCCGAGATCAGGACTTCAAGCCCGAGGCTTGTGTAATAATCGAAGTTATCCTTTACGGACTGCACCGTGGGGATATTGTTCGGCGGCCCGATATGCATCTGGAATCCGATTCCATCAATAGGCACCCCGGCAGCAAGCCATTCCTTCACCTTTTTCCGGAGAAAACGCGACTTGTCATTATCTGCATCAATGCTGTAATCATTGTAGTACAGCTTCATATCCTTCATGTCATGAGCATCGGCATACTCTCGCGCATACTTGAACGCCAAGGGAATAAAATCCTCACCAAGCAGCCTGTAAAAAACCGACTGCCGCATCTGGGCATTGCCAGAACCCACATCACTGTCTGTCGAGATCGCTTCATTGACAACATCCCATGCGGCGAGTTTGTTGCCAAAATGCCCCATCACCGTTTCGATGTGTTTTTTCATTACGGCAAGAAGGCGGTCACGATTGTTGATTGAAGAAACCCAGTTGGGAAGTTGGTTATGCCAGACAAGGGTGTGACCCTTGATCTTCATGTTGTTCCGCTGTGCCCAGCTCACGATATTGTCGGCAGACCCGAACGAGAAGCTGTTTTCAGATCCTTGGACGCTTTGCCACTTCATCTCGTTTTCAGGAGTCACGTAATTGAATTCCTGGGCCGCAAGTGCTGGGAGGTTGCCTGCCGAGAGCGCAGTCCCCATCAAGATCTGATGGTTGCTTCTGCACATTCCCGCGGCTTTGAGTGTCGTTTCATTGCAGGTCGCAACAACCAGGGAATCCATTGCAATCGAAAGATTGGACAAGGCGTAGGAACTCACCGGGGTGCGCTTGTCCGCAAACCCGGCCTTTTTCATGATCAGCGTATCCACAATGGCGGCCGCCGACGCCGCATCTGCGCTCCTTGGGGAACTGTACTGATTGGAAGCGGAAGTTGCGGATGCATACTGAACCGGTGATGATAGGTTCGCGAGCTGCAGGGTTGGGCTTGTATAGGTTTTTCCATTGAGGGTGATATGCAAAACATTCAAGCCCGCTGGAAATGATGGCAACATGATTGCCGCGGATGGACCGTTTGCCTGTTTAAAGCTGACCGAAGCCATTCTTTTACCATCGCGACTATAAACGGACACCGTACCGGAAAGCTCCTTGTCGGCACTATATAGAATCAACTCCTTGCCACGAAGATGGAACGGCAACGGCTGCGTCATTGCCGAGGGCAGGATCGCGGCGGGGATGTTTTCCAGGGTAAACTTGCCTGTTGCATCGGTGGTCGCGCTGAGGCCACTGACACCGGCAAGCGTACAGGTCACATCCATTAGTGCTCCCGCGCCAGTTTTCACAACGGTTCCGCTAATCGAAACGGCAGGTGCTGCAGTAACCGATTGCAAGAGACCGGATATCAAGAATACGGTGACGGAATACCACTTCATTGAGACTCCTTGGGGCCCGTTACCCGCGTTGTTTTCAGGTTTTGTGCCCGGTGGGACGCGGCTCCTGTGAGATTCACCACCTGCACTACGGTACGTGCCAGGGGTAGGAGAGACCGGTCTGGTGTTGGGATCAAGCTTCAAGGTACGGGTGATTCGGCATTGCCACAGGTCGACTTGAAGCCCGGTGGTGGCGCTGAAGTCACCACCGGATTGCCCTCCGCTGGGAGTTGATCCAGACCGTCCAGCCCCGCGCCTGACAGGGGTGCCCACGGGTTGATCGAAGCGCCACCTCGCATTCTGGACGACCAGATCGGACGCAACCCCTCCGTTGATCCGGGTGGGGAAATCCGTCCCACGCGCAGCGCCGCTCCTCCCGGAACGGCTACTATTCGATCCTTCGGCCATTCCCGGAGGTACCCGATGCCCGATGCCCTCAAGAAGAAGATCAAGGCCCTCGACGAGGACAACCGATACGAAGACATCGTCGCCCTGATCCAGGCCCAACCCGACTATGCCGAAAACGCCAATCTGGTGATCGACCTGGCCTGCGCCCTGAACAACCTCCGTCGCTACGACGACGCGCTGGCAGCACTGGAAACGGTACGATCGACGGCCGCTGGCCTGGCATCCTGGCATTCGTACCGGGGCTACGCCCTCTTCCACAAATACGATCTCCCGGGTGCCGTCGCCTGCTTGGAAGCCGCCGTCGCTCTGTCGCCCCGCGATGGCTTCGCGCGGGAGTTCCTGGACACCTGCTTGGCCGCCGTCGACCGGGAGGAGCTCAACGAGGAAGCCCGCCGTTCGTGGGACGCCCCACCCCGCGCACCGGGTGCGGCTCCCTTCGAAGGATTCGACCTCGATGCGTTCTGGCTCGACGATGGCGCGGACGAAGAAGACGAATACATCCTCCCTCCGCCCACCGACGCCGACATCCGCGCTGTCGAAGCGGATCTGGGGTACCAACTTCCGGTATCGTACGTGGCGCTCATGCGGCACCGCAACGGGGGCATTCCGGCAAACGGCGCCTTCCCCACCGGCATCGCGACCTCCTGGTCGGACGATCATGTGGCCGTCGATGGGATCATCGGAATCGGATCCTCCAAACCCAACTCCCTCTGCGGATCCACCGGCAGCCGGTTCATGCTCGACGAATGGGGCTACCCCGACATCGGCGTGGTCATCGCGGACTGTCCCTCGGGCGGCCACGACGTCATCATGCTCGACTACCGACGCTGCGGCCCCCAGGGGGAACCCGAGGTCGTCCATGTCGACCAGGAGCACGACTACGCCATCACCTGGCTGGCCCCCACCTTCGAGGACTTCGTGCGGGGCTTGGTTCCCGAGGGCGACTTCGAGGAAGAATGACGGCAGGCCCCGGCCTCTGCCCTCCACCCAGGAAGATGCCGGCTGGAGGGCACCAGGGGAACAACTCGCAGGCGGAAACCGGGCAGTCGGCCGTACCTTCCCTCTTTCCCGGGTCCCACGGTGTCTGACCCGGAACGTTCCCACCACCACCGACTTGCGCGCATCGGTCTCCTCCCGGCCGCCCTGCCATGCAACCGCCAACGGAAACGACGGAGCCTGGACGATGAATGGACACCTGAACCTGCGGTTGGCGATGGGAACCGCCCTGGCATTGGCCACCAACCTGGTGGCAGCCTCGGACCTGCAACCGGCCCCCCAGCTATCGAGCAAACTGGTAGCGGTGGGAAGCCCCACCTCCGGACTGTCTTCGCTGAACGACGGTCGCTGGGGCAACGCCAACTGGACGTTTTCCAGCGGTTCGTGGGCCGCATACAACATCGGCAGCGGACCCTCCCGACTTCTGCTGGCCTGGAACGCGCCCAGCTTCTCGTGGTCGAACACCGTGGGTTGCGAGAACGGCAGCCGCGCCTGCCTCCAGACATCGGGCATCGCCATCCCCACCAGCTACGACATCCTGGTCTCGGCAAATTCGACCAACGGGCAGGACGGCGACTGGACCCCCACGGTCACCGTCACCTCCAACCTGGTGTCCAGTCGCTCCCACCACGTGCCTTTCCAGGGCAAGAGCTGGGTGAAGATGCGGATCAACACCGGTAGCGGGTCGCTGGACGCTCTGGACATCTTCGACGCCTCCGCACCCAATCCCGAAGGCTGGATCTTCGTGGGAAACTCCATCACCGCCGGTGCCTGGAAAAGCATCTCGCTCCCGGCAGGAGACGACTTCTCGGCCCGCGTGGCGGCCACTTCTCCCGGTCGGATTCCTCCGGTGGTTCGAGCAGGCATTCCCTGCATCATCACCGCCGACGTAGCCAACGACGTATCCCGCTACCTGGACAATTCCCAGGGCATGTCCGTGTGGGCGATCTCGTTGGGCACCAACGACGCCTGGGGGGGCAATTCCAGCGTCTCGGGATATCGCTCCGCGCTGGTGCGCATCCTGGACACCCTGCAGGCCCGCGGCATCAAGCCCATCCTGGCCCGCATGCCCGCCGCGAATCCCGCCGTCACCGGCTGGCAGGTGAACAAGGCCTATCTCGACGTCGTCGACAGCCTCACCAAGGCGCGCGATCTCGTACCCGGCCCGGATCTCTACAGTCATTTTCTGTCCAACCCCTCCGAACTCGGCTCCGACGGCGTGCATCCGGCCAACTCCGGCAACGCCTCCATCCAGCGCCTGTGGGCCGAGGTCGCGTCCAGGATCGCCGTGGCGCAGAGCACCGGAGCGCGTCGCGCCCTCCCAGGCCAGCCCTCCATCCAACTGGCCGCGATGGGCCGCGACTGGCAGGTCTCGTGCGCTGGCGGCTGCCGCGAGGCCTCCGCCACCAGTCTGGACGGCCGCGAGACGAATCTTGTCGCGGACGGCTCCGGAGCCCTCACCACCCGAGGCCTGAAACCCGGCATGTACGCATTGCGCGTGGTCGGTCGCGACGGCCGGATCCTCTCCCGCACCGTCATGAAGCCCTGACCTCGGGGCCGAACGGCCGCGTCCGTGCCTCGGGACATCTACGCCCCTCTACCTTTACCACCCATGCTCCGGATAATCCTCCTCACCTGCGGCTGGTGCGCCCTGGGGCTTGCGATGGCAGGGCTGGTCATTCCCCTGCTCCCGGCCACCCCCTTCGCCCTGCTGGCCGCGGCCTGCTTCGCGCGGAGTTCTCCCGCCTGCCACACCTGGCTGGTCCGCCACCGGTGGTTCGGCCCACTGATCGCCGCCTACCGCGACAAGACGGGCCTTCCCATGACCACCAAGATCCGTGTGCTCGCGCTGGTCTGGACGAGCCTTGGAGCATCGATGACGTGGGGCGTCCCCGACCATCTGCCGGCCTTGCGCTGGACCTTGGGGGTCATCGGTTGCGGAGTCACCTGGAGCCTCCTGCGGTTGCCCACATTGCGTCCAGTCCCCAAGCACCACCTGAACACTCCCCCAACCCCGAGACGTACCATCATGGCCTTCAAGTCTCCTCGTACGACCATTCCACTCCTCGTCGTCGGCCTGGGCCTGCTCGGACTCGGAATCAAGGCGTTCCCATTTTCCGCCGACTCCCGATTCCTGCGCATCAAGCTGACGGAAAGCAGCATCGAGGTGGACGGGGAGACTTGGGTCCGGATCGCCCGGGACACCACGGGTGCACCCGATCTCGAGAACTTCGACACCTACGAAGCCGGTCGGGTCTTCGCCGCGAATCTCGAACCGGACCATTTGCAGAAACTCCCGGACTCCCTGTACGCGATCCAACCGCCCCAGGCCCTCGACTCGACCTTGCACCTGCGCACCCCCCTCTTGCTGACGGCCTCGCCCGAGACTCCGTTGCTGCTTCTCGACGCGATCCTGGCCAGCCCGGACAACTTCGATCCCGATCAACGTGACACCGTTTTGCTCGCGATCGAATCCAGCCGTGCCGTCCGGCTCCAATGGGGTTCGGCGAGAGAGGACAGCGGCGCGCACCGGTGCCTCCTTCTGGAAGACGAGTTCACCTCGTACTTCGAAGGGGCGACCGGCTGCGACAGCCTGCGATTCGCGATCCCGACCGGCATCGCGGACCAACGGAGCCGTCTGCGCGATGCCGTCCTGGCAACCCGGTCGACCACTCACCGGCGAAGGCTGGAAATCCACGCCGACCTGCGTATCGACGCTCCCCTCGAACGTCTTGGGACGGCCCTGTGGGCGCTGGACATCGAACAGGAACCTCTCTTTGCCTCCTACACGCGCGCCTCCGGATTCAAGCGCTTCGCCGGTGGACTCCGCCGGATCAGGCTGAAGGGTCAGGGCAAGGAATGGCTGACACAGGAAGAACTCCGCACGTTCGTCCCCGGTTTCGTCGCACCGCTGGGCTCTAGCGCATCGGGGATCCGCCTGGTGGGAATGGAACGCGTGCTGTTCGATTCCGTGGACGCACGCGACCTGGCCGTGGACGCACCGGATGTGCTCGCGCTCCTGCCCTTGTCGTCCAAGACCAAGGTACGCGTCGAGCGCCCCGAACACGCCCCCGATTCGTGGGAACCGGACGACCTGACCTGGAAGGACTTCCAGCTTCCCCCCGTTCTCGAAGGCCACGCCTTCGTGCTCCGCCAGGTGGTCTACCATCCCTACACCATGCGCAACTACCCCATCTGGTGGGCCCTGTACGACAATGGCCGCAGGACGAGCATCTGGACCTGGTCGGGGGGCCTTGGATACGGCCGCGTCCTGCCCAACTACGAATTGCGCCAGGTCGTCGGCGGAAAAGGCGGACGATTCGCCCTGCGCCTGCAGGCCGACAATTACCGGAGATCCTTCAGCACCGAGAAGGGCGTCGAGTTCGCGTTCCAGGCGACCCCGACCGGTCTGGTGCTGGGAACCGCCCGCACCGCCTGGGGTTACTTCGACGGGGACGGAATGACCGTGGCGACGGAATCCGTCCAGGGCGACTCGATGCTCGAACGATCCCTCGAGAACGCCTCCGACCGCCGTCTGAAGGCCTGCGGCTTCACCAATCCCCGCCGCGACGAGGAATGGACCTGGGACTGGAACCGCCTGGCAGGCACCGCGAAGTGCCTGGTGGGCGGCAAGGGAGCCGTCGCGAAGACCAGACCCCTCTCCAGGCCCTCCTACCTCGAGGCGGGATGGGACACCCTCCCCGACAACCTCCGGTAGGCATGTTATGCTGGAGTCCTACCCCTCCGACAGGATCGACATGGAATTCCGCCCCGCGCGCCGGGAAGACCTCCCGGGCATCCTGGACCTCTACCGGCACCTGAACCCCGACGACGCCCCGCTCCCGGCCGGCCGGGCCGACTCGCTGTGGGACGAAGTCGAATCCACTCCCGGCATCGCCTACTTCGTGGGCGTCCATGGTGGTCAGATTCTGTCTACATGCAACGTGGTCGTGGTTCCCAACCTCACCCGCTCCGGGCGTCCCTGGGCGGTGGTCGAGAACGTCGTGACCCATCCCGACCACCAGCGCCGCGGTCTGGGCAAGGGCGTCCTGGAGATGGCCGTGGCGTTCGCGCGCGAACGGAACTGCTACAAGATCGCGCTGCTCTCCAGCGCCAAGCGCCGCGACGCCCATCGCTTCTACGAAGCGGCCGGGTTCGACGGCGACGTCAAGCGCGGCTTCCATCTCAAGCTCGAGGATTCGCCCTTGCGCGAAACGATCGCCCCATGAACGCCTCGGCACGGACCTCCGCGATGATGGCCGCCCTGCTGGCCACTCCGTTGCTGGCGGCCTCCACCGACCTGGACACGTTCGGCATCGCGCGGTTTTACCCCACCCGAGCGGGCACCCGCGAGTGGACGTCCGCGCACTGGGCCAACACCAAGGTCCGCACCGTCAAGTACGCCGAAGATGCCGGCGACCCCACCGGGTGGACCGAGGACCACAGCGGCGGCACCGACGGATTCCGGATCGACGGACAAGGCACCATGACGATGTCGGGCTCGGGGCCGCGTTTTCACGTCAACTCGATGGATTCGTCGAAGGTGGCGGCGCAGTTCTTCCGCGACGTCGAATTCACCGCCTGGTACATGCGCAAAGGCGCCGCGGGAGCCAACTACGGCGGCATGGTCGTGGGGATGCGCAGCGGCCCGCTGGGCCACGCCTCCAGCGGTGGGAACGACTGCGACGCCACCACCTACTACGCGCGCTTCCGCAACGACGGCAAATGGGACATCGAGAAGGAGCTCAAGCACCCGGGAAGCACGTACTGGTCGGGTTCGGGCCTGAACACCCAGGCCCCGCTCTGGAAGGGATCCAAGCTGCCACTGAACCGCTGGATCGGGATGAAGTTCCTCGCCTGGGATCTGCCCGGCCGGAACGCCGTCCACCTGGAACTGTGGATCGATTCGACCTCCAACGGGACTCCGATCAACGGTGGACGCTGGGATTGGGTCGGTTCCGTCGTGGACTCCGGGCAGTGGGCCTCGGGCGACGTGTCGGGATGCACCTATCCGGCCACCGCGGTGATCACCCCGGGGCACGGCACTCTGCTTTGGCGCACCGACGGCGACACAGCCGTGTACAAGAGCGTGAGCATCCGCGAGATCGATCCGTTCGCCACGACGTCCATCCACGCAAGGTCTCGTCACGCTCCCCCGAGGCTGCAGGTCCGTCGTACCTCCGCAGGCACGGTCGTCGAGCTGGACGGCCGCGCCGTTCCGACGGAATCCGTCCGCTGGGCGGACTTGGGGGGACGGAACCTCGCGGCCCCTGCCGTGCGCGGCGGCATGGCCATCGTCTCGATCAAGGGGCCGGAGGGACCGGTACACGCTCTTGTCCCCCACCTGACCCGCTTCCCCTGACACGCGGGCGGCATGTCTCCAAGGCATCGCAACTCGATGATGTTTTATCGTTTTACGATATTTTCTTCTTGACTTTCGCTATGAATCCGCCCTATCTTGGAGAAGCACCAACAACAAGGCGGCTTTTATGCGGTACTTCGGAGAGAAGTCCCTGTCGTCCTGGATGAATCCCATTCTCCAGACGGCCTGGGTCCTCGTGCTCGTTTCGGCTCTGAGCCTCTCGCTCCTCCTGGCAATCGCACTGTTTCCCACCCCACTCTCGCACACGTGTCTGGCCACGATCTCCGAATCCATCCGCCTCTCGGGAGCGGATGATCCCGAATGGAACGAGTTCCTGGCGCTGCCCGCGCTGACCCGCGTGGTGGTCTTCCCCTACCTGGCGCTGCTCACGGTCCTGATGCTGCTCATCCTCCGCAAGGCCCGGGCGCTGTTCGCGAACTTCGCCAGGGACGCCATTTTCCGTCAGGAGAACGTGGCCCTCATCGGCAACACGAGCAAGCTCCTGATCGCCTTCTCCCTCGTCTCGTTCAACTTCGCGGCCCTCCTGGTAAGCCTGGTGCTTCTCGTGGTCGGGGAGATCCTCCGCAACGGCACCACCCTGCAGGACGAACAGGACCTCACCGTATGAGCCGGCCATGAGCATCGTCTTCCGCCTCGACAGGGTTCTGGCCGACCGGAAAATGCCCCTCAACGAGCTGGCCCGGCGGATCGGCATCACCGACGCCAACCTGTCCATCCTGAAAACCGGCAAGGCCAAGGCCGTGCGCATCTCCACCCTCGAGGCCATCTGCCGCGAGCTGGCCTGCCAACCCGGCGACCTCCTGGAATACGACCCCACCCGACCTCCGTCGGACGACTGACCCTCCCGGGGCCATCGCCCGGAGTGCCATCACTCGCGCACGCCATCGCGCCACGGCCTCGCCGCGCCCGGCGAGAAACCGTCAAGCGTTCCCTCCCCGCAACCAAGGACACTTCCATGTGCACTTTCCGTGTCGTTTTCCGTCACGCCTGTTCCGCGCCTTGCGCTCTCGCCCTGGCTACCGCCCTGGCCACCACGCCCGTGGCGGCCGCTCCCACCGAACGCGACACCATCCGAACCAAGACCGACTCGACGGATTGCGTCCGCTTCGCACCATCGCACGGCGAAGGCTTCTTCCTGGCGATGCCCGCCCACCTGTACGGCGACCTCTCGACGTTCGGACTGCATGCGGGCTGGCAATTCCCCTCGTTCCAAATGCGCCTGGATCTTTCGGTGGCCGAACGTAAGAGAGAGCGAAACTCGGGTGAGGTCGGCTCTCCCCACTGGCGAACCACTTCCATTGGTCGGCCCGCGCAGGGGCCTTCCTAGATTGGTTCTCCACCCGGGAGAGCGATCGTCCATGGCCCAGCGCAGAGGAACCCACCCACCCCCTACCCCGCAGGAGCCGGTACCTGCCGGAGTCTTCTCCCATTGGCTGGACGGCTTCCTGAAGGCTCTCGAGGGCGACGGGCGCCAGGACGTCCCGTGCGGCGACTGCGTAGGATGCTGCAGCTCGTCGTATTTCATCCACATCGGGAAGGACGACCACGCCGCCCGCAAGGCGATCCCCGCCGATCGGCGCTTCGCCGCACCCGGCATGCCCAAGGGTCACGAGCTGATGGGCTACGACGACCGAGGCCTGTGCCCCATGCTGGAGAACTCGCGCTGCTCGATCTACGATGCGCGCCCCGGTACCTGCCGCCAGTACGACTGCCGCCTCTTCGCCGCCGCGGGGATCGACGCCGGAGGGGCCGAAAAACGGGTCATCAACGACCGGGTGAAGGCCTGGGTCTTCGAGTATCCCACCGAACACGACCGCGCCCTGCACCAGGCGGTACGCGAGGCCGCCACATTCCTTCGGGAGAGGCGCGACGCGTTTCCCGGCGGGCGCGTGCCCGAAAATCCCAGCCAGGTCGCGCTGATCGCCGTGCGCTCGCACGCCGTCTTCCTGGACGGCGCCGCGCAGGGACAAGATCCGTCAAAACTGGCCGAGAGGATCATGGCCGCGGCGCGGGGAAAGGACTGACCGCCATGCCCGGACACTCTTCCGCACCACCACAAGCGACGTCATGGATCGCTCCACGCTCCCTTGGCTTGGCCGCCACGGCATCCCTCGTCGTCGTCGCATGGCTGGCTCCCGGCGATTTTGTGATCTGGACCACTTTGCGGTCAGGTCTTGTAGCCCTGTTCCTGGCCCAAGCCGCCTGGGTGGCCTGGACTTCTCCCCGTCTCGCCCTCCGTGGCTTCCTGGTGATGTGCGGTGCGTTGTTGGCCCTGGTCCAATGGGGAATCCCCGCGGCCTCCAGGGGGATGTGCGGCCAGGAAACGCTGGCCACGCTGGGAACTGCTGGAGCAACCCTGGAACTGGTGCGCTCCGATTGCGGGGCCACCACGGCCGATCTGCGCGAAGTGATCCTGACCCGGGGGACGGGTGTGTTCCGACGTCGACAGGTACTTGTTCACGCCTACATGTACCCCGAGATCGAACTGCTGTCCATGGACGAGAGGACCATCCGGATGCGCCTGCGGTTTTCGCCCTCCACCGACTCGGTCGCAACCCTGGAAATCGCCACGCCCCATCCCGGCCCCACCCGCTCGTTCTATCGCGGCATCCCCTCCGAGTGAGGGATCAACGGCCCTGAGATCGGGAATGCGCGTCCCCGGTCGCGCGATCCGTGATGCAGGTCACGCGCTCGACCATTGGCGGATCCTCCAATCGTCCATCCGGACTACCTTGGTACCATCTTGTCTCCGTCCCGAAGCGTCGAAGCCATCGCGGCTCTGCCCCCTCCCTCCCGGAATGTTCCGATGGGCGTGGTCTGGCACGAGCAGTTCCTGGTCAAGGGAACCCTGTTCGTCCGCCACACCCAGCTTCGGCCCGGCCTGCCCACCCTGGTGCTGGTGCACGGCCTGTCGGGATCCATGAGTGCGTGGAGAGATCTGCTTCCCCTCCTGTCGAAGGCATGCAATCTGGTGCTGGTCGACCAGCGGGGCCACGGGCTCTCCAAACGGAGACTCTCCCTGGACGACTACCGCATCGAGGCCTTCGCCGACGATCTGGCTGAGGTGGTGGACAGCCTCGGCATCGGACATCCCGTCTTCGTCGCGCACTCCTTCGGATGCATCGCCACCGCCCTTCACCTGGTCCGTCACCGCGTGAAATCCGCCAAGGTCGTTTTCCTGTCGGCACGGCTCGATCCGCGCAGCCGATTCCTGGCCGCCTTGACCCGTCTGGCCATGCCCTTCCTGCGCCCCTGCGCGGCGACACCTGGACAGGTGGACTACCGACGACACCCGCGCGACTCGGACTGGAGCCCTTCGCGTATGCGGGCCGACATCACCAACACCGGACTGTTCGGCTACGTGGGTGTGCTGCACCATGCATCGGGCCTGGACCTGCGCGCACGCCTGAGCGAGATCGCGATCCCGGCCCTCTTCGTGCACGGATCGCGCGACACCGTCTTCCGCGCCGCGCGCATCCGGATCGTCCATCGGGAAATTCCCGGCGCGCGCCTGGAGGAGATCCCCGACGCCAACCACGTGCTGGTGTTCACGCATCCATCGGAAGTCGCCGCGAAGATCCTCGACTTCGCGTGCGAACCCGGGGACCCATGACGCAATCCGCGACCCACCCTCGCGCCCGCCTGGCGCTCGATGCCGCCACGTTCCTGGGAACTCCACCCTTCTACTTCGGGGTCGCCGCGCTCCTGGCCCTCCACGGCCTCCGCGAGGCGCTCGCCTTCCTGCTGGCGATTGGGGCGACAGAAACCGTCTGTGCAGGCATCAAGCTGGCCACCCGCACCGAGCGCCCCATTCCCCGGCCGCGGCGCACCCTCTACGAACAGTACGACGCCTCGAGCTTTCCCAGCGCGCACACCGCGCGCATCGCATCGAACGCCACCGTGCTGTACCTGTGTTTTCCCTCGGTCTGGAGCCTGGGGGCGGGAGTCATCGTGGTCGCCGCGACCGCCTGGAGCCGCGTCGCCGCCCGCGTGCACTGGGTGCACGACGTGATTGTCGGGGCCGTCGTCGGGCTGGCCGTCTCGTGGCCCTTCCACGGCTGGATCGTCTGAATGACGGTCCGCCCCTGGATCCACTTGATGCGTTTTCACTTCCACGCCTCGTTCACCACCGTGGCGGCGGGGTGTTTCCTCTTCGCTCCATCGCCCTCGTGGAACCTGTTGGTCCCCCTCGCGGCGTGCTGGCTGTGCTTCAACGTCCTGGTCTACGGCGGCCTGTACACCTTCAACGATGTCGTCGATGCCGCCGAAGACGCTCGCCACCCCGTCAAACGCGCCCGCCCCATCCCTTCCGGCGCCGTTTCCCGAACCGCCGCCGCCATCTTCGCCCTGACCCTGGTCGGCGGCGGTCTGGCAATCGGCCACACCCTGCTGCCCGTCCCGTCATTCTGGACACTTCCCGGATTCATCGCCCTGAACCTGCTCTACACGCTGGCCACCAAACGCATCCCCCATCTGGGCCTGGGCTTCGTGGCGGCCACACACACCCTGCGCCTGGTGCTTGGAGCCTCCCTGTCCGAGCACCTCCCGGACCCCACCGTGATCGCCTCGTTCTGGCTGGGCCTGTTCGCGCTGGCCACCACCATCCACTCCGCGTTCCACCTCAAGGCCCGCGAGATCCCCTGGTACCCGCCGAGGGTCGTGTTCACCATCCAGGCAATCTCCCTGGCGGCGGCCGCGGCGCTCCTTTGGTTCGCGCCCTTGCGCCAGGCACTTCCCGTGGGTCTCTTCGCCGCCGTGGTGGGCGCGATCGTCGTGGGCTTGAAGATGCCACGGCTGCGCCCCCTGGTCGGCGCCGTGTTCCAGGTGGTTCCCTCCCCCGACCAGCCTCCCCAAGGAGTCGTGCGATGACCTCGCCTCGCCTGCGCGTCCTGATGGTCTCGGACGTCTTCCTTCCGCGCATCAACGGGGTATCCACCTCTATAGACAGTTTCCGTCAAGGCCTTCCCGCCCATGGCGTGGACGTGAAGCTGGTGGCCCCCCGCTACGGCGACGAACCCGACCAGGAAGGCATCGAGCGGGTGGCCTCGCGCCCCGCTCCGGGCGATGCCGAAGACCGACTTCCCCGCTGGCGACGCCTGCACGAGGTGGTGTTGCAGGAAGCGGCAGACTGCGACCTGGTGCACATCCAGACGCCGTTCTCGTGCCACTACGCCGGCCTTTCGGCGGCGCGCAAGCTCGGCATTCCCGCCATCGCCACCTACCACACGCTGTTCGAGGAGTACGCCGAGCACTACGTGCGCTTCCTGCCCGCGCAACTGGCGCGCTCCATCGCACGCGGGATGTCGCGCCGCCAATGCGACGAACTCGACGCGGTGGTGGTGCCCTCCGAGGCCATGCGGCAGCGCCTTCTCGCCTACGGGGTCGAATCCCCCATGACGGTGCTACCTACGGGCATTCCCCTGGGACTGTTCGAAACCGGCGACCGCCAAACGTTCCGTGCCCGCCACGGCATCGCCCCCGACCGACCCGTCGCCTTGTTCGTGGGGCGCGTGGCCCACGAGAAGAACATGGAATTCCTGCTGGAAGCCATGGCGGGTGTGCGTGCCTCGGTTCCCGACGCGTTGCTGGTGGTGATCGGCGACGGCCCCGCCCGCGCGAGCCTGGAAACACGCGCCACCGAAATGGGGCTGGCGGATGCGGTGTCGTGGCTGGGCTACCAGGACCACGATCGCGACCTTCCCCACGCCTACGCCGCCGCCGACGTCTTCGCGTTCGCCTCCAAGACCGAGACCCAGGGCCTGGTGCTGCTGGAGGCGATGGCCGCAGGGCTTCCCGTGGTGGCCCTGGCGGCCATGGGCACCATCGAGATCCTCGCACCGCTCGAAGGGTGTCTGGCCCCAGTCGACGACGTCGGGGACTTCGCCCAGGCGCTGGCGAAGGTCCTGTCCGACGCCCCGTTTCAACAGGAATTGTCCAGTCGCGCGCGCCTTGCCGCCCGGAGCTGGTCGGACGATGCCGCCGCGGGGCGGCTTGCCGAGCTCTACCACGCAACGATCCTGGGACACGATCACCGTTGAGCAGGTGATTACGCATTCGGAAGAATGCCAACAAACCCCGCTCGCCCTGAGGAGCGAGGCTCTGCCTCGCGTCTCGAAGGGCGGAGGTATACGGCTCGACGAGATGACAAAATTCGACGAGTCGCCTCTCCGTTCGCCCTTCGAGACGCGCCTTCGGCGCTCCTCAGGACGAGCGGATCGTACGAGCGGATCGGCTCGGTCGACCGTCCGTAGACACCTTCGGAGGACTGATGCACGGAACCCCGATGCCAGAGTGACCGATCGAAGTCGGAGGGATCCTACCCCCAGACCGCCGACACGAGGTGGCGCTCTTCACCAGGCACCACCGCGCGCAGGAACTCGCGGACGTCGAACTTCTCGTCGGCGTCCACCGTCAGGACGGCCACGCCGTCTTCCTCGGTGCGCACCAGGTCCTTGAGGATGCGCTTTTTCAGCGTCTCCTTGGGGAACTCCCAGCGCCGTGCGGCGCCGTCGCGACGGAAGGTGTGCTTGAGCCCGCGCTCGGTCACCCAGCGGGAGGGATCGAGCATCGCCGCACCGCGCAGCACGAAGCGCCGCGGGGGATCGGCCGGCAGTCCCAAGATGCGACCGTAGGGCGCGAAGAACGCGTCCAGGGCGGCGCGGCGATCCGGATCAGACAGGATCTGTCGGACGTTCTCGGCGGCCTCGGGCAGCCAGACCGAGGTCAGGACGCGGCGTCCGGTGGACAGGAACGATTCTTCTTCGTCGGGTTCGTGGCGGCGGTAGCCGCGCACCAGTTCGGGGAATGCCTGCATCCAGGCGCGGGCGTGCCAGGCTTCCACCAGGTCGCGCGGAAGTCCCTGGCAGACCGGGGCCAGTTCGACCTCGACACCCACCAGGGTCTCGGAGCGGCGCAGGTCGCGGATCTTCCGATCGAGGGCCTCCAGATCCTGGCGCGGCGGTTGGCGCGCGTGCGTGATCGCTTCGCGCTCGGGCTTGTCGCAGGCACCGCAGGCGTGGCAGTGGCCTTCTTCGTCCACCCATCCCAGGCAGACGGGCGTCTGGATGAATTCCAGGCAGCGTTTCCATTCCGACGTCAGGAACCGACGCGTGACGCCGGGGTTCAGCTCCTGCCACGGCGTGGACTCCAGGACCTCGGGATCGTATCCCTGCACCGTGGAATCGGGCTCGATGTCGCGTTCGACGAACACGGCGCGCAGCGCCTCGAAGAACTTGGGATCGATCTTGTCGCGGAAGACGAAATCGGTGCGCCTTTGCGCTTCGCGGACGGCCTCCAGGATCTCGGGCCCGCGTGCGCGCACCAGCACCTGGCTGACCCACGCTTCTTCCACATCCGCGGCGCCGCGGAACTCGAACCCTGCCGAGACCGCCGTGGCCTTGGTGAATCCGCACAGGCGCGAAAGCGTCTTGGGATCGGGCATGTCCTCGAATTCCATCGGCGTCCAGGGGAAACGCACCAGGGGCGTGGCCGAGACGACCGTGCGCGGCGCCGAAGCGCAACGACGCAATTTGTCTTTGAGCCGGTACAGGAACGCCTTGAAGGCGTCGAAGTCCTCCTGCTCTTCGCGGCCGGTCACGATCACGAACACCTTCAGTTCACGCAGTCGCGCGCGCAGCAGCGTGTCGAGCGAGCGATCGAGTTCCTCTTCGGAGAGATCCTTCTGCAAGTAGCGGCGCAGCCGGGGGCTGATGCCTTCCAGGCCGCAGGTGATGGAGGTCTTGCCCGCCACCTGCAGCAGGCGCACGAAGGTGGGATCGTGGGCGATGGCGTCGAAACGCTGGCTCTTGAGCCCCACCGAGGCGAAGTCTTCGAGCAGTCCCGCCACCAGGGGGCGGATGTGTTCGTAGGTGTTGAAGTTGAAGCTGTAGAGGTCCAGATGCGACAATCCCAGTTCACGCTTCATGGCCAGGGCCGAATCGCGCGCTTCCTGGAGACCCACCTCGCGGTAGGGTTTGCGCGACCAACTTTCGGCGCAGAACGAGCAGAAGTACGGGCACCCTTCCGAGATTTGCAGGCTGGCCGTGCCCGCCACACCGACCGCGGCGGGGATGGGCTCGGCAAGTTTGAAGCGGTTCAGGTCTGGCTTGCTGGCGTGGCGCTTGCGCGCCACGGGAGCCCAGGTGTCGGGCAGGTAGGTACCGGGCACCTCCAGCGCCGCGGCGATGCGTTCTTCGCGCGTGCGGTGTTCGTCCTTGGCCTGCTGCAGACGGCGGAACAGATCCTGGATGTGTTCAGGCTCTTCACCCGCGAACACCACGTCGATGGGCGAATCCGGCCCAAACAGCGCCGAAGCGTACAACGCGTTGGCCCCTCCCAGCACCACCAGGGGGAGGTCTTCGCGACCGGCGCGTTCGCGGCGCGACACGGGAATGCCCGAACGCTCCAGGAGCACCGGGATGTTCACGATTTCCTGCACGAGCGCGTTGGACAGCGCCAGCACGTCGAAGTCGCGGGCATCGCGGTGCGTGCCCGAACCCAGAAGCCACGGCACCCCGGCCTCGGTCAGAATGTGTCCATCGCGCGCGGGCGGCACCCACGACAGATCGGGATACACCCCCTCCATGTCGCGCAGCATGGAATACAGCACCCGGTGGGTGAACGATTCCAGGGTATCCTGCCAGGTCGACAAACGCGCCACCAGGACGCGGAAACCACGCGACTCCCACTGGTCGGCCGGCAAGCGATTGGGCTCGGCGCCGGAAAGCCAATGGCCACCCCCGACAAGTTCATGGGCGTGGTCGCAAAACCAGGATTCGAAGGAGGGCATGCAGGAGGTTTCGTTGAAGAGCGAAGTTCGGGAGGCTGGTCCCCCCGGAAGGCCGGTGCGAAGGGGGTAAAGCTAGATCCCCGGGCCGGGTTGGTTATTCGAAGTCCCAAGCGAACGCGATCGCGTCGCCCTTCTCGTCTTCCAGGCGAACCCGTAATCCGGAGACATCGCGTTTGGCCGTGCGAGCGCCGGACTCACGCGACACGATTGTCCTTTGCCTGGGCTGGGGAGATTCAGAGAGGCCGGAGGTCCTGACGGATCTCTTCGGCCTGGTCGGAGGGCACCCCTGCCTGGGCCGCGAACTCGGGCCAGCGGCCGACGGCCGAGGCGACCTGGTCGAGAATCGATTTGCGGTCGGCGATGGAGAATCGCTCGGCATCGACAAGCAGGTCAGGGCGAGTGATGTTGTCGTGTTTGCGGTTCACGGCAAGGAAGTGCTGGTGGTTCCAGTTGCCGTTGGGGTTGTGGGCGTAGGTCAGGTCGTAGGCCGGTGAAAGCTCCCAGTTGCCGCGCTCCTTCAGACGGAAGGAGTGGTTCTTGGTGTGATCGTCCATGTTGCGAGCCATGACGTTGAACGCCATGCGTCGGAAGGTTTCCTGGAAGGAGCTGTCGGGCAGATGGAGGCTCGCGAGGGTATCGAACAACTGCGTGTAGGAGTGGGCCCCGGCATGTTTGAGATCCATGTGGGCCATGGCGCAGAGGGTCTGGATGTGATGTCGGGTGCTGGCACCCTCGCGGTCGAAACGGCGCGTCATGAAGTGGGCTCGGCCGCCCTCCTCGTGCAACCTGCAATCGGACATCTCAAGTCCAGCGGCCCGGGCCATGAGGTGGTAGGCGTACTCGACGCGCCCCTCGTTGCGGGGCTCGTTCGCATCGATCTGCCCCTTTTCGATGCCATCGAATTTCAGCAGCCAATGTTCGAAGCCCGCAGGAGCATCGAACTGGCCGGAACGGAAGGTGTTCGTTTTAGGGTTCCAGCAGACCACAGCCTTGGGACGGGCTCCACCGGCCGAGATGCCGACCTGGATGATGTGTTGCAGCGTGGTGGCCTCGGTGCCGCCGGGCTGGGTGGAAATCGCTTGTCTCGCCTCGTCCACGAGGTTGCGCAGGTCGATGGCGGTCGCCTTCTCGGATGGACCTCGGGAGGGCTTGAACCGGAACGCACCCATCGCTCGGCTCCCGATGTAGGCGAGCCGATCGAGGGGAGTGATGGCCCCCTGGTCCAGACCGTAATCGAGCAGTGTGGCTTCGATCAACCGGTTGCCGAAGGCATCCGGGAGGCTGTCGCTGATCATCGCCGGCAGGCCTTGGTAGGTGGCACGACCCAGGTCGTCGAAGGTCCAGATCGTGTCCCTGGCCACGGGCATTTTCAACGGGGCAGGATCGATTCCCAACTGGCGGAATGCGGGGGTGAAACGAAAGGCGTAGCACTGCTTGGCGGGCTCCCAGGCGAGAGATCCGACGTGAGTCCCCCACAGGTGCACCTCGAGGCTGGAGACTTGCTTGAAGACCTTGTTACGAGCCACTTCGGGGCCTCTTCTTGCTGGCGCGCTGGCGGGGATTCTCGTTGACCAGGTTGAGCGGATCGACCGTGGCGATGGGAGCGAAGGTGTCAAACCAGCCTTCGAGCTGGAGGGCCTTGACGACGGCGATGAAGGCGTGGAGCGTCGTTCGCTCCCCCTGCTCCATGCGGATGATGACAGGAAGGCTGACGCCCGCCTTGGACGCAACCGCGGCTTGGGACAGGTTCAAGTGGAGCCTGTAGCTTCGGATCTTGTCGCCAAGGATGGCTTCGATCTGTTCGATGGTCCTGAAAGCCATACTCACCCCCCTATCCAATTCACAACATAACGTTATTGCGTCTCTATATGGGTGTTTAGGCGATTATGATATGTTAACGTAGTGTTGAAATATCAAAATTCTATGAGAGAGGTAGCCCCCTCAAGGCTTGCCTCAGGGAGTCCGCATACGACGCGCCAGCCGGACCGAGGGACGCCGCTCGGCGGGTGCCGGAGCGGGTTGACAGCGACGGTGGGGATCCGGCACCGAGGGCGCACGCCCGAGCCCGGAGGGAGGGCGACCCCGGGGCACCGGGGAGGCGCCCGGAAGGTTCAAGTGAAGAACAGGATGGCCATCAGGAAGGCGCCGGCGAAGCCGCAGAGGTCGGCGATGAGCATGCAGGGAAGGGCGTGGCGGGTGTTGCGCAGGCCCACAGCGCCGGCGTAGAGGGCCAACACGTAGAGGGTGGTGTCGGTGCTGCCCTGGAGGATGCTCGATAGGCGCCCCGCGAAGGAATCGACGCCGTAGGTCTTCATGGCATCCACCGTGAGCCCGCGTGCGCCACCGCCGGAGAGGGGCTTCATCAGCATGGTGGGGATGGCGCCCACGCCATCTTGCGGCATGCCGGTCCACGAAAGGATGCCCCACAGGATGTCGACCAGGTAGGCCATGCCTCCCGAAGCGCGGAACATGCCCACTGCCACCAGGATGCCCACCATGAACGGCACCAGCGAGATGGCCGTGGAGAACCCGTCTTTGGCGCCTTCGCCGAAGGCGTCCCAGGCGTTCACGCGGCGGATGGTGGCCAGGATCAGGAACCACAGGATGGCGGCGACCAGCAGGAAGGTGCCGCCCACCGAAGACAATTTCTGGACGGCCTCGTGGGGCAGCGTGGCCACCAAAGCGACCACGCCGCCCAGGAGGGCGACGGCACCGCCGATCATGGACAGGAGCACCGGATCGCGCAGCGAGATCTTCTGCACGAAGGCGATGGAGAGGAACGCGCCCAGGGCCGAACAGAAACTGGCGATGAGCAACGGCAGGAAGATGTCGGCGGGGTTGGCGGCGCCGGCGGCGGCGCGGATGGCCATGATGCTGACGGGGAACATGGTCAGGCTGGCCGCGTGCAGGGCCATGAACATGATCTGGTGGTTGGTGGCGGTTCCCGGGTGGGGATTGAGCGTTTCCAGTTCTTTCATGGCCTTGATGCCGGCGGGCGTGGCGGCGTTGTCCAGGCCCAGGAAGTTGGCCGCGAAGTTGAGCACCATGGAGCCCGACGCGGGGTGGTCGGTGGGAAGCCCGGGGAACATGCGCCGCAGCAGCGGGGCCAGCAGGCGCGAGACGATCTGGATGGCGCCTGCCTTTTCGCCCACGCGCATGAGACCCATCCAGAGGGTGAGGGTGCCCACCAGACCGATGGAAATCTCGAAGGCGGTCTTGGCCGAATCGAAGGTGGCCTGGGCCATGGCGGGGAACACCAACGGATCCGCGCCAGTGAGGAAACGGACCGTGCCGAAGAGGCCCGCACTCAGGAACAGGCCGAGCCATACGTAGTTGAGGATCATGGGTTCCTTCCCGGTCGGGTGGTCCGGGCGCCGCCAAGGGCGCAGGTCGGTGGTGGGTCCCCAAAGGTAGGTCCTCGCGTTCGGGCATTCCGCGCCCCCTCCGGTGCCCGCTGCATCCTTCGTCCCGCGGGTGGCGGGGTGGCGAATCATCCAAGGTTGTACCTTGGGCGTCTCCATGCTCGAATCCAGATCATCGAACCCGCCGGCCCCAGAATCCGTCACCGCCTCCGGCCGCATCGCGCGGATCCTTCTGGGGCTACACCTCGCCGCCGGACCGGTCTTGAGCATCCTCGGAACCGGAGCCGTGCTGGCGGGTCTTCTCACCGGGCACAAGGTGCCTATGGACCTGTTCCTGCTGATTGCGCTGCCCGGCATGGCCTTGGGGATGATTCCCTCCAACACCACCATGCTCGCCTGTGGCGCCCTCTTCGGATGGAGCGGCGCCGCCGTTCTGTTCCCTGGCCTGGTCCTGGCGTCGCTTCCCGGCTTCCTGCTGATCCGGCGCTTCTTCCGGAGCGAAGCCCGTCTGCTCCTGGAACGCCACTCCGCCGCCCACGACATCGTGCAACGACTGGAAGCGCGCTCCTTCCCCGTCGCCACCTTGCTTCGCATCGCCCCCGTCTCGACCTTCGCCTGGACCAACGCCCTCCTCTCGGCGAGCACCATCCGCCCCATGGCCTATCTCGCCGCCACCACCCTGGGAATCCTGCCCCGGTTGACCTTGCTCACCTGGGCGGGCCTATCGGCCGGAGACCTCTCGACGGCGCTGCGCGAAGGCACCGCCGGCACCACGGCCCTGATCGGGCTGGTGGTCTCGCTTTCCGCCCTGGGCCTGCTGGCATTGCTGGCCTCGAGGATGATCTCGCGCCCCACCTGAACCGTACGGTGCCCCCGCCATGTTGATCGATTCCCTCGTGCTTGCGGGCGCTCTGCTCGCGCCTCCCCACACTCCGCTGTTGCCGGGGCTGTGTCGGTCCTGGACCGCGGTCTCGAAATCGACGTCTGACGGAATCCGTCCCTGGAAGGACTCGCTGCGCCTGCACCTGTCCAGCGACGGGTCGTTCCGGAGTTTCTCCCCTCCCGCGAACCATCACCGCGGGTCTTGGCGACTGCGCGCCGATTCCGCCCTCGTCCTGCATCTCAAGGCGCTCGAGACCTGGCGGATCGTCGAACTCACCGATACGTCTCTGGTCATGTACCGGCCGGGGGCTGCCGATACCACGACCTTCGCGCTGCGCCGCCCCCGCCCCCAAGCCGCACCGACCCGTGCCTCGCGCCCAGCGCCCACCCCCTTTCGCGCGCCGCCACATCCGGTCCCCCCTCCTCCGGATTGTCCCATCCAACAAATCGACACCCTCGCCCCCTCGCCCGGCAGCACTCCCAGGTTCGAGATCGCGCACAGCCCACTCGGCATCCTGTTCCACGACACCCTCCGTACGCTTCGATTCCGCCTGAGGGCGGGTCCGGTGGTCGAACTGCAATGGTCGGTTTCCCCCCTGCGCGCCTATTGGCTGGGATGGAACAGTGCCTGCGCCCTCGATCCCGCCACGGGCCGATCCGTCGCCCTCCTGGAGCAGCCCGTGATCAGTGCCATCGGACGCCTGGAACTGCGCGGCCCCATCCTGGACATCCACACGGGCAACGGCTCCACAACAACCTTCCGGCCCGATACCCTCTCCCCTTCCGGGTACAGTTCCTCCCTGGCGCCCTGACTGGAGGCACACGTCAGCCACGCCGGCGGTCACGAGAAGAGCCCAGGGCATCAAGCGACGGACCGGGACCAAGCAGGAGACGACGCCACGGAGGTTCAAGCTGGCTCGAGGTGCTGGCTCGCCGCAAAGATCGGTCCTTGACCTCCGGTGACCTGACCGCGCGGGCGGGAAAAACTGCACTCGGGGAGCCTGTTACATTTCGGTTTCCACTTCGCCCGGAGCCTCGCATGCCCTCCTCGCCCTTCGGATCGCCCTCCCCCTTCGGTGGCTCCCGCCCTTTCGACGGCAGCTCCCTGCTCGACCGTTTTCACGGCAAGCCCGTCGGAGAGGTGCGCTTTCCCACCGCCGCCGCGCCACCACGTCCTGCCGTCGATCCCGACTACCTGCGCAAGGTCCGCGAAAACGACCCCTGGCCAGAAGGATCCTCCTGCGCGCCCCCCGCCCCCAAGCCCCTGGTGCCCCCCGTCGCCGTCGTGTTGTCCAATTGCCGTTTCCTGACGCCACCCGACCAATTGCGGCTGCACGAGCCCTTTGAGATGGCGGTAGACGTCCGACGCTTCGCTCCCGGCAAGACGCGCCGCGTCTTTTTCTCCCTGCACATGACGGAGACCCGCGACGGGAAGGACGAGACCCATCGCATCTGGGCGAATCGGGAAGGCTTTCCCAGTTCCGACGCGTCTGCGCATACCGTGACGGCCAAGGGGCACCTCATCGCCATGGGGCATTCCCGGATCGGGGAGCGCGTCCGTTTTCAGATCGAAGCACGTCATATGGAGGCTCCCGAACCGCTTTTCAGCCAAACCATCGAGGTGCCGCTAGTCACCATCGCCCACTTCCGCGACATAGGCGGCGGCGACACCGCACAGCACGGCATTTTCCTCGCGGAGAGCTGTTTCCCGCGTCTGGGAGCAAACGCCCAACTGCTTCGAGATCTCGCCGATGTGGCTGCCTTCTTGTTCTCGCGCAGGGAACTTCCGCAGATGATGGTATGCACGGGGCATGCGCGCACGGGTGGGAGCGCCACGGAAGACCGCAGTCTATCCAACCTTCGTGCTCGGGCGATTCATGCAATCCTAGCCCAGGATCACCGGGCCTGGGAAACCCTTTCGGGCAAGCACTTCGCGACCCGTGACGTCCAAGGGTTCCTCGCCGACCTCCATCGAGCCTGCGCGTGGCCATGCGACCCCGGGGCCATCGACGGCATCTTGGGCCCGAAGACCAAGTCGGCCATCGCGAGGTTCCAACGGGAGGCGAACGAGCGCCTGCAGACCGAGCTGGCAGAGGACGGAATCTGCGGGCCGCGCACCTGGAACGCAGCCCTTCGGGTCCTGCACGCACTCCTCCATGAACGTCTTGGAAGAGGCGCAGGGACTACGCCCTTCTGGCCAGTTCCCGAACTCGGCCCCGGACCGCGGGGAGTTTTCGCCTGTGGGCGAGACCATTGTGGGTACGGTTCTCCCCTCGAAAACACATCCGTCGTGATTCAGGTCTTCACAGCGGGGTCGGCTCCACGCCTGCAGGAAACGCCGCCTGGGGAACCCGTGGGAGCGCCCCAAGACCCCACCCTCGACCCGAGCCTCTACGAGCGCCGCCCGATCCCTCTGGTCGCCCCCGGAGGCACCCTCGCATCGAAGATCCAGACCCTCGAGCTCGGCATCTTCTTCGACGGCACCGGAAACAACCTTCGACGCGACCTCCAATCAGGCACCGAGACCAACGTGGCGAAGCTTTACGAGCTCCACCCCAAGGAGATCGTCGGCGAGGTCTGCCGGGACAAACACTACATCGACGGCATCGGCACCACCGGAGGATGGGAACTTCTCGAACAAGGCCTCGGGTGGGGGCTCGATGACCGAATCAATCTGGGGTTCAAGTATTTGCGCGACATGGTCACACGCTACCCCGGAGCGAACCTTCGCCTGCGCGTGTTCGGCTTCAGTCGCGGTGCGGCTGCCGCGCGCGTCTTCGTCAATCGGCTCCATGATCCCCAGTGGCGTCAAAAATTCCAACTCCAAGACATTTCCTTCAACGTCGATCTCATGGGGCTGTTCGATACGGTCGTTTCCGTGGGTTTGGCCGGCAATGCCGTCGACTACGACCTGAACCTCGAATACCGGAAATTCCTGTCGACGTTCGACGTGTTCGTCCGGCCCACCCGCGTCGACAAGGTGATCCACCTGATCTCCCAACTGGAGGTCCGAGGCGCATTCGACCTGTGGAGCATCCGTTGCCCTACGCCCGGTAAGGAAGTCGACACCCCCTGGCCCATCCTCTCCGATTTGCCTGTCGTCTCCAAGTTGCCAGTGTTCTATGATGGAGGCGCGATGACTTCGGCCGAGGGCTGGGAGGAGTGCAGGAATCGCACAGAGCTTCCCAAAACAAGCAAACCCGAAAACGCCTGGGAAGAATGGATCCTACCCGGGGTTCATGCCGATGTCGGTGGAGGCTACGGCCCTGCGGAATGGATTCCCGCCATGCCGCCGCTGCCCCACCGGACCGGAGAGACGATCTCCGAATACGTGCAGCGCACCCTGCAGACAAGACTTGCGCGCGGAGCCACGCCCCGTGATCTCTGCACGAACGACCCCGAATCGCGCCAGCAGGTGATCGAACGGATGAAGCAAAAGGATCCGGCTTGGGTGGAATTCGAACGCCGGCGCAAGGAACAAGCCGCCGGGGACAAGACGCGCCTGCCCGAGGCCCAAACCCAGGCGCCTCCCGAACCCGCCGTGCACAAACTCGACAACAGCCTGTCTCGCATTGCTCTGTGGGTCATGATCGAGCGGACCCGCAGGGCGGGGATGAAGTGGAAGAGCGTTGGCGAAATAGAAACGCCCCGCAGACCATCGTTCGAAAAACTCCCGCCATCGCACCCCATCTTTCAGTACCAACAGCACACCAATCGACCGGAGGTTCTGGAGGAATTGCTCGCGCCCACGTTCGAGGAGTTTCGCACTTGCGTCGCACACTACATACACGACTCGCGATACATGTTAGACCAGGGAAACCGCCAGCGGATCGTCTTCTTCGGCGGCCGCAACGAATGAAACTCGCCCTCCTCGGCTTTCTGCCCCTCTTGCTGGCGGGGTGCTTCAGCGCGCCGCGCACCTTCTTCGACCTGGAATGCCGTACGCAAATCCCCGAAGGGGTATCCGTATCCTTCATGAGGATGGATTCTTCGATATTCAATCATTCGACCTTCGGAATCGAAAGCATCACCGTAGGCAATGGGGTACTCCTCCCCGACACAATGATCGTCTGGTGGATGGGCTCCATGCTTCGAGAGTACCAGCGCACAGTTCCCTTGAAGCCCCTTCTGCCGCCCATCAATCCCCGCAAGGAGAAGTACCACCTGCGATTCACCTTCTACCCCGGGGACTCCGTCCGCGTGCAGGCCCGCAAGGTCGCCAAATACGACTGCAGGCACACCGTCTACATCGGAGCCACATCCATGCTGAATGGGCCATGTGGGCTCGATGGAGGATTGAGGTACGGTGATTCCTTGAGCAGAAACCTTGTCCCGAAACCCTCCCCCGCCGTCTTCCCCGATGATTGACTCCAGGCTCACGCACAGCGCCCCGGCCACACGGGGAACATCCTGGCCCCCACCAACACCGGTCCTCAGGACCCAAAGCGCCAAACCTGGCCGTTACAAATTGGTGCGCCTGTGGGTCACGAGCATCCTCCCGGTCTTGCTGGCGGGGTGCTTCAGCGCGCCGCGCACCTTTTACGACGTCGAGTGCCGGACTCAGATTCCCGAAGGGGTCTCTGTCTCGTTTCGCGAAATGGATTCAACCACGTTCTGCCGCTCCTCCTTCGATACAGAAAGCATCCAAGTCGGTTTCGGAAGGCCTTTCCCAGATACCCTGATGGTGACCTGGAGAGGATCACAGGACGGAAGGTACCGACGAGTCGTTCCCTTGAAGCCCCTCCTGCCGCCCATCAATACCCGCAAGGAGAAGTACCACCTGCGCTTCACCTTCTACCCCGGGGACTCCGTCCGCGTACAGGCCCGCAAGGTCGCCAAATACGACTGCAGGCACACCGTCTACATCGGAGCCACATCCATCCTGAATGGGCCATGTGGTCTCGATGGTGGATTGAGGTACCGTGATTCCTTGCGCAGAAACCTTGTCCCGAAACCCTCCCCCGCCGTCTTCCCCGATGATTGACCCCAGGCTCACGCACAGCGCCCCGGCCACACGGGGAACATCCTGGCCCCCACCAACACCGGTCCTCAGGACCCAAAGCGCCAAACCTGGCCGTTACAAATTGGTGCGCCTGTGGGTCACGAGCATCCTCCCGGTCTTGCTGGCGGGGTGCTTCAGCGCGCCGCGCACCTTCTACGACGTCGAGTGCCGGACTCAGATCCCCGAGGGCGTCTCTGTCGCGTTATTGACGTTGGACTCGACCGTATTCTTGAGTTCCACATTCGGGGGAGAGAGCATCCACGTTGGATTCGGGCGACCATTCCCAGATACCATCCTTGTGGGCTGGAGAGGATCAC
>JAMIIV010000152.1:0-26456 GCA_035913415.1 Fibrobacteria bacterium | reverse complement strand
GACATAGGGAAAGTACAGAGGCCACCGTTCCTGCAAGGAGACGTGCGATGAAGGCGATTGCGTTGACCATCCTGACTCTCGTGGTCGGGGCGTGCGCCACGAACGGTCCGACCCATCGCGACATCCTCGCGACGGATTCCGTCGTGCGGTTCGTCGGACGCGTGGAGACCCTGGCTCAGGAAAAGCGTCTGGGGTGGCCCGGTACCGAGGCGAGGTTGGTGTTCGATGGCACTGCGTGCGCGGTACGCCTGGGGTCCACGGGCGCCATCGTCGCGGTGCGCCTGGATGGCAAACCTCTGCCCGATCTGAATCTGCTGTCGCCGGTCTCCGACACCTTGGTCGTGCTGGGCACGGGCCTTGCAGCGGGGCGCCACGAGGTGGTGCTGACCAAACGCACCGAAGGCTTCGTGGGGACTCTGGTGGTCAAGGGATTCCGGATCGAGGGAAATCCGCTGCCACCCGCCCCCGCTCCCGAGCGCCGGATCCTGTTCGTGGGCAATTCCATCACCTGCGGTTACGGTGTCCTGGATTCGCTCAAGGAACACGCGTTCGCTCCCTGGACCGAAGACGTGTTGTCGTCGTGGGCGGCGCGCGCCGTGGGCGATCTGCGCGCCGAGGCGCATTATGTGGCCTATTCCGGGCGGGGTCTGGTGCGCAACTACGGAGGCTCCACGGAGGGTGTCCTGCCCCGTCTGTTCGATCGCTCGGGTCCCGAATCGTCGTGGTCGGCCTGGGATCCTTCCCGCTGGAGCCCCCATGTGGTGGTGGTGGACCTGGGCACCAACGACTTCTCGAGCTGGCCGGAACCGGATTCTGCGGCGTGGGAAGACAGCCTGGTGTCGTTCCTGGCCCAGGTGCGGAAGGTGCACCCGAAGGTTCCCGTGGTGCTCGCCGACGGCCCTATGCTGTCCGACCATTGGCCGCAGCGCAAGGACGGATCGCCGTTCCCCTCCCTGACCCGGGTGCGGGCCCACTTGGAGAACGCGGCTCGTAGAGCCCGGTCGGGTGGGCCGGTCGAGGTGCTGCACCTGACGCCCAACGCGCCGGAGCGCGGCTACGGGGCCGACTGGCACCCCAACCGCGCCCAGGCCGCGCTGAATGGACGGGAATTGTCTGAGACCCTGGGCTCGTTGATGGGCTGGAAGGGAGCGGGCGGCGGGAGGCGTTAAGAGGGTTTTTGCGGATCCTCGAAGGCCACCGCGGAGCAGCCGCGATGAAGGGGATCCGGGAACGGGAAGAAGGGGCGCATGCAGTCATTCACCACATCCGACGGCGTCTCGCTGGCCTACGACGTGCGAGGCAGCGGGGCACCCCTGCTGCTGCTCAACGGCATGTTCGGGGACATGGCCTTCTGGCAGCCGGTGACCGATCTCCTCGAGGCGCAACGGCAATGCATCCTGCTCGATCACCGCGGGATCGGGGCCTCCGACCATTGGGTCGGAACGTATTCGTTCGAACTGTGGGCCCGCGACGCCGTGGAGCTCCTGGACCACCTGGGCCTGCCTGCCGCACCGGTGCTTGGCCTCTGTCACGGCGGCATGGTCGGCGCGACGATGGCTCTGCACCATCGCGAGCGGATCACCGCCCTGGTGGCCCACGGGACGCGCCTTCTGCCCAGCGTCAAAACGCGGGTATTTGACGGATTCCGTCGTCGGCTTCTGGATCTGGGAGGTGTCGGCCTGATGATGGGAACCCAGATGGGTCTCGTCTTCGGAGAAACGGCTCTGGCCGAGATCGAGCCGCATCTGGGGATGATGGAGTCCAACAGCCAGTTCCGCATTTCTCCCCAGGCGGCTGGCCCCATGCTCGATGCCCTGATCGCCTTCGGCCTGGAGCCCTCCGCCCTGGCCTCGGTCGATCTACCCGCGTTGTTCCTGGCGGGGGAAGAGGACCTCTACGTGCCCCCGTGGATGTGCGAACGCTCCGCCCGCGTCTGGCCCGGGTCGGTCTTCGAGGTCATGCCGGGTGTGGGGCACATCGTGCCGCGGGAGGCGCCGCGGGAGTTGGCGGAGCGGACGCTTCAGTTCCTGGACGATCGAAGGAACTGAAGCCTTGAGCCCCGATCGGGTATTCCTAGGGGGCCTGGTATTGTATTGACCACCGAACGGGTATATTATACATGTGAGTGTGTGATTTGATCCCCGAGCAGGTATGAAGATGCGCCGATCTTTGGAGCAGATCCGTGAGGAGGTAGGCCCGGTGGCCTGGTCGGTCCGCATTTCGCGGCGCGAGGCGGGACTTTCGCAGGAAGACCTCGCACGTCACGCGGGTGTTGGGTTGCGATTCGTCCGGGAGCTGGAGCAGGGCAAGACCACGTTGCGCCTGGACAAGGTCCAGCAGGTGCTGCAGTTCTTCGGGCAGGAGTTGGGGGTGGTGGCCTTGCCCGAGGATCGTCGATGATCCGCGGAGTGGATTCCGGGGAGCCGGCCGAGACCGTCGTGCGTCGCGGTGCGGTTTGGTGGGACCAGCACCGTGCCGGAACCATCGAGGAGCTTGCGGACGGAACCTGTCGGTTCGTGTACGCGGCGGACTGGCTGGCCTCTCCCCAGGCCGAGCCGATCTCGTTGGGGCTTCCGCTGCGCGAGGCGCCCTACGAGACCAGAGGGCTGCACCCGTTCTTCGACGGACTGGTTCCGGAAGGTTGGTTGCTGGACCTGGCCACCCGCAACTGGAAGCTGGACCCTCGGGACCGCGTGGGTCTGCTGCTTTCGGTGTGCGCCGACTGCGTCGGGGCCGTGCGCGTGACGCCGGAGACCCTGCCGTGAGCGCCGCGAACCGTTGTCTGGTCTGCCTGGATCGGGCGCCAGAGGGGGTGGTCCATCCCTCCTGCTGCCGCGAGCTCTACGGCACGACGGACGCGCCGGTCTTGGACGTCGGACTGGAAGACATCGAGCGCCGCGCCGTCGAGGCCGTGAATCGCAGCCTCGCCGTCACCGGCGTGCAGCGCAAGCTGTCCCTCTCGATGCACGATGACGGAAATCGTCCTCGTCTGACGGTCATGGGCGCTTTGGGCGGGACGCACATCCTGAAGCCGCCTTCCGCGGAATTCCCGGGAATGGTCGAGCTGGAGCACTGGAGCATGCGCCTGGCCCGCGAGGTCGGGATCCGCGTGGCGCCGTGCGGGCTGCTGCCGCTGGCTTCGGGGGAGATGGCCTATGTGACGCGCCGCTTCGATCGGGACGGGCAGCGGAGGATCCACGTCGAGGACTTCTGCCAGTTGGCCGTCCAGCCCACCGCCGACAAGTACCGCTCCAGCCTGGAAAAGGTGGGTGCGATCGCGCGCCGATGGGCGACGGTCCCCGGAGAGGACGCGCTGCGGGTCTTCGAACTCGGTGTGTTCTGCCTGCTGACGGCCAACTCGGACATGCACCTGAAGAACTGGTCGCTGGTGCGACACGGCGGACGCGTCGAACTCTCGCCCGCCTACGATCTGCTGCCCACGCGCCTGCTGACCGCGGACCCAGAAGAGTCGGCCCTGCCCGTGAACGGGCGCAAGGCGGGCATCCAGAGGCGCGACCTGCTGGCCTTGGCCAAACACATGCGTTTGCCGGATTCCGTCGCCATTCGCGCGCTCGACCGCCTGCGGGAGGGTGTCCCCCGCACGATCCGTGAGCTGCCCAGCCCTTGGGTGGAGTCGGAACAGGCGGGGCAGCTGCGGGAGCATGCCGAAGGGATGGCGAAGCGGTTGGGATAGGCGGCTTTGCCGACCCGGTGTTCGTCTTGGTGCACTGCGGGAGGGGTGGCGCGACCTACCTTTGCCCCCCTATGCAAGTCTCCCTGGAAAACGCTCTCCCGCAGGGCGAAACGATCGACGACGACGGACTCCTGATGCGCTTCCTGGAGGTCCAGGAACTGCGCGGGGTGTCGTTGTATCCGGCCCAGGAAGAGGCCATCCTGGAGCTGTTTTCCGGCAAGAACGTGATCTTGAACACCCCCACGGGGTCGGGCAAATCGCTGGTGGCTTCGGCGTTGCATTTCCATTCGCTGGCGCGCGGGCGCAAGTCCGTCTACACCTGCCCGGTGAAGGCGCTGGTCAACGAGAAGTGGATGGCCCTGTGCCGCGAGTTCGGGCCCGAGAACGTGGGGCTGTCCACGGGCGACGCCACGGTGAACCGCGATGCTCCCATCCTGTGCTGCACGGCGGAAATCCTGGCCAACATCGCCCTTTGCGAAGGCGCCGACGCCGCCATCCGCGACGTGGTGATGGACGAGTTCCACTACTACTCTGACCGCGAACGCGGCGTGGCGTGGCAGCTTCCCATTTTGGCGATGCCCAACGCGCGGTTCTTGCTGATGTCGGCCACGCTGGGAGACACGGCGTTCTTCGAGCAGGAATTGGCGCGGCGCACGGGTATACCCACCACCACGGTCAAGAGCGTGCACCGCCCGGTGCCGCTGTCGTTCCACTGGTCGGAGCATCCGTTGCCGAATGCGGTACAGATGCTGGTGGATTCGGCCAAGGCGCCGGTCTACGTGGTGCACTTCACGCAGGCCGAGGCCGCCTCCAACGCGCAGGCCTTCACCTCGCTGACGCTTTGCACCAAGGAGGAGAAGGCCCAGATCGCCGAAGCGCTCGAGGGTTTCCGTTTCTCCAGCCCCTACGGCCCCGATCTCAAACGCTGGCTGCGTGCCGGCATTGGACTGCACCACGCCGGGCTCCTGCCGAAGTACCGCATCCTGGTCGAACGCCTGGCGCAGAAGGGCCTGCTCAAGGTGATCTGCGGCACCGACACCCTGGGTGTGGGTGTGAACGTGCCCATCCGCGCGGTGCTGTTCACGCAGTTGTGCAAATACGGCGGCGACAAGGTCACCATCCTCACGGCGCGCGACTTCCACCAGATCAGCGGGCGCGCGGGGCGCAAGGGCTTCGACGACGAAGGCTGGGTGGTGGCCCAGGCCCCGGAACACGTCATCGACAACCTGCGTCTGGCGGCCAAGGCCGGTGGCAAGAAGTTCGTCAAGCGCCAGCCGCCCGAAAAGGGCTTCGTGCCCTGGGACGAACAGACCTTCCGACGCCTGATCGACGCGCAGCCCGAGAAACTCGTCTCGCGGTTCCAGGTGACCCACGGCATGTTGCTGAACGTGCTGTCGCGCCCCACGGACGGCTGTCTGGCGCTGCGCGAGCTCATCAAGGGTTGCCACGACGGCGAACGCGACCGCAAGAACCATCTCAAACGCGCCTGGCAACTGTTCCGCCCGCTGGTCGAACGCGGCATCATCGAGTTCATCGAGCCCGCGGGGCCCGGCATGGCCAAGCTGCGCGTGAACGCCGAGCTGCAGGCCGACTTCTCGATGAACCAGACGCTGAGCCTGTACCTGCTGGACACCTGGCGGCTGCTCGATCGCGAGAGCCCCACCTACGCGCTGGACCTGCTGACCCTGGTGGAGTCCATCCTGGAGAATCCCGAGCTGATCCTGCGACAGCAATTGTCGAAGTTGCGCACGCGGCGCGTCCAGGAGATGAAGGCCGAAGGCGTGGAGTACGAGCAGCGCATGGAGGAGCTCGAGAAGCTGGAGTACCCCAAGCCGCTTCGCGAATTCGTCTACGACACCTTCAACGCCTTCTCCGTGAAACACCCCTGGGTGGGCACCGAGAACATCCGCCCCAAGTCCATCGCCCGCGAGATGTTCGAGGAGTTCCGCACCTTCAGCGACTACGTGAAGGAGTACGACCTGCAGCGCACCGAGGGTCTGCTGCTGCGGCACCTGAACTCGGTCTACAAGGTGCTGTCGCAGACGGTGCCGGAAGAGGCCAAGACCGAAGAGGTGCGCGAGATGGAGACCTACCTGGGGGCGCTCATCCACCAGGTGGACTCCAGCCTGCTGGACGAATGGGAGAAGCTGCGCAATCCCGACTTCCAGGCCGAGGAGACCGCGGAGCAGAAGCCCCCCGGAGCCGAGGAAGCGGCCCGCGACATCACCCGCGACACCAAGGCGTTCACGGCGCTGGTGCGCAACCGAATCTTGTCGTTCCTGGCGGCCTTCGCCAAGGGCTGGCATTCCGAGGCGTTGTCGGCGCTGTCGGGCGAGTCCACCGAACACATGCCGCTGGACCTGGAGAACGAACTGTGGACCGAGAACCGCCTCTCGGACCGCCTGCGGGCGTACCTGGAAGAACATGACGGAATCCGTCTGGACGCCGAAGGGCGCAACGCGCGCAACACCCATGTGGAGGTGGTGCCCGAGCGCGGGGTCTGGGTGGTCACGCAGGTGCTTCAGGAAGCGCTGGGGGCCCGCGGAGTCCTGGACGACGGGATCGAACCGCGCAACGACTGGGCCGTGGTGTTCGAAGTGGACCTGGCCGCCTCGCGCACCGCCGGGGAAGCGGTGCTGAAGCTGGTGATGGTGGGCGACCTGGCGGGATGAAACGAAGACGCCCCCTCCGTGGGGAGGGGGCGCGGGTCGCGACGGGAAAAAACGGCTAGGAATGGCCGATCAGAGCTGCCCGAAGGTCCAGCGGACGCCGAGTCCTGCGCGCATCGCCGATCCGTGCAGGGTGGAGCCCTCGAGGTGGTCGCCCAGTGCCTTGTGGAACGATGCTTCCAAGCTGAGGCCCTGGTAGACGCGGAATTGGACATCGCCCTTGACCGACAGGAAGTTCTCGGCGGACGACTTGAAGCCTTCGAGATTGGCATCGCTTCCGATGTCGGAGTAGTCGCCGGAATACGACTCCGAACTCGATTCGGTGGTCATGCCGGTGCCGTCGTCGTAGGTGACCGTGCTGCTGGCCTTCGCATCGAATTCCGACGAGAGCACCATGGAGTAGGCGAGACCGGCTCCGACCGAAAGTGCGGACGTGGCGTTCCAGCGACCCCCGATCCCCAGATCGAGCAGAGACGTCCTGATCTCGATGGGCAACGAAACATCGTAGGAGAAGTCGAAATCGGACTCCGCGAGGCCGAGGGTCGTGGTGTACTGCATCTGCGTGTACCCCACCTGTGCCTCCGCCGAGAGCACGGGGCTCAAGGGGAAGGCCGCACCACCCGAGATGGTCCAATGAGTTCCGTCGTCCACTTCGAAATCCCAGTCGGGTTCTTCGTCCATGCCTTCGAACTTGCCCGGCTGCAGGTCCATGAGGTTCATGCCGAACGATCCGCCCACGAAGGGGGCGACTTGGGCGAAGGTGGCAGGGGCGCAGAGGAGGAAGGCAAGGAGGGATTTCACGGGATGACTTTCTTAAAGGAGGTAGGTGGTAACGGGCGCCAAGGCCCGGATGGATGGGGAGCGGGGGGCGCGGCCTGGGGGGCGCTTCCAGGCCTGGCGAGGATCACGAACCGAACGAGTACCGGACGCCGATCAGGATGCGCGACCAGGAGACTTCGACGCCTTCTTCGTCCAGCCAGTTGCCCAGGGGAAGGAGGTACCCGGCGGTCACGCCGACACGCTCGTTCACAGCGTATTCCCCACCCAGTCGGAGGCTGGTGAAGCTCTTCACCTTGATATCGGCATCATCCTCGATTTCCTCGATGTCACCGCTCTCCGAGTCGGTGTCCTCGTCATCGTAGCAGTAGGGCGTGGATGGGGTGCAGGTGTTCGACCAGCTCGCCTTGGCCTTCCAGCTCCCCCCGGTGGGGATCGAGAAGGTCAACCCCCCTCCGAAAGAGGCCTTCGGGGTGGCCTGGTAGACCAGTCCGGCGTCCAGGTCGAGAAGCTGCGGAGTGACGGTGTAGTCCACTTCGAAAGCGCTGGTCTCGGTGTAGGGGATGTCGGTGCCGGTGTTGTAGTCGTAGTAGGTGCCCTCGTAGGTGTCTTCGCGCTTGGCCTCGAAACCCCCTTGCACGAAGGACAAGCCCACCGATGCGTCGAAGGAGAGTTTTTCGTTGATGGGGGCGCGGGCCCCTGCACCGAGGGTGAACGAATAGCCCATGGTCTCGTCGAAGTCGCCATCGTCCGAATCCTCGAGCTTGATGCTGGGCATGGTCAAGCCGGTGGTGGCCACAACGTAGGGACTGAGATTGGCGGCGGCGGTGATGCCGGCGGTGGCAAACAGGATGGCGAGAACGCGCATGTCACGGACCTTCGAGGAGGGAGGGTTGCGGTCGCGCCCGCGGCTCCGTCATATCCCGCATATCGGGTGTACGATCGGAAATGTTCGTGACGGTTTCCGTCACGGCGAGCAACCGGGATCCGTAAAAGACATGCATGTCTTCTATTTGTCAACGCCTCTTTCCATGCCGGTCGCGCGGCGTGTATACCAAACGAGCGCGGCGCTCAGGTCCCGAACGTGGCCGTCACCCACACACGCTGGTAGTCGATCTCCTGGCCGTGTTCGCTGGACCATGTCCCCAAGGGCAGGCTCCAGTTCAGACCGATGGAATTGCCGCGCGAAATCATGTAGTGGACACCCAGCAGCAGCGAGGGGAACGTGGAGGGCGAAACGCCATCCAGGCTGTCCAGGTCGCCGGAGCTCGCGTCGTTGGACCCGTCGATCTCGAGGGACCTGATCCAGGTTCCACCGAAGGGAATGGTGAGGTTGAGACCCGCCTGGAGGCCAAGGGCTTCGGTGGGGTTCCACATCGCGCTCCCTTCGAGCTGGATCGAGCGGGGGATCAACTCCCAGTTGAGTTTCGCTTCCCGGTCCAGTTCGTCCCGTCCCTCGACGGTGACCGCCAACTTCTCGGCGCCGTAGTACACGCCGAACAAGCCATCGACCGCGGGGGTGAACGGGGCGCGCAGTCCGCCGCCACCGCGGACCGAGAAGCTGAACTCTTCGCCCGACGCGTCGGAGAAATCGGGCCGGGCGACGCCTCCGGAAAGCTGGAGGAAGCCGCTGGGCCCTTCGGCCATGGCCATGGCCGCGGGCAGCAGGGACAGGAACACGATGCGTGGGATGTTCATGGCGGAGGCCTCGGGATAGGGAAGCTCCCCACGATAGGAATCGCGTCCGGATTCCGTCACACCGGCGTCGAGGTCGCCCCCCTGGCGGGGGGTCAGCCGAAGACGATGGTCCGGTTGCGGTGGCGCAGCACGCGCCGCGACAGATGCAGGCGCACGGCGCGGGCCAGCACGAGCTTCTCGAGGTCGCGGCCCTTGCGGACCAGGTCGTCGACGCCGTCCTGGTGGCTCACGCGCTCCACGCCTTGCTCGATGATGGGGCCTTCGTCCAGGTCTTCGGTCACGTAGTGGCTGGTGGCGCCCACGATCTTGACGCCGCGCTCGAACGCCTGGTGGTAGGGTTTGCCGCCCTTGAACGCGGGCAGGAACGAGTGGTGGATGTTGATGACGGGAAACGACGCCTGCGACAGGAATTGTTCCGACAGGACCTGCATGTAGCGGGCCAGCACCACCAGCTCGACCCCGCGCTCGGCGCATTCGCGCAGCACCATCGCCTCGGAGGCGGCCTTGGCGGCCTCGTCGCCGGCGCGGGCCGAGAGGTCGAACCAGGGCAGCCCGTAGTGTTCCACGATGCGGCGGGCGTCCGGATGGTTGCCCGCCACGAACGCGACCTCGCCGGGCAGCTCGGCGATGGAGAAGCGGTGGAGCAGGTCCACCAGGCAGTGGTCCTGCTTGCTGACCAGGATGCCCACCCGGGGGCGGTCGGTGGACAGATGCAGGTTCCAGGTCATGCCCATCGAAGTGGCGATGGGTCCGAAGGCGGCGGGGAAGCTCTCGGGGTCCAGGGTGAAGCCTTCCAGTTCCCATTCCAGGCGCAGGAAGGAGGTCTTCAGGGCGAGGTCCGCATGGTGGTCGGCGTTGACCAGATTGGCGCCGTAGGTGTGCAGGAAGCCCGTCACGCGAGCGACCACGCCTTTGGCGTCGGGGCAGGAGCACAACAGGATGGCGGTGGGGTTCACGCGACACCTCCCTTGGCCATCAGGATCTCGATGGCGTCGGGGTCCTTGGGCACGTCCTGCGAGAGGTTGATGCAGCCCTCGGGGGTGGCGACCAGGTCGTCTTCGATGCGGATGCCCAGGTGCTGGTCGTAGGTCCTGCCGCCCAGACGGATGCGGAAGCGACCGTACAGCCCGGGCTCGTTGGACAGCATCCAGCCCGGTTCGACGGGTTGGTCCTGGTAGAGGCGGAAGGGGTCGCCGTCGTGTTCCTGCTCGCCCATGAGGTGGCTGAGGCCGTGGGGCTGGCAGGGGTGGGCCTTGGCCTTGCCGGGCAGAGTGGCCAGATTCCCTTCCACGTAGGGGCGGTCCATGGTGCCGCCTTTGGCCAGAAAGCGCTCCTCGAGCAGTTCCTCCATGCGGGCCCACGACAGGCGATTCAGTTCGCGGATCGTGATGCCGGGGCGCAGATGGCTCTGGGCGAAGCGTTGCACGTCGAGTACGATGCCGTACAGAAGCCGCTGGAGGGGGTCGAAACGTCCGTCCACCGGGAGGGTGCGCGAGATGTCGGCGTGCATGGTCGCCGAACGGCACCCGAAGTCCAGCAGCACCAGACCGCCCTCGGGAAGCGGTTCGTCGTTCTTCATGTAGTGCAAGGTGGCCGCGTTGGATCCGGCGGCGCATATGGTGGGGAAGGCCAGGCCCCACGGGCTCTGGAAGAGCATCAGCCCTTCCAGCATGCCGGCGATCTGGTGCTCGTGGCTCATGCGCGGGATCTGCGGCAGCAGTTCCACGAACGCCTTGCGGGTCCACTCCTGGGCGCGTTCGGCCTCGCGCAGTTGCCAGCCATCCAGAGGCAGGCGCAGGCGGTAGTGTTCGGCGGCGATGGAAACGACCAGGCTTCCGCGCTTGCGACAGATCTTGGCGACGTTCTGGGCGAAGGTCCACGAGGCGTCGGTGCGCAGCGCCTTCTCGCCCCCCGGGGCGGCGTAGCGGTGGTGGAAGACGCCCAACCGGGGGAAGCGCCCGGCGAGCTCGTCGAGGAAGGCGGGAAGGTCGGCGGCGGGGCGGATATCTTCGATTCCCAGCAGGGAGCGCAGTTCGGTCAGGTTGGCGCGGGCGCCGGAATCCGTCTCCGACAGCAGTCCTAGGCGAACCCCGTCCCAGAACTCGCGTGCCGGGTCCTTGGGGGGCAGGAACAATACCGCCTTGCCCGCGGCGCGGCCCTTGCCGGGCACCAGCACCAGCGAGACTCCGGTCTGGTTCAACCCCGTGAGGTACTGGATGCTGGGCTCCTGGAACAGGCGCACCCCAGGCAGGATCCAGTCGTGTTCGGCGCCGGGTTCGCGCTCCAATCCGTGGAAGATCCAAGGGAATTCGGCGACCTCCAGGTGCTGGGTGCGGCGCATCGTGTAGACGTCGCGCGCCAGGGGACCGGCCAGGCCGGTGACGAACACCCGCGACAATTCCTGCAGTCGGGCCTTGAGGAGGGAGTCGTCCTTCTTGGTGGGTCGGGCGCGAGGCGCGGTCTTGGTAGCCATGCCCGGCCAAGGTAGCCATCGCGTCGGGGGGCGCGAACACGAAGGGGAGTGGTCACCAGGCATGCGAATGTGGATATCGTAGGTCATGACCGCCATCCGTGAGATCCAGACCGAAGACGAAATGCGCGCCCTGCTCGACGAATCCCACCAGCGGCGGGTGGTATTGCTCAAGTATTCGCCCACCTGCGGCATCAGCATGGTCGCCGAGGAGCGCTGGAACGAATGGGCCGATGAAGCCGGCGATGTACCGCTGCTGGCCCGCTGCGACGTGCTTGGAGCACGCCCCGCCGCACGTGGAATCACCTCGTGGCTCGGCATACCCCACCAGAGCCCTCAGGTGCTGGTCCTGGAGGCCGGGACATGCCTCGCGCACACGTCCCACTATTCGATCACCAAGGATTGGCTGGCCAAGTCGGTCGGTTGATTTCCACCGCCGGCCCCAACAGTCGTGCAACGTGGCGTGTGGACGTGTACAATTGGACTCCATGACCCCCTCTTCCAGTTTCCGTACCCCCGCCGTCCGTCGACTCTCCCTCCTGTCCTGCGCCTTGGGGATGGTGGCCATCCTGGGGGCATGCGGTTCCGAAACCAGTTCCTCCGAGCCGGAGGACTCCGTTTCCTTCCGGTCGGTCACCTGGACGGGCGAGTTGCGCGGCGGTGACACCGTCGATTTTCGCGTCGTACTGGACTGGGATCTGCGCAGCGCCGATTCCGGAGAGATTGATCTGGGATTCAACGACCTGGACAAGTCCAACCTCTACCGACTCATCGATTCCTCGACCTTCGTGGTTGCCCGCGGTACCGGGAGTCGTGAAATCGCCGTGCGCTCCGTGGTGAAGGATTGGGGCTCCACTTCGTCCTATCGCATCCACGCCATCCTCTCCGAGCACCCGCACGGGTTTTCGTGGAGCCCATTCGCCGAGACCGAGCGCGTCCTCCTTCCCAAGAAGTAGCGCGGACCCGTCTTCCAAGGACCCCTTCGATGGGCGTTTTCCCCCGACATCAGCAGCCCGTCCGGAAGGTCACCTGGTTCGACCAGGTGAAGGGATATCTGTTGCCGGTGTTCTTGGTGCTGGTCGCCGGATTGATCGTCGTGGCGGTGGTGGGCAGGATCAAACCGGTCGAAGTGGTCGACATCCTCGAGATCTACCGACGGCGCACCGCGGATGCACAGCCCTGGGAAGCCTATCGGCAGTTGGGGGTGCCCACCGCCGAAACCATGTTGCGCGACCTGTGCCGCCACCTGGGGAAGGACTCCGTCCTGGCGCGCAAACTTTTGCCCACCGACACGCTGCGGGTGTTCCTGGCCGCCATCGCCGGGCCCGGTGGTCCCGCCGACCCCATTCCCGCCTTCGAGGAACGCACCCGCCAGGAGCGTGGACTTCCCATTCTGGGCAAGGTGGTGCACGACGCCACCCTGTTGGATCTGTTGAAGTTGCTGAACACGCTCGAAGCCCAGAAGCGCGAAGCCGAGAATCCCGTCAACCAGGACGCCCAGGCGCGCGTCGAGGCCCGGCGCCTGGAGCTGGAAGCGATGCGGGTGCGCGACAGCATCGACGCCCAGCGCTCGCGTTCCGAGCTCAACCGCGAGCAGTGGGTGTCCGATTCGCTCGCCAACGAAGCCCGCGCCGCTGCCGTGCTGGACTCGCTGCGCCGCGCCGGCATGCAGATCAATTCCGCCGAAGTGCGGCCGATGGAGTCTCCTCCGGCGCCTTAATGGGTGTTTACGAAATATCGACCAGCGCTCTCCGCTCGTCCTGAGGAGCGAGGGTTTCGGGCTATTTCTGAATTCGTAAACACCTTCCTAGACACCGCGATCTCGGCCGCAGGAATTCCGACCGAGACAGAACCACCCCGGGGAGCGAGACCGCGCCCCGGGATCGGCGTCAGACGAGCTTGGCGGAGGGGCCCTCGAGGTACTTCCAGGGCAATCCCCACTTGCCGATTTCGGCCATGAAGGGATCGGGATCCATCTCTTCCATGTTCACGACGCCGGATTTCTTCCAGGTGCCGCGCAGCATGAGGGCGGCGCCCAGCATGGCCGGGACCGCGGTCGTGTAGCTGATGGCCTGGCCGCCGACTTCCTGGAAGCATTCGGCGTGGTCGCAGACGTTGTAGACAAATCCCGTCTTGGGGGCTCCGTCCTTGACGCCGGTGACCTGGCACCCGATGCACGTCTTGCCCGAGTAACCTTCGCCCAGCGAATCCGGAGCCGGCAGGAGGGCCTTCAGGAATTCCAGAGGGATGATGTCCACACCGTTGAACTTGACGGGATCGATGCGCGTCATGCCCACGTTCTGCAGCACGGTGAGGTGCTTGATGTAGTTGTCGCCGAAGGTCATCCAAAAGCGCGCGCGCTGGAGCTCCGGGAAATTCTTCACCAGCGATTCCAGCTCCTCGTGGAACAGCACGTACGATCCGCGCGTGGCCACTTCGGGGTAGTCGATGTCGGCCTTGATGGACAGCGCCGGGATCTCGTGCCAGGCGCCGTTCTCCCAGTAGCGTCCATCCTGCGTGATCTCGCGGATGTTGATCTCGGGATTGAAGTTGGTCGCGAAGGCCTTGCCGTGGTCGCCGTTGTTGCAGTCTACGATGTCCAACGTGTCCATGCGATCGAAGTGGTGCTTCTTGAGCCAAGCGGTGTAGACGTTGGTCTGGCCGGGATCGAAACCCGAGCCCAGCAGCGCCATGATGCCCGCCTCGCGGAAGCGTTCGTGGTACGCCCACTGCCAGGAATACTCGAACTTCGCGACGTCCTTGGGCTCGTAGTTGGCCGTGTCCAGGTAGTCGACACCCGTCTGCAGGCAGGCGTCCATGATCGCCAGATCCTGGTAGGGCAGCGCGATGTTCATGACCAGTTCGGGTTTGAAGTCGCGGATGATCGCGGCCACTTCCGAGGCGTGGTCGGCGTCCACCTTGGCGGTGTGGACGGGGATGTTGTGGATGGACGAGGCGATCTTGTCGGCCTTGGACTTGGTGCGCGTGGCGATCATCAGCTCGGAGAAGTCTTCCGAGTTCTGCGCGCACTTCTTGGCGACCACGTTGGCGACGCCACCGGCGCCGATGATGAGGACCTTGGACATGGGCTTCCTCCTGTTTCTGGGGGAAGGGAGTTGTCGACTTCGCGCCATAGCGCGAAGCCGGGTTTGGACGGCGCCGAGACCCCGGGGAGCCGGGGCCATGCCGTCCGATCGAAGGCGGAGGAAAAGATGCACTCGGCGAGGTCGCGGCGTGGTTGCGGTTCGATTGCACTGGGGAGAGGAGGCAGTGGGGCGCCTCCCGTGCAGGGTGGTGGTACCGGGTCGGGAGAGGTTGGCTGGACCGGATCGACCTGGGGCCAAGGCTGCATGGGGAGTCGCAAATATCCGGTGGTCGAGCCTGTCGAGACCAGCGGGGGAGTGGGTCTCGACAGGCCACGGGGAACAAGCAAAATCACACGACTTCGGGCTTGTGGGGCTGCGCTTTGGCCGCCTGCGGCGTCCCCGTGCCGGGCCCTGTGCGCCCCTGGCGCAGGCGGCTGTGGCCAGTTGTCGCGTCAGGATGGTAGGATGCCAAACAGGACAGGAAGGATCACGCCCCATGGAGCCCCAGCGGAAAGCAGTCAGTCCCGACGTGGCGACGGCCGATTGGCACCGTTCGTTTCGCATCGCGGGTCTGAACGTGCTGGCCGTCCCGATCGTCTACGGCGTATTCGGCGCGCTGTGGATCCTGGTCTCCGATCTGTTCCTCGAGTCGCTGCATCTGGATCCCTATTGGACCACGCGCATCGCCATGGCGAAGGGCTGGGTGTTCGTCGGGGGCAGCACGCTTCTGATCGGGGTGCTGGTGAACAACGCTTGGCGTCGCCTGGATCGCGCTTTCGGCGAGCTGCGCCAGGAACTGCAACTTCGCAAGGTGGCCCAGGAGGAATCGTCCCGCCTGGCGCGCGAATTGGAGTTGCGGGTGGACGAACGTACGGCCCATCTGCACGCGGCTTTGGCGGAGCTGGGCATGTTCACCGATTCCGTGAGCCACGACCTGCGAGCCCCCGTGCGCGCCATCCGGGGGTATTCCGCCCTCCTCCAGGAGGAGTACGGTCCGTCGCTGCACCCCGACGCCTTGGCCATGGTGGAGCGTCTGGTCGCGTCCGGGGCGCGCATGGAGCGCATGATCGACGGCCTGCTCGACCTGTCGCGCCTGCGGCGCGACGCGATCGTCTTCCAGAATCTGTCCGGTGACGAGCACCGACGGCTGGTCCTGGAGCTGTGGAGCGAAACCGTCGTGGGGATCCCCGATGGCGGAATCGACTTCGTCTGCGGCCGGTTGTCGGGGTGCTGCGCCGACCCTCGTCTGCTGGAAATCGTCTGGCGCAACCTGCTGGGCAACGCGGCGAAATACACCCGAGGCAGGCCCGCGCCGAGGGTCGAGGTCCACGATCGCCAAGGGTGGTTCGAGGTTGTCGACAACGGCGTGGGCTTCCAGTCGCAGGGCCCCGATGACGTCTTCAAACCTTTCCGCCGGCTGCATCAGGCCTCGGAATTCGAAGGGGACGGGATCGGGCTGGCCCTGGTGCGACGGGTGATCGACCGTCACGATGGCGAGATCGAGGGGCACGGCGTCCCGGGAGAGGGGGCGACCTTCCGCTTCCGTCTCCCCGAGCATCCGATCGGGCGAGAGGTGGCCGCAAACACATCGAGCATGTAAGTTTGCGAATCAAACGCATTCTTGCGCTCCCCGTGTCGGGAGCTCTCGGAAGGAAGGTCGATCATGATCCAGGACATGCCCACCTACGATCCCATGGCCGTCGCGCCGTTCCGCGCCCAGCTCCACGATGTCGGCTTCACCGACCTCTTCACGCCCGACCAGGTGGACCAGGCCATCGCCGGCGAGGGAACCACCCTCGTGGTCTTGAATTCCGTCTGCGGCTGTTCGGCCGGCAGCGCGCGCCCCGGAGTGGGGGCGGCGCTCCAGAACGCGCGCATCCCCGACCGTCTGGTGGCGCTGTTCGCCGGCCAGGAGAAGACGGCCGTCGCCCATCTGCGCGACAAGCATCTGGTGGGTGTCGCCCCCAGCTCGCCGAACATCGCCCTGTTCCAGGACGGCAAACTGGCCTTGCTCCTGGAGCGCCGGCACATCCAGGCCATGGACGCCGACGAGATCGCCGAGACCCTCGCGAAGGCCTTCGACCAGGTCTGCGACCATCCCGGACCTTCGGTGCCCACCGAAGTCTACGAGACGATGGAGTTCGCGCGCTCGTGCGGTTCCAAGATCGCCCGCGCCGACGGCAAACCCGGAAGCTGCTGAGCTCCCATTTGCCGAGGGCCTGAAAACACCGGTGGATGACATTCCCACCGGTGGTCGAGCCCAAGTCCGGTGGTCGAGTTTGTCGAGACCCACGCGACTGGTCTCGACAAGCTCGATCCCCGGGAAGATCCATCCCCGGAAGGGTCGATTCCCGGCGAGATCCCACGGCGTCGGCCGCGGTCGGCGAGAGGTGACAGAAATCGTCGCAGTTCGCCCGCGCGCTCAGTCCTTGCCCAGCAGCGCCTTCAGCGCCTTGCGCGTGCGGTCCAGGAGCCCCTTCCATCCCTGGCGTTTGACGGATCCTGCCATCAAGGCCGTGGTTCCTCCCGAGACCGCCACGGCCTGCGGGAAACCGAGGCTCTGGCGCAGGTGGTCGGCGGGATGCAACACCCCGTGGGTGGACAACCACGAACGCAGTTGGCGCGCGACCTCGTCCATGGTGGGACGTTTGTCGGGCTGTTTGCGCAGCATCGCTTTGCACAGGTCCGAAATGGCCTTGGGGCAATCCGGGCGTACGGCGCGCAGCTCGCGCGGTTCGGCTGAAATCACCCGCAGCAGCATGGCGTGCATCGTTTCGGCCTGGAAGGGGATCTCGCCGGCCAGGGTGCGATAGAGCACGCCGCCCAGCGCGAAGACGTCGGTCTTGGTGCTGATCTCGCCCCCGTCGATCTGCTCGGGGGCCATGAACTGGGGGGAACCCATGGCCGTGCCGGCCCGGGTGTGCGAAATGTCGTTTTGCAGTCGGGCGATCCCGAAGTCGGCGACCTTGGCCAGACCCTGTCGCGAGAACAGGATGTTGTCGGGTTTGACGTCGCGGTGCACCACACCCGCCTCGTGGGCGGCTGCGAGACCCTCGGCGGCCTGGACCACCACGCAGGCGGCCAGCACCGGGTCCAGTCGTTCGTTCTGGCTCTGCAGCAATCGCGAGAGCGACCCGCGATCCAGGAATTCCATGACCAGGTATTCCGTGCCCGCTTCGCTGCCGCTGTCGTAGAGCTGCACGATCTGGTGGTGCCCCAGCCGGGCCACCGTGGTGGCTTCCTGGTGGAACCGGCGTTTCCATTCGGGATCGTCGGCCATGGGGCCGCGCATGACCTTCAGGGCGACGGCGCGGCGCAGGGTAGGGTCTTCGGCCATGTGGACCACGGCCATCCCCCCTTCCCCGAGTTTACCCAGGATCCGGTAACGGCCGAACGTGTTGGCATGCATCGAACCGCAGTGTCCCATTCCGGGCACGCGCGAGCAAGCGCGGGATGCGATGCGCAAGTGATGAGTCCTGGCGAGTCGTTTCAGGACCGCCTGTGGGGAATCGATGCGCCCGCGAGATCAGGGGGTGGTGACGAGCAGACCCTGGCTGGTGCTCCGGTCGGCGGTGAAGTAGCCGAGCTGCAGATCGCAAAAGGTCACGGTGTAGTCGGTATCGTTGCGCCGGACCACTTTGACGGCACCTCCGTTCCGGGCCGTCCGCATCTGGCCATCGACCAGAGCATCGACGACGACCTGGGTCGAATCGAGGTCCATGGCGTATTGCTCCGATCGAGCCTCGTACAGACCCGACAGCGGCGGACGCGTGAAGTGCAGGGCGAGGTCGCTGGTCGAACCGGAGGCGCGGATCTCGAACTTGTACCCTCCGATGTCCTCGGGTTGGGTGAAGACGCTGCTGTAGGTCAAACCCCACCCGTCGACGGTGACCGTGTTCGTATCGGGGGTGCACGTGGGCTCTGTCAGCGGCGCGGCGGTCGTGAACTCCATGTCGTCCCCGTACCCGGTTCCCTGGTCGTTGGTGGCATAGGCGCGCACATGGTAGGTGGTGCCAGGTCGCAGATTGCCCACGTTGATCTCGAAGTTGGCCGACACGTTTCTGTCGGGAGCGTGGTCGTCGTCGATCGTGGGAAGTGGATGGGTGCTCCAGCACACGCCCTGTTCGCGTACCTCGGATCCCCCTTCGAGGAATAGAAGTCCGCCACAACTGGCCTGGATGCGGGTGATCTTCCGAGGCGATTGGGTGATGACCTGCGGCAGCTTGCTGCTGTCGACCACGGTGGCCGTCTCGCGCGCGCTACCGGGGCCGGTGGACTCCTTGTCGCAGGCCGTCAAGGAAAAAGCCACCAAAGCGGCAAGAAACGAATGGCGCAGGGAGGACATGGCCGACTCCAAAGGAAAAGGACGCGGGGTCGATCGCGACGGCTTGGCCGCCATCACCGCGATCCCCCAAAGGATAGGAAGTCCCCCCCCCAACTCTCCCCCCAATTCGCTCCCCGCCTCGCTCCTTCCCCGCGCCCAGCGCAGCACACCCAACTTCCCCCAATGCCCATTTCCTCAACGCTCGGCTCTGCCCCCGCGGCCAGCGCAGCGCCGCCGCCTTCCCACCATGCCCTTTCCCTCTAAGCTCCGCTCCGCCCCATGCGGCCAGCGCAGCGCCGCCGCCCGCCCCGCATTCTCCCCAGCAACGAGACGCCTGAGGCGATATCGGGGATGCAGACGAAGCGACACGACCCCGACGCCGTACGCTTTGGTACGGCGAGTGGGGAGGGGAGCAAGCCAGCCCCTCTGCCCATTCCCTCACCGCTCTGCTCCGCTCCGCCCCATGCGGCCAGCGCAGCGCCGCCGCCCGCCCCACGATCTCCCCAGCAACGAGACGCCTGAGGCGATATCGGGGATGCAGACGAAGCGACACGACCCCGACGCCGTACGCTTTGGTACGGCGAGTGGGGAGGGGAGCGAGTATGCGCCCCGAGATCGCCTCAGGCGAGACTCAGGCGAGTTCGCGAGGGATGGGGAAGTGGACGTTCTCTTCGATTCCCGCCCACGTCTCCACGGTGGTGCCCGGGTGCAATTGCTGGATGCGTTCCACCAGTCCCTGCACCAGGCTCTCCGGCGCCGAGGCCCCGGAGGTGATGCCGATGGTGCGTGCCTCGGCGAACCAGGCGGGATCGGCTTCGTCGGCTTGGTCGAGCAGGTAGCTGGCGATGCCGAGTTTGGAGCCGAGCTCGCGCAGGCGCGAGGTGTTGGAGCTGGACCTAGAGCCGATCACGAGCAGCACGTCCACTTCCGAGGCCATGCCGCGCACGGCGGCCTGCCGGTTGGTGGTGGCGTAGCAGAGGTCGCCTTTGGCGGGCCCGGCGATCTCGGGGATGCGTTCGCGCAGGGCCTCGATGATGTCGCGGGTTTCGTCCACCGAGAGGGTTGTCTGGGTGGTGTAGGCGTAGTCTTTCCCGGTGGGGAGCTCGATGGTGCGCGCCTCCTCGGGCGAACCCACCAGCAGCACCGAGCCTTCGGGAAGCTGCCCCATGGTGCCCACGACCTCGGGGTGGCCTTTGTGCCCGATGAGCACCACGATCCGGCCCTGGGTGGCGTGGCGCTTGACCGCGAAGTGGACCTTCTTGACCAGCGGACAGGCGGCGTCGATCACGTTGAGCCCGCGCGCGGAGGCGTCGGCGAAGACCGATTCGGGAACCCCGTGGGCGCTGAAGATCACGTTGGATCCGACCGGGGCCTCGCCGAGTTCGTCGATGAACACCGCGCCCTGGTCGCGCAGGCCCTGCACGACGTGGCGGTTGTGCACGATTTCGTGGCGCACGAAGACGGGGGCCCCGAACTTCTCGATGGCCCGTTCGACGATCTCGATGGCCCGTTCGACGCCGGCGCAGAAGCCGCGCGGAGCGGCTAGGAGGATACGCTTTTCCATAGGCTTCCCAAACTAGGAATCCGGCGCGTCGCGGTGCTGACGGAATCTGTCTGCATTCGGCGCGTGGGCGCGGTGCAATGGGGGATTTCGGGGTCCGGGAATGGATGTTGTTCCCTCTGGTCGCAACCGCCCGGGGCGTGGTATCTTCTGGTCCGATCCCGCCATCCGGGGACCTTTTGTCCACCAAAGACATTCCAGGAGAATTCCATGTCCGTGCTCGTCGGCAAGTCCGCTCCCGATTTTTCCGTCAAGGCCGTGAAGGCTGGTGAAGTCCTCGAGAACTTCACCCTCTCGCAGTTCAAGGGCAAGAAGTACGTCGTGCTGTTCTTCTATCCTCTGGACTTCACGTTCGTGTGCCCCACCGAACTGCACGAATTCCAGGCCAAGCTCGCCGAATTCGAGAAGCTCGACGCCCAGGTGATCGGCGCCTCCACCGACAGTTGGTTCTCGCACGTGGCATGGCTCGAGACCCCCAAGAAGGTCGGCGGCATCCAGGGCGTGCAGTACCCCATCCTTTCGGACTTCAACAAGACCATCGCCGCCGACTACGACGTTCTCCTGCCCGGCGGCATGGCCCTGCGCGGCACCTTCATCATCGACAAGGACGGCGTGGTCCAGAGCCAGGTCGTCAACAACCTGCCCCTGGGTCGCAACATCGACGAGACCCTGCGCACCCTCAAGGCCCTGCAGTTCACCGAGAAGCACGGCGAAGTCTGCCCCGCGGGCTGGAACGAGGACGCCAAGTCCATGAAGCCTTCCGCCGCCGGCCTGAAGGCCTACTTCGGCGACTGATGGTTTCCGGACCACCTCTCCGCAGCCAACACGGCCTCGGAGAGGATGGTCTTGCGCGACTTCCGGGATCGGCTCGGTCCGAACCGAATTTGCAGCGACGCTGACGGATTCCGTCTAGATGCCCCGTTTCCGGCTCTCCCGGAGCGGGGCTTTTTCGTGGGTTTTCTGCGCCTGTCGGCCGTCCCGGTTCAGCCGAAGAAGTAGCGGATCGCGTGGAAGAAGACGGGGGCCGAGAATGTGAGGGAATCGATGCGGTCGAGCACCCCACCGTGCCCCTCGAGCATGGTCCCGAAATCCTTCTTGCCGAAATCGCGTTTGATCGCCGACATGCACAAGCCTCCCGCGAATCCGGTGGCCACCACCATGAGCGCCACGAGGGCCGCCTGCCACGGGGCGAAAGGCGTGATCCACCAGAGTCCGGCGCCCAGCGCGGTGGCGGTGGCGCCCCCGCCCACGAGGCCTTCCCAGGTCTTGTTGGGGCTGACCTCCGAGATGCGATGGCGGCCCAGCAGTTTGCCCCAGATGTACTGGAACACGTCCGAGAACTGCGAGACCAGCACCAGGAACAGCAGGAGCTTCACGCCCTGGCCTTCGTAGCCGGGGATCTGGAGCATGAGCAGCGCGGGGCCGTGGCTGACGGAAAAGACGCAGACCATCAGTCCCCACTGGATGCGGGCCGTGCGCGAGAGGAAGTCGACGGTGTCGCCCGCCAGGGCGCTGCGAAAGGGCACGAACAGGAACGCGTAGACGGGGATGAAGATGGCGAACAGCCCGTACCATTGGGTGACCACCAGCCAGTATTGGAACGGCGTGATCACGAAGAACGCCCAGGCGAGGGTGCGGTGGTCGCCCTGGCGCGTGGGGGTGAGGGTGACGAACTCCCGCAGGGCCAGAAACGACAGGAGACCGAACAGGATGGCGGTGCCGATGGGCCCGGTGGCCATCGCGCCGCCGACCACCAAGGCCATCATCCACCAGGCTCGGATGCGTGCGTTGCAGTTGGCCACGGTGCGACGGGCGGGGCGCGAGCGCACGAGGCGATGCATGGCATAGCCCACGATGCTGGCGAGCAGAAGGAATGCCGCCACGCCGGCGAGGACCTGGAGGAGCTGGGTGTCGGGGGTGGTCATCGAGGATCCCTCATGGCGGAAACGGTCCGGCGCGCGCGCTCCAGGAATTCGGGCTTGGCTTCGTCGGGGGAGAGGCGCATCGGCTTGCCGAAGGTGGCCGAGCCCAACAAGGGCACGGGTAGGAATTCGCCCTTGGGGAGCACGCGGTTCAGGTTCTGCAGCAGCACGGGCACCAGGTCCAGCTCGGGATGGGCTTGGGCCAGATGGAACAGGCCCGAGCGAAAAGTGCCGATCTCGGTGCCGTTGCCGCGGGTGCCTTCGGGGAACAGGATGAGGGACTGGCCGCGATCGAGGGCATCCGACATGGCCTGGATGGAAGCGTGGGCTCCCCGCGGCAGGGTGCGATCGATCAGCACGGCGCGGAACACGTTCTGCGCCAGGTAGCGACGCAGGGCATTGCGATCCCAGTAGTCGCGCGCCGCCACGGGGCGGGTGGTCTCGCGCAGCTCCGGAGGCAGCGACGACCAGATCACCAGGGCGTCGAGATGACTGGTGTGGTTGGCGAAGTAGACCCGGGGGGTGAGGTCTGGCGCGCACCCCTTCCATTGGGCCACGACACCGGTGAGGACGCGGACGAGCAACACGAAGCCGCTGGCAACGGGGTTTTCCATGGGGCCAAAGCTAACCACCGACTGGTGCGGGATTCATCACCGGCGCGATTTCCGTCGGTGAGGGTGTCCCGCGGGTTTCAAGGCCAGGGCGGCGCGATGCAAACGGTCGAATCGGGCGTTGAGGTGTCGATCTCGATGGAGTCGTTCTCGACCAACACGGGATGGAAGCCCCGCCCGACCGCACGGGCCAGTTCAAGCTCGCGGCCATCGCGCAGGTGGAACGCGCGCAGGACCACCGGAGTGCGCGCCTTGATGAATTCCTCTTGACCCTCGACATCATGGATCCGGGGGAGGTCGCTGGCCACCAGCAGGTCGCGATCGGCCACCACCAGGCGGTCGTCCACGGAGACGTCAGGGTTGGCGATGGCGACCGGCACCAGGGAATCGGAGGCCAGCGACCAGCGGAAGAGGTCCTGGTCGATGCCCGCCCCCAGGTAGAGCAGGCTGTCGCCCAGATCGACCACGTCGAAGGCTTCCTGGCCAAAGTCGCCAGCGCGTTTTTGCGCCAGCATCTTGCCGTTGCGATCCAGCACCTGCGCGACATCGGAGGTGGAGCTCTCGGGCGCCGAAAAGACCACCGCGATGCGTTGGCCGTTGGGTGAAACACGAAAGTCAAGCCCTTTGCCGGCGGCCACGCGGCGAGGGTCTTGGCCATCGCGGTATTCCCACAGTTCGTCCGTCCAGGCATCGCCGTCGGTGCTGCCGATCCGGCGGATCGCGAAGAGGGACCCGTGCGACCATTCGGCGAAGTGGTGGTGTTCGCGGAAGAGGTCGGGCACCCAGAAGGTGAATGCTTCCTTGAGATGCTCGCCCGGGGCCCAGACCTGGACCTGGGTTTCGGCGTCTCCATGGGGGACCTGGAGGATCCACCAGCCCCGGTGTCGCACATCCGGGAGGTTCTCGAACGTGCCGGGATGGGTCGTCTCCGTGGCGGAGAGGCTCGAGGACGCGGTCGCGACGGCGGGCGCGGGTTCGGGGGCCGGATCCCGGCGGCAGGCGACCAAGGCGAAAAGGGCCAGGCAAAGGGCAAGAGCGTAGGAGCGGGACATGCCCCAAACGTAGGGCAATCCCGATCCATTGGAAATCCCGGGAGGTGGTGCTACTTTCCCTTTTCCTCCCACACGAGGGGAGAGGTGGCCGAGTGGCTTAAGGCGACGGTTTGCTAAATCGTTGTAGGCTAAAACCTACCGGGGGTTCGAATCCCCCCCTCTCCGTTTCCGGCCCCGGTGGCGCAAGCTGCCGGGGCCGTTTTCGTTCCGGGGACAGGAATTGTCTCCCGGGCACCATCCGAGGAGACCCATGTCCGACACCGTCCGCGTCCGCTTCGCCCCGTCGCCCACCGGCTTCCTGCATGTCGGCGGCGCTCGTTCGGCCCTGTTCAACTGGCTGTTCGCCAAGCGCATGGGCGGCAAGTTCCTCCTGCGCATCGAGGACACCGACCAGACCCGCTACAACGAGCAGGCCCTGCACGACCTCATCCGCGACCTCAAGTGGCTGGGACTCACCTGGGACGAAGGTCCCGAAGTGGGTGGTCCGCACGAGCCCTACTACCAGAGCCAGCGCCTGCCCCTGTACAAGAAGGCCGCCGACGAGCTCCTCGCCAAGGGCGCCGCCTACCGCTGTTTCTGCACCTCCGAGCGCCTGGACGCCCTGCGCAAACGGCAAGAGGAGAACAAACTTCCTCCCGGTTACGACCGCCATTGCCGGGATCTGCCCGTCGAGGAGTCGGAAGCCCGCGCCGCCGCCGGCGAGTCCCACGTGGTGCGTCTGAAGTCGCCCCTGTCGGGCAAGACCGTCTTCCACGACCTGGTCCGCGGCGACATCGAATACCAGAACCACGTCCTGGACGACCTGGTCCTGCTCAAGACCGACGGTTTCCCCACCTACCATCTGGCCAACGTCGTCGACGACCACGACATGCGCATCACCCACGTGCTGCGCGGCGACGAGTGGATTCCCTCCACCCCGCGTCACGTCCTGCTGTACCAGGCCTTCGGCTGGACCCCGCCGGTGTTCTGCCACCTGCCGGTCATCCTGGCTCCGGGCGGCGGCAAACTGTCCAAGCGCAAGGGCGCGGTCTCGGTGGGCGACTACCGCGAGAAGGGCTACATGCCCCACGCGTTGTTCAACTTCCTGGCCCTGTTGGGCTGGAGCCCGGGCGACGACCGCGAAAAGATGACCCTCCAGGAGCTCATCGATTCGTTCAGCCTCGAGCGGATCATGCCCAAGGCCGCGGCCTTCGACGAAGTCAAGCTGGAATGGCTCAACGGGCAGTACCTCATCGAGGCCAAGCCCGAAGAGGTGGAACCCGAAGTGCGCCGCTTCCTGGAACTGCGCGGCCTGGGTGAGGAACTCTCCGAGAGCCCCGCCACCCTCGAAAAGCACATCCGCCTGCTCAAGGACCGCTCGCGGCGCATCGACGAACTCGTGGACACCGGCTTGTACTTCTGGCGCGACCCGGACGTCTACGAGGAAAAGGCCGTCACCAAGTACTGGAAGCCCGAGACCGCCTCGCGCCTGCGCGCCTTGGTGCTCAAGCTGGCCGCCACCGAGGATTGGTCTCCCGCGGGTCTCGAAGCGCTCTTCCGCGCCGAAGCCGAGGAGCAGGACATCAAGTTCGCCGAGCTCATCCACCCCACGCGTCTGGCCGTCTCCGGCCTGTCGTTCGGGCCCGGACTCTTCGAACTTCTGGAAGCCCTGGGCTCCGACTGCGTGCTGCGCCGCATGGCCAAGGCCCTGGAGATGCTCTCTCCGGAGTGACCTTGGGCGCGGTGCTCCTTCTCGGAGCGTCCACCGCCAAGTCCGACAGAATACGACGCAAAGCGCCCCGGACGACCGTCCGGGGCGCTTTCGGTTGGTGCTGTGGACCCGTTAGGGTCTGGCGGTCAGATTTTGCCCACCAGCGACAACGAGGGCTTGAGGGTGGTGGCTCCCGGCTTCCACTTGGCGGGGCAGACCTCGCCGGGGTGGCTGGCCACGAACTGGGCCGCCTGGATCTTGCGGACCAGTTCCTCGGCGTTGCGGCCGATGCCGTTGTCATGGATCTCGGCGATCTTGACCTTGCCTTCGGGGCTCACGACGAAGGTACCGCGGTAGGCCAGGCCCTCCTCCTCGATGTACACGCCGAAGGCGCGCGACAGGTGCCCGGTGGGATCGGCGAGCATGGGGTACTTGATCTTCTTGATCGTCTCGGAGGTATCGTGCCAGGCCTTGTGGGTGAAGTGGGTGTCGGTGCTGACCGAATACACCTCGACGCCCATCTTCTGGAGTTCGTCGTATTTGTCCGCCACGTCGCCCAGTTCGGTGGGGCAGACGAAGGTGAAGTCGGCGGGGTAGAAGAAGAAGATGGCCCACTTGCCGGCGATGTCCTTTTCCGTGACGGTGCGGAACGCGTCGTTGTGGTAGACCTCGGCCTTGAAGCTCGGAACTTGGCTGTTGATGATGGTCATTTGGGGTTCTCCTGGAATCGAGTGTTTGTGAATCACCTTGGGTGACGTTTACAAGATGGCTCCGTTCGGTCCGGAAAGGAAATTGGACCTTCCGATCTCTGTGATCGGTTTCGCCGATGGGGGGCGTCAAGCCGCTGCAGGGCGCCATCAATCGGCTGAGGGTGGCTTCGTCGAGGCCTCGTCCGGACCGGG
>JAMIIV010000151.1:0-2038 GCA_035913415.1 Fibrobacteria bacterium | reverse complement strand
GGCCAGTTCGGCGACACGGCTGTCCCAGTCGAGAATGGCGGCATCCAACCGCGATTCGACGGCTTCGATGCGTACGGCCAGCGACGACTCGATGGCGCGCAGACGGGTGTCGGCGGCGGCCTGGGCGATGGCGCGGCCCGAAGCCTCGCCGGCGGTGGTGCCGTCGCGCAGCCCCTTCTGGTAGGCGTCTTCGGAATGGGCGCGCAGGTCGCGTTCGAAGCGGTGTTTCGCCGTGTCGTATTCGGCTTCCACCGAGGCCAGTCGGGTCTCGAGTTCGCGGATGCGAGCCTTGCGGGGATCACCTCCACGCGATTCGGGCAACGCGACGATCTCTCCTCCGGTGCCTTCGAGATCGGCGAAGTCCAAGGGGCGGGCCTCGCCCGTCGCGCGTAGGGATCCACCGGATCGGAAGGGATTCTGGGCCATGGATCAGACCACGATGTCGTCGGAGCCGCCGCGGCCCGAGATGACGATTTCTCCCGCGTCTTCCAGACGGCGCACGGAGTCGACGATCTTCTGCTGCGCCTCTTCGACGTCGCGCAGTTTCACCGGACCCATGAACTGGATCTCTTCGGCGATCATCTCCGCGGCGCGCTTGGACATGTTGCGCAGGAACTTGTCGCGCGTGTCCTGACCCGCGCTCTTGAGCGCCAGGGCCAGCACCTTGGAATCCACTTCCTTGAGCACGCGCTGCATGGAGCGGTCGTCGAGCATGATGATGTCGTCGAAGACGAACATGAGATTCTTGATCTCGGTGGCGAGTTCGGGGTTTTCGCGCTCGAGGTGACCCATGACGTTCTTTTCCGTGGAACGATCGGCCATGTTGAGCAGTTCGGCCAGACTCTTGACGCCGCCGACTTCCGATGCGTCTCCACCCACCAGATCCTTCATCTCGGCGGCCAGCACCTGCTCGATCTGCTCGAGCACATCGGGGGTGATGGATTCCATGGTCGCGATGCGCTGGGCGACGTCGAACTGGAGGTCTTGGGGAAGTGCGCCCAGCAGGCGTGCGGCCATGCCCTTGTCCATGTGCGCCAGGATGAGCGCGATGGTCTGGGGGTGTTCCTTCTGGATGAAGTTCACCAGCTGGCTGGCGTCGATGTCCGACAGCATGTGGAATCCGGTGGTCCGGATGTCCTTGGTGATCTTGGCCAGGATCTCGGAGGCGCGCGCAGGTCCGTAGGTGGTCTCCAGCAGCTCGCGGGCGAAGTCGATGCCACCCTGGCTGACGAACTGCTGGGCCAGCCCCATGGTGTGGAATTCCGCCAGCACGGCTTCGCGCATTTCGGGATTCACGCCATCCAGTCGGGCGATCTCCTTGGTGAGCTGCTCGACCTCTTGCTCGGACAAGCCTTTCAGGACTTCCGCCGAGCTTGCGCGCCCCAGCGCCACCATCACGATGGCCGCTTTTTTGGGGCCAGGGATGTCGAAGGTGCCGACCTTGCTGCCGCCCTTGTCGGAGTCCTTGTAGAATTGCTTCGCGGCCACGGATCACCGCCCCTTGCGTGGGGTTTTGTCGTCCTGGTTGGATTCCTGGAGCCAGGTCTTGATCAGCTTCGAGAAGTTGCCCGGCTCGTTCTTTGTCATGCCTTCCAGACGGGAGAGAAGGTCGTTGACGCGCACGGCTTCGGCGGCGATCTCGGCTTCTTCGATGACCTGGTCTGTTGGGGTGACGAGGTCGGCGTAGGCCGGCTGCGGCGGGGTCACGGCGTCCTTGAGGATGCGCACCAAACTGGTGGTCAGAAGGATGCCCGCCACCACCACGATGGCGATCACGAACCACCACGCGTACTGCTGCCACGGCAGGGGACGGCGGGTCATCTCGGCCATGGCCAGCTCCACCACGGGGTTCTCGAACTTCACGCAGGTGACGAAGACGTTGTCGTTTCCGGGTTGGGCCCCCACCGCGTTGCGCACCAGCTCGGTGAGTTGGGCGATCTCGTCGGCCGAGCGGGCTTCCCATTTGGGCATGGCTTCCTTGTCGGCTTGCAGCGCGGAGTCCGAGGGCTTCTGCCACTTTCCGTCGACCGCCACGGAG
>JAMIIV010000150.1:0-1752 GCA_035913415.1 Fibrobacteria bacterium | reverse complement strand
CCCACGTAGACGTCGCGGGCGATGTCGCGTACGGAGTGGATCAGGTGGCTGGGGGAATCGTAGCCGTACAGGCGCGCCATGGCCGGATTGGCCGAGAGGTACCGGCCTTCGGGACTGGACTGGAAGATGCCCTCGACGGCGTTTTCGAAGATGCCGCGGTACTTCTCCTCGGCGAACCGGAGCGCCTCTTCGGCGAGTTTGAACCGCGTGATGTCCTGGGCCTGGAAGACCAAAGCGTCCACACCGGGCACACCCAGCAGGTTGGCCAGGGTGGCATCGAGGTTCGACCAGGTCCCTCGGGCGTGGAGGAGGCGGAATTCCAAACGGATCATGGATCCGGGATACGGAACCACGTGGGTCAGTTGCCTGCGGATGCTCTCCCAATCGTCGGGATGCACCAGCGTGGACATCTCGCGCCCCACCAGGTCGTTTTCGACCCACCCCAGGCGGCGCTCGACCGTGGGGCCCGCTCCCACCACCCGGATGTCGCGGTCCATGGCAAACCAGAACTCGGAGGAGTTCTCGAGAAGCCGGGCATGGAGATGGAGAGGATCCAATGGCATGGTATGGAGGCGATCCTACCACATTTCCCCTCCGACGCGCCACCGGCAATTCCGTGCGCCTTACCAGCCACCCTTTCGCCCGGCTCCAGGTATATTTACTGGTCATGAAGTTCTCCGTCCGCAATCCCCTGGTCCTTTTGCCCCTCCTTGTGGTCTCCATGTCGTTGCAGCAGTGTTCCTGCTCCGACATCATGGGCCCGCTCTTCGTCAGCGAAGCAGACGAAGTCCGCCTGGGGGGCGAGTTCCACCAGCAGTTGCTGGCGAAATCCGACTCCCTTCCCGTATTCGAAACCCAGGGCGTGGCCTCGCGCGTGGCCCTCAAGAACTACCTGGACAGCCTCTTCCGGGTGGTCCACGACCGCGTTCCCGAATCCGAGCGCACCGGATACCACAACAACTTCACCTTCACGATCATCGATGCCGACGTCGAGAACGCCTTCGCCGTCCCCGGTGGGTACGTGTACGTGTACACGGGCATCCTCAAGAGCATGAACGCAGAATCCGAGCTGATCGGCGTCCTGGGACATGAACTGGCGCACGTCACCCGCCACCACTATCGCGACGCCTTGGCCAACCAGGTGGGCATTTCCGTGTTGATCTCCGCGGTCACTGGCGGCGGCGGCGCCCTCACGGAGTTTGTGGGCAACGTCTTCGGCAGCATGATGGCCCTGAAGGTCAGCCGCGACAACGAAGCCGAAGCCGATGAATTCGGCACTCGCTACCTGGGTAACACGGTGCGTCACCCCCTGGGCATCGCCGAATTCTTCGCGCGCATGGGATCCCGTGGTCTGTCGTGGTTTTCCACCCACCCAGATCCAGGAGACCGCACCGCCGCCGTCACCGCACAGGTCAACGGCGATGCCAACCTGAAGTCCCTGCTGCGCGACGAACTGCGCTACCAGACTCGCTACCGCACGGTGGTCTGCGCCGCCTCCGGTACCGGCTCCCACCGCATCGACACCTGCCCGAACTGATTCCTGTCCAGGGTTCCCACGGAAAAGGCCCGGCCTCCCCTCAACAGGGAGACCGGGCCATTTTCATTCCCGAAGGCGGTTTCAGCGCCGCCGCCGGGGCGGTGCTGGGGACTTGCCTCGTTTGGACGACTTGGGGGCTTCGGACTTGAGGCGATCGGGCAACCACGGAAGCCCCTGCTCCTGGTGGTAGCTGCGACGCTGCTCCACCCAGGTCG
>JAMIIV010000149.1:0-19838 GCA_035913415.1 Fibrobacteria bacterium | reverse complement strand
GGTAGGACCGGAGGACCGCCGAGTTGTTACGCCAGGGCTTCTTCCAGGGGATGGTCCCCTGCTCCAGCATCTCCGTGATCTTCGCCGCGATGACCTCGTACGCCTTGCTCATTGCCTTTCCCCTTTCTCTGGGCCGTCCTGGCCTCTCACCCGGAGCTGGAGGCCAGGGCGGAACCAGAGAAGCGAGAGCGACAAGCGGAGCGCGCAGCGGAGCGACCTCGGTTCCCCGAGGGAAGCGGAGCCGGGCGAGGACGGCGCGGGGCGTGACGGTCCCACGGAGGCCTGAAGTTCCGGCCGGAGGGGGGCAGGCGCGACTTCAGCGAAGCCCGCGTAAGGACGAGCAGCGCGGAGTGCCGGAGCGAAGCGGAAGGGAAAGGCAGGAGCGCGGAAGGCGGAGAGGTCAGGCGAAGAGCGATCCTCGGGCTGGAGCAGGGGGCCAGCCCCGGCCCTGGCGGGATACGGAGCTATCCAGGCGGGCCGACGGGCCTGGGCCGCGGCGGGGCGGCCTGGTCCGAAGACGGGGCGCGGGCGGAGGGCTCCTCAAGGGGAGGACGGGAACAGGGTGAAGCCCGGAGGGCGAGGGATCTGCAAGGCTGGGATGGGGACGGAGGGCGACGGCGAAGGGAGGCAGGGCGGGGGGGCAGGAGAGCAAGGGCAGAGAGCCCTTCGGCCCCGCCTGGCCGCCCCGCCCCGAGAACCATGGGGCCGCTGGACATCGCGGAGCGAAGTCCCAGCGAGGGGCGGGCCGGAGGCCGGGCGAGGGGCCGCAGGGCGGGTGCGGCTCATCGAGCCGCAGTCCGCCGCGCCTGGCCCTCGGCCCGGCCGATCCCCTGCCCTTCAGGGCCGCGCCGCGGCCCGGCCGCAGGAGTCCGAAGGGCCCTGCGGCTCCGAACGGGCCGGAGCCCACACAAGGCGGAGGCCCCCGTCGTCGAACTGTGGGAAGTGTGGGCAGGCGGCGGGCCGTTGTCTCATCCGACGGCTGCCCAAGTGACTGTGGGCAGGTCCCTGGCGCGCGCTCGCGCGGCCTTCGCCGTGAGCTGCCCACAGGAACGTCACTTTCCACAGCGGGGATCTGCTTTGGCGGATCGCGGCCACGGGCTTCCGGGGCTTCGCGCCCTGAGCGTGCTCACGCGCGACCCAATCACCTCCTTCGACACCGCCCTGGAATGGCGCCAGTTGCCCAGGAGAACGCGACAGGTGTATGAGCATAGGTACAAGCGGAGCAGTCCGGTCTACGACCTGGGAGGGGCCAGTGAACGCAGAGCGCGACCTTCTCTTCGGGGTTCTTGCCGTTCAACTCGGGTTGGCCACGCCAGGCCAGGTGATGATCGCGGCGGCCGGATGGGCCACGGAGCGCAGCGTCGGCCTGGCCGCACGCCTCGAGGCGGCAGGGGTCATTGACCTCGATAGACGCAGGGGGCTCGAGGAGATGGTGTCTGGGGCGGTCAAGGCCCACGGGGGAGATGAAGGAAAGACGCTCCAGGCCTTCGGTGGCATGCAGTCGGTCGTGCTGAGCTTCGGCGGAGTTCCCGCGGTGCTCGGGCCCGAGGACGGCGCGAAGCTCGAGGGCCCCGCAGAGCCCAAACTTGCGCCTGCCCCGGAGGACATCACCGCAGTGACCCTGGAGCACGCGGGGCGCTACAAGTTCCGCGCGAGAGCTCAAGGACAACAGTCGACAGCCGACAAGGACTCCGCCGAGCTGGGCCGGGGAGGCATCGGACGAGTGCTGGTGGCCTTCGACGAGCACCTGGGCCGTGAGGTGGCGATCAAGGAACTGCTGCCGACCGGCTCCGCGCCGAGCGGCCAGCCCTCGCCCATGCAGGCACTGTCCTCGGTGGTCGTCCGCTTCCTGCGCGAGGCCCGCGTCACCGGTCAGCTCGAGCACCCGAACATCGTCCCGGTCTACGAGCTGGGCCGCCGGACCGACGGCTCGCTCTACTACTCGATGAAGCTGGTGCGGGGCCGGACCCTGGCGGACGCGCTGAAGGGTTGCCGCGGGCTGTCCGAGCGTCTCAAGCTCCTCACCCACTTCGCCGACCTCTGCAACGCGGTCGCCTACGCGCACTCGCGCGGGGTGATCCACCGCGACATCAAGCCTGGCAACGTGATGGTCGGGGAGTTCGGCGAGACCGTGGTGCTGGACTGGGGCCTGGCCAAGGTGCGCGGCAAGGAAGATCTCCGCGGGGTCGAGCTGAAGCGGGAGGCGATCGAGCGTGGGCAGGCTGCAGACCAGACCGCGGCCGGTGAGCTCCTCGGGACCCCGCAGTACATGAGCCCGGAGCAGGCCGCAGGCGAGATCGACGCCATCGACGAGCGCTCGGACGTCTGGAGCCTGGGCGCGGTGCTCTACGAGTTGCTCACCGGCCGGCCTCCGTTCGAGGGTGTCACGATCTTCGACGTGCTCGGCAAGGTGCTGAAGGCGCCCCTCCTGCCGGCGTGCGAGGCATGCCCAGAGCTACCGCCAGAGCTCGCCGCCATCGCCGAGAAGGCGCTGCAACGAGACAAGGCCGAACGCTACCAGAACGCCCGCGAGCTGGCCCAGGAGATCGAGGCCTACCTGACCGGGGGCCGGGTGCGGGCCTATGCCTACGGCGCATGGGAGCTGTGGAAGCGGTTTGCCGTCAGGCACCGGTTGGTGCTCTCGGTGGTCGGGGCAGCCCTGGTCCTCCTCGCAGCCATCGGGATCTGGTCCTACCTCAGGGTGAGCGTGGAGCGCGACCAGGCACGGGCAGCCGAGGACCAAGCCCGCCAGGCCGAAGGCGGGGCCCGGGAGCACCTGTCTGCGATGCTCGCTGAGCGGGCCAGCCGCACGACGGGGACCCACGAGGCGTTGCTCTATGCGGCGGCGGCCCTGAAGGAGAAGGAGCGGCCCGATGCCCGCGGCCTGCTCCTGGGCTTGATCAACCAGCCAAGGCCCAAGGTACTGTGGCACAGCCGGCCAGGCGCAGTCTGCGTTTCGATACTGTTCTCGACGGATGGTTCCAGCATGGCTTGCGCAAACGGCTTCGAAATCACCTTCTGGGACCTGAGCACTGGTGGCGAGTTGAAGAGACTGACCTCGAGCGCCACGTACCTCTGGCTTTCGCCCGACGGTCGCGCGCTGTCCGGTCTTTCCGATGGGGGCGAGGTCCTGTCTTGGCGCTGGGGGACCTGGGAGCGCGCCTCCAGCAGAACGGTGGACCTCGGTGGGGCCAAGCTCCTCGCGGTCTCGGCTGGAGGGGACAGGCTCGCCGCGCTCGGCAGCGACGGACGCCTCGTAGTGAGATCGATCTCCGGCTCGTCCCCAGCCATCGAGTTCCCAGGGAATTGCACCAAGGTCGTGGGCTGCGCCTTCGCTCCTGGAAAAGAATCCATCGCCGTGGCCTGTGCGGACGGACGCTTGCTGGCCTGGAGCCCGCCCGCGGGGAACCGGGTCGAGGAGATCGGTTTGCACCCGGATGTCCACCAGATCGCTTTCTCCTCGGACGGCTTTCGGCTCGCCAGCGCTGGCAAGACGGGCCTGCGGGTGTGGGATCTGGCAAAGAAGCGTGAGGCCTGGCAGGACCTGAGCTTCCGCCAGGCCGGGGAACCACTGGAGTTCTCCCCGGACGGCCAACTCCTGGCCGCTGCCGACTATGAAGGCACGATCCGTCTCTACGAGGCCGGCACCGGTCGCGAGGCGGGCCGGCTCGAGGGTCACGGGGACCGGGTCTTCTACCTCCGGTATTCTTCGAATGGCTCCTTCCTGGCCTCCTCCGGGCTCGACGGCGCAGTCATTCTCTGGGATCCACAGCGACGGCGGGAGATCGGGAGGATCGACGGAAACATGAGCAATTCCTGGGCGATCGCGTACTCGCCTGATGGGAAGAAGCTCTTCACCGGAGATTCGTTCGGGGTGCTGAGGCTCCGGGACGCAGAGACCGGAACCTCACTGACCACCTTCCACCTGGCTGCCTCCGGCACCCAGCGGGAGCCCTTCCTGTCCTTCGACGATCTGCTGACCCCTGAGAGATCGCTGGGAACGCTGTCGGCGGCCTACTCGCCCGACGGTAGAACGATTGCCACCGGTTCGTATACCGGGCTCATTCGCATCTGGGACGCCTCCTCGGGACGGGTGATCGGCATACTGGACGGGACGAAGCAGTGGATCTGGACCCTGGCCTACTCGCACGACGGTAAGTGGCTCGCGGCCGCCGACTACGGTGGCTTCGTCCGCGTCTGGGACGTGGCCTCGGGACGGCAGGTGCATGCCATCCCCGCCCACAAGGGACGTCCCTACGCGGTGGCCTTCTCCCCGGACGACAGGCTCCTCGCGACGGGCGGTGACGACAACCTCGTCCGCCTCTGGGATCCGGCCACCGGCCGGATGGTGCGAGAGGTTCCGGGGCACCGGGGGGGGATCTTTTCCCTGGCCTTCTCCACGGACGGCAGGCTTCTTGCCTCAGGGAGCAGCGACACGACAATCAGGGTCGTGGATCTCTCCTCGGGGAAAGAAGTGGCCGTGCTCCTCGGCCACCAAGGCAACATCAATTCCATGGCCTTGTCTCCGGGCGGCGAGCACCTGTTCTCTTCGAGCCGGGATCTTTCCGTACGAATCTGGGACGTGGCCCGCAGCGCCGAAATCGGTCAGCTCAGGACCCCCCAGTGGGTAGACCGGATCGCGCTGTCCCCCGATGGACGACGGCTGGCGATGGCCTGCCAGGAGCCGACGGTCATGGTGTGGGATCTGGGCCTGGAGAGCTCTCCCGCGGTCCTGCGCGGGAACGGTGCAGTCATCTGGTCGCTTCAGTTCTCGGAGGATGGCAGCAAGCTGGTCACGGCTTCGCAAGACTCTTCGCTGCGGACCTGGGACCTCAAGAGCGGTGAGGAGGTGAGTCGGTTCGAACTCAATCGTGACTACGTCATTCCATTCGTCCTGTCCAGGGACGGCCGGCGGCTCGCAGTGGGAGCGACAGACTACTCCATGCGAGTGCTCGACACCCAAACGGGAACCGAGATCTCGAAGCTGGTCGGCCCGGATGCCATGATGATGCACGCAGCCTTCTCGAGCGACGGCAACAGCCTCGTCGCCTCGAACGTGCAAGACAAGTCATATGTCTGGACTGGCTTCGTTGGCCAAGCCCAGCCAGTGGCAGCGAAGAAAGAATTGACCGACGTTTGTAGAATCTTCTTGCCGGGGAGCCATCTGGTTGCCTGCTCCAAAGACCGTTCGATTGAGATCCGAGATCCCGAAACCGGTGGGATCGTCCGCGTGATCCCGACACCGTCTTCAGGCTATCCGATGGCCTTCTCACCCGATGGCACCCAGGTGGCCATCCGAGGCGCTACCGCCGCAGATGGCTCGGAGCGGATCCTCTTCAGAAACCTGGCGTCCGGGCAGCAGGTCGAGACGGAAGGTAGCCCTGTCGGCGGTGACAGCACGTTCAGGTTCTCCCCTGATGGTACACGATTCTTGTTCATGCCTTTGGATGGAACGTATCGCCTCCTCGAGGTTTCAACCGGAGCCGAACTGGCCCAGTTCCCAAAGGGAGACACCCTAGCAGCGGCAGTTATCTCACCAGACGACGGAACGCTTGCGTCCACACAGCCGGGCAACTCCATCCGCCTCTGGGATCTCGCCGCACTCGCGCTCTCGCCAGCGGCGGTCATGCAGCAGGTCGAGAAGGAATCGGGCCTCCGGGTCGAGGGTGCCGAGGTGAAGCTCGCCCCGGATTGGTTAGCGACGCGGATCGAGTTCGCCCCGCAGGCCCCGTGAGTCCCCCAGCCCTTCTACTCATCCAGTCCGGTACGAATTGCCTGTTCCAAAAGTATCAGTTAGCATGATACTCTCGAGGCCGCAGGAGGCGATCTGATGCCCTACAAACGGCCGACATCCCCTTCCCTCCTCCTCACCGGGTCCGACCTGACCAAGGCCATGGCCGGGATCGGGATGGCCTTCGCTGCGACTCCCTCCTCTGCTCCGAACGTCGAGGACACCCTCCTCGCGGCCTCGGTCGAAGGCATGGACCGGGACGACCTCCGGGTCCTCTCGGTCCTCCTCCAGTGGCTCGAGGTCTACCAGCCCTGGGTCAATGCCGACCGGCTCGTCCGCGCGGTGTCCACCTCCGACTCCCCGCGCGTCCGGGCCTTCTGGGCCGCCGTCGGGCTCTGGCTGGGGAAGGACCGGCGCTTTGCCCGACTTGTCGGCCTCTACGAGGGTGCCCGGATCGACCTACTCCGGGAAGGTTCCTCCTTCCAGCTCCGCCGGCGAGGGGAAGATCCGAGGTTCGAAGGAAGTCCCCTCCGCGTGCCTGCCGGGGTCCTCCGGCGGCGGGCTTCGGACGTTCATCCGCCCGAGGAAATGGCCAGGCGACATCCCGGGCTGCATTTCCGGATCCTCATGGGGCCGAGCTACAGGGCGGACGCTTGGGCAGAGCTTTCGCGAGATCCTAAACTGACGCCTGCTGAGCTGGCTCGGAGGACCTACGGATCGTTCGCCACGGCCTGGGGGGTCAAGAAGGACTTTGGACTACTGGTCGACTAGCGTGGAACTGAAAGCGCACAACGCTCTCATTGGCATGCAGCCGGCTCTGGATCCGTTGCTGTGGTAGTGCCGATATTGACGATGGAGACGGAATCCGCATAGGCGTGCAGCGAGGTGGTGCCTATTTCCGTTCCGTCCACGTAGGCCCTCACGGTCACGCTGCCCGGCGTGATGTTGGCCGCCAGGTAGTAGGCCACCTGGGGATTGGTCGTGGATCGGGTATCCAGAGTGGTCGGCATACCGTTGTCGCCGAAGTAGCGGACCTGGCCGCTCTCGGGATCGGTCCTGACCGTAGCGCAGCCGACGTGGTTCTGCGTCCCGTTGGCATCGACGAAGTAGACCACGCCAGCCAGCATCGAGGTGCCGGGGTCCAGGCCGTACGTCCCGTCCTGCTTGGTGATGCCAGCTATCAGCGGCGCTCCCAAGTAAGTGGTCTCGTCGAACACCCACAGCCTCTCCTCCAGGGCTGTACCAAGGATGTTGAACTGGTAGGTGTCGATGTAGGTCGAACCCGAGATCACGGCTCCTACCGCTCGGAAGCCGACCAGGCCATTCGCGTCGCCTGGCAGGTCCTCTGAGAATCTGACCCACCCCGTTGGATCCGTGGTCTCGCTGATGCCAAGGTCGAGGCCGGTCTGATTGTCCAGCACACGAATCTCGACGCCCGCCGCCCCGTCACTGATGCCGAAGTGCTGCAAGTGAGCCTTGAAGGTAGTCAGCACGCAGAGCCCATTGTCGAAATGGTAATCGCTCGCACAGGCATCGCAGAAGTCGCCTGCATAGCCCGTGTCGCAGCTGCACACGATGGCCCCAGTCGAGTCGTCACACGTGCCATGGCTGCTACAGGAGTCGGCCGCGCAGGTCACGCCGTCGGCTACGCACGCGCCTGCGCCGTCGTGGAAGCCTGTGGCGCAGCTATCGCAGAAAACGCCCGCGTAGCCCGCGCTGCAGGTGCACACCGGGTTCCCGGAGCCATCGTCACAGGTGCCGTGTCCGTGGCAGGTGTCCGTCAGGCATTGATCCTCCCCTCCCCCGTCGCAGCCCGCGGCCCACACCATGGCAACAAACGCCAGGTACAAGCTCGTGCGACCCAGGTTCGACATCTCGGTCCCCTTTCCTGCAAGTCCGTTTCGAAGGGATGGTACCACGTTCGACAGCGGGGCACACAGGGGCGGAAGGCCAGCCCGACGCAGAGGGGGCCGGGGAACCAAGTGGACCAACCTTCATCAAGTCGTCAGGCGGGAACTACGGGCAGGCTGGGTTGGCGGCGGCGTGGGGGGGTGCCCTTGTCTGGCGGCGCGCCCGTGCCGTAGTCGTTGACCGTTCAGCGTTCGGAGGCCGGAGAGGCTCAGGAAATCAGGCCGGAACTACTGGTTGGGGACACAGTAGCAGGCGCCCTCGATGTCGTAGGGATCGAAGCCCACATCGCAGGCACCCGCGTTGCACTCCGGAGAGCAGAAGGACGCGCCACAGCCTCCGTTAACGCAGTCGAGATTCCAGTAGGCCGCGAAGTATGCCAGGCAGTCCGCCACACCCGCAGGGCAGGGATTGGTGGCAGCTTCCGGCATGATGCCAAGGCAGCTCAGACCGACGGCGCACGCTGACGCGTCGGCGTTGACCTGGTCGAAGGGGCAGGGCTCACCGGCCTGGCCGGTGGCCCCCGAGGTGTCGGGAATGCAGTAGCAAGTGCCATCCGCTTCGATGGGCACGAACCCGGCGTCGCACAGGCCGCCCGAGCACTCCCCTGCACAGAAGGAAAAGCCACAGAAGCCGCCAGTGCATTCCGGGTTGTATTGCTCAGGGTAGCCGAGGCTCACGCAGTCGGAGACGTTCGCGCAGGCGTCCATGGGCGCGCCGCTGCTGAGGCAGACGAGGTCCGCGGCGCACGCGGCCGCGTCCGGGTGGACCTGATCGAAGGGGCAAGGGTCGCCTGGCTGACCGGTGCCGGTCTGTTCGCCGGGAATACAGTAGCAGGTGCCGCTGACGTCCATCGGAATGAAGCCCGTTGCGCAGCTACCGTCCACGTCGCAGCGGCCCGAGCAGAAGGAGGCGCCGCAGCCGCCTCCAACACAATCCGCGTTGTGGTTCGCGGGCACAAACTCGGCGCAGTCCGCGTCGACTGCGCAGGGGGCGTTGATCGGGTCGGGGGCCATGCCCAGGCAGGTCAGGCTGGCCATGCAGCTGCCCGCCTCGGGGTTCACCTGGTCCCACGCGCAGGGGCTGCCGGGCAGGCCAGGATCAGGGTCCTGCCAAACAGGGATGCATAGGCACAGGCCGCTGACGTCCTGAGGCAAAAAGCCAGCGTCGCAGGCGCCGTTCTCGCATGCCGGCGAGCAGAAGGAAGCACCGCAGAAGCCGCCCACGCAGTCCGCATTCCAGAGGGGGTCCAGGTATCCGATGCAGTCGGAGGCGGTGGTGCAGGCCTCCCCGCTGGGGTCCGCGAGGACGCCCAGGCAGTACAGACCGGAGACACACGCCCCGGTGCCCACGTTCACCGTGTCGAAGTCGCAGGGCTCGCCGGCCTGCTGGGTGCCCTGAGGCAAGCAACTAGCGGTCGCGTCGCACACCTCACCAGGGGCACAGGTGCCGCAGGTCCCGCCGCAACCGTCGTCCCCGCACTCCCGCCCGGTGCAGTCGGGCCAACACTCGTCGCTGCACAGGCCGTCGGGGTGGCACTGCTCATTCCAGGCACACGTACCGCAGCTCCCACCGCAACCGTCGTCCCCGCACTCCCGGCCCGTGCAGTCCGGTGTGCAGGTGCCCTGGCAGCGGCCGTCCGCGTCGCACCACTCGTCCATCCCGCAGGTGCCGCAGGAGGTGCCCGCGCACGGATCAGGTCCGCACTCGCGGTTCCCGCAGCAGGGGGTTTCCCCCTCGCACATGCCGTCGGACGAGCAGGCCAGGCCGGGCGGACACTCGCCACACAGCAGCCCGCAAACCGGGTCCGGACCGCACTCGCGGCCGCCGCAATCGGGGGTGCAAGGCTGGCACCGGCCGTTCACGTCGCAGAGCTCGCCCTCGCTGCAAGTGCCGCAGGAGGTGCCCAAGCAAGGATCCGGACCGCACTCCCTGGTACCGCAGCAAGGGTAGTCGCCATGGCACATGCCACCCGGGGTGCAGACCTCGCCCGCCCCGCAGGTGCCGCAGCTTCCGCCGCAGCCGTCGTCCCCGCACTCGCGGCCCGAGCAGTCGGGCGAGCATGTTCCGATGCATTGTCCTTCCGCGCTGCAGCTCTCGCCAGCAGGACAGGTACCGCAGCTCAAGCCGCAGCCGTCATCTCCGCACTCGCGCACCTCGCAGGCGCGCACGCAGGACAGGGGGCGACAGAACCCCCGAGCCAGGTCGCAAGCCTGCTCCACGCCGCATGCGGTATCGGACTCACATGGGATCGGCGCATCGTAGTTCACGCAGCCGGGCCAGGCCAGGGCTGCGCCGAGGAGCAGGGCCATGCCGACAGGCGCGCGGAACTGCCTCTTGATCTGCTGGGTCCCCATCCATACCCTCCTTCGATTCTCTGATCTCGTCCTCCGGGATTCTAGCGCATCAGCCAAGTGAAAGGAAAGTCGCGCCCGGTCCAGTGCCCGAGATGATGTTCAAGTTCCGCAGATTCACTAGTTCGGGGTGCAGTAGCAGATTCCTTCCACGGCGATCGGTTCGGATCCCGTTTCGCAAGCGCCCGCGATGCATCGCAGAGCGCAGAATGACGCACCGCAGCCGCCATCCACACAATCGGGATTCCAGGACGCCTCGAGGTAGGTCTGGCAATCCCCGTCCCCCGAAGGGCAGGGAAATTCGCTCGGACTGGGCGAGACGCCCAGGCAGGCCAAGCCCACAGTGCATTCGGCCGCGTTCGCGTTGACCTGGCCATAGGGGCAAGGGTCACCGGGCCAGCCGGTGACCTCTGCGGTCTCGGGGACGCAGTAGCAGGTGTCGTCTATCTCAACTGGCACAAACCCGGAGTCGCACTGCCCATCCGTGCACTCGGCAGCACAGAAGGAGAATCCACAGCGGCTCTGCTCGGTGCAGTGAAAATTGTAAGCCTCTTCGTAGCCGAAGCCCTGGCAGTCCGCTTCGCCCGAACAGTACTCTGGGCCGCCTGCGTTTCCGATACACACGAGCCCCTGAACACATGGCCAAGTGTTGCGATTCACCAGCTCGAACGGGCAGGGGTCACCGGGATGGCCGGGCTTCTCGTCGTCCGGAGCAATGGGGATGCATGTGCAACCGTCTCCTATCGTGAGCGTCTCGAAGCCTGGCGCACAGATGCCGTCCAGGCAGCTCATAGAACAGAACGAAAAGGCACAGAACCCTTCAATGCACTCTGGGTGAAAGCTGGCTGAATAGTACTCGGAGCAGTCCAAGTCATTCACGCAGGGATACTCGTAGTGGTCCGGATGCATCCCTACACAAATGAGCCATTCGGCGCAGAAGCCCGTTTCCACATTCACTTGGTCGTCGTAGTTGCATGCCTCACCATCCAGGTTGCCCGGTTCTCGCGGAAAGCAGTAGCAGATGCCATCGACGACCTCCGCATAGAAGGCGATCTCGCAGGTAAAACCATCGCACTCAGCCGTGCAGAAGGAAGCACCGCAGCCTCCATTCACACAGTCTGGGTGGATGTACTCCTTTGCGAAAAGCGCGCAGTCCTCATCGACAGAGCAAGGGGAGGAACTCGTGTCAGGCGGAAAGCCCTGGCAAGTAAGGCCTGCAGCACACTCACCTGCTTCCTGATTGACCCCAAAGAAGTTGCAGGCCTCTCCGGGTTGGGCGGCGGTCTGGCACAGTCGAGCCGCATTGCACCACTCGTCAGGTGCGCAGGTGCCACAGGTTCCACCGCAGCCATCGATGCCGCATTCCTTGCCGGAGCAGTCGGGTTGGCAATCCCAGATGCAGACGCCACTGTTGTTGCACCATTCGTCCGGCAGACATGTACCGCAGATTCCACCGCAGCCGTCGGGCCCGCACTCGCGGCCAGCGCAGTCAGGTCGGCAATCCCAAACGCAGATGCCGCTGTCGTTGCACCATTCATCCGCCTGGCAGGTGCCGCAACTCCCGCCGCAGCCGTCGGGCCCGCACTCGCGACCAGTGCAGTCGGCCCGGCAATCCCAGACGCAGATGCCGCTGTCGTTGCACCTTTCATCCGCCTGGCAGGTGCCGCAACTCCCGCCGCAGCTGTCGGGCCCGCATTCGCGGCCAGTGCATTCGGGCAAGCAAGCTCCGACACACTGACCGTCTCCATTGCAGGTCTCGCCAGCTTCGCAAGTTCCGCAACTCCCACCGCAGCCATCGTCCCCACACTCATGCCCCACGCAGACAGGCTCGCAGGAGTTGGGTCGGCAGATTCCCCGGTCGCAGAACTGCTCCTTGGAGCAATCGTCATCTGACGCACAAGGGATCGAAGCATCGTAGTTCACGCAACCGGGCCAGGCCAGGGCTGCGCCCAGGAGTAGGGCCATGCCAACGGGCGCGCGGAACTGCCTCTTGATCTGCTGGGTCCCCATCCATGCCCTCCTTCGATTCCCTGGTCTCGTCCTCCGGGATTCTAGCGCATCAGGCATGCGGAGGGAAAGTCGCACCTGGTCCAGGTGCCCAGGCTGACGATCGGGGTCAGGGGGTGCTTGGGCCAGCAGGGGGCTGGGCAGGGTTGAACCGGAAGCGGCCCTTCAGGTCGGAGACGGCCACGTCCACCTCGTTGTCGCAGAGGCTCCGCAGGCGCCGCGCTTGCCGGCCGCCCTGGGTCGGTGCTCCGCCGCTCAGGGTCACGACCGTCACCCTTCGCAGCATGTCCTTCACCGCCTGGATGGCCGGAACGTAGTCGAAGTCGCCGCTCAAGAGCACCGCATGATCGTAGCCGGCGGCGTGGCGGACCATGTCAACCGCCAGGGCCACGTCCACGCCCTTCTCCCCTACCCGCTTGCCCACCCGCTGCTTGCCGCTGTCGTCCGTCCAGAACCTGGTCGGATCGACCTGGAGCACTCCCACGTACCGGAACTCGATCGCATCGAAGTTCTCCTCGATCCTCCCGAAGACAGCTCGCTGCAGATTCTCGAGACGCTGGGTCTCACTCCGGTAGTAGTCCTCGGCCGCGGCCTGGAAGGCCGCAAGCTCCATCCCCGCGGGACAGAGCTTGGGGTGGTGCCTCGGGTTCCACTCCCAGGGAGCGATCCGCGCGGCCTGGTACCAGTACCCCCTCACCAGCCGGTGGCGCTCGGGGGTCAGGTACCCGAAGAGCTTCCCCCAATCCACGTCTTTCTCCAGGAGGCCGTGGTTTTCGAGCTCGTAGTGCAGGTTCTGCCCATCGACGTAGATGACGGTTTTCAGCAAGGGATGGTACCTCATTCGGCAAGATCAAGGACCGCGGCGGCGCCGCCTTCCTTGTACGTTCGGACAACACGGCCAACATCCCGAAGGGACCAGCCGAAGGCTTCGGCCGCCTCGCGCTCGGTTGCGTGCCCAAGAACGACCAGGTTGACAATGACCAAGCCCTCGGCCAGCCGGCCCCCGAAGGCAAACCTGGCCAGGGGAAGGCCGCGAACGACCACGATGTAGTGGCTACCTTCCCTGCGTAGCTGGCAGTGTGGATTGACCGGAATGACGTCCGGCGTGCCGGTGGTCGCAACGGGTGGGCTCTTCTTCGTCCTCACGGCCAGATTCTCGCCCAGGAGCGCCTGGAACACCACCTTCGAATTGGTAGGACCGGATGGGCGGGAAGGGACGGAACCTCAGAGCCAGGACCGAAGGCCTTCCTCGACGAGGATGAGCACATGCCCGGCGAGTCCTGCCCGCACGAACAGGAAGCGGGGACAGGGCGGGAACCGAAGAACCTTCTCCTCAAGGTGAAGGCCCAGGCAGCTCCTGGACAGCGCCCAGGCCATGCCACCCCTGCACGCCCCGCACGGGGCAAGGCAGAACACCTTCTCCTCAAGGGTGGGCCCTTGCCACCACCTCGTCCTCGACTCAGCCTTTCTGGCCTTGGTCCAGGACGCCCAGTGACCTTCAGGTCACAACATCATCGAGGGCCCTTCCCTCCAGCCTGATCTGCGAGGTGTGCTGTTTGACCTGTTACGCGCTCGCGTGGTATTTGTTGTCAAAAGGTTCCAGTGCTGTGGTGGGATGATGGTCTTCTGCACCAAGGAGTTGCGGGATGAGGCAGGGCATTCTTGCGGTGCTGCTGTGCGTGGTCGGCTTGGTCGGGTGCTCTCCGGACCTGGACGATGACGTCGAGATTCCGTTCGAGCGCCGAGCGCAGATCATCGATGAGTGGTACGAGATCCTCTCGACCGTATACGAGACTGGGACGCAGGCGGAGGCGTTCGCGCAGGCTCAGGGGTACCTCGATGCGCAACCGGAAATAGGATCGGTGTACACCAGGGTCGACGACATCGAATTTGCCTTCGAGGCCACCTTCAAGAACGGACTCACCTTCTACCTGGGAGAACTACCGGGGAAGGCGAACGAGTCACGCACGACCGGAAGCCTCGTCCAGAAACAGGCGCCACTCGAGAACACCGCGGGGGTCGTCAGCGGATACAAGAGCTTGTTCATCAATTGCGCGACAGACGATTGGAACGAGATCTCCAATGTGAATCTCTATCAGAGCATGGCCTTGCGCGCCCAATACGAGAATCCGCTTGTCGGAAACCCGGACAATTGCACTGTGGATTTCTTCAAGACGCTGGCCGACTACGACGTCCTATTTCTTCAGGCTCACGGCAAGACTTGGGCAATGGATGAGGACTCTGATGTAGGCGCTCTGGCGACATCCGAAGTATGGACGAAGGCGCGCGAACAAGAACTGTTCGAGGAGTTCTCGCCCAGAGCGGGCTTCATCGATGTCATGGTGATCAACGGCGTCGGGTACCTGGTCGTGACCGCCAAGTACCTCGACGCCTTCGTTGGCGAGTTCCCAGAATACAGCATGGTACTGCTCAGCTCATGCAACTCCAGCCGCGGTGCCGGCGTGGGCCATTCGGTTGCCGCGACCCTGAGAGCACACGGCGCCGGCGCGGTGCTGGGCTGGAAGTACAAGGTCGATCCCGCCTCAGCCCTCAAGGCCGCTGACTACCTGTTTTTCACCCTTTTCGGTGAAAACGCCGAGGAAGCATACCGTGACCCACCGGCCAAGCCTTTCGGCATCGCCGCCGCCTATCACCTGGGACTGACCACGAAGGGGTTAGACGTTGACACAATCAATGGGGCGATCATGGATCTCCAGCCCCCACTGTCGGATCTCAGCAGCCACGATGTTCAACTTCGGCCGATCCTGCAGAAAATCAACACCAACTGGAGCGATCTCGAACTGATGCTGGGAGCCCGGGACCGGATCCTTCTGCAAGGCAGCTTCGGTTCTGTCAAGCAGGGTTCGGTGTGCGTCGGGAACACCTGCTCGCCGATCATCCCGACTGACATGGGTCAGTACTTCATCGCTGCCGACGTCCCCCCCGAGGCCTTTGGTCCTGTCGTGGTCGCCCTGGACACGGTCGAAAGCAACGCCCTGAATTTGAGCCAGTGGCAGGGCAGCATCGATTTTCAGGGCGAGGCTTCCCCCGAGAAGGGCCCCTATGTGACCGGGAAGATGTCGTTCCGCTTCCGGGCCGACATCCTACCCTACCGAACAAATCCCGAAGAACCTCCGATTCGCGGCACAGCAGCCTCCACCACCGACTTCGAGCAGGATGGGCAGTGCGACTTGGAGTTCTCCGGCACCTACACGGTCGGCTCGGGCCCCGGCTGGACCTACGTCTACGGCGGTAGCTCAAGCGCCACGGCGGTCAAAGACCAGGAGGGCAACGCCGACTTCTGGGGTACGGTCAACTTCATGCCTGACTCCGGTACGGCCGGAATCGCCATCGGCTGCGAGGCGCCCTACCAGGTCACCATCACTGACAACGAGACCGGCGCGACCACCACCGAACAGTGGACCCTCTATGTCACAGGAAACTTCGATCCTGCTTTTGCAGCCGACGGCACTATCGACGACGACCAGGCCATGTTCTCGACCAACTTCATGTACCCGGACATGCTGACCGCGACCTGGAGCTCGATAACCCCAGAGGCCGGTCCCTCGCCCAGCGACCAGCAGTGATGGAGTCTGGTGACGGTTCGGAGGCCCAGGGCAACCCTGGATATCCGTTCATGGAACTCCACGTAGCCCGGATGCAGATCCCCAACGGCGCCAGCATGAACCTGGCTCCGACGCACTTCATCAACGGGGTCGAGGACAAGGTCGAGGCCCACAAGGAGCTCCTGCGCCGGGTCGTTGACAAGCAGTGATCCGCGGGCCCGGTGCTCAGTCGATCCCGTCCCAGCGATCGAGGATCTCGTTCAGCAGCGACTCGACCGAGCGAAGGGGCAGCTTGATTTCCAACAGCTTGTACAGCTCCGCGAGCCGAGCCTCCTTCGACCGCACCACGCGATCGATCGCCCCCATCAACCCATGACAATCTCGGATAGAGAGCCGATCCAAGCGCACGGACGTCCTGCCATGGGAGGCCTGGATGTCTAGAAGACCCTTCTCCGACGGCGACGCGAAACTCTCCAAGTCCCCGACAGGATCCGAGTACTCATCGAACGAATCCTCGAGGTGCGGGTTCTTGTCCCTGAGCAACTCTCCGTTGACCGTGAGGCGCTCGCCGTCGAGCCGGAACCGAAGAGGCGGTCGCACATAGCGGCCGCGGAGGATCAAGCAACCCTTCGGTACGATCACCTCGCGCTCCACCCGGGCTGGGTGCTCGGCCAGCACACCCTCCACCCGGGCAGGCGAAACGAACAGGTAAGCCCGCCTGCCATTGGGCAGACGCTCCACCGCGACCACATCCGCGCCCTTCTTCCATAACCGCTTTCTCAAAGACGGACTCCCACGTAACAGAGGCGAGCGATGGGCCTGCCAGCCAGTCAAGAGGGGCAGGCGCGCGAGAACAAGGCTGTCTTCACCTTCGAAGCAGTCCTTCGTGTCGATGATCAGACGCAGGCCGTCCTCGGTGTGCTCCACGTGGAAGGCCTCCATGGATCTCGCCTTGGTGCAGGTCGGAAAGCCGTGCACCATGAACGGCAGCTCCTGTTCCTCATAGCGGTAATGAATCGTTCCCCAAGCAGACCCTGGCGCGAGATCGCCAGTGAAGCCCCCGGAGGACACGGTCACCGTGACTACCCGGATGCATTCATCCAGCTTACCGTAGCTGCGAAAACGGCTGCCTCCGTCGAGGAAGGCCCCCTCGTCAAGCAAGGTCCAGCCTTGCCGAGGAGCATTCATCGCGAAGTGCTCGAGGGCGGTGGCGAATTCGGCCCGGACCGTGTTGTATTCCATCTCCGGGAAGTTGCCTTCGCCGTCGCCAGGATGCCCGCCGCACCGGCTTCGCCGATCCGGCTGGTCACAAGCCCTGCGCAGATCCGCCAGGTTGCGTGGCTCCAGGATTCCACCCTCGGGCCCGAGCGTCGCGGCGCCCTCGGGCGGGTAGACCGGGAAGCCGTGCCAGCCCTCCGCGGCGACCGCACTCATACCGCTGCATGCCAGTAAACCCACGATCCAACCTGAGGTGAATCGGCCCACCCTCATGGCGTCCTCCACTCTCCTCGGCCCGGCATCATCCCTTGGACAGCTCACGCAAGATTCTGTTCTGCAAACCTCGGATCTCACGCGCATCCTACCCCGGTCATGGCGCTTGTGCCACATCATCACCGGAGTGCGCGCTGCGCTCCGGGCCGTTTCTGGCAAAGCGATCCGGGTCCTTCCTGGCTGCGCCATCTTCCTCGCTGGTGGGATTCGGCCCTGATGATCTGATCCCAGCAGACACCCAGAAGAGGTCTTTCCCGGCCCAGTCCCCTGCCCCGTTCGTCCTCAGCCCTCGTCGGCCTGGTCGTCCCAGGCCGACAGCCAGGCCTCGGCGCGCTCTTCGAGCTTCTTCAGGCGGTCCTCGCTCCACCTCCGCTCCAGGAGCGGGAGGTCGTTCTTGTAGCCAGTGTCCTCTTCCCCACGCACCTTCAGGAAGCGGGTGAGCGCCAAGGCGGTCCTCTGGTCCTCGACTGGACCGGAGCGCCCGAGGGACAACCGCACCTCGGCCAGCCGGGCCAGGCTCTGGACCTCGAAGGCGCGCCAGACGATCGGCCGATCGAGGGCCCTGGTCGCAGCCTCGAGGTCCCCTCGCCCGAATGCCTCGTCCGCGGCCAGAATGGCCGACACGAGCTGATTGACCAGGGGGGCCTTCTCATCGATCTCCGGCGAGAGTTGCCCGATCTCGAGCGCCTCCGAGAGGTTCAGCCAGCCCGCAAGTTCACAGCCTCTTCCCTCCCTGTCGATCCCCTCGAGGAAGTGGGTGTGCGCGGCCTTGAAGTCCCCCTTATAGAAGCTCGCCATCCCAAGGAGGTGGTGGAGGTGCTTCCTCGCTGCGTCCCCAAGCTCCTCGGATCTCGCGCCCAGCAGCTCCCGCTCGACCTCGGTCCACTTCCCCTCCTCCGCCTGGAGGTGGGCCCGGAGGACGGCCAGGGGCGCGGAGGTCGGGTGGAGCTCGGTCCCGCGGGCGAGGATCTTCAAGGCTGCCTCACGGTCCGTGTCGAGGAGCCACCTGCACCTCCGGTCGAGGGCCCGGGGGTCGTCCTCGTGGTCCTGGATGTAGGCCGCGTTCTCCTTCTCCTTGGCCGCGGCGGAGCGGTTTTTGTACTTCCTGAAGCGGACGAGCACGTCCTCGTTCTCCGAGCTGCCCTGGTCCTCGCTCTGCCAGGCGCAGTACCTCCACTTGAGCCCGAACCTCTGGAGGGCGTCCTCCTGGTCCTCGAGACCGTCCAACGTGGGCGGCGTTGCGCCAAGCGGCACGGGCCGGAGCCCGTCCCGAGCGTGCACGAGGAGAACCACCCGCCGCGCACTTGCGTCCTGGGCGAGGCGGTAGCGCTCGGGAAGCCGTGCCTCCCACAGCTTCCTGAGCCCGCTGCCCTCGGGCGCGAAAGCCAGGAGGAGGGGCAAACTGTCCCCTGGATCGACCACGACGAAGGCCACCTGGGAGTCCCGTGAGATGGCCAGGATGACCCTCCCCTCGGGGTTCGTGTCAGGAAGCCGGTACTCGCCCTCCACCCGGCCATCGGGAGAGAGCACCACGAGGCGGGTCGGGACGAGCTCCTCTGACCCCTTCAGAAAATCCACGCCTTCGCTCGCCACGACGACCAGGAGCTGCCGCACACCGTCCGGGTGGACCGCCGCACAGCAGGTGTCACCCGTGATCTCATCCTGGACCTCGAGCTCGGTGGAGCCGTCCGCGCCGAGGAAGTCGATCCCGTGAGTTCGCCGCTTCCGCCCGGATCTCCGGACGAAGAAACGGGGCCGATCCCCGGCCACAAAGAGGCAGGTCCAGTCGAGGTTGGAGATCTCCCGATGGACCCGGAACCCTGCGAGGTCCACCACCCGGGCGGTGAACTCGGCTTCCGAGGGCCTGTTCGCGACGAGCCAGAGGAACCGGCCTCCGGGGGCGACCAGGAAATGCTCGACGTTCTCGTCTTTGCGGAGCAGCGGCTCCACGTCGTGGAAGGAGAGGATTTCCCAGGTCGGAAGAAAGAGCTGAACAACGCACCCACCGGAGTCCGCCACCAGGAGGGTGTCTCCCGACAAGATCGCCTCCGGGGAGTCCACCATGGGCTTCGGAGGCCGGAGCGAGACCAGCTCGAGCGTCTTCCCGGAAGCGGCATCGAAGACGCGGACAAAGAGCCGCCCCCGGGCGGTCAGGACATCCACGGCCCTCGCGCCGTCCTGGGTCAGGCAACAGATGGGGCCGTCTCCGTGAAACCTGCCCTTGGGATCGTCGGGCCAGTAGGCTCCTGCGTCGGGGTTGCGGACAACCTTCGTCCGCCAGGCCCGGCGGAGATCGGCGCCCAATTCTTCGACCCGGAGAAGCCACCGCTCGGCCTCCGGGCCCCCGGCCCGGCCCGCGAGCGCCCGGGCGAGGTCCCGAGCGGCCAGGAAGTCCCCTGATGCGGCCCGAGCCTCGAAGGTCGAAGCCAGCCGCTTCGTCTCCTCGGCCGCTTCGAGCTTCGCGAGGCTGCGCTTCGCCTCCTGCCGGTCCACATCCGGCAGGTGATCCGGCTTCAACTCACCCGAGGCCGCCCGGGCGGCGGCCAGGTCGCCTGCGGCAAGGGCCTTCTGGACGGCCCGGAGGGCCTCCCGGGCCGCGTCCGCCTGCCTTCCGTCGGCGACCGCCTTGGCAGCGGCCAGGATCCGGGTGGCCTCGGCCACCCCAACCAGGGTCTTCCGGTGGTCCTGGAGCTCCCGTGCGGCGTCCTCGACCCGGCCTTCCCCGAACGCCTTCACCGCCCGGGCGAGGGCCAGGGCCGCGGCCACGGCGCCCGGCCTGGC
>JAMIIV010000148.1:0-2750 GCA_035913415.1 Fibrobacteria bacterium | reverse complement strand
GCCGGTCGCAGGGTTGGTTTCGACCAGTCTTTTATCGAATACACGGGAGGTGATTCGGTATCGGGGGCGTATCAGGCTCTCAGTCGTCGTCTTTTCCCATCGATCACATCGAATCAGCAGGAGTGGAAATAATGAAGAAGTTCACCGTATTGGTGGCCCTGGCTCTCCTCGCGGCGACGGGGACCGGCTACGCCGTGACGTGCGCCTATGACAACGTCCCGGGTGCCACTCTCCTCGTGCCGTATTTCAAGGTGTCCCGCAATGGCGCCACGGTCGACACGCCCACCATCCCGGCCGGCGGCGTCGACACGCTCGTTGCCATCACCAACGTCTCCGAGTGGGGCGTCATCTCCCACTGGACCATCTGGAACAAGCAGTCCGCCCCGGTCGTCGACTGGAACGTGCCCCTCACGGGCTACGACGTCGCCACCGCGAGCGTTCGCGACATCCTGAATGGCCAGCTCAACTTCAACACCAACACCCAGGTCCTCATCAACGGGATCGACCCGTGCATCGCGCCCTCCAAGCACGGCAACACCCAGACCCGGTACATCCGCTTCACCAACCCCGACAGCTACAACCGGCCGACGGGCGACCGGACGGATGCCGAGTACTCCGTCTACCTCAACCCCGCTTTCGACGGCGAGTTCAAGAAGAACATCTGGGACTCCCTTGACGAGAGCTACGACGTCACCGAGCTCAACGGCCCCGGCGCCAACGACAACGACAACCCGGCCTGCGGCACCGCGCGCAAGACGCCCGACGCCCTGGCTGGCGACTTCACGGGCTACATCACGATCGACGTCGTGAACTTCTGCACCCGTCGGTTCCCCGACGAAGCGCAGTTCTACTACAACGACGCCATCGCGACGGTTGGCTGGGACGCGAACGGCGGCCCGAACGTCCTGATGGGCGACTACTTCTTCGTGGATCCGGCGAACCCGGGTGGCAACATCTCCGGCGACGCGATGGTCTCCCTCGAGTTCGACGCCCGTCTCAACGACTGGCGCGCCGACGAGGACAAGACCTTCTACGCCCGCTTCAACCGCCACACGACGAGTGAAGGCGCGGGCATCACGGACCTCATCCCCGCCACCGCCTTCTGGGCCAACTATGCGTTCCTCCACGGCGACGGCCGCGAGCCCCTCGGCACCGCGTACGGCTTCCGTTACCTCAACGACGCCGCCAACGGCCTGACCACGTGGGCGACGGTGTGGCGCTCCGACCTGTGGGACACGGTCATCGATGCGCAGGGCCCGACCGTCCGGTCGAACCTCTGCAGCAACACCTACATGTCCCAGCCCGTCAGCATCGCGATCTTCGACAACGACGAGAACCTGGTCCAGGGCGAGCCGGGCGGCCCGCTCCCGTCGGGCGACGATCCGGGCGCCGAGCCTGGCATCTACATCCCGTGGGAAGCCCAGCGCGTTGCCATCACCGGCAACACCGACATCTTCCTCAGCACGACCTTCAAGGGCGGCTGGATCTCGGTCTACTTCCCCTGGGAGTGGTCTTCTCAGTACAACCAGGCGTGGGTCGGCATCCAGCACACCGCGCCCGGCGCGTTCGTCAGCGCTGGCCACGGCGCCACGCTTCTCGACAACGAGTTCCTCTGCCCGGGCGACATCTTCGCTGAGTCCGGCAACGTCATCTCCGGCGTTGTTGTTGACGCCGAGTAAGCTCTCGTAGATTCCGGATTTCCGGGGGCGGGCGGCTTCGGCCGCCCGCTCTTTTTCTTTTTTTGTCCGGCAGGATTCGTCGCCTGCGCGGAGACGAGCCAGATCGAATCGAACGCGTGCATCCGGGATCGGATGAGCTCATCGGGCGGAGAAGACCAGGCAGGGGTTCGTGCTTGCTTCCGAAGCTCCGGCCTTCTAAGATCTTCCAGGTTTTTCATCGCCCTCGGGCCACTGACCGGGTCGAAGGGCATTACTTTTCTCATCTTCTTTTGGGGTGTCTTTCATAGGGGGTTCCATGATTCGAGTCATTCCCTTCGGGCGTTCGTGGTTCGCCGGCCTGCTGGCTTTCGGGCTTGGTCTGGTGTCGGTCCTGCCCTCCGCCCCTGCCCAGGCCCAGTGCGACCTCACGCAGGCGCCATACCAGTTCGCCCCGCCGCAGGTCTTTCCTCGAATGGGCCTGCGGGCAACCGTCTTCAGCCTGAATCTGGCGCAGGATCGGTCGACCCCGATGTTGTCGATCAAGTACAACTACGGGTTCATGACCTGGAACCTGGTGAACGGCAGCCCGGCTCCCGGAGAGTGGACACTGAAGGACCTCCGGGACGCCCCGGAGAAGTACCCCGTGAGCGGAGACTCCGGAGGGCGCTCGGGCGAGACCGTCCTTTCGACGGACGGTGCGCGCGCTGTGACCGGCTGGAACGACCCCGGCTTCGGCGTCGTGGCGATGACCCTGAAGCCGACCGGCTACAGCGGAGGAGGGGATTACCCTCCCGGCGGGTCGGCGAATGCGGTCGTGAAGCTCGACGGTCCTCGCTACCTGGCGTTCTCCGGGAACAGCGTCGGCTCCATCTACGTCGCGGACGTCACGAACATCCCGACGTCCGTGCCCGCGCGACCGGCCAATTCGATCCCGTCCGAGCTCGCGCACAGGATGGCGGGAACCTGGGCGACCCTTCGCGTGACCCCCATCGAGGGCGGAAGCCAGACGTTCGTGGGAGTGTCGACGGTCCGGGGCGTTGCGATTGGAAAGCTGTTGTCGCCGGGCGCTGCCGTTCCCAACCTCTCGAGCAA
>JAMIIV010000147.1:0-18880 GCA_035913415.1 Fibrobacteria bacterium | reverse complement strand
GGTAGGACCGGAGGACCGCCGAGTTGTTACGCCAGGGCTTCTTCCAGGGGATGGTCCCCTGCTCCAGCATCTCCGTGATCTTCGCCGCGATGACCTCGTACGCCTTGCTCATTGCCTTTCCCCTTTCTCTGGGCCGTCCTGGCCTCTCACCCGGAGCTGGAGGCCAGGGCGGAACCAGAGAAGCGAGAGCGACAAGCGGAGTGCGCAGCGAGGACGGCGCGGGGCGTGACGGGACCACGGAGGCCTGAAGTCCCGGCCGGAGGGGGGCAGGCGCGGCGAAGCAAACCCCGCGCAAGGACGAGTAGCGCGGAGTGCTGGAGCGAAGCGGAAGGGAAAGGCAGGAGCGCGGAAGGCGGAGAGGTCAGGCGAAGAGCGATCCTCGGGCTGGAGCAGGGGGCCGGACCCGGGGCTCGGCCCTGGCGGGAAACGGAGCTATCCAGGCGGGCCGCCGGGCCTGGGCCGGGGCGGGGCGCGGCCTGGTCCGGCGACCGGGCGCGGGCGGAGGGCCGGGGGGCGTCCACGAGGTGAAGGCAGGGAGAGGGCGGGTTCAGCAAGGGGGGAAGGACGGAGCCGCGGGCGAGGGCGGGGGTTCATCAAGGTGGAGGCGGGGGAAGGGCGAGGACGAGGGCTCTTCAAGGTGAGGACGGGAATGGACGAGGCCCGGAGGGCATGGGGGCAGAGCCCGGCGGCCTCGCCCGGGGGGGAAGCGCCGGTCCCGAGCGTTCTTACCGCGAGGGGCCGCGGAGCAGTCCCGACGGTTCACAGTCGGGGCCGCGAAGCGGAGCAGTCCCACGCGAAGTCCCAGCGAGGGACGGCGCGAGGTGCTTTCGTCACCGGCCTGGTCCCCTGCCCCACCGCAGGAGTCCGAAGGGCCCTGCGGCTCCGAACGGGCCGGAGCCAACACAAGGCGGAGGCCCCCGTCGTCGTGCTGTGGGAAGTGTGGACAGGCGGCGGGCATGTGTCTCATCCGACGGCTGCCCAAGTGACTGTGGGCAGGTCCCAGGCGCGCGCTCGCGCGGACTTCGCCGGGAGCTGCCCACAGGAACGTCACTTTCCACAGCCCCGCGCCGGGTCCTCCAGGCCCCGGCGCATGCCTGGAGTTCCGTTGCTCGATTGAATGAGAGGCAGCTACAGGAGTTCGCGGAAGGACTGCACCTTGATCCTGAACCGGTTGCGCTCCAGGACGGCCTTGACTTCGTCGGCCTGGGCGACGGTGAGAATCCCCTCGCGGACGAAGGTGACGATCAGATCGGGTGTCGTGACGATCTTGCCTTCGCCCAGCTCGTTCTCGATCGCTCGCCTCATCGCGCGGCGTTCGTCGGTGGCGACAAGAGCCCCGCGAATCGAGGCCAGAGCCACGCAGGCCGCATCGGCCTTGCCAAGCTGCCGGGACAACCTCTCGAAGAGGCTCGAGCCGTGAAGGTCCCCCTCTCCGAGAACCTCGAGGGTTCCACCCTCGATGAGATCCTGGACCTGGGACCTTTGTCCGAGGTCCGTGAGCTCCTCGAGGACTGCCTGCGGCACCAGCCAGAGGTGCGAGGTCTTGCCGAGGAGCTCCAGGAGCCCTCCGTGCACCAGGTTGATGAGAACGCTTGTGTCGATGACCACCTTCATGTCCGCCTCTCCTTTCCAGGGCCTTCCGCGGCCTCTCACCCGAGGATCGAGGCCGCGGAGGACCCGGAAGAGCAGAGCTTCGACCGGAGAGCTTGCCGAGGACGGCGCGGGGCGTGACAGGACCGGAGGACGCCTCTCACCGGAGGGCCTGGCGCGACTTCCCGCGGAAGGACGAGCAGCGTGGAGAGAGAAAGCGGAGCGGCAGAGGCGGACCAGAAGGAGGGCATCGACAAGTGACCTGTCGACACCCCGAGCATGATGGGCTCCTGGGGCTCGAGCATCGGGAGCTGGCTGGTGCTGCGGGCCTCGGCGGTCAGAGCACGGAAAGGAGCTCGGGCATGCTAATGGCCTCAACTCCTTCCCATGCGTGAGGCGGACCGGAATCCCTTAGGTGGCCCTTCGACCGTAATCAAAGGGCCAAGGGACTACGCGGATTGATCATTAGCTGCTGCTGTGCCGCGTTGGGGTGAGCGAAGCGAAGACGCGGCTTCTCGGCCGCGGCCGAGGCCTCGGGCCGAGCTCACAGGGAGGCCGACCCGAGCAAGCGAGGGGCACGCCAAAGACGGACCCTCGAAGACCCCCCTATGGATTCCGGCTCTCGTTGAGCCGGTCGCGTGCCCGGAGGGGTGTCGAGGTCGGGTCGGACTGCGAACAGCACCCCCGCCGCCAGGGCGGCTGGTGTCGATCTTCGGGCGGGATTAGAATGGCCTCGGGACGGGAAGCCCAGGAGAGGAGACTAGGGGATGGGAGAACGGACTCTTGCCAAGAAGCTGGGATGGATCTCGGCTGCGGTCTGCCTGCTCGGCGCACCGGCGGCCTGGGCGTGCTCGATCGCCACGAACCCGGAGCACACCCTCGACGAGGCCGAGAAGCTCGTGGACACCACACCACCCGGGCCGGTCGAGATCCTCTCTCACTGGGTCCACCGGGCGGACGGGGACGGGAACGAGCTGTCTGGCTGCGAGAGCGTTCGGTTGTGCCCTCCGCTGGGCTCCATCCACATCCAGATCGTGCCGGCCGTGGACGATCGCACCTCGGCCGACTTGATGGGTTACAGGCTCTCCCCCGTGGGGGACGTACCCGGGGAGCTCGAGAGCGTTTGGGACTGGGAGGATCAACGGCTCGCCTTGGGTGAGCTGCTCCTCTTCTGGACCGACGGCGACTCTGACGCGCAGGGCGGGTTCGAGCTCACCCTGGACATCCAGGCCGTGGATCTGGCCGGCAACCTGGGACCGGCCACGCGGGTGGTCATCGAAGATCCCGGCCGCTCGGGGTGCGCCACATCCGTCCCGTCCTTCGGTCCGTGCCTGGCGCTCCTCGGTCTACTCGTCCTCGCCCGACACCTGCGCCGACACCGCTGAGGGGGACGGTCTCTTCGCCTGTCCATGATCTGCGCGCCTCCGTAAGATCCATTGGCCCATAGCCCCTGCTGACAGCAATCGGGACGGTGTCCATTACCACTAGCATCTCGGTGGACACCGGACTCTTGCCAGCTCGTCCCCTGCTCCGGCACCCTGGGCGGCGAAATGTCGCTTCCGGAACGGCCTCAGGTCGGGAGGGAGCCTGCCAGCAGCTCGCTACCGATCCGAGGCCAGGTTCATCGGCCTCGGCCGAGCTCTGGCAGAAACAGGGAGCAGCCCGGAACGGTCAGCCGCGATGAGCTGGCCGTTCTGGGCCACCACCGGTTGGTGCCGCCCAAGGCACTCAAGGCCGCGGCCCAGAAGACCCACTTGGTGGCCCAGCCCGCTCAGGAAGCGGTTCTGGGTGGTGAGGCTGGGGGAAAACATGGTTTAGCCAATATCTCATAAGTTGCTTGACAGGCAATTAGTCCGAAGTAGAATAAAGCCATGGGGCGGAACCTCGGAAACCTCGAACGGCAACTCTTCGCCTACGCGCAGCTCCGGAACCTCCGGACGCTCGCGACAGGCGACCTGCTCGAGCCCCTCAAGATTTCGGCCAAGCAGGAACGCGAGCTCTACAGCCGCCTCTCACGAGCGGGCATGATCGCCCAGGTGCGCCGCGGCCTGTACCTCGTCCCGGCAAAGCTGCCCCTGGGCGCCAAGTGGAGCCCGGACGAGGCGCAGGTGCTCAACGCCCTGATGGGGACCCAGGGAGGCCGGTACCAGCTCTGCGGGCCGAACGCCTTCAATCGGTACGGGTTCGATGAGCAGGTGCCGACCCGAATCTACGCCTACAACAATCGCCTCTCCGCCGACCGCCAGGTCGGCGCAGTCGCCCTGACGCTCATCAAGGTGTCCGACGACCGGCTCGGTGACACCGAAGAGGTCCCCACCGCCGATGGGGTCAGTCTGGTCTACTCGTCCCGGGTCAGGACCCTCGTGGATGCGGTCTACGACTGGTCGCGCTTCGCAAGCCTCCCCCGGGCCTACGGTTGGATCCGGACCGAGCTCTCCGCCGGGCGCGTCGGGGTGAAGGAGTTGGTGAGAACGGCTCTCCGCTTCGCCAACCAGGGGACCATCCGCCGCCTGGGGGCGCTCCTCGAGGGGCTCGGGGCCGCCAGGAAGCAGCTCTCCGACCTCGAGAAGGGCCTCCGCTCCGAGAAGAGCCTGGTTCTCATGGTTCCGAACATCAGAGGCTCAGGGAAGGTCGACCGGCGCTGGGGGGTAGTGCGGAATGATCCGGTCTGAACCAACCGTCCCGCGGCAGCACGAAGACCCCGCTCTCTTCCGGGAGGCTGTGAACTACACGGCTGCCGAGACCGGGTTCTCGAGCCGACTCCTCGAGAAGGACTACTTCCTGACCCTGGTGCTCGCCTTCCTCTCGGGCCAACCTGAGCTGCCGCTGGTCTTCAAGGGTGGGACCTGCCTGGCCAAGATCCACGCGGGCTTCTACCGCCTGAGCGAGGACCTCGACTTCATGATCTCCGTGAAAGTGTCGAGCACCCGGAAGGAGCGGCAGGGCCTGGCTGCTCCGGTGAAGGCGCTCCTGGACAAGCTGCCAACCTACCTACCCGCCTTCCAGGTCAGCGAGCCGCTCCAGGGGGCGAACCAATCGAGGCAGTACCTCGGTAGCCTCTCCTACCAGTCCCTGGTGAGCCCCGAACCGCAGACCATCAAGCTCGAGGTCAGCTTGCGAGAAGCCCTGCTCACCCCGGTCGCCACGGCGGAGGCAAAGACCCTCCTTCTGGATCCGGTCTCGGAAAAGCAGCTCGTCGGGCCGGTCTCGGTGCGCTGCCTCTCCCTGGAAGAAGCCCTGGCCGAGAAGTGCCGAGCCGCCCTCAGCAGGCGGGAGGCGGCGATCCGGGACTTCTTCGACATCGACCACGCCGTCCAGAAGCTCGGGTTCTCGCCTGACGCCCCGGCCTTCGTGTCTCTGGTGAAGCAGAAGCTCACGGTTGCCGGGAACGAACCCGTGGACGTCGGGCCGGAGAGGAAGAAAGACCTCCAGGCCCAACTTGCCGCCCGCCTGCGGCCCGTCCTGCGACCTCAGGACTTCGAGGCGTTCGACCTCGACCGGGCATTCGGGCTCGTGGAGAACCTGGCCGAGGATGTTGCGCTGCCGTGACTGCCGCCCAGGAAGTGGGATGCCAGGGAGAGGTCCTCTGGCTAGAAGGTCCGAAGAGCGTTACCTCGTGGAGAGAAGCTGCTGCTGGCAGGTCCAACGCTTCGCACCCGGTGCCCGGTCGAAAATGGTGCCCCACAGCATCAAGAGGAAATCCGGCCCCGGGCGGGTGACAACTTCTCGACTACCTTCCTGTTGACCTCCCGAGGCTCGCTGTCGAACTCCTGGAAGACCTTCTTCAACGCCTTCAGATCGGCGCCCACCAGCTTCGCAACCTCCAGGATCTTCCCCTGGCTGAAGACCTCCCGGACGTAGGCCTCGAACAGTCGGGACACGACTCTCGCTCTCCAGGCCGCGTGGATCTCCTCCCCGGCCGGCTCCTCGATCTCGAGCGCCTCTCGGACCACCGGGCCCAGGGCCCTCTCCTGCTCCTCCAAACGCTCGAGCTCCTTCTTGTCGATCAGCCGGAGCGACTGGAGCCTGTGAAGAAGGTCCCCCTCCCCCACCCCGAACGCCTTAGACATCCGGACGAGGTCCCAAGCCTGGAGGTCCTGGGATCCCGGAACGGTCCTTCCTTCGACCGGAACAACCTCGTGCCCGTCGAAGACCTGCTCGAAGATCCTGCTCGGCTGCCCCTTCCCGATCCCACCAAGGAAGGCCCGGAGGCCTCCCTCGGGCATCAAGAAGGCTGCCGCGAAGGCGTTCGCTCGGATCTCGATGAGCTTCTCCCTATCAGCCGCACGGCAGACGGTCCCTTCGATTTGACCGTCCATCAAGACGTGCCCCAAGCCGTGCGCCAGCGAGAATCTCACCCGGGCCAGACTGCGCGAGGCGTCCGCGAAGATGAAACTCCCCTCCTCGCGAGGCTGAAGAGTGATCTCCAGGACCTCGTCGGGTAGCTCGACGAACCCGACCTTGACCCCCTGGGCCTCGAGGACCTCCGCAAGCTCAGGTACCGAAAGGTCCCCGAGCCCGAGCCTTCGACGCTCCAGCTCTGCCACTTCCCTGCCCTGCTTGATGGCCTCGAACCTGGTCACAGGCGCGCCGAGCTCGAACTTCGGGACTCCGGGGGTCGCCTTCCCGAGCTTCTCCTCCAGGTTCGCAAGCTCGTGGCCCACCTGCATCGCCCTCCTGATCGCTCTCGAGACCTCGTTCTCAGCTCCTCCCCCGAGGTGGGCCTTGAGCAGGTCCCCGATCGGCGACCGGGAGACGAACCCCTCTCCCATCAGGTCGTAGGGCCGCCTGCCGAAGAAGTAGGACAGCTTCTCGAGCTCCGCGAGGCTCACGGCCCGCTCCCCGGACTCGATCAAGCTGACCACCGGCCTCTTCAGCCCCAGGTGGCCTGCCACCTGCTCCTGGGTCAGGCCGCAGGCCTCCCGAGCCTGCCGGATCCTCGAACCCATCTCCTTCTGGTCGATCTTCGCGTCGTTCGTCATGAGGTCCCCTCCCTGCTCTCCATCATGTATGCCGAACATTACCCAGGATGTCAAGGTTAGGTTTCTATGTACAGGACAGGAACCGGCGGAATCTCAAACGCTGCCAGCGCGCAGAGACTGCGGGCAGCCGGGCTTGGGCCGGGGCAAGGCGCGGCCCGGTCCGGAGACAGGGCGCGGGCGGAGGGCCGGGGGCGGCGCGAGGTGCTCTCGTCACCTGCACGGTCCCCTGCCCGGCCGCAGGAGTCCGAAGGGCCCTGCGGCTCCGGACGGGCCGAAGCCCACAGCGGAAGCCTTCCGGGCCGGCATCGAGGGTTTACGGCCGCAGATCCTGGGTGGTACTCTTCCCTGAGAATCTCGAACTTCAAACGCAAAAGGGCCTCAGCATGAAGTGCAAAACCCAGTGGATCACCTTGGTCGTTGCCGTCCTGGCGTGGTCTACCGGCCGCGCTGAAACCGAGATCTACGCCGTCTTCGACATCGAAAACCAGGGAGCAACCATTGCTCCCGATTCCCTCCAGCGTCTTAGCGCCTTTCTGGCGCTCACCTGGGCCGAAGCCGGGTACAAGGTGATCTCCCGCGACCAGCTACGGGACCGCCTCAAGACCGAACAGAAAGAGTCCTACAAGGAGTGCTACGACCGCGAGTGCCAGATCGAGCTCGGCCGGGAGCTCGCCGCCAACAAGATCGTGGCCAGTCAGATCCTGAAACTCGGGAGCGCTTGCCGGCTGGCCGTGACCGTCTTCGACCTCAGGCAGGCCGCGGCGGAGCGGGCACTCTCCTTCAAGGCCGAATGCACCGAAGACGCCCTGGTCAGCGCGATAGAGCAGCTCAAGGAGAAGATCGCCGAAGAGGCCCCAGGCAAGAACCCCTCCCCTGTCGTCGAAGGCGCGAAGCCGCCAGAGGCAGCGCCCAAACCCCCGGCGCCTGAGCCTGTCGGAGATCCGCAGGAGGTTCTCGACCCGTCCGGCAAGATCGTCTGGAGACGATGCCCGGTAGGTCAGAGGTTCAGTCCTCAGGGCTGTGTAGGTGAAGCACGCCGGTTCGGAGGCTCCAATGATGTCGGGAGGGAGGCCTGCCCGGCGGGCTACAGGCTCCCGCACATCAATGAGTACATTGCCCTGATGGCGGACTGCGATAATGACGTCGTCAAAGGCGAGTCTGGGTTCTGCATGGCATGCGAGCACAGCCCGCTATGCAGCAAGATGTTCCCGAACGACAGCAACTGGTACTGGGCCGATCCGCCGGCCATTCTTCACACAAGCGCAGCGAATCTCGGCAAGGGCCACATGGTGGTCCAGGACTACGGCAAGAACTCCGCGAATTATGTCAGGTGCGTTCGAGACGTGGACGGCAGGTAGCTGTGACACTTCTACTGCGGGTCCTTCTGCCGATTTGTGCCCTTGGGTGGCTAGCTCAAGCAGGGTGCAGCGGAGGCTCGGAGTTGGACTGCAGGCCGGATGCGCTCCTCGTCTGCGCCGAGGGAGCGGTCTACTGGGTCGACTCGTGCGGTCATCTGGGCGAGGTCCGGGAGACCTGCCCCTGCGGCTGCGCGGCTGATCGCACGACCTGTGGGGAGTGCCCCTGCGTGCCCGCCTGCGAGGGCAGAACCTGCGGACCGGACGAGTGCGGGGACGAGTGCGGCCCGGGATGCGCCAGCAATGAGATCTGCCAAGCGGACGGAACCTGCCTGTGCGTTCCGGAGTGCGAAGGGAAGGAGTGCGGGCCGGACGGGTGTGGTGGGGAGTGTGGCGAGGGCTGCGGTGCAGGCTTGTATTGCTCTGAGGGTAGCCGCTGCGATCTGGAGCTCGAGCCCAAGTGGGCGCTCATTCCGGCAGGGACGTTCATCATGGGCCCCAAGGTCCCTGACTCGCTCGGGGGCAACGAGCCCCACCAGGTCACGCTGACCCGCTCCTTCTGGATGCGGACGACCGAGATCACCCAGGCCGAGTTCCTCCAGGTCATGGGGCTCAGCGTGACCACCTACCCTGACTGCGGTCCAACGTGCCCAATCGACCATGTCATTCACCCCGCTGCCCGGTTCTTCTGCGCCAGGCTGGCGGAGAGGGAGGGGCTACCCTCTTGCTACCGCTGCGTCTGGTCCGACGGGTGGCTCGGGTGCGAGCTGGACGGGCGCTGGCCGACTCCCTATGACTGCCCCAGTTACCGTCTGCCGACGGAGGCGGAGTGGGAGTACGCTGCTCGCGCGGGCAACCCGAACGAAACGTACGCGGTCGACTGCGAGGAGCCGTGCGAATCCGCCTGGTGGGAGACGCTGGACGCGATCGCCTGGTACAAGGACAATAGCGGTGACACCCCTCACCCCGTTGGCCTGAAGGAGTCCAACGCCTTCGGCCTATACGACATGCTGGGGAACGTGGTGGAGTGGGTCGAGGACGGGAGCTCGGCCTACCCCACAGAGCCAGTAGTCGATCCGTTCGTCCCGCTCCGTTGGGACCTGTGCATGTTCCGGGGCGGTGGTTTCGGCTGGGAAACTACATTCATGACCCTAGATCATCGCGATGGTTCTCCTTGCGGGGATTTGGGTTACACCCAGGGCATCCGGATCGTTAGGACCTCCACCGAGCAGGGCGCTCTGCCATTGTCCAATAGCCCCTGATCTGCCTGCAGGAAGACAGGTTCTATGCCAGATAGGCCGTTTGACCTCCCATCGGGTATCAGTTAGCTTGATACCTACGAGGCCCAAGGAGGCTGCTCCATGCCGTACAAACGGCCCACCTCTCCTTCCCTCCTCCCCACCGGATCCGACCTGACCAAGGCCATGGCCGGGATCGGGATGGCCTTCGCTGCGACTCCGTCCCCTGCTCCGAACGTCGAGGACACCCTCTTCGCGGCCTCGGTCGAAGGCATGGACCGAGACGACCTCCGGGTCCTCTCGGTCCTCCTCCAGTGGCTCGAGGTCTACCAGCCCTGGATCAATGCCGACCGGCTATTCCGCGCAGTGTCCACCTCCGATTCTCCGCGCGTCCGGGCCTTCTGGGCCGCCGTCGGTCTCTGGCTGGGGAAGGACCGCCGCCTTGCCCGGCTTGCCAGGCTCCACGAGGGTGCCCGCGTCGATCTCCTCCGGGAAGGTTCCTCCTTCCAGCTCCGCCGGCGAGGGGAAGATCCTAGGTTCGAAGGCACTCCCCTCCGCGTGCCTGCCGGAGTCCTCCGGCGGCGGGCTTCGGACGTTCATCCGCCCGAGGAGATGGCTAAGAGGCATCCTGGGCTGCGCTTCCGGATCCTCATGGGGCTGAGCTACCGGGCTGAAATGCCATTCCCTCAAAAACCTCCCATAGTGAGAGCGCCCGAGGTCATGGCACTGCGCGGGTGACCATCTTCTGCCGTCCCGGAACGGCTGGGACGGCGGGACTCCGCCGAGCCGCGCTGTGTTGGCTCTGCTCGAGAAGGCCCCGGACCTACCTGCCGCCGAGCTGGCCCGGAGGACCTACGGGTCGTTCGCTACGGCCTGGGGGGTCAAGAAGGACTTCGGGATGCTACGTTGAGCATTGAGCGCATTTTTCGAAAACATCAGGGCTTGGGGGCAGCAGAACTAGCGCAACGGAAGCCGACAAAAATACGCCTCGCCCCCGCGGCGAGCTTGAATCGGAAAGAGACGCGATTGAAGCCTGCTTCGTGGGGCCAAGCACCGCCCCGAAGAACTCGTTCCTGCCCACTGCTGGGCCCTAACGGATCGCGCTTCGGGGAGTCCTTGTAGTAGTCCATACCGTACCAATCGGCGCACCATTCAAACACGTTCCCCAGCGTGTCGTACAGGCCGTAGGCATTCGGCTGCTTCTTGCCCACAGGCTGGAGGCCACCAGCCGAATTCTTGTCGTACCAGGCGATCGCGTCGAGGTCCCCGTACCTCGAGCCCAAGGTCCCGCCCCGAGCTGCTTTCTCCCACTCGGCCTCGGTCGGCAGTCGCCTCCCCGTCCACTCACAGTAGGTTTTCGCCTGATTCCAGTCTACGCAGTTGACCGGGTCTTGCTCCCTGCCGGTCGAGTCCCAGGTGCATCCTTTCCCCGTATCCGGAGCGGTACACCGTCCGGCTCGAACGCAATTCGAGTAGTTGCTCACCGTCACCTCGGTAGCATCGATCTTGAACTCTGAGAGAATCACTTTGCGCGCTGGTTTCTCGTCTTGTTGGCACTCGGAATCTTCGGGACTGCATCCCATCTGGAACTCACCGGCTGAAACGAGGGCCATGACCCGGGGCTCCTGACCAGCAGCCAAACAGGAGAGCATGAGCCTCGCATCGGATTCAAAGGGGTTGTCACCTGAATAATCCTGCAGGAACTTCTCCAGGACCACAGCCCGGGCTCTGTGCGGCATGCCCTTGTCAATGGCAATTTTCACCACCTCTGCCCAGGCACCATCGAGACCGCTTCGGCGACGCTTCTGCTCTAACACGGTTTTGGCCGCGAGCTCCGCGTATCCGGGACCACTGGATTCACCACCGGGCAGAACTCGCGAAGGCGCAGACGGACCGTTTACTCCCTCGAAGAGATTCACAACGGCCTTCTCCAGACTCTCGACAACAGCATCCTCGCTGCAGCCACCGCTAGCTGTGCCCGCGCCCTCACTGGCGGCCTTCCTCAGATCGAAGAGGCTTAGAGTTACCTTGCATCTGGATCCGAGCTTCAAGATCTGGCTCGCAAGCGACTTCTGCGCTGCCAGCTCCTTCCCGACCTCGATCTGGCAGCTCTCGTCGTAGCACTCCTTGTAGGTTCCTTTCTTCGTTTCTAAGAGACGCTTTCTTAGCTGCGAGCGCGGCACCACCTGGTAACCTTTGTTTGCTAGAAGCGATCCCAAGTAGTCGTTGAGCTGGTCGAGCGCCCTTGAAGTCAGCGTGCCGCTCTTGTCCTCGATCTGGAAGACAGCGACGATTGGACGATCCTGGGTCAGCGCCTTGGGGGCTAGTGTGAGGCCAAGGCAAAGCAGGCCTGTTGCCAGGGGGGCTATGCGCATCCCGGTCCTCCAGGGTGGATCCGAACTCGATGGTAGCCCTTGCTCTGGGGCGGGAGCAAGGGTTTGCCCACCCCCCTACCCGGCTCCAAAAAGGAGCCCACGGACTTCCCGGCTGAGAACCCGCATCCGGGCTTGTGCTCAAGCTTCGGCCCGAAGGGGGCATTTTGGCCCCTGAACTTCGGTCAGCATGAAGGCGGGCCAGCGGGCGGCGGGGTTGGGTTGAACCTGAAGCGGCTCTTCAGGTCGGAGACGGCCACGTCCACCTCGTTGTCGCAGAGGCTCCGAAGGCGCCGTGCTTGCCGGCCGCCCTGGGTCGGCGCTCCGCCGCTCAGGGTCACGACCGTCACTCTTCGCAGCATGTCCTTCACCGCCTGGATGGCCGGAACGTAGTCGAAGTCTCCGCTGAGCAGCACCGCGTGGTCGTAGCCAGCGGCGTGGCGGACCATGTCCACCGCCAGGGCCACGTCCACGCCCTTCTCCCCTACCCGCTTTCCCACCCGCTGCTTGCCGCTGTCGTCCGTCCAGAACCGGGTAGGGTCGACCTGGAGCACTCCCACGTACCGGAACTCGATCGCATCGAAGTTCTCCTCGATCCTCCCGAAGACCGCCTTGTGCAGGCCCTCGAGCCGCTGGGTCTCACTCCGGTAATAGTCCTCGGCCGCGGCCTGAAAGGCCGCAAGCTCCATCCCCGCGGGACAGAGCTTGGGGTGGTGCCTCGGGTTCCACTCCCAGGGAGCGATCCGCGCGGCCTGGTACCAATAGGCCCTCACCAGCCGGTGGCGCTCGGGGGTCAGGTACCCGAAGAGCTCCCCCCAATCCACGTCCTTCTCCAGAAGGCCGTGGTTCTCGAGCTCGTAGTGCAGGTTCTGCCCATCGACGTAGATGACGGTCTTCAGCAAGTGCGGTTCCTTTCTCTGCCCTCGTCGGCCTGGTCGTCCCAGGCCGACAGCCAGGCCTCGGCGCGCTCTTCGAGCTTCTTCAGGCGGTCCTCACTCCACCTCCGCTCCAGGAGCGGGAGGTCGTTCTTGTAGCCATTGTCCTCTTCGCCACGCACCCCCATGAAGCGGGTGAGCGCCAAGGTGGTCCTCTGGCCCTCAACCGGGCCGGACCGCCCGAGGGACAACCGCACCTCGGCCAGCCGAGCCAGGCTTTGGACCTCGAAGGCGCGCCAGACGATCGGCCGGTCGACGGCCCGGGCCGCGGCCTCGATGTCTCCTCGGCCGAGTGCCTCGTCCGCGGCCAGGATGGCCGACACGAGCTGATTGACCAGGGGAGCCGTCTCAGCGCTCGCCGGCGCGAGTGGCCCGGCCTCGAGCGCCTCCGAGAGGTTCAGCCAGCCCGCAAGCTCGCAGCCTTTTCCCTCCCTGTCGATCCCCTCGAGGAAGTGGGAGTGCGCTGCCTTGAGGTCCCCCCTGTAGAAGCTCGCCGTCCCAAGGAGGTGGTGGAGGTGCTTCCTGGCCGCGTCGCCCAGCTCCTCGGATTTCACAACCAGCAACTCCCGCTCGACCTCGGTCCACTTCCCCTCCTCGGCCTGGAGGTGGGCCCGGAGGACGGCCAGGGGCGCGGAGGTCGGGTGGAGCTCGGTACCGCGGGCGAGGATCTTCAAGGCCGCCTCACGGTCCGTGTCGAGGAGCCACCTGCACCTCCGATCGAGGGCCCGGGGGTCGTTCTCGTGGTCCTCGATGTAGGCCGCGTTCTCCTTCTCCTTGGCCGCGTCCGATCGGTTCCGGTACTTCCTGTAGCGGACGAGCACGTCCTCATTCTCCGGACCGCCCTGGTCCTCACGCTGCCAGGCGCAGTACCTCCACTTGAGTCCGAACCTCGGGAGGGAGTCCTCCTGGTCCTCGAGCCCGTCCAACGTGGGCGGCGTGGCGCCAAGTGGTACGGGCCGGAGCCCGTCCCGAGCGTGCGCGAGGAGAACCACCCGCCGGGCGCCCGCGTCCTGGGCGAGGCGGTAGCGCTCGGGAAGCCGCGCCTCCCACACCTTCCTGAGTCCGCTGCCCTCGGGCGCGAAAGCCAGGAGGAGGGGCAACCCGTCTCCTGGATCGACCACGACGAAGGCCACCTGGGCGTCCCGTGAGGTGGCGAGGAGGACCCTCCCCTCGGGGTTCGTGTCGGGTAGCCGGTACTCGCCCTCCACCCGGCCGTCGGGAGCAAGCACCACGAGGCGGGTCGGGACGAGCTCCTCTGACCCCTTCAGAAAATCCACGCCTTCGCTCGCCACGACGACCAGGAGTTGCCGCACACCGTCCGGGTGGACCGCCGCACAGCAGGTGTCACCCGTGATCTCGTCCTGGACCTCAAGCTCGGTAGAGCCGTCCGCGCCGAGGAAGTCGATCCCGTGAGTTCGTCGCTTCCGCCCGGACCTCCGGACGAAGAACCGGGGCCGATCCCCGGCCACAAAGAGGCAGGTCCAGTCGAGGTTGGAGATCTCCCGGTGGACCCGGAACCCTGCGAGGTCCACAACCCGGGCGGTGAACTCGGCTTCCGAGGGCCTGTTCGCGACGAGCCAGAGGAACCGGCCTCCGGGGGCGACCAGGAAATGCTCGACGTTCTCGTCTTTGTGGAGCAGCGGCTCCACGTTGTGGAAGGAGAGGATTTCCCAGGTCGAAAGGGAAAGCTGAACGACGCACCCACCGGAGTCCGCCACCAGGAGGGTGTCTCCCTCCAAAGTCGCCTCCGGGGAGTCCACCATGGGCTTCGGAGGCCGCATCGAGATCAGCTCGAGCGTCTTTCCGGAGGCAGCATCGAAGACGCGGACAAAGAGCCGACCCCGGGCAGCCAGGACATCCACGGCCCTCCCGCCGTCCTGGGTCAGGCAGCAGATGGGGCCGTCTCCGTGGAACCTGCCCTTGGGATCGTCGGGCCAGTAGGCTCCTGCGTCGGGATTGCGGACAACCTTCGTCCGCCAGGCCCGGCGGAGATTGGCGCTCAGCGCCTCAGCCCGGCGGAGCCACCGCTCCGCCTCCGGGCCTCCGGCCCGGCTCGCGAGCGCCCGGGCGAGGGCCCGAGCGGCCAGAAAGTCCCCTGATGCGGCCCGAGCCTCGAAGGTCGAAGCCAGCCGCTTCGTCTCCTCGGCCGCTTCGAGCTTCGCGAGGCTGCGCTTCGCCTCCTGCCGGTCCTCATCTGGCAGGTGATCCGGCTTCAACTCACCCGAGGCCGCCCGGGCGGCGGCCAGGTCGCCCGCGGCCAGGGCCTTCTGGACGGCCCGGAGGGCCTCCCGGGCCGCGTCCGCCTGCCTTCCGTCGGCCGCCGCCTTGGCAGCGGCCAGGATCCGGGTGGCCTCGGCCAGACCGGCCAGGGTCTTCCGGTGGTCCTGGAGCTCCCGTGCGGCGTCCTCGACCCGGCCTTCCCCGAACGCCTTCACCGCCCGGGCGAGGGCCAGGGCCGCGGCCACGGCGCCCGGCCTGGCGCGCGCGCCCAGTTGCGGCGCGGCCAGCTCTTCGAGCCAGGGAAGCATCGGCGACGAGGACCGCTGACGAACGCGGTCCCGAAGGGACTCATCGAGGTTCAGGTACTCCAGGAGCCCGGGGGCAGGATCCTCGAGTGCCAGGAGGGCGGCCACCCGGGCGACCGTGGCCTCGTCCTCACGGGCCCGGATCTCAGTCTCGAGCGTGGAGATCCGTCGTCCGAGCTCCTCCCGATCGCCCCCCAAGGACAGCGCGCGTCGGAGCGTGGCGATCTCCACCTCCGGCTCGCACCCGGGCCTCAGGGCCTCGACTGCGGCCAGGGCCTCCCGGAGCTCGGCCGCCCTCCGCCCCTCAACGGCGGCCCGGAGGGCCGCGCGGGCCACGGGGCTCTCGGGCCAGAGGGTCTGGAGGGCCCGGGCCTGACGAGCGGCTTCCTCAAGGTCGCCGGCGGACAGGAGTGCCTCGATGGCCTCCTCCGCCGCACGGTGGGCATCGGCGCGCTTCAAGGCCAACGCCTTCCGCTGGACAGCGGCGACCACAGGATCGGCGCCCGCGCGCTCGGCGTGGGCGAGGTCGGCCTCCGCTCCACCGAGGTCGTCCCGCCCGAGCGCGGCCTCGGACAGGATCAGGAAGACCTCCCCGGCCCTGCCACCGGTCAAGCCAGTGGCCAGGCGCGCGGCCTCCTCGATCCGGCCCGCCCGGGCGGCGGCCAGGGCGAGGAGGGTTCGGATCGACTCATCCCCGAAGGTGTGCTTCGGGAGCCGTTCGGCGCCCTGGAGCGCTTCCTCGAACAGCCCCAGGTGGTCCACCAGCAGCTCGAGCCAGGGGAGGACGGCCTCCAGGGAACCGTTCGTGAGGCTCCGGGCCCTCTCAAGAGCTGCGCGGGCCAGCTCGAAGTCGAACTCCGTGAGAGCGGTCCGAGAACGCTCGATGAGTGAGGCAGGATCGGAGTCCTCGAGGGTGAAGGCCGCGGCCTCCTCTCCCCTCCGGTCGCTCGCGCCTTCCCTCGGGGGCCCGGATCGGGCCTTCCCCGATGCCACTCCATCCTCCGCGGGGCCGACCTCGAGCCCCGCACACTGCGCGGGACAAGAATCTCTTCGCCCTGGGAGGCGAGCTCGAGTATCTAGCTGCAGCCGGACCCAGGCCCGGGCGTCTGGGTCCAGCTCGTCGAGGACGGCGTGGCAGGCGTCGCGGGCGCCGTACCGGTGCCGGAGCAGGACGATGCCTTCCTTCTCGGGATCGGAGACCACCGCCAGTTCTTCGGAAAACCGGTTCACCAGGAGGCTCTGGAGCGCGGACTTCTCCTGGTAGCGGCGTTCGGCCTCGGCCTCCGGGAGCTCCTCCCCGGTCGGGTTGACCTGAGAGATGAGCTGGATGAGGTCCTGGACCGAAGGCCGGACCCGGCCGGCCAGGACATCGGCGGGATCGAGCTTCGCGGACTTCTGCTTGCTGGGTTTGCGGGACTTGGCCACGGCCTGAGGGTAGCCGAGCCCTGCGGAAGGCGGCAAGGTTGTTATGGACTCAACAGAGCAATTCCATCAGGGAGGATCTACAATCCCAGTTTCAGCTCCTGCTGCCATGACTAGACTGATGGCTTCAAGTACGGATGCGGTCTGTCTAGCGAACCAATCTGCGGACATGGCCTCGTTGAACGTCACGCGCACTCTACCGTTCTTTGGCTTGTCGAACTTGATGAGCCGTAAGGTCTCCTCGGGGTTCGAAGTGGACACGCGCCCGTGAGCTAGGGCATCGCGAACCTCAACCAGCGCGACATCGATAGCATCCCTCCCTTTCTTCTTCATTTCCCCGTTGAACTTCGTGATTAACTGCCCAAGAGAGTCCCAACTTGTAAAGTCGTTTTCTGGGAGATCACTCCCGACCGGGAAAAGGTAGAGGTCGGTTCCGGGTGGTAGACCAAATGGTCGCGCACCAGGCAGTGAGTTCAAGTACACTCGCAGCACGAATTCCAACGATTGGAAATTGCCAAGCAGCCCACCGAGGCGGCGGGCATGTGTATCAAGGGTCATCGTTGCTGCTCCCAAGTTATCCTGCTACCGGCCAGCTCCAGGTACCTCGCCTGGAACTGGCGATTCCATTCCTGCTCCACTTTCGACACGGCAGCGAGATCGATGAGCCCGAAGAGCCTGCCCAGCGGGTAGTCCAGGAAGGTCTTCTCCTGACCCTTGTGCTTGAGGAGCTCCACGTAGGCAGCGATCGCCTTGGCGCACTCGTCGTCGTCCTGGTGGTGAACCACCATGAAGTACCCTCGGGTGTAGGGGCTCTTCGGATGATGGAGCATCGCCACCATGAGCAGGTGGCCCCGCCAGAGCTGGTTCACCCGGGAGGCGCGGAGGGCCTCCACCGGCCCCTGGAAGGGAGCCTTCGGGTGCGAGGTCCACTTCCGGTAGACCTTGGAGTCGTACTCCTTGGTCGAGAACGGCTCCGTGAGCTTCGTCTCGATGCCGACGAAGCCGAGCTTCCCGTCGGTTCGCTCGTACTCCACGAAGGCGTCGAAGGCCGTCTTGTCGTCCAGGTACTCGGCCGCGGGCTCCGGGGCGAACTCCATGGCCACACCCATGACGCGCTTGAAGCCCTCGTCCTGGGTGACCTGCTTGAAGAGCGTGTTGCCCAGCCCCTCCAGCGAAAGGCCCTTGTCCATGGCCGCAAACAGGTTGAAACACATGGGCTGGGACGACAGGAGGTTCCGGAAGAGCCGGAACTCGTCCACGGTGCCGGTCTTGTTCTCGAGGCGCTTCCTCACGACGCCGAAGATCTCCTTGGAAAGGAAGTTCAGGCCCTGCTCGGCTTCTTCCTTCCTCAGCATGTTACCGTACTCGGTCTTGCTCCCCTTCGTCGGGCCGGTGCCAAAGGGCACCTTCAGGATGTTGGCCCGGTACCAGCTCTGGTGGTAACGCATCTGGGCGGTGAACTTGCTGTCGCGCTTGCTCTGGGGTCCGATCTCGATCTGGTCCATGGCATCCCTCCCGATGGTTGTCCTGGACGGTTCAAGGGAAGCATAGCACGGGGGTCTGACAGGCGAGGTGGGACGTTTGATTCCCAAGGGGCGGCTGGGATATCCTTTCAACTTGGGAGGGGATCCATGGGCCAGGCATACCTGATGGGTGGGGAGGATGTTTTCGTCAATAGGGACAGGCGGACTGGCTCGCAAGCCAGCCTGAAGGTCTCCAAGGGCGGCAGGGAGTACCTGCTGGCGCGTGCGGAGGCTGCGGCCGTCCAGGAGCCGCGGCTCGCCTCGGAGCTGACCACCTTCCCTGAGGCAGTCTTCCTCCGGATCTGCGCCGGGTGCCCGGGAATCATCGACGAGGTCCTCCTCGTCTTCTGGCCAGCCAGGGCAAGAGGAGCGCTCGAGGCCATGGGGAAGGCCGTCTGGATGGAGGCGAGTTCGCTGGGGGAGCTCGTGGAGAAGTGGAAGACCAACCGGAACCAGGCCTGACAACCAGGGCTTCTGGAAGGCAGGAATGCCCGACTTCAGCGCCCCCCCTGCAACAGACCGTTCCACAAAGCAAACAAGACGGAGCATTCTCCCCACCCGCTCGGGTCGCTTGTCAGCGACTCCTAACGGTGCTACATTAGCGTTAGCTGGTGACGGTAGGTGGCGTTAGTCTGTGTCTGTGGAGGTGCGAAAATGAGCTCCCAGTGCGAAATCCTGGCCTTCTTGCACTCCCGAGGGCTCTCGGCCCAGCCGAAGGCGCTCAAGGGCCTGGGAAAGATCCTCGCCGAGGCCATCGAGCAGCTCCCAGCAGCTCCCTTCCTCCGGGATCCGCGGGAAGAGCTGTCCTCGGCCGAGGCGGACGCCCTCGAACAGGTAGGCTTCGACCTCCGACCGCTTGACCATGGGAAGTCCGATCCCCTCGCCAGAACCATGACCGTCTACGCAGCCCTCCTGGAGGACTCCCTCTCGGTCAAGGA
>JAMIIV010000146.1:0-1114 GCA_035913415.1 Fibrobacteria bacterium | reverse complement strand
CCTGGATGCGTGCGAACGGCGGGGCATTGAGCCACGCAAGCGTTTCTCGGGCAAGTTCTCGCTGCGCGTCGATCCCGCGGTGCACGAGGCGGCGGTCGTCGCTGCCGCTGCGCACGGGCAGAGCTTGAACCAGTGGGCAGCCGAGGCGATCAGGCAGGCAGCCCGGGCGGGGTGAGGGGTTCCTCGGGGTCAGGTCTTTCATTTGCTCATTTCCCTCCCGTCGGTGGCTTCGTGATGGGAAATGGGGGGCAGACCACGATTTCCCACCCTTGTGTCTTTTTCCCGCTGTGCTCGTAATCCGCCGGGGACGCGCGGGGCATTCCTTCTGCAGGCTGCGGAACTCGCTTCGCTCGGACAGTTCTCGCCTGCGCCAGGAATGCCCAACATCCCGGGCTACGGTGATTGTGGCGGGGCGGCCCTTGGCGTGCGAAAGAATGCGTCGCCCCTTCTCCGCAGTTAGGTGAGTGCTGCAGGCAGGGGGCAGGAAGCATTTCGCGGTGCGCCTGCTTCGCCCCCATCGAGTTCCACTTTTCCGTCGTGATGCGCCCACGGTTCCCGGATGCGTGCGGGGTGTTCCTGGAGAGGCGAGGACTGTCCGAGCCCGCAGGGCGAGTTCCGCAGCCTCGGAAGGAACGCCCCGTGCGCATCCTTCCCCGATGTGCTCGAGCTGCGCGGGTTGATGGGCTTCCCGCGGTCCGAGCGCCTGGTGCGCAACGGCAGTCGGGGACAGGCCACGATTTCGCGTTTTACGCCGCCACCTTCCTAATCTGCCGGGCGCGCGCAGCCTTATGCCTTCCAGTCAGACTTGCTGGCCTTCAGCAACGCGTCCCAGTCATCAGGTGGGTGGCCCGACTTGAGCATCTTCTGAAAGACCGCATAAGGGTCAGTTTTGGCACCTGTCGAGCGTAAGGTTTTCTCGTCGTTCACCCAGGCAAAGATGATGATTCTGGTCTTGGAGTCGAAGCGAAAGAACAACCGAAAGCGCCGGCCGATCTTGGCGCGGCGCCAGTGCCTGAACCCCGGCCCCATGGTATTGCCTTGTCGGTATTCTTCCCTGTTCGGATCGCCTGGAACGGTCTCGAAGATCAAATTCGCCAGCGCGGCAAACAGCTTG
>JAMIIV010000145.1:0-1004 GCA_035913415.1 Fibrobacteria bacterium | reverse complement strand
TGGTGGTCGACGAGTTTTCGATGGTCGACGTGCCGCTGGCCTGGCACCTGTTCGAGGCGGTCGATTTGTCGCGGACCACGGTGCTGCTGGTCGGGGACCACAACCAGCTTCCGCCGGTGGGACCCGGAAACATACTGCGCGATCTGATCCAGACACGCGCCATCCCCACGGTCATCCTCGACAAGGTCGTGCGCCAGGCTGGCGTCCTCAAGGAGAACTGCACCGCCGTTCTCAAGGGCGAGGTGCGCAAGACCAGCGAGGCGTCGGTGGCCGGATGCCGGGATTGGTACCTGGTGGATCAGTTCACCGATCCGATGGCTGCACGCTCGTTCCTGCTGGAGCTGTTTCAGGAGCGGCTCGACGCCCTGGGTTTCGACATCATCAAGGACGTGCAGGTGCTGACGCCGACCCACAAGGGGCCGCTCGGCACCAAGGAACTGAACGAGGAGCTGCAGCGGCTCATCCAGCGCAAGCTCTGGAACACCGAGGTGCCGCCGGTCGCCATGGGCCGCCGCGCCCCGTTTCTCAAGCACGACAAGGTCATCCAGACCCGGAACAACTACGACCTGAATGTGATGAACGGTGCCATCGGCTATGTGGTTGATGTGCTCGCGAACGGCACCCTGGTCATCGACTTCGACGGCATGCCGGTGGAACTGGAAAAGGGTTCGCCCGACCTGCAGGATCTGCAGCTCGCCTATGCGCTCACCATCCACAAAACCCAGGGTTCCGAGTTCCCCTGTGCCGTCGTGGTGGTCCACAAGGCGCATTCCTTCATGCACCACCGCAATCTGCTCTACACCGGGGTGACCCGCGCCCGGCGCACCGCCATTGTCCTGGGCGACCATTGGGGCATCCAGAACTGCGCCAAGCGTTGCCAGGTGGATGACCGCCGGACCTTCATGCCTCTGTTTCTGGACGCCGCCCAGCACGCGGATGCCGATTTCGCTCGTGTCGCGGAGGCCGAATGAGTATGGGCGGAACGGATAACGTCAGGGAGTATT
>JAMIIV010000144.1:0-17755 GCA_035913415.1 Fibrobacteria bacterium | reverse complement strand
CCCCCCGACGGCGTACGCGGCGGTACGTCGAGAGGGGGCGCAATGGGAGTATGCGCTCCCGGACGGCTCCGATCAGTGGCCCGGTTGGGGAGGGCCGACTTCCTTGGCCACGGCCAAAGCTTCGGAATCGGCACCGTAGAGGGTGCAGCGGTTGCGTCCGGTCTTCTTTGAGAAGTACATGGCCTTGTCGGCGTTGTCGATCAACATCTGTTTGGCATCAGCAAGGTCGGGGAAGGTGCAGACACCGATCGAAATCGTGACCTTGAGGGTCTTGCCGCTTTCGTGAGGGATCGCCATCGTCTCGACGGCGGAACGCACGCGCTCGGCGCTCATCATCGCGTTGGTGGAATCGGTTTGCGGCAGGTAGACCACGAACTCCTCGCCACCGTAGCGCGCCAGAATGTCCGAGGCCCGGACGGCACCCTGCACACACTTGGCGACTTCCTTGAGCACCTGGTCGCCTATGGGGTGGCCATAGGTGTCGTTGAAGCTCTTGAAGTGGTCGATGTCGAACAGCAGCAAACTGGCCGGCTGGCTGTAGCGGGCTGCTTGCTCCATCTGCTGGGTGACCAAGGTCTGGAAATGGCGGTGGTTGGGGATCTGGGTCAGACCGTCGATGGTGGCCAGGCGCTCCATCTGCTGGTACATGTGGGCCCGTGACAGAGCGTTGGAGGCGATGCTGGCGATGGCCGCCAGAAGCTTGAGGTCCATCTGGGAGTAGCGTCCGGCCTCGAGAGCCTCCACCCCCAGGACACCGATGCACTTGCGGTCGTCGTTGAGCAGGGGCACGCAGAGGACTTCGGCGGGCAGGGTGCCGAGTTGGCGGTCGAGCACACCGTCGAAGAGGTGTTCTTCGCCCATGCCGTTGATCAGGCGTTCCTGGCGGGTGCGGAACACGCCGCCGTAGAACGACTTGGGGTCGGATAGGTCGAATAGCGCGCCGCGCTCGAGTCCGTGGGGGGTGCCGGCCAAGTGGACCACCTGGGCCTTCTGCTTCTGCGGGTTCCACGAGGCGAAGATCAGGCGATCGTAGGCAAACAGGTCGAGCAAGGCGCCATCGAGGACTCCCAGGAGTTCTTCGATCTTCAGGTGCTTGGTGAGACGGGATTGGATCTCGTAGAATGTTTCGGTGATCTTGGCTTGCCGGGCCACGGCGGTCTTGGCGTGCTGGACCGTCACCAAAGCCGATGCGATGGAACCGAACCGCCGCAACCACTCGAAATGGCTGTCGTTGAACGCGCGTGGCGATTGGCTGTCGACGACCAGCAGGGCCTGCAGTTCGTTGGTCTCCTCGTTGCGGACGGGCATGGCCATCATGGAGAGCACGCGTTCGTTCTCCGGGTAGTACTCGGGCGGTTGCCCGTAGACGGAAATGTCGCCGGTGATGAATCCTCCGGAGCGCCCCAGAATGCCACCCAACAGCCCCTGTCCCGGGACGATGGTGGCGTCTTCCATCACCTTGCCCTTGCCGAAGGCTGTGTCGATGCGGAGGTTGCCCGTGGCGTGGTCGACCAGGAATCCCAGGGCGCTGTGGGGCCGGAAATTCTTGTTCATGAACAGGACGACGGGCTCGAGCAGCTCGGACATCTGGGCTCGCGCCTTGACCTCCTGCTCGAGGAGCATGCTGCGGGACAGAATTTGTGATTGGGTGGGATCACCGGAGGAGGTTTCCTCGGGCGGAGGGCTGGAGGGGTCGTCCTCGCTTCGTACGCGCGGCGCTCGGAGACTGGAGGAGGAGGGGGCGGAGGCTGTGGTCGCCTGGGTGCTGCCCACGGGGAGCACCATGCCTTTGGTGCGCAACGGTTCCGAGACTGTCGTGGCCCCCGAGAGGACCAGGCCTCCCTGGGCGATCGAGGTTTTTCCGACTTCGGAAAGACGGTGTCCTTCGAGAGCCGCAATGGCGAGAAGCCCCCACACGAGACCGGTTGCGCCGGCTGTGGCGGGCTCGATGTGCAGGTTTCCGGACGGCCACACTCCCAAGGACGAGACCACGAGGGAGCCGGCGATGGCCAATCCACCGCCAAGTGCATGCCAGCGATCGGTGGCGACCGCCAGGGGGAGCAAGAGCAGGAGGGTGGTTCCTGTACCGCAGGCGAAGACCAATGGGTCGTGGGGGAGAAGCGACTGCGCAAGCGCCGCGCCAATTCCGACCATGGGACCGAGGATCTGGACCCTTCGCAGCGGTTGCCTCAAGTAGAGGCCGCTGCCTGCGACCACTCCCAGCCACAGAGCGAAGAACGTCTGCGACAAGATGGTGCCCGCGGGAGCGGGTTGCGAAAACAACCAGCCGGAGGCTACCAGAAGCCAGATGAGTGCGGATGCGGTATGGACGAACAGCACCAAGGTCAGGATCCTCCGGGAGCACGTCAAATGTATCTTCTCGAATTGACAATACCATTCCTCAGAGAGGTCGCGCCACTGGCTGGAGAATCCGTTTCCCCTCCGAGATTCCGATTCTCCGGTTTGTGGCCGGAATCCTGGAGACTTGAGCGTGCTCGACGTCAGATCGCTCGAGCATGCGTCGCCGCGGTATATACGCATTCAGGACGAGCACCCGTGCTGGGAGGGCCCGGCTGGATCGTTCTGCCCTCCGATCCCCAGCGAGCGTTGGGGGCATTGCCGTTTGCGTTGCGGATGCTTCGAACCCAAGGTCAAACGTCGGGGATCGCGGTCTCCGCCCCGACGCGTCGATGGCTCCCTCGCCTCGAGGGTTGTCCGGTCGTCGAGTTGCCATCCCAAGGAGTGTCCCTCGCCACTTGGTGTCAGGAAACCGAGCCGCAACGCCGTCCTTGGGCCCTTGAGCTCGGGTTCCCCTTGGATCGTGGTTCGCTTTCCGGGTTGCAGTGGCTCGGGGGGGATCGCCGAATCGTGCTTGGCTCGGCGACCTGCCCGGGGGTGGCCAACATCGAGCTTCCGCCTGCGCAGGAACAGATCGATCAACCCCCGGAATTGCGCCGCCGAGCTGCGTGTGCCCGTCTCGGCTTGGTGTTGCCGCCCCTCGAATCGACCACTCGGCGAGGTGGAAAATCCGTAGTCTTCGAGATCCCCGAAGGCGTGACCAAGCGCCGCGTGGATCGCTGGTGCACCATCCTCTCGGGGCTGGCGGTCGATCATCCGGTGGTCGTGGTCCATGCCCATGATCTCGTCCCGGAGCTCGCTTCCGCGCTGCAGGCCCTTGGCAACCGGATATCGCTGGTGCGCATCCAGCGTGCCGAAGATGTTCTGCGACTTGCAAGCGACGTCCGGGTGTGGATCGGGCGGCCAGGTCCGGCTTCCGTGATCGCTTCCTGGGTGGAGTGCCCCTTGGTGCTCTTCGATCGTCGCTTCGATCCGTTGGTGGGATACGGACCGGATGGTTCGACCTCCCCCGTGTTCGCCAGGTTCTTGTCGAATAGGCTTCCTTCCCTCCCTGAACTGCGCTCGGTTGTGCTAGATTTGACCCCCCACGGGATGTAGCTCAGCTGGTAGAGTGCCTGCTTTGGGAGCAGGTGGTCGCACGTTCGAATCGTGTCATCCCGATTTTCTCCGAGGACGGGCCTCGTGCCTTCGCCCGAGTCGGCACGCCAGGTTTGCGTTTGCGCAGTATCGCCGCCGCTTCCGGAATCTCGCCCTGTCCGCACGCGTATCGGGAAATCCGCTTGACGTAGCGAGGTCTTCGCGATAGTATGCAAGGACGTTTTCCGTCCCCATCATGTGCGAGGAGCCCGTCCATGGCCGCCAAGGAAGAAGCAGCAGTTCTCAAGTTCCTGAAGAAGAATCCTTCCCAGGAAGCACTGGACATCTCGTTCGGCATCGACATCGATGAGTCCCTGGTCAAGGAGACCCTCGTCGTCCTGGAAGGCAAGGGACAGGTCGAGCAGAAGGATGTCGGCGGTCGCCCCCAGTGGTCGCTGGCCGCTCCCAAGCCCAAGCCCGCCCCGGTGCCCGTGCCCAAGGCCGATCCGGTCGCGTCGAACGAATTCTCCGAAGTCGAGAAGCCCTCCAGGGCGGCACGTGCCGCCGCCGTGGCCGACGACGAGGACGAGAGCGCACCCAAGGGTGGTGTCTCCAAGGGGTTCGTCCTGGGGGTTTCCCTGGTCGTCCTTCTGGCTGCTTTGGGTGGCGGCTGGGTGCTGGGTGGCATGCAGGCCGCGGCGGCCTCCAAGTCCCTGGTGGACACCGAGATCAAGAACTCGCGCGATTCCACCAAGCTTGACATCATGAAGCTCAACGTTCGCATCGACGGACTCGAATCCCAGATCCGCGACTTGAAGGCCGCTCCGGCTCCCAAGGAAGAGCCCGCTGCCAAGAAGCCCGCTGCCAAGCCGGCCAAGAAAAAGAAGAAGTAATCCTCGCGCCGCTCCCGATCGACGGCCTCCAAGGCTCCCTGCGCTCCGCCCTTCGGGACGGAGCGCTTGTCGTTTTGCGCTCGCCCACGGGGTCGGGCAAGAGCACGCGCGTGCCGCTCCATCTCTTGCAGGAAATGGAGGAGCGCGGCATCGAAGGAGAAATCTGGGTGGTCCAGCCGCGTCGGCTCGCGGCCCGCAGTCTGGCCACCCATGTCGCCGGTCTTTTGGGTGAGGAATGTGGCCGCCGCGTCGGGTACAAGGTCCGCTTCGACTCGCGAACCGGACCCTCCACCCGCGTTGTTTTCCTGACCCCTGGTGTGGCCCTGCGCCAATTGGTGGAAGATCGCGCGGCGACCAATCGGGTGCGGGCTGTGTTGATCGACGAATTCCACGAACGCGGTGCGGAAGCGGACGCCGTGGGTGCATTGGTGCTGCAGGCGCGCAATTCGGGCCTGTCCCGGGGCTTGGCTTCGTCGCGTGGACCGAATGCGTCGCCCGCTCTGTGGCTGCTTTCCGCCACCATCGATCCCCAGCCTCTGCAGGATTGGATGCGCCCCTTCGGCGAGGTCAGGCTGCTGGAGTCGCTGGGACGGGCCTTTCCCGTGGAAATTTCCCATCGGCCCGTCGCGGGTGCAACGGAGCTGGCCGAATCCGTGGCGCAGGCGGCCTTCGAGCGCATCCGCATGGGTGCTGAAGGAGATCTCCTGTGTTTTCTCCCCGGTGTGGCAGAGATTCGTCGGACGGCGGAGTTTTTGGGGCGCAAGCTCGCCCGGGATGCCTCGGTGCGGATTCTGCCGCTGCACGGCGACATGGAGCCCGACGAACAGGACGAGGCGTTGCGTCCGGCTCGGCCGGGTCAGATCCACGTGGTGTTGGCGACCAACGTGGCGGAAACCTCGTTGACCCTTCCCGGGGTGCGCCATGTCATCGACGGTGGCTATGCCCGGGTTGCGCGGTTCGACCCGCGCCGTGGATTGGATACCCTCTACACCATCCGCGCTTCACAGCGCAGTGCCGACCAACGTGCCGGTCGTGCCGGTCGTGTCGCGCCGGGGACGTGCTGGAGGCTCTGGGCCGAGCAGGATGCTCCTCCTGGGGACGAACCACCCGAGGTGGCCAGACTCGACTTGTCGGGTTTGTGGCTGACCTTGGCCTCGCACGTGGACCCTTCGACCTTGGCATGGCCGATGCCGCCGCCGCCGGATCGTGTCGAGGCCGCGACGGCGCTGTTGCGTCGTCTGGACGCGCTCGCCGGGGATGGGTCCACCACGGAACTGGGTCGCCGCATGGCGCGCCTGCCCCTGGGGCCCCGAGCGGCCAGCGTCCTGCTGCGGGCCGAGAGCCTGGGCGGTTTTGATCGGGCCCTGACCTGGGCGGCCGAATGGGAGTCGCAGGGACGGGGAGAGGTCGATCGTCTGCGTCGGCGATTGGCGGAGCGGTTCCGTCCCGTCGATCGCGATGCTCCCCTGGGGCGTTCGCTGCTGGCGGGGTTTCCCGACCGGCTGGCCTGCCAGGTGGCGCCGGGGCGTTGGCGTCTGGCCGATGGACGCGTCGCCGAGGCCGGCAAGGAGATGCATGCCGAATCCGAGACCTTGGGCATCGCTCTGGAGGTCCAGGAGTTGGCGGGAGGTGGCAAAGGGACGGCGCTGCGCCTGCGTTCGTTCGAGGCCGTGCGTCCCGAGTGGGTTCGCGAGGCCTTTCCGGATCTGTGGCGGGAAGACGTCGAGGTCGACTGGGATCCCCGTGCCCGGCGCGTGGTGGGCTCGCGCGTCTCGCGCCTGGATGGACAGATCGTGTCAGCGTCGCCCGTCTCGGACGACCGCCTGCCCCGCGCCCGCGCCGAGGAACTGCTGGCGGCGATGGTGAAGTCGGGCGACATCCGCTGGAAATGGGGCGAAGACGAGGACGAGTGGCTGGTGCGCACGCGCCTGGTGGCCGACGCCTTCCCGGAGAAGGAGATCCCGCGCCTGGACGAGGACGACCTCGATCTGGTCCGGGCCGCGCTGGTGGAGGGGTGCCTGGCCGCGGGTGGGGTGGAATCTCGCGAGGTGCTGCCCTTGTTGAAGGAAGCCCAAGGCCATGCGGCGTCGGCCTTCGTGGAGCGCATGGCTCCGGTGAACGTGGGGCTTTCCAGCGGGAAAAAGGCGCGGATCGTCTACGCTCCCGACGGGACGGCTTTGCTGGCCGCGCGCATCGGCGATTTCGTGGGGGTGAAGCAGGAATCCGTGCGCTTGGGCCAGGGGCGCATCCCGATGGTCTTCGAGATCCTGGCCCCCAACTGGCGGCCGGTCCAGCGCACCTCCGACCTGGACGGATTCTGGGAACGCTCGTACCCCGCCATCAAGGCGGACCTGAAACGTCGTTATCCCCGGCATCCCTGGCCTTGATTCCCCAGACGGATCTTGTCGTCAAGATCTTCCCGCCCGGCGGTGGCCGCCTCGCCATCCGGTGCCGGGTGGCCCACGGTGGCCGGGGGCACGTCCCGGGGACAGGGCTCGATCGGGACCTCGGGTGGCTGATCCAGGGGGCATCGGTCCCTGGGGTCGGGTCAATCGATCCCGTAGGATAGTCTGCGTGCGAGACGTCCCACGGACCTCATGAGCCCAACCCGTCCCAGCAGGGAGACGATGCGTCCGTAGCGGCGGTACCCCAGGTTGAACAGCAGGTAGGGGACCAGCCGGGAGCAATCCCGAGGGCGACGGCCCAGGATGGATCTCCATCCGTAGAATTCGCGGTACATGCGCAGGTATCCTCCGCGAAGTTGCTCGGGGCTCATGTGCGCGGGCTGGAATGTGGCGTTGGATGTGTTGTAGCGCTCGAGGTCGTGTTCGATGATGCGCCCTTCGCGCTCGAGCCGCTGGTGCAGTCTGGTGCCGGGGTAGGGAGTGAGGATGTGCGATGTCATGGTTTCGACCCGGTTGTGGATCAGCCAGCGCAGGGTGAGGTCGAAGGTCTCGGGGGTGTCGTGGTCGAACCCGAAGACCAGGCTCGCGTTGACCATGATGCCATGGTGGTGCAGCAGACGGATCAGGCGGTCGTACTCCTCGATGCGATTCTGGGTCTTGCCCGCGCTGCGGATCGATTCGGCGTGGATCGATTCGAAGCCGATGAAGAGGCTGCGGCACCCCGTGGCCGCCATGCGCGCCACGAGATCCGGATGGTGGACCAAGTTGGTGGAGGCCGCGCCGTGCCAAGTCAGTTTCAATGGCTCCATCGCGTCGAGCAGGCGGCGGATCCAGCCGAAATCGCCGATCAGGTTGTCGTCGATGAACATCACCTGGCGGGTTCCGAGGGATTTGATCTCGTCGATGACGTTCTCGACGGGGCGGGTGCGGTAGCGGTTGTGCACGTAGTCGCAACTGTTGTAGCAGAATTCGCAGCGGAAGGGGCAGCCCCGGCTGGCGACGACGATGTTGTCGTACAGGTACGAATCGCGGGGGACGAGCTCCCATGCCGGCTTGGGAACCAGGGCCAGGTCGGCGGGCTCCTCCGCCCGATAGATGCGACGCATGGTGCCGTTGCGCGCGTCGGCGACGATGCTTGGCCACTGCGTTTCGGCTTCGCCGACGCACACCGCGTCGCAGTGGGGAAGCATGGAGTCGGGATCGGCGCTGGCGTGGATCCCGCCGAACACCACCTTGCACCCTGCCTGACGGAATTTGGCGGCGATCCGGAAGGCCCGGTTCGCGGTGTCGACATTGACCGTGATGCCCACGAGGTCGGGGAGGGGAGATCGGGTGTCGATGGGGCCGAGGTTTTCGTCGGCGATTCGCACCTGGTGCGGAGCAGGTGTCAACGCCGCCAGTACCGCCAAGCTCAGAGATGGCGACATGCGTCGCTTGAACTCGGAATCCATGGGCCGAAGGCTCATGCGGGGCTGGACCAGGAGGATGCGTAGGGGGGGATGGGTCTGGGCCACGGGACCAATGTGTTTCCTCAACACCGAGTTTCCTAGTTTCCTTCGTCGTTCCCGTCCCGAATTTCCGTCCGCGAGAGCCCCATGGACCCCACTTCGAAACCTGCGCTCGCCACCTGGATCGTGGGTGGAGTGATCGTGGACCAACTCACGAAATACCTCGCCCGAGCGATGCTGATCGAGGGCGAGGTGCACCGCTACCTCGCCGGCATGCTGCACATCCAGCTCGTCGAAAACCATGGAGCGTTCCTAGGTCTCGGTTCGAGCTTTCCCGAGCCCGTGCGCCAGGCGGTGTTTCTCGCGGGGGTGAGTCTGGTGGTCGTCGCCATGATGGCCTGGATCTTCCTGTCAAAATCCGCCACTGCCGAGGCGCGCTTGGTCATGGCGTGGATCGTCGCGGGAGGACTCGGCAATCTGATCGACCGCGCGCTGTTCGATGGCGGGGTGACCGATTTCCTGAATTTGGGGATCGGTTCGTTGCGCACGGGCATCTTCAATGTCGCCGACATGTACATCACCTTCGCACTGGGGCTGGTGGTCTGGCAGTCCCTGCCCCGGCGCAAAGCCCCCTTGCCGACCCACGACGAATCCCTCTGATCCGAACGGACGAACTCGGTGCGGCGCCATGGAGGTGTCCGCCGCACCTCTCCAGCCCCCCTCGACACCAAGGTCGGAGGGAGGCAAGGGTCGTTGCGTCACCTCACTCGCGGCGCATCAGCGCGAAGACACCCCATCCGAGGTGTTCGCGCGTGTAGGTCGCGTAGCGCTTCGGTTCGCTCGAGAGCTTGTCGCGGACTTCGCGCGCCATCTCGTCGTCGGGATGGCACGCGAGCCACCGGCGCATGGTGAGCCATTTGGCCGCCTCGTAGCGGTCCCAACTGTCCTGGTCGGCCAGGACCATTTCCACCACGTCGCAGCCGAGGTCGCCAAAGGACGACACCAGCTCCGGAAGCTCCAGGAATTCCGAGATCGAACCGGCCAAGCATCCTTGGGCGATCTCTTCGGTCGCGGGCAGGCGCCGCCAGTAGGGTTCTCCGACCAGCAGGATGCCTCCGGGAAGGAGGCTCCGTTGCAGGAGTTCCAGGGTGCCCGCCACGCCTCCGCCGATCCAGCTTGCCCCGATGCAGCAGGCGATGTCGACCTTCTCTGGTGTCACGTAGCCCGCCGCGTCGCCATGCAGGAATTGGACGCGTTCGGAAACCGCGAGTTCCTGGGCGCGACGGACTGCCTGCTCGTGGAAGAGCCGGCTCATGTCGATGCCCGTGCCGCAGATTCCGTGATCGCGCGACCAGGTGCACAACATCTCGCCCGATCCGCACGCGAGGTCCAGCACGCGCATGCCGGGTCGCAGCGAAAGGGCCGCGCCGAGGATCGCGTACTTCTCGGGCGAAAAGGGATTGTGGATGCGGTGGTTACTCTCGGTGATGTTGAATATGCGTGGAATGTCCAAGGTGAACTCGTTTGTTGTTCGTGAAGGTGTTCGGTGGCAGGGGCGTCATCCTCTTCACGGCAATCATCGGGTCGTCCTTGGTGGGCCGCGGGTATTCGCGGAAAACCAGATCTAGGAATTTACCGGGGGACGTCATTTCCAAACATCGGTGAGCATGCCGGCGTAGCCGCAGTTCCCATCGGGAATCCCTTGGATCACCAGGTGCATGCGCTCGGACTGCCCACCTCAGGCGATTGCCTACGGCCAGCCAAGAAAGCAGAAGGTCCGTCTCTTTCGAAACGGACCTTCTGTTGGAGTTGCGGGGGCAGGATTTGAACCTACGACCACTTGGGTTATGAGTCCAACGAGCTACCGGACTGCCCGCCTCAGGCGTTCGCCTACGGCGCAAGAAAGCAGAAGGTCCGTCTCTTTCGAAACGGACCTTCTGTTGGAGTTGCGGGGGCAGGATTTGAACCTACGACCTTTGGGTTATGAGCCCAACGAGCTACCGGACTGCTCCACCCCGCGGCTAGAGAAGGAAAGATAACGCACCGAGGTGGGAAACGGGAGATTACTTGGTCCGATCCGGAATTTGTCACATGGCATCGCAATTCCCCGTCCAGGCTGCCAGGATTCTCATGGCGGATCCGTAAGCCTTCGCGCCGATTGTTTTCCTCCTTTCTGCCGCCGATCCGCCTGGTTGCCTTCGCGCAATCGCCAAGTGAAACAGGGGAATTCTGTTGTGATGCTGTGCTGAAATCGACCACTAGATGGCGAACAGTTTTCCGCGAGGCCGGGGAGCCGACTTCGGAGATCCAGGTCTGGTGATAGAATGGATACCGTCCAAGTGTGCTCCAGGAGGTTGTGACGATGCGAGGATTGCGACTCACGATGGCGGCCTCGGCCGTGGCGGTGGTGCTGAATGCGGGAGCGGTCTCCGCCGAGCCCTACACTTGGGGCAACGTCGCCTTCGAGGGGGGTGGGTTCGTTTCCGCGATCGTGCCCAGCCGCACGCAGCCAGGCCTCGTCTACGCCCGAACCGACGTCGGCGGCGCCTATCGCTGGGATTCCGTCGGTGGCAAGTGGATTCCTTTGATGGACTGGCTGGGATCCAAGGACCTCGGGCTGTTCGGGACCGAGGCCCTTGCCCTCGATCCCCAGGATTCCCGCCGCGTCTACATCTTGGGTGGCACCGACTACTTCAGTGGGGGCAAGACCGCGATCCTCCGCTCCAGCGATTACGGCGAGACGTTCGATACCGTCAACGTGACCAGCCAGATCAAGGCCCATGGCAACGGAATGGGGCGCCAGACGGGTGAAAAGCTCGCTGTCGACCCTCAAAACAGCGCCAACCTGTTCTGCGGCACCAGGACCAAGGGGTTGTTTCGCAGCCAAGACACGGGCAAGACCTGGGCTCTTGTCGCAGGTACGGCAACAGCCCCCTTCACCGGGTCGTCGATGGTGCAGGACAACGGCATCAGCTACATCGTGTTCGATCCCAGCAATGGGAAGACCGCCGCAGGTGTGACCAAGACCGTGTACCTGGGAGTTGCCAACTCGACGAAGAGCCTGTTCGTCAGCCACGACGGCGGAGCCACCTTCGAGGCGGTTGCGGGCGCTCCTGCCCAGATGGCCCTTCGTGCGCGGCTTGTTGGGAAGGACCTGTACGGTACCTTCGGGGTGGGCCCCGGGCCCCACAGCCAGAACGGTGGCAGCGTCTGGAAGTTGGCCACGGGCACCGGCACCTGGACCAAGATCACACCCAAGGACGGCGAAGGCTTCGACCTCGCCACGGGGCGCGAGGGCTATGGGTACGGATTCGGCGACATCTCGGTAGATCCAAAGAATCCGCAGCGCCTGATTCTGTCCACGCTGGGATTCTATGGCGGCAGCAACCGATGGCCCGTCGCGGGCAAGGGCAACGCCGGTGACAAGTTCTTCCTGACCGAGGACGGCGGTGCGACCTGGAAGGATCTCAATCCTTGGCTGGACGACGACGGCTCGATCGCCAACCTCGATCCCAATGGCAACGGTTGGATCACCGGCAGTTCCATCCACTGGGCGGGCAGCATCGAGTTCGACCCCTTCGACAACCGCAAGGTCTGGGTGAGTTCCGGCAACGGCGTGTTCCGCACCGACAACGTGGCGGCATCGAACGTGGTGTGGAAATTCCAGTCGCGCGGCATCGAAGAGACTGTCCCCATGGACCTGGTCAGCATCCCCGGAGGTCCATTGGTCACGGCGATCATGGACTACGACGGTGCGACATATTCCGACATCCGTCGCAGCGAACCGCAGCACCAGCGGCCCATCGGCAGCAGCAACTCGCTCGGGTACGCGGCCCTGACTGGGGCGTTCCTGCGCTCGGGTCGCATCACCGACTACGGCGTCAAGCCTGCCGTCACCTTCGATGCGCTCTACCATTCGATGGACAGCGGCCGCTCCTGGCGGATGACGGACACGTCCACCCTTCCCGGCTCCAGCGGCTCCCTGGCCATTTCCGCCGACGGACGTGTGTTCCTGCTGCGGCCGTCCAACACGAAGAACGGACTGAACTCCAGCACCTCCACATTCTACCGGTCGGTCGATGGCGGAAAGACCTGGAAAGCCGTCACGGGCATCAGCAGCCAGAAGGGCACGATGGTCTCCGACCCGGTCGATGCGGCCCGCTTCTACATCGTCCCCGACGGATACCAGGGCGATGTGCTCGGCTCGGTGGACACCGGGGCCACGTTCACGAAGTTGAGCAGCCTCATCGACAACGGCAAAGGGCAGTACGCGGCCAGTTCCGGTCTGTTGCGCGTGGCTCCCGGACACGCAGGGCACCTGTGGGTGCCCCTGGACGCCGAGCAGTCCTGGACCAGCCTGGGTTACAGTTCCAACGGCTTGGCGCATTCCACCGACGGCGGAAAGACCTGGACCCGACTGACCACCATGAACGCCTGTCTGGCCGTGGGCCTGGGCAAGGCCGCTCCGGGAGCCGACTACCACGCGCTGTATATCTGGGGCATCGCCAACAACGGTCCGTTGGGCATCTACCGCTCCGTCGACAAGGGCGCCAACTGGATCCGCGTCAACGACGACCGGCACCAGTACGGTGGGCCCGGCAACGGACAGTTCGTCCAGGGTGACTTCAACGTGTTCGGGCGCGTGTACATGAGTACGGCCGGCCGCGGGATCGTGTTCGGCGAGCCGACGGGAACCCATGTCGCGACCAATCGCGTACAAGCGGTTCAGCGCAACCTTCGGCGCGAGGGAGGCATACTGAGTTCTGCGACGGAAATTGTCCTGTCCGACCTCCGGGGGCGCGTCCTGCGCCGATCCGTTCCGGTCGAGCGCGGCACGCGCCTGGCGCTGAAGGGCCTGCCCCGAGGTCTCTACATCGCGCGCTCCGGATCCGAAGCACTGCGCATCGACGTCATGCGCTGAGTTCCTGCGCCTCCACTCCGTCCGGTCGCGTCGCGGCGGGGCGGGGGAGGCGGACGCGGAAGACCGCCCCTTCGCCGGGATACCCCGTGCCGCTGATGGTGCCGCCGTGTCCTTCGACGATGCGGGCGACATGGCTCAGGCCGATCCCGAAACCTTCGAATTCGTCGCCGTGCAGCCGACCGAAGGGCCGAAAGAGGCGATCGGCGAGATCGGGCGGGAACCCGGCCCCGTTGTCTCCGATCTCGAACCAGTCGAACGTATGGTCGCGTCCGCCTTCCATCCAGACCCGGGCGTGAGCGGTTCCGCGCGAGTACTTGAAGGCATTGGATAGCAGATTCTGCACCACCAGGCGCAACATGGAGGGATCTCCGTGGGCGCGCAATCCCGGGGCGATGGTGATGCCGGCCTGGTGGGTCTGTCCTGCGGTACGAAGCTCGGTGGCGACCTCCTCGGCCATCGCGGACAGATCGATGGGGACGATCTCGACGGGTGTGTTCCCCGTGGTCGCCTGCAGCAGCAGGGAGCGGATCAAGGCCGCCATGCGCGCCGAGGCCGATACGATGTGGTCGAGATGTGCCAGGTCTTCCTGCGCCAGTCTGGTGCCCGTGTCGGCGCGGAGCAGTTCGGCGTACCCGAGGATCGCGTTCAAGGGTGTGGTGAGGTCGTGGCTGACGGTGTACGAGAAACGCTTGAGGTCTTGCATCGCCTGCTCGAGGTCGGCGGTTCGGCGCCCGACGGTGTCTTCCAATTGCTGGTTCAGGCGCGTCAGTTCATCGAGATGGCGCTGGTCCTGCTGCGCCTTTTCGAGGCGGGAGCGGATGAGCGCCCGTTGGTAGACGACCAGGGGAACGAGCGGAAGCAGCAGGACCAGCACCACCAGGGCCGAGCGGAATAGGCATCGCAGGAGCACGATGCGGTAGTCCGACAGTTTGATGTCGGCGGCGAGCACGTAACGTGTGCCCTGAGGGGATTTGCGCGGGATGAAGACGGAGTAGTAGCTGTCCCAGATGTTCGTGTAGGTCGCGTAATGGTGGGTCTGGTCGGAGGTGTCGGTGAATGCCTGCAGCAGTGTGACGGGCGGTTGGGGGTAGGGGTTGTAGAAGCGGCTGGGTGTTCCACGCAGGGTGTCGTCGTGGGTTTCGTTGCTGACCACGAACTGCACTCGACCCTTCGAGTGGACCATCGAATAGACGTACTCAACGCCCAGGTGGTGGGCGAACCGATTCAGCTCGGAGACGAGACGGGCATAATCCTGCGCCGGGATGGGGTGGGAGGGTGTGTACTTGTCGTGGAAATCCGCGCCCAGGATCTGGTCGAGTGCGTAGCCGGCGGAAACCATGGAAGCCTGGATGCGCGCACGCTCCTGGGCGCGTTCGGAGACGAATTCGGCGGTGGCCAGAATCCCCGTTGCCATCAAGTACAGCGCCACCAGTGCCCACGTCAGGCGCGAGCGGGAAGGGTCGACAATCCAACGGCGTGGCTCCAGGAGCGCACGCCAGGTTTTCTGCCGGGTGTGGTGGCCATTCGAATTGGAGCCGACAAGACGATCGTCCATGGTCGATTCTGGGAGGAAGGGGAATGGGTGAGTCTGAGATGGGAGGAAACTCTCAACTCCAATCTATTCTCCACGCGGGGTTCGTGCTGGAGAGTGCCGAAAAGAGACCCCTTCAGGTGGCACGACCCGGGTGGATGTCTCCGCTACCCAAGGCAGTTGCGGAGCCCAGGGAGGCTGGCTGTGTCAGCCGTCGTCGAGGATGTCCGTGCTGGCAGGTCCGACTTGGAGTTCGGGCAGGCCGAGGTGGCGACGCGCCATGTTCAGCGCCTGGTCGATGTTGGCGGCGAAGGCGTCTTCTCCCAAATCGTCGATCAGTCCGGCACGCGCCATGGCCACGGTGGGTTGGGCGTGCACTCCGCTGAGCAGCAGGAGAATCTTCTGCTTGCGGCAACGCGTGATCACGTCTTCCAGGAAGTGGAGGCCGGAACTGTCCATCGACAGCACGGCGCGCATCCGGATGATGAGAACCTTGGGCGGTGATTCCAGTTCGTCGAGCACGTTCTTGAATTTCTCGACCGTCGCGAAGAAGAACGATCCGAAGACCTCGAAGACGACCACTCCCCGAGGAATGTGCCGCAGCGGTCGGGCCGTCGGATTGGGGCTTTCTTCGTAGTCGTCGCGGAGAGTGTCGGTGATCACGTTGGCCTGCGACACCTCGGACATGCGGCGGATGAACAGCACCGCACCCGACGCGACGCCGACCTGGATGGCCACGGTGAGGTCGACCACCACCGTGAGGGAGAAGGTGAGGAGCAGGACGATCAGATCGCTTCGGGGGGCCCTGAAGATCTTGGCGAAGGTGCGCCATTCCGACATGTTGTAGGCCACGTGCAGCAGGATGGCGGCCAGGGTCGCCATGGGGATGAACGCGGCCAGCTTGCCCAGGAAGAGCAGGATGAGCAGGAGTGTGAGGGCGTGTACGATGGAGGCAACCGGCGATCGGGCACCGTTGCGCACGTTGGTCGCCGTGCGTGCCAGGGCTCCGGTGGAGGGGATGCCTCCGAACATGGGGCCAAGGATGTTCGAGGCTCCCTGCGCGATCAGTTCCATGTTCGAGCGGTGCCGATGCCCCGTCATGCCGTCGGCGACCACGGCCGAAAGGAGGGATTCGATTCCCGCCAGCAACGCGATGGTCAGCGCGGGCTGGAACATGGCGCGCGCCAGGTCCAGGCTGAAGGCGGGAAGGCGCGGGGCGGGAAAGGCGCTGGGGATCGCGCCGAACTTCGCGCCGATCGTGAGTACGTCAAGATGGAAGACCGAGACCACGACCGATGTCGCGACGATGGCCAAGAGGGATCCGGGGATGCGCGAGAGCGCGCTGTGCCCGATGCGGGTGGCCAGTCGCGACCAGCCGACGGTGATCACCAGGGCCGCGATTCCGATGGCGATGGTGTTCCATTTCGCGCCGGAAAGATGCGCGGCGTAGACTTCGATCTTCTCGATGAAGTCGGCGGGATCGTGCGCCAGGGACAGCCCGAGGAATGCCGGAATCTGTCCGATCGCGATGATGAGGGCGATTCCGGAGGTGAAGCCCACGATCACGGGGAAGGGGATGAACTGCAGCACGCCGCCGAAACGCGCCAGACCCATGCCGATCAGGAGCAGGCCGGCGATGAGGGTGGCGGTGGCCAGGCCGTCGTAACCGTACTGCTGCACGATTCCGTACACGATGACGATGAACGCTCCGGTGGGGCCCGAAACCTGCACGGAGCTCCCTCCCAGGACGGCTCCGACCAATCCGGCGATGATGGCGGTGACCACCCCCTGCACGGGACTGGCCCCGCTGGCGATGGCGAAGGCGATCGCCAACGGAAGGGCGATGACGCCGACGATCACTCCCGCCATGGTGTCGCGCAGGAAATCGTGGCGGCTGTATCCACCGCGCAGGATCGTGACGAGAATCGGCGTGAAGGCCGACGGCAACAGCTTGGAGAATGGAATCGTCGTAGGCATCCGGGTGCACCCCCGCTCTATGCCGCAGTGTACCCTCGCGAAGGGCGATGGACCAGTGCAAGAATCGTCTAAATGGTCGGCAACGGAATCCGTCGCCCCGTCCGGGGGTGTGATGTCCCCATGGGCGCCTCTGTGTTGAGGGAGGGACGGTCGGGGGCCGTCCACCGCGACCTGCTCGCCGACCCCTGTGGAACCACGTCGGGGCGTGTTCGACTCGATCCGCCGCTGGCCGGGAGGCCTTCCGACAGTGGACAGTCTGTCCCCACTATTGCCATGCCATGCCGCGGAGGGGAATCCTGGACAACGAGGGACGCATAGATTCGCCCCGGAGCCTCTCTGCTCCGAGACCGGTGATCCGCACCGGGTGGATCCATCGCCTTTCCCAGGAACGTCCATGAACCAGGCGTATCGCGTGCAACTCCTTGTGCTCGGATTGGCGGGCGGCCTGTTGGCTGCGCCCAGTTTCGTGCGCCTTTCCGGCATGGTCAACCGCGCCGGTGGTGGTCCGCTCACCGGCGTTTCGCTTTCCCTCCGCAGCGCTCCGAGCATCACCACTGTCTCCGCAGCCTCGGGCAAGTTCCAACTGATGGCGGGGACCTCGGGGGGGGTGCGTTCCCTGCATTCCTCGGTGGCGTTTCGCGTGTCGGGATCGGAGCTCCAGATCGTCGCGCAGGAAGGCGCGCCACGCGGGCGGATCGAGGTGTTCTCGGCCACGGGTCAAGTGCTGCTGAGCCGGGAATTCCAGGCGGGAGTGGGTTCCGCGGATCGCATCGCGTCGCAGGTGTTCACACAGGGGCTCAACGTGGTGCGCTTGGACCTGGGTGGCCAGAAGTCCTTCTGCTCCGTTTTGCGCATGGACGGTGCGATGTACCTCAAGGAAAGTTCGACGAATTCTGTCGCGGGCGTAGCGCTTGTCTCCGGGCGTGCCGCCGCCGTCGTCGACACCTTGGTGGCCAGGAAAACCGGCTACAAGGACAAGTTGCTCCCGATCGATTCGTACGTCGATTCGAATCTCGTGATCGCGCTCGACAGCAGCACGGGTTGCACTCCTCCCAAGGCGGGAACCAGCAAGTCGAATCCGCTCTTCACGGATGTGTATACCGCTGATCCGGGAGTGATGGTCGACAACTGCACGTTCTACATCC
>JAMIIV010000143.1:0-3835 GCA_035913415.1 Fibrobacteria bacterium | reverse complement strand
TATTGAACGAACTTGAGCGGCGCTTCAGACCGTGAACCTCGTAACCCTTCTCGAGCAACAATTCGGCGAGATACGAGCCATCCTGACCCGTGACTCCTGTGATGAACGCGACCTTGGGCGACGGCATGAATTCTTCCTTGAGCACGTTGATGAATGTGAAACGCGAAAACTTACTGACGCAGAAGAACCATGATCGTAAGTCCGGCGATGACTGTGGCAAGGATCACATTCACCCCGCTCAGGACATCGGTCAGCTTCACTGGCTCCGGAGGCTTGCGGAAGGGGACCACGATGGCCGACCCAGGATTGGGTTTGCGCCGGATTCCGTCATCATTGGTTTCCACCATGCCGTCGGCGAATTCGACGTAGATTCCGGCCTCGTAGGCGCTGTCGGCGAGACCTCCCGCCTGCTGCACGTACCACTTCCAGGGCATGCCCTCCACCCAGACCATGTGCCCGGGGCTGGTCACGCGTCCACGGACCTCGATGGTAGCGGGCTGCTTCGGGACATCGATCACATCTCCGGGCCGCAAGGCCAGGTCGTCGCGCCCACCCGGGGAGGCCATCGCCTTCCGAAACTGGATCTGGATGCGCCCTCCGCCAAGCTCGCCGCGCAAAAGCCGCGCCCCGTCCGGGTACCCACCTTCTCTAAACCCTCCAGCTCGAGTGATGACCTCCGAAAGGCGCTCCTGCGGATGTAGCAATGCGTACGAACCAGGGCGTCTGACCCACCCCCGTACATCGACCATCTTCAGTTCGTTGTAGGTCGGATCCACGGGCACGGCCAGATGAGTCCGCGGCGTCAGGGCCCGATCGCCCGACCCTGAGCGCAAGGCACTGTCCAGTTCGAGCCACTCCACTCGTGAAACAGAGTCCCCTGGGACGGGAATTTCCAGGCGCAGCTTACCGAATTCCGCATCCTTCTGGAAGCCTCCGGCCATCAGGATCAGGTCCTTGACCGTCATTCCCGAATCCCAGCGGAAGACCCCTGGACGCTTGACTGCGCCGGAGATTGTGACGGTCTCACCGTTGAGGAATTCCAAGCGATTGGCGATCCGCACCCGATCGAGAGCATTCAGTTCCAGCTTCGCGCTATCGCTCAGATCCTGGCGAAGGACCATGCTCTGGCCATCGGGCAGGGCTCGAGTCACCAGCGCGCGCCAGGCATACGCGGAGCTCTTCAAGCCACCGGCCATATCCACCAGGATGTCGAGCGTCATGCCCGTGGTGTACGGGTAGACTCCTGGGAACCGCACTTCCCCTTCGATCATGACCGAAGCTTTCGAGGGATCCGCTCCCGCGAACACGTTGACCTGGTCTTCGTCCTCCAGGGCCGCGTTTTCCCCCGCCAGGATCCTTTCCGGAGAAGGCAGGGTTACGGCATCCCGTCGCCCGTTGTCGAACAGGCGAAGCACGGTCACATTGGTCTTGGCGGTCGAAGCGTTGACGCCACCCGCATACTGCAGCAGATCCTTGGCCCCTTCGCGCTCCAGCAGCTCGTAGTGCCCCGGCCGCCCGACATCTCCCAGGATGCTCACGATCTTCCCCTTGCGCGGGATGCGGATCAGGTCTCCATCCTGCAGGATGTCTCGGGAAGGTTTGCGCCCTCGGGCTAGGTAGTCGTAGAGATCGATTTTGTGGACATCATTCCCCCGCCGGACCTCGATCAGACGCTCCGTTCCGAGATAGCTAGGGCCCCGGGCCTGGAACAGGGCGGCCAGGACCGAGGTGTTTCCCGAAAGCATGTAGCTGCCCGGGCGCTCCACATCACCGAGCACGTAGACGCGGATTTGCTTGAGCTTGCCCATGGTCACGTCCATCTGGGTCGTGCCGTCGGCCAGACCCGCGTAGATCTTGGTCAGGCGCTTGCGCAACAGACCTTCCGCCGAGCGGAGAGTTTGTCCGTTCAGGCTGACCACTCCCACCAGCTCGATGGCAACCTGTCCGTCGCGATCGAGTTCCAGATTGTAGCGGGCTTCCTTCTGGCCCCAGAGGGTCAGGATGAGTTCGTCTCCCGGCCCCAGTGCGTAGTCGGGACCGATCGCTCCCACGTGGGATGCGGCCTGGCTGGGATCCCCTTGAGCAAAGATCCGCTGTCCCCACCGGAGATTCGCGACCCCGATCCTAGATTCCGGCGCCACCTCCACTTCTACGTCACCCTCCTTGGGATCAACGGAGGATTTGCCGGACTTGGGGATGCTGCTCTTCGAGTCGCCCGACCCCTTGCCTTCAGGCACGGCCGCCCCGTGCTGACGCGCCAACCCCTTGGCCTGATCGGCAGTCATCCCCGGCGGAAGCTGGGGCTTGCCATCCGCCCCGATGGTCACGCCATTCTGGGCCGCCAAGGAGGCAGCCTCGGCCGTCGACATCCCTGGTGGCAACGCGGCTCCACTGGGCAACTGGGCTTCGACGGCGAAGACATGTGCGACAAGCAGCGTCAGGAGCAGGGACAAGGCGCGCAAGGAGACCTCAGGAATAGATTGGAGACGCGAAAGGTACAACAGAGTTCCAAATCACACTCCCCGACTACCTTCCCACCCCATGTCGCCCTCTTCCACCGAACTCCTCTCCCCCGCCGGCGACCTCGAGCGCATGCGGATCGCCTTCGCCTACGGGGCCGACGCCGTCTACGCCGGACAGCCCGCCTTTTCCCTGCGTGGGCGTGAAAACGGGTTCCGATCCGTCGAGCACATCCAGGCGGCTGTGACCGAAGCCCACACCCTGGGCAAGCGGTTCTTCGTGGCGTCCAACCTGTTCCCCCACAACGCCAAGGTTGCTCCCTTCCAGAAAGCGTTGTCCGAGATCGTCGCCACGAGGCCCGACGCCCTCATCATGGCCGATCCCGGCATGATCGCCTGGGTACGGCGCGAATTCCCGCACCAGACCATCCACCTGTCGGTGCAGGCCCACGCGGTGAACTGGATCACCTGCGCGTTCTGGCGCGACCTGGGGATCAAGCGGGTCATCTTGGCCCGCGAACTGAAGCTGCGGGAAATCGTCGAGATCCGCGAGAAGGTCCCCGACCTGGAGCTCGAGGTCTTCGTGCACGGGAGCGTCTGCATGGCCCAGAGCGGGCGTTGCATGATCTCCAACTGGATGGAGCACCGCGACCCCAACCAGGGCAACTGCAACAACGCCTGCCGTTTTCCGTATTCCCTGACCGCCACGTCGAAGGATCTTCCCGAAGGGGAGGCCATGCGGGTGGAGGAAGACGAACACGGCACCTACCTGTTCAACGCCCGTGACCTTAGGGCCTTGCCCATCCTCGACCAGGTGGTGGCCGCCGGCATCCACTCCCTGAAGATCGAGGGCCGCACCCGCTCGCCGTACTACCTGGCCCAGACCACCCGTGCCTATCGCCTCGGACTGGACGCGCTTGCCCGTGGCGAGGCCATTCCCGCCGAAGCCTTCGACGCCCTGGCCTGCACCGACAGCCGCGGGTGGACCTCGGGATTCTACACCTCGTCCGACCCCCTGCCCCAGATCCTGGACAAGGGGCGCGAGGCGCCGCTGCAAGCGGAGGTGGTGGCCCAGGTCCGCGACTGGGACAACGGTCGCGCCCGCCTGTCGGTGCGCAACCGCATCCGCGACGGCGAGCCCCTGGACCTGCTCACCCCTTCGGGTGTGCGCTCCCTGGTGGCCCGGGGGCTCGAAAACCATCGGGCGGAATCCATCAGCCTGCTGAACCCGGGACTGGAAAACTGTCGTCTGGACATGGACACCGACCCCGGCCCGTGGGCCTTCCTGGTGCGTCTGCTGGGCTGAAGCGCTACGCGCCGATCGCGCGCGGCGTCCGGCCGGACCCTCGGTAGTCGAGCATTCGGTGGTCGCTTGT
>JAMIIV010000142.1:0-6801 GCA_035913415.1 Fibrobacteria bacterium | reverse complement strand
TCAGCATCCGACGACGAAAGCGCATCGAGCAGGTCTTCGGGTGGGTGAAACTCGCCGCGGGCATGCGGCAACTGAAAGTCCGAGGCAAGGAGGCTGTCTCCGGACTGTTCCTGCTCGCCCTTTCGGCGTTCAACCTCGTGCGAATGAGCCGCTTGATGGCAGAGCCGGCATGAAACGGACGAGGAAAACCCCCGAAATTGGCGATCTGATCGTCAGCAGCCGTGTAAAGCCGCAGATAACCGGTTTGGCCAGCCAGCCACCAAGGACGTCCATGGTGGACACCGAGTCCTTCGAAAAATTCGAGCACATCGACGCGACAAACTCGAAAACCCTGTTTTTCAGCGACCTGCTAAGGCCATGTGACACCGTATGCCACAGAAATGCGATCCATTTCCCATAAACTCGACTGCTTGCCATAAGGGCCATTGGTCTCGATCTCGATGGAGGATGACATCAATCCGGCGGAAAGCCTCCAGAAAGACTTTTCCAGAGCCAAACCTCCGGCATAGAATAGGCCGCCGGACAGGTCCGCATTCCGTGTCGTTTCCATCGTTGGTTGGGCGAGAGTCCATCCGATGTGCGACCAAGGAACAAGCTGTGCATCTCCGTATGTCCATGCGACAAGCTCTCCGCCGAGGAAGACGGGGATGGTTTGGAAGCCTGCGGCTTCGAGATTACGTTCTCTTCGAACCGTGGGATCGATACCCGCGCCCACCCCAAGACGCCAACGTGGGCTCAATGCCAACAACGCGAGAGCCTCCAGATGCAGGTTCCAGGATGCATCCACCTGTTCGTTCCAGGAGCCGGCAGCCGAAGGAGTTGTCGTTTCGATGGAAGTGGAAATCGGTATCGTCACTCCCGCTGATGCTCGGAGCGACAGGGCGGGAGCTGATGCAACGATCAGAGCGAAAAGCTGAATCACGGATTATCCTCGATTGCGTCGTTCAGTCCTGGAGCGATTAGCGACGCGACCAATTTGGCACCCAAAGGCGTGAGATGGATGTAATCGAGAAAAATCATCCTGATCGAGTCTTGAGACATGGGCGTCCAACGAACCAGGCTAAGGGAATCCAAACGAACGAGGGGAACGTCCATGGCGGTAGCCACAGAGCGCACCGTCGAATCTAGAGGGGGCAGTAGGAGTGCCTTGTCGCGCCCAGCCATGGGGGCGACAAGAATGGGAATGGCTCCGAGATGACGCGCTTCCTGGATCATGGCAGAAAGGGCCTTTGATTCACGATCTGTGGCGCCCGGATTGTGGCCGAACTGGAACACGATCCATCTTGCGCCCAGCCGCTTCACATCTGACCACGAGTCGGCCTTGAATGATTCCGCTGTCGCACCGGGAACCGCGCGATTGGCCACAATCAGCTCTGCCTGAAGGAGCGGAGGGATCTCCTGCCCCCACCCCCGGATGCCGCCCTCCACGAGGTATTCTGCCATGGTGCTGTCTCCGCAAAGCGCAAGCACGGGAGCCTGCTGGTCCGTGATGCATGATCCGAGGAGAAGCAGGCAGGCAAGCGCCTGAGCTCTGCTGGGAAGGCGTGAGGACATTGTTCAAGGAATGCTACTTAATCAGGGGGCGTGGATCCTGGGCAAGGGAGCTCCTGTCGCGGTACCAATATCGGCCAGTAGCAGTTCATCGCAAGGCGGGGGCGCTGGTTGAACTTGGCGTCTGACTGGTGGGGTGGCTAGAGGCGACTACCTTTGCCTAGCTTGATGAACGTAGTCCCTTCCGGTCCGACGCGGATCCTCCTGGTCTGCGGCGCGTTTCCGCCCCAACCTTGCGGGGTGGGCGACTACACGGCGCGCCTGGGATCGGCCTTGGCGCACGCCGGGATCGAGGTCCATGTCCTGAGTTCGGAACTGGCGCTGCCCGTCGAGGGGATCCACGTGCATCCCTTGGTGGCGGATTGGACGCGAACCGCATCGGTCAGGAAGGTCTTCTCCGAGGCTTTGGACAAGATCCGTCCAGACATGGTGCAGGTGCAGTATCCGGGAAGTTTCGGGCCGGGGAACCGGTCCCTTGCCGGGAACCTGCTGCCCTGGTGGGCCTGGGAACGGGGTTGCAGGGTGGCGACCACCCTGCACGAATGGGGCGAGCGCAAACTTCAGTGGAAGGTGCGCGCGGCGCTGATGGCGGCCGGATCGCATGCGCTGGTGGCCGTCACGTCGCACGACGCGCGGCTGGTGCGGTCTCTGCCCTGGGTGGGGAGACGCCCCGTCCGGCATGTGCCGATCGGGGCCAATCTGGAATTCGATCGCGATGTTTCCGGAGTCACGGATCTGCCCGTCCTGGCCTATTTCGGCTTCTTGCACCCGCTGAAAGGGGTGACGGAACTGTTGCAGGCGGCGGCGCTCCTGAAATCGCGCGGCACACGCTTCCGGCTGGATCTGCACGGCTTCTTCCGACCCGACACCGATCGCCATCACGCGGCCATCCGTGAACAGGTGCGGTCCGCGGGACTGGACGCCGTGGTGCGTTTCCCCGGCCCGGTGCCCTCCGATCCCGCGGGAGCGGCCGCGGCTCTGCGCGAGGCCTGGTTGGGCGTTCTGCCCTTCCGCGAAGGTTTGTCCGAACGACGTGGTTCGTTCCTGGCGCTGGGCCGTTCCGGCCTGCCGATGCTCACGAGTCCTGGGCCGTGGAATCCCGAGTGGGTCCGCGAGGGAGACAACGTCTTCCTGGAGCCCCTCGATCCGACCCGCTGGGCCGACCGGATCGAGCGCCTCCTGGCGGCGGGGCCCGCGGGCCTCGACCCCGTGGGCGTCCGCTTGCGGACGGAAATTGTCTGCCGTCATTCCTGGAGCGCGATCGCCCGGGACCACATCGCGTTCTGGAACTCGCTGCCATGAGTCGTCCCTTGAACATCGGAATCAACACCCTCACCACCACCGCGCGCAAGGCCGGTGTGGGGGAATACATCTCCGTCCTGCTGGACACCCTGCCGTCCCTGGCGCCAGACTGGACCTTCACGGTCTTCACGGCGCGCGACAACCGGCACATGTTCCGGCTGGACCAGCACAACGTGCGCGAGGTGCGCGTGCCTCTGGCCCACGAGCCGCGCATTCCCATGCGGCTGCTGTACATGGGTTGGCAGCACTGGATCCTGCCGCGCCTGCTGCGGCGCGAGAACATCGACGTGATCCACCACCCCAACACGATGCTGGTGCGCAAGGGGCCGGTCCCGGCGGTGATCACCATCCACGACCTCGCCGAGTTCCACCTCCCCAAGTATTCGCCCAAGCGCACCGAGTTCCGCAAGAAGGCCGTGTGGACCTCCGTGCGTAGTTGCGAACGCGTGATCGCCGTCTCCGAGGACGCCCGCCAGGACATGATTCGTCTGGTGGACGCGGACCCCTCGAAGATCGTCATGACCCACGAGGGATTTTCTCCTCGCTTCCAGCGCCCCTCCGACGCGGCGTGCAGGGATTTCCGGGCGGCGAAGGGGCTCGAAGGGGTGCCCTTCGGGCTGTTCGTGGGATCTCTCTACAAGGCCAAGAACGTGGCCTTCCTGGTCGATGTGCTGGCTCGCGTGCGACAGGAATCCCCCGAGCTGCGACTGGTGGTGGCCGGTGCCGACGGAGACGGCACCGCGGAGTTCCAGGAGCGGATCGCCGCACGAGGCATGGCGAACGCGGTGTTGCGCGTGGGGCACGTTCCCGACGCCGAGGTGCCGCTGTGGTACGCCACCGCGGGGGTCATCCTCTATCCCAGCCTGTTCGAGGGCTTCGGCCTGCCCATCCTGGAAGCCCAGGGCACGCGCACGCCCATCGTGGCCAGCAACATCACGAGCATCCCGGAAGTCGCCGGGGACGGGGCCTTGCTGCTGGATCCCCACGACGTGGAGGCTTGGGCCGCGGCATGGCTGCGCCTGGAGCGCGAACCGGCGCTGCGTACGGGCCTTGTGGAGGCGGGAGTGCTCAACCTGGAGCGGTTCGATCCGCAGGTGGTGGGCAGGCGGGTGCTGCAGGTGTATCGCGAGGCGGCTGGGTAGCTACCTTTCTTCCTCTCCCATCGTGCCCAACCATGCGTCTACCACTCGGCCGGTCCTGCGCCTGCAGCGCGGGAAGCTCCTCGATCCCACTCGAGTGCGAGATCTGTGGCGTGCCCGTGACCTGGTCGGTTTCCTGGCGCTGCGTGACCTGAAACTGCGCTACAAGCAGACGGCACTGGGAATCGTGTGGGCCGTGTTGCCACCGCTTCTGGCCATGGTGCTGTTCTCGGCGGTCTTCGGGCGAGTGCTTGGCAAGGAAGCCGACGGCATCCCCTACCCGTTGCTGTGCCTGGCGGCTCTGGTGCCTTGGCAGGTCTTCTCCGTGGCCCTGGTGCAGTCGAGTCTGTCGCTTTCGTCCAACCAGCAGTTGGTCACGAAGGTCTGGTTCCCTCGTCTGGTGCTGCCGATGTCCGCAGCCCTCTCCCCGATCGTGGACGCCCTCATCTCGGGAACCATCCTGGTGGGGGCCATCCTCTGGTCGGGACTTCCGGTTCCGGCGACCATCCTGCTCCTGCCGGTGTTGGCCATCCTCCCCGTGTTCGCGGCGCTGTCCTTCTCCCTGTGGCTTTCGGCACTGAACGCCCATTTCCGGGACGTTCGGAACATCCTTCCGTTTTTGGTGCAGGGATGGATGTTCGCGACCCCTGTGGTCTATCCCATGTCCATCCTTGGGCCCTCGATGAAACGTCTGGTGGCCTTCAACCCCATGACCCCGGTGGTGGAGCTTTTCCGCTGGGCTGCTCTGGGAACTCCCGCACCCACGAACCTGCTGCCATCCCTGGTGGTGCTGGCCCTGGTCTTCCTGGGTGGTTTGACGTTTTTCCTGCGCATGGAACGGACGCTGGCCGATGTCGTCTGAACCCGCGATTTCCATCAAAGGCTTGGGGAAACGCTACAAGCTGGGCGGCAAGGGGCGGTTCGGGCGCGTTCTCAGCAGCCTGGGAATCGGCAAAGGCAGCGAGTTCTGGGCGCTGAAGGATGTCTCGTTCGACGTCGGACGCGGCGAAGTCGTGGGGCTGGTGGGGCGCAACGGTGCCGGAAAGTCCACCCTTCTGAAGATCCTCTCGCGCATCACCGAACCAACCGAAGGGTGTGCCGAAATCCGCGGCACCATGGGCTCGCTTCTGGAGGTGGGTACGGGATTCCATCCCGAGTTGACGGGGCGTGAGAACGTCTATCTCAACGGTTCCATCCTGGGGATGCGGCGCAAGGAGATCGAGCGCAAGTTCGACCGCATCGTGGAGTTCTCCGAGATCGGGAAGTTTCTGGACACGCCCGTAAAGCACTACTCCAGCGGCATGTACGTGCGTCTGGCCTTCTCTGTGGCCGTGCACATGGAGCCCGACATCCTGGTCGTCGACGAGGTGCTCGCGGTGGGTGACGCATCGTTCCAGCGCAAGTGCCTGCGCAAGGTCGGGCAGATGCGCCAGGACGGGCACACCATCCTGCTGGTCAGCCACGATCTGAACACCGTGCGCGGCGTGTGCAACCGCGCCGCCTGGTTGCTGGGCGGAAAGGTCCAGCAGGTCGGCGCCGTGGAGGATGTCGCGCAGGCCTACCGGCAATGGAGCCTGGCGGAGGACGAGCGCATGCTGATGGCGCTCCAGCAGCCGTCGCGCCGCGAGACGGAAGGCAACGATGCCGAGATCGCCTTGGTGCGGGTGCTGTCCATGGGCGGGGAGCCGATCGAGGAGGTCGCCACCGGAGAGCCGGTGCGCATCGAAGTGACTCTCGACAGTCGCCGGCGGTTCCACGCACCGGTCCTGGGGTTCGGGATCGAACGGGCCGACGGCTTCCACTGCTACGGCTGCACGACGGAAATCGACAATCTGCCGGTTCCCGACCTGGACGGGCGCATGACCTTCGAGATCCGGATCGCGGGATTCAACCTGGCGCCGGGCAACTATCGGGTCACCACGGGACTGTGGGATTCCTCCACCGGAGCGCAGGTCGACTGCTGGCTCGATGGAGCCTGGATTCGCGTGGTTTCCGAACGCGCCGACCACGGAGCTTTCTTCCTGCCCCACGAGTGGGTGTTCGGCGCGGTCCAGGCCGAAAAATGACCTACTGGAACGACTGGCGGAAGCTGCACTGGAATGTCCGGTTGGCCAGCTTCGCGGGGCGCATGCGCAGGCCTGGACCTCTGCCGGAGAGGCCTCGGGTGTTGCACGTGTCGCCGTCGTGGTTCGCGGACGCTTCGTGCGTGGGCGGTGGGGAGCGTTACCCCGCCGAACTGGCGCGAGCGATGGCGGCCCAGACGCCCACGAAACTGCTCAGCTTCGCGCCCACCCCCCGTTCGGACCGCGAGGGGGGGCTTGAACTCCAATGGTTGGCGGGCGTCCCTCTGGGGGGCAACGCCTCGGATCCGATGCCAGGTCGCGGATTGTTGGGGGTCATCTCCCGTTGCGACGTGCTCCACGCCCACCAATGGCGGACGGCCGCGACACAGATGAGCGTCGCGTTGGCTTCCGCGCTCGGCAAACGCGTCTTCGTCACCGACCACGGCAACGTCGCGACCGACCTGAGCGCGCGCTACGGACTGGAGCGGCGTGTGACCGGATTCCTGCCCGTCTCCCGTTTCGGGGCCCGTTTCCTGCCCTGCCCCGAAGACGCGACCGTCCTGGGGGGAGGCGTTCCTCCTCATCTGCTTTCGATGCCTTCGGGGCCATGGCCGCGCGAGCCCCGGGTGGTTTTTCTCGGGCGCCTGCTGCCGCACAAGGGGCTCGATCTTCTGATCCGGGCCTGCGGCCCCGATCTGCCCTTGACTCTTGTGGGTCGCCCCTACGATCCGGCCTATTTCCGCGTT
>JAMIIV010000141.1:0-10867 GCA_035913415.1 Fibrobacteria bacterium | reverse complement strand
GTTGTCGGGATCGGCGATGGCGGCTTGCCGCAGTTGGGCGATCCGCAAGGCGTTCGAGCCGTCTCCCTGGCCTCCGAAGCCCGCCGTATTGTATCGGAAATCGACCGTCAGCGCGGTGCCGGCGGGGAAGCTCGCGTAATTGGTGAAGGTGATCCTGGCGTTGAGCGGATCGACCACGAAATCCTTGTCCACCCCTTCGGCGAGAGCCACTGCGGGAGGCCCCACGGTGCGTATGACCACCGATTTTTCCACCAGGTTGCGGTAGGCTGGACTGGCCAACTGCAGGTCCAGTTCCGTGCCGGCCGCAGGAACGGCCTGCAGGATGGGGGCTCCTGGCGAGGCTGTCGTGCCTCCGGTGCCCGCCGCGAGTCCTTCGGGTTTGTCCAGCAGTCCCGCCGAGAGGCGGATGTCCGTGGCCCCTGTGGTCCTGGGGTCGAAGAACGTCGATCCCGTGCGCCCCTGGAGGTCGTACCCTTGGCCGTGCACGGTGTTCACCGCCGCGACCAGACGCTGGGCGAGCTCGTCGAGCTTGCCCTGGTAGCGCGGGATGATATCGTCGCGCGCCTCGACCAGGCTCTTGAGTGCCCCTCCGGTGGGTTCGAAGGGCTGCCGGGTGGACGACAACCGCAGGCTGGCCTGGGCGTATTCGGTGCCGTCGGCCAGCTCGATCGTGGTCCGGTCGACCTGCAGGGGGTAGGCCGATTCCGCCGACAGGAGCAGACTGCCTCCGGAGGTGATGATGTACCGGCCCTGGCTGTCCTCCGTGTAGGCCACATCGAGCAAACCCGACAACTCCTTCATCTTCAGTTCGCGCGCGTCGCGGCTGTCGTTGGCCCGGGTGCGCAGATCACCCAGCTCGGAGAGGGCGATGGTGCGGTTCAGCTTGTCGACCTCGTCGAGGAGCTGGTTGACCTCCCCCACCCGGGTGACCATTTCCTCGTTCTTGTCCAGGCGCAGCGTTGTCAGATCCTGTCCAATGGACTGGAAGCGGTCGGTCATGGATGCGGCCGCGTCCAGCACCGCCTGGCGCGCAGTCAGGTTCGAAGGGTTGTTCGCCAGATCCTGCCAGGCGTTCCAGAACTTGTCCATGCTGGAGGACAGCGACGTGTCGCCGGGCTCGAGGAAGATCCCCTCGATGCGGGAGAGCACGGCATCGCGCACCTCGGCTTCCCCCACGTCGGTCTTGACCTGGTGGATCTGGAGGTCGAGGAGCTCGTCGCGCATGGCCTCGACGTTGGTCATGTCGACGCCGAAGCCCATTTGGCCGAACCGGCCATCCAGTCGGGTGGCGGCCTCGAGGTTCAGGCGCTTGCGGGTGTAGCCTTCGGTGTTGGCGTTCGTGACGTTCTGGCCGACGATGTCCAGGGCGGTCTGGCTGGCGGCCAGGCCACGGGATCCGATGTTGAGGGCTTCCATCAGGGACATGGCTTCACCCCTTCCACGCGCGCTGGAACACCGGGACGGCCACGCCTGTCGAGCGCGCACCGGCGCGATCGTAGGCCGACTGGCTCGAGCTCGAACGGGTCACGGCCCGAGCGAGGGCCTTCACGGTGGCCTCGGCCACCCGGCTTCCCGACTCGGCCAGACGGCGATTGCGTTCGGCAATGGCCGCCGATGCCTGGACGGCTTCGCGCACGCCCTTGGCGGCGTCCTGCAACGGCGCCCCGGCGCTTCCCAGGGCGGCGGCCAGTTCGGAGATCGTGGGGGGGCGCTCCTGGCGAGGCAGTCCCAACGAAGCTCCCAGGGCGAAGGCCAGCTCGAGCCGCCGGTCGTCCAGGGGTGCCATGAGCTCGATCCGGGAATCCAGATCGCGGGCGCCTTCGGAGACCGCTTCCATGCGATGGGCGATCAGGTGCAGACGATGGGCGTCGGCGCGTCGGCCCCACTCGAGGTGGGCCTCGCGCAGTTCCGACAGGATCTGGACCAGCTCTTCCACCAAGGGGTTGCGCGCGCTCATGAGTCGCCGCCGGCGTATCTGCGGCGGTGGGTCAGGACCGTGTTCACGTAGTTGCGGGTCTCCGCGTAGGGAGGGATCCCGCCGTATTTCTCGACGGCACCGGGTCCGGCGTTGTACCCGGCCAAAGCGAGGCGTTCATCCCCGCCGAACCGCTTGAGGAGGCCTGCGAGGTACCGGGCCCCTCCCATGACGTTCTGTTCGGCATCGAGGGGATTGACTCCCAGCTCGCGCGCGGTTCCGGGCATCAGTTGCATCAGTCCCACCGCCCCTGCCGAGCTGCGGGCTCGGGCGTTGCCGGCACTCTCGGCCTGGATCACCCCGCGGATCAGCGATGCATCAACGCCCGTGGCGCGGCTGGCCTTGTCCGCCAAGGCATCCAGGACCTTGGCATCGAGCTTGCCGGAGGCCTGGGCGTAGGAACGCGAGGCCTGGGAGGCGGGTGCGGCCGCAGTGGCAGGCGCGACCATGGGCAAGGGATCGGGCAAGGTCCGTTCGATGCCCTGAATTCGCGATGGCTCGCCGGCAAGCCAGGGCTCCATCATTCGAGCGACACCCAATCCGCCGGCATCGGCGATCTTGTCGGCCAACCCGTCCCAGGCAAGGTCCATCGACATCTTTTCGGCCTCGCCCTGCTCGTCGTCGCCCGTCCCTTCGCTTGCCTTGCGCATGCTGGAGATCAGTTGACGAACGAACACGGCCTCGAAATCCCGGGCAGCCTTCTCGACCTTCTTGCGTTCGATTGGGTCGAGTCGGGATTCCGCCGCGGAGATGGACAGGTTGGAGCGCATGACCGGGTTGGCTTGCGAAAGGGGTGCCAAGATCGCCATCCGGCTCCCACTCCGAGGCCAGGGCATCCCCTCCATCCCCTTCCCGGCAGAAGCTGCCTGCCAGGCGGCGGATTTCGCCATCCTCGCCACCCTCGTGCCGCCGGACTGGCCCCCCCCCGCTTCCGGGTTCCCCTTTGTGCGCAATGCCCACGCAGAAGAATTTGATCACACAATTGGCTGTATTATTATCACCCCAATCATCAACAGGTTGTGATCCCGAAGGATTCACCCCAGAAAAACTTGAATTTTCCCCCATATCTCCTTATTCTATAAGGCAGAATCCACAACTCTTTGTGGTATTCAGCCCTTTTGCTACGGGAGGACAACCGTGTCCAACGTGACCAAACAGGATCTTGTCCAGCAAGCGACCCAGCTCAACGGTCACACCCAGTCCGAGACCCGGGCCGTGCTGGAGTCATTCCTGCAACTGGTCGGGGAACACTTGCAATCGGGCCGTGCCATCGAAATGCGCGGGTTCGGCACCTTCCATGCCCGCCGCCGACTCCCCCGCCCCGCCCGCAACCCCCGAACCGGCGAAGTGGTCCCTCTGGGCGAACGCACCGTGGCCCTCTTCAAGTTCTCTTCCGACCTGCGTTTGGACACCGCCACCCCGGTGTGGACCACGCAGGAAGTCGCCGCCTGAGCGCGTACATCCCGCATCGAGCGTTGGCTGCGCTCGTATTGGTCGCGGCCAACGCCTCCAGGATTTCCGCGGCGCCAATGCACTTCGACGGCGTTGAGGGAAACCCCGCCTGGGCCGCTCGTGTGGAGCAGGCCGTCCGCGAATCGCTGACCGTCCGCAATCCGGAGCTCTGGCCCGCAGACTCCTTGAACCGCCTGAAAGAGCGCGGTGAATGGGTCGGATCCGAACGCGACACGCGCCGCATGGGTGATCTGGCGCGCCGCACCCGCGCGCAAACCGTCGCGTGGATGCGCACCGACGCCCCCCAAGGCCGATTCCAACGCCCCTGGTGGAGTCTGCTTTGGACCCGTCGTGTCTGGACCACCCGCGCCGACCTCTTCGTTGCCGACGCCACAGGCAAGCCGAAGGTGACTCGTCTGACCCTGGAACGCAAGGTCTGGCTGGGCTTCACGGGGACCAACGGCGCTGACCTCTGGCCTGTCACCGAACCGGAACGATCCTCTGCCGAGGCGGCACTGCTCGCGGAGCTGGCCGGCAAGGCCGCGCAGGCCATCGCCGACTCCGAAACGAAGCCTACGGAATAATCTGGTTCAAGTCCCCGGGCAGGGGGGGCGCCCCGCGATCTTGGGCGCTCCGGACCAACCGAGCTTGGCGTGCAAGGCATCGGCGAAGACCAGGTCGAGGGGCCGCAACAGGTGCACCGGATGGGTGGACCGCGCGATGCGAACCTCGTCCCCCGGCTCGAGATCGAATCCGTGCCGGCCATCGACCAGCAAGCGCGCGCCATCCGCGGCCCGCGGCCTCAAGCTGATCTTTTCTCGATCGGGAAGCACCAGCGGCCGGACATTCAGGGAATGCGGAGCCACCGGAGTGAGGATCACACACGGGACATCGTGGCGCACGATGGGCCCTCCGACCGCCAAGGAATAGGCCGTGGAACCCGTGGGTGTGGCCACCAGCAAACCGTCGGCCCAGTAGTCCGACAAGAAACCCTCCGAAGTCCGGACCTCGATCTCGAGCATGGTCAGGTCGCGCCTGCCGCGCAGGTAGAGCTCGTTGAGGCAGCGGTCGCGGTGGACCACACGTCTGCCGCGCACCACGGAGGCCGACAGCACCGAGCGAGGATCCACGAGACATTCACCGCGGACGATGCGCGTGAGACCCTCGAGCCCGTCCCGGTCGGAGAGGTCGGCAAGGAATCCCAAGCGCCCGTGATTGAGTCCGACCAGAGGGGTCCCGGTTTCTCCCACCAATCGTGCGGCGGAAAGGAGGGTGCCGTCGCCTCCGAGGGACAACACCAATTGGGAGCGGCGGACGAATTCCTTGTCGTCGAGCACCGATTCGCCCCGGCGCCCCCACGGTCTGGCGCTGGTGTGCCACAGGAGTTCGACCCCATGTGCCGGAGCCCATTCGCGCAAAGCCTTGATGGTGGCGGCCGAGCGCGCGCCACGCTTGAAGACCACCACGCCCAGCCGGCGGATGGGGCGGCCATGCGCGATGCGGCTCACGAAGCGTCCCCGTCGGCGGCCAACACGCGCAACAGATGGGGCCAGACCACGGCCAAGGGGTCGGCGTCGACAATTTCCGTCTTGCCGGCGGTGGACGAGGCCAACGCGTGCAGGGCCAAGGCGGGAAGCTCGCGGCCTCCCGCGTGGACCAGCTCCGATCCGGGCTGTTCTTCGCCACGCAGCACCAGACCGTCGGGATAGAGGCCCACGGCCACGCCGAAGGCGCGAAGCCCCTCGGCGAGAAGGGCCAGGTCGTCTTGCCCCTCTTCGCGCAGTTCGGAAAGCCCCGAGAGGACGGTTTCGGCTTCGGCACCCACCGCGGCCGCGGCCAGGAGCCCCGCCCACCCGGCCAGGCCGGGAAGGTCGTCGCCGTCGAACTTTCGTCCGACCAGGCGGCCGTGTTTCACACGCAAGTCGCCGGAAGCCGCTCCACGCGCCTCGGAGCGTCGGACCACCTCGATGTCGCCGCCCATGCGACGCAAGGCCATGAACAGGCCCGATCTTCCCGGGGGCAGAGCCACATCGGGAAGCAGCGCGTCGGTGCCGCGCCGCAGGCAGGCGACCACGGCGCACCAACCCGCGAGGTCCACATCGCCGTGCAGGCGCACATCGGCGGTGGGCAATCCTTGCACGCACGGAATTTCCCGCACGGAGGGCGGCTTGGGTGTCGCCCCGCGCATGCGTTGCATGCGACGACGCATCTCCTCTTCCTCGGGCGAGACCTCTTCGCGGATCTCGGCGACCTCCAGCCCGAACTGGCCCAACACGTTGGCCAGCGGATCGGGAAGATCGGGGGTTTCGAGGAATCGCAACCCTTCCCCCGCGGCCAGGGCCGCGAGGGTCCAGGCGAAGCGCCGGGACGGATGCCGCGCGACCGGCTCGCGCAGGGGCGGAGTGCGACCATGGAAGGTCCAGCAGAACACGCCTTCGAAGTCGTGGCTGGGAGAGATCCACCCCGCTTCGCGCAGGGCTTCGCGGATGACCGTCAGGGTCTTGCCCGACCCCGAAGGCACCAGCACGCGGACCGGCCGCTCGGGATGCGAGAACCCCGCGGCCAAGGCCACGATCCCCGACGCCAACACCACGGGCAGGAAACGATCGATGACAAATTCTGGCCGCGTGCGCAGGTCGGGAGGCGGGGAGACCACCAGACCGTCGGCATCCGGCTCGGTGGACACGCCGATACCGGAGAGCCATTCGCGTGAATGTTCCCACTCGGGGGTGGACTGCCATCCGCGCAGGACGGTACGGCCCGGTGCCAACAACGCCAAAAGCAAGGCGCTCTGGGCCTGGACGCGATCGGGAGGGAGGCGGAACTCGCCCTTGAGGGGCTTGCAACGGCGAACTTCGAGCTTCATGGCTCAGCGATCCATCACGAGGAAACGCCCCTGTCCGAGAACGTCTTTGGCCCGTTGCGCGTCTTCGGCGCTGGCGAACCCCACCAGGAGCGTGCCGCTTTCACCCTCGCGGACCTTGAGGATTTCCAGATCCTGGACGTTGAGTCCGGCTTCGGCCAGCGGCTGCAGGAAGGCCAGAAGTTGGCCCGGTCGGTCTTCCAGGCGTACGACGAACTCGTGCAAGTCGTGCGCGATCCCCTTGCGGGGCATGCGGAAACGGGAGCGGAACTGGTGCCCCTGCTCGAAGGCCTTGTGGAATTCGTCCTCGGCGTCGCGCAGATGCGCGGCCAGGTCGGAGCGCGGCAACAAGGCTCCCGCGGCTTCCATGTCGCCTTTGGCCAAGGCCTCGAAATAGTGCCCCCGCCGCTGGGCGCCCCGCAGGTCTTCGGGGAAGGACTCGAGGGCCTCGCGCCACAGCCGAGCCGAGCGTGCCAGAGCGGAGAGATCCTTCGAGAGCTCCGCCAGGGCTTCGGCGATCGGGCCGGGATTGGTGGCGACGATATCGCGCCAGACCTCCCATCGCGACAGCGCCAATCGGGTCATGTCGCGGAATCCGCCGGCAGCCAGCGCCAGGGAGGCTTCGGAGAGGCTTTCGTTGTGGCCGGCCCACCGCGCCAGGGCCGAAGACAGAATCTGCGGGGCATGGCTGATGCGGGCCACGGCCGCATCGTGGACAACCGGAGCCAAGACGGCAAGGCGCGCACCGCACGCCTGGACCAGGGCCCGAAGCCCCGCATCCTGCCCCTCGGCAAGACCTTCCGGCGGGCAGAGCACCCACAGCGCCGACTGGTACAGCAACGGATCTGCGGCCGCGATCCCCGACTTCTCGGAACCGGCCATGGGATGGCCTCCGACGAACCGCGGGGAACCGTCGCCCTCGTGGGGGAAACCGGCGAATCCAACCCGGCATACCAGGGCTTTGGTGGAGCCGACATCCGTGACGACCGCGCCTCGGGCCAGCCGATCGCGGGAGGCGGAGATGCGTAGTAGATGGGTCTGCAAGGCGGAGAGCGGCGCGCACAACACGACGAGATCGGCTTCGTCGCAGGCCTCCTCGAGACGCTCGTAGGGATGGAGTTCGTCGCACCAGTCGCGGTCGCGAAGGGCCTTGAGCGTCTGGGTTCCGGAAACCGCCACCAGATGGATGCCCGGGCGATCTCCGAAGGCGCGGCGCGTCTGCAGCGCCGCCAGGAGGGAGCCGCCCAGAAGGCCTGCTCCGACCACCACGATCCGACGGGGAAGTGCGTCTTTGGCCAAGGAGGAGGCTCCGGACTCGTTCACGCCACGCCCTCGTCGGCGCCGATGCTGGCACCGGGAGCGGACAAAGCTTGGTGGATACGGCTTTCGGCGAAGATCGCGCCCCAGATGCGGCGCAATCCGTCACGCGAGAGGGGCCCGCCGTTGCGGGAGGCCAACCGATCCAGGACCAGCTCCTCGCGCCCCGCGTCGAAGACGGGAAGGCCCGATTCGCGCTTGGCGCGCACGATGTCCAAGGCGATGCGCATGCGATCGTTGAGCAGCTTCAGCATCTCGCGATCGATGGCGTCGAGTCGCAGGCGCGCCGCCTCGAGGTCGGCGCTCACCTGGGACCCGTGGCCGCGACGAGTGGCGCGACCAATTCCCGGATGTCGGCGATGATCTCGGCGAGGGGTTTGTCCTGGAGCGTTCGGCGCACGATGGCCGATCCCACGACGGCGCCGTCGGCGATCTGGCAGACGTCCGCCACCTGCTCCGGGGTGCTCAGGCCGAAGCCGACCACCACAGGGGGCTTCACGGCCTGTTTCACCAGCCGCACTTCTTCCCCCAGCGAGGAAGACAGATCCGCCTGCTCACCCGTGACACCGGTGCGACTGACGTGGTACACGAAGCCGCGTGCGCGTCGGGCGATGGCCGCCAGACGCGCGGGTGGGGTGGTCGGGGCCGTGAGGAACGTGGTGGCGATTCCATGGCGGGCGCAGGCGGCATCCAGCTCGTTGGATTCCTCCACGGGGATGTCCACCAAAAGCACGGCGTCGATGCCGGCCTGGGCGGCGTCGGCGGCGAAGCGCTCGAGCCCGTAATGCCAAACCGGATTGGAATAACCGAAGGCCACCAGCGGGATGTCGGTGCCGGCACGGATGCGGCGCACCAAGTCGAAGTAGACGGGAATGCCCACACCGTTGCGGATGCCGATCTCGGCCGCCGCCTGGTTCACGGCGCCATCCCCGTAGGGATCGGAGAAGGGGATGCCGAATTCGATGCAGTCGACGCCCAGACGCGCCAGCTCGAGCGCGATCTCGACGGATTCGTCACGCCCCGGAACTCCCGCCCCGATGTAGGCGACGAACAGCTTTCCCCCGGCGGCCAACTTGGCCCCGAAGCGAGCCTGGAAACGATCAGCCACGGGCGGCCTCCATCACGGTGTGCAGGTCCTTGTCGCCCCGTCCCGACAGGTTCACCAGCAGGATGTCTTCGGGAGAGAATTCGCGGGCGTGGGCGATGGCCCAGGCGACCGCGTGGCTGGACTCGAGCGCAGGCAGGATGCCTTCGGTACGGGCGAGCCGGTGGAAGGCATCGAGGGCCTGGTCGTCGGTGGCGAACGTGTATTCCACCCGGCCCATGTCGTGGAGCCAGGCGTGTTCGGCGCCCACCGAGGCGTAGTCGAGCCCCGCGCTGACGGAATGTGTCCCCTGGACCTGGCCGTCTTCGTCTTGCAGCAGGTACGAACGCGACCCCTGGAAAACACCCACCGAGCCACCGGAGAAACGCGCGGCGTGCTCGCCGGGAGCGATGCGGCGACCGCCGGCCTCGACGCCGATCAGGCGCACGGGATCGGCGAGGAAGTCCCACATCACGCCGATGGCGTTGGAGCCTCCGCCGACGCAGGCCACGACCCCGGCCGGGAGCTTGCCGAACTTGGACAGAATCTGGACGCGCGCTTCGCGACCGATCACGCGCTGGAATTCGCGGACCATCCAGGGGAACGGATGGGGCCCGTAGGCCGTGCCCAGCACGTAGTGGGTGTCGCGGACGTTGGTGACCCAGTCGCGCATGGCCTCGTTGACGGCATCCTTCAGCGTGCGGCTGCCTTGGTCGACAGGGACCACGGTGGCCCCCAGCATCTTCATGCGCTCGACGTTGACCGCCTGGCGTTCGGTGTCGATGCGGCCCATGTAGATCACGCACTCCAGATCCAGCAAGGCGCACGCCGTGGCGGTGGCCACCCCGTGTTGCCCGGCGCCGGTTTCGGCGATGACCCTGTGTTTGCCCATGCGTTTGACGAGCAGGCACTGCCCGAGGGCGTTGTTGATCTTGTGGGCGCCGGTGTGGTTGAGATCTTCGCGCTTGAGGACGATGCGCGCTCCTCCAGCGGCCTTGGACAACCGCTTGGCTTCGTAGACCGGAGAGGGACGCCCGACGAAGTCGGTCAGCAACCCCTCGTATTCAGCAATGAAGGATGGATCCACCCGTGCGGTGCGCCAGGCGTTTTCCAGCTCTTCCAAGGCAGGCATGAGGATTTCGGGAGCGAATCGCCCCCCGTAGTCCCCGAACCGTCCCCGTTCGTCGGGTTCGGCCATGGGAGTGAATCGACGGTCTTCAGGGCCAGGCGCGTACATGGAGGAAAAGGTAGCGCCCCACCCCCGTCTTGGAAAAAAAAGGGGATTCGGAGCCTTTCACCTTGACGGGCGCGTTTCTCTTTTATCAATTCTCAATTCGAGATGCACCACTTGGATTGGTGCAATTTGAGATCATTCGACACAGGTCCGTTGAGAAGGGTCTCGTGAAAGGAAAGAGATGAAACTGTTCGTGGGTGGCCTTGCTTGGGCCACGACCGCCGAGACCCTCCAGGCTGCGTTCCAGGCTTTTGGCCCTGTGACGGAAGCTACCGTTGTTTCTGACCGCGAAACCGGCCGCTCCCGCGGATTCGGCTTCGTTGCGTTCGAGAACGCCGATGACGGCAAGAAGGCCATGGAAGCGATGGAAGGCGCCGTCCTCGACGGTCGCAACATCCGCGTTTCCGAGGCTGTCCAGCGCGAGGGCGGAGCCCGTCGCGAAGGTGGATTCGGCGGCGGATCGCGCGGCGGCTTCGGCGGCGGCGCTCCTCGTTCGGGCGGCGGCGGCTTCGGCGGCGGCGATCGTGGCGGCTTCGGCGGCGGCGGCTTCGGCGGCGGTCGTTCCAGCGGCGGCGGCGGCGGCTTCGGCGGCGGTCGCTCCAGCGGCGGCGGCGGCGGCTTCGGCGGCGGTCGTTCGGGTGGCTCGCGCGGCGGCTTCGGCGGCGGCGGCGAGTACTAAGATTCCTCGATCTCCGTCTTGCGGAGATCGAAATCTGGCGTTCAGATCGGGCGGATCCTTCGGGAGCCGCCCTTTTTGTTTTCTTGGCTTTTGGCCAAGAGGGAACACGGCCATTGCTCGAATCTCGAGCATCGCCGTGTCAGGCAGGTTGCGCCGATCGGAATCAATGCCCGATTGGCGCATTGACTAAAAAACGTCTCCAGTGGCCACGCAACTCCGGTGGTCGAGCCTGTCGAGACCCACGCGGTGGGTCTCGACAGGCT
>JAMIIV010000140.1:0-17114 GCA_035913415.1 Fibrobacteria bacterium | reverse complement strand
CGCACCGAACTGGTCACGGCAAAGCCGTAGCCTCCAGGCGGAGGCGTGTCGGCGGACTCCTCGCGGGGAGAAGGAACGGCGATCAGGTGGCGTTGTGGATGGTCACGCCGGAGAATTCCGCCTTCAACACCGCGGGCAAGGCCTTGAGGCTATGCGTCGTGGCGAGAATGGTGATTCCCATTTCCGTGGCTTTGCGGATCTCCGGCGCCTTCGGCCGTTGGCCGTTGGTGTAGAGAATCGCGACCACATCGGTTTCTCCGCAGACCCGCAGGACTTCGGAAGAATCGAGATTCGTGACCAGCAAGACGTTGAACAGATCCGCGGCGATCAGATCGGCAAATTCCGACCCAAGATACGCGGATTCGATCTCGGGGAGATCGTCTTCTGATCCGACAAGGATTACGGCACCAAGGGAGCCCGTCAGGTGCGGGAGTTCCAACTGCATGGATGAAACGATAGATGGTCTGTGCAGGATTGGCAATCACCCCCTTGGCATAGGGCTGCGATGCAGTGAAATTGTGGACAATGGCGACCCTCACTCTACTCCATCGCGGTGCCTGGACCCTCGTGCGCGTCGTCGGCGAGATCCAGACCTTCGCCGACGCCGCCTCGCTGAAGGCGGTCCTCTTCGAGCGCATCGGACGAGGCGAAACGCGGGTGGCGGTGGATCTCTCCGGTGTCGACTACATCGGCTCCTCCGGCATCGGCGTGTTCGCGCAGTCGCAACAGGAATTGTCACGCCTGGGGTCTTCGCTGGTGTTGGTTCGGGCCCGCCACGAAGTCCGGCATCTCCTGGAAATCGTGAACCTCGACCGGCTCGTGGTCTTCCTCGAATCGGAAGCCGACCTCGATCGGCTCTGACTGAGGTTTGACACGGAACGTGCGCCCGAGCCAACGGCAGGGTTATCTTGGGCGCGTTCCCCATCATTCCCTTTTTCGGAGCCTTCATGCGTACCGTACGAATTCTGCCTGTTCTCGCGTTCGTCTTGATGCCCCTCCTGCTGGCCTCCTGCTACGGATTCAAGATCGGCCGCGATGGCTTCGGATTCGAGCTCGCCGCCACTCGTATCCAGTCGGAAATCGACAAACGCGCGGGGTTCCCCTTCGAGCAGGAGGCAGGGGGAGTGGCCCAGGTGAGTGTGAGCCAGGCCAGCATCCAGTTGTGGCCAGAAGAGAATGCGATCGGGCTGCGTGTGCCGGTCAAGGTCAAGATTCCCTTCGGCAAATGGACCGGCTCCGCGTCCGTTTCCACCGTCCCCGAATACGTGCCCTCGGAAGGCGCCGTCTACATCTCCCAGTTGAAGGTGCGCGACTTGAAGATTCCGGGGCTGTCCGCATCCATCGAAGGCGCGGTGGCCACGGTGGTCTCCAAGCTCATCGAGGTCTCCATCCAGCGGTACAAGATCTACGAACTCGACAAGGACAAATTCGGCGAGCAGATGGCGCGCCTGGTGCTGAAGGACATCAAGGTCCACCCCGAATGCGTGTTCTTCCGCTTGGGATTCTGAGCGGAGTCCTTCCGGCCCCCACCTACGGGAAGTGCCGTGTGTGTCTGCGGAGTCCCCTCATGTGTCCATCGAGCCGAGAGCAGGGCACGGACGGAACAGGAAGGAGGCGCCGGCCTCCGGGGTGCTCTGGAACTCGATGGCACCATCGAGATGGTTCAGGACGCGTTTGACGGTGGCGAGGCCGATCCCCAGTCCGGCGGTGCTCCCGGTATGGAGTCGTTGGAACATCCCGAACAGATTGTGCGTGTGCGCCATGTCGAACCCGGATCCGTTGTCGCGGACTTCGTACCAGATTCCGTCTTCGCGGTGGATGGCTCGGACGAAGATCTCGGGGGGATCGCGGTGCGCGCTGAACTTCACCGCGTTCCCGAGCAGGTTGGCCCAGATCTGTCGCACCAGATCGGGATCGGAGCGGCACGAGGGAAGCCCACCTGGAGCCAGAACAAGGGGCGCTTGTTGATCTCCACGAGGTGGAGGATCGTGCGAGGGCGATCCTCCGAGATATGCACGACCGCGCTCGCGCAGAGGCCGAAGGCGAGTCCGGCGAAGGCGATGCTGGCCGCCTTGTTGCCCAGGAGCAACCACGATAGCACGACGATGCAGGGTATGAGCACCACGCTTGGCGCCGCCACACCGATGCTCCAGACCCCTTGGAGCGTCGCCACGCCGAGGACGGCGAGGAGCAGGATGCTGCGGGTGCGGGTGGGGATCCACTTCCGGGCAAGGTGCACGCACAGCAGGATGCCCAGGCTGGAACCCAACGAGATCGCCTGCGCCCGGAAGGGGATGCCGCTGGCGTGGTTTCTCCACAGCCCCAGAAGCACCGCCAAGGTTCCGAGCGGGATGATCAGACGGTAGAGGATCTCGACCAGTCGATCGCGGATCGGATGGAGGTCCCGCGGGGGGGCGAGGAAGGTCAGCATGAGCCTCGATGATATCATTCCCGCGGTGGCGCTTCGCCACCGACGAATCGGCGGGCTACGCCTCCGTCCCGCCCCTGCCATCCGGGATCGCTCCAGGCAGCCCCATCCGTCGTCGTGTTCGACTCGGGAATGGGGCGATGGGATCAGGTCAGGCTGCGATGGTCGAATTCGTTGGAGTCTCCCACGTAGACTTCGGCACCGGTCCTGACGAAGGTCGCGCTCATTTCGCGCATCCCTTCCGAAACGGCCTCCTCTTCCGAGGCGATCCCCTTCTCGGCCGCGAACTTGCGTACGTCTTCGGAGATCTTCATCGAGCAGAAGTGGGGGCCGCACATCGAGCAGAAGTGGGCGAGTTTCGCTCCTTCGGCCGGGAGGGTCTCGTCGTGGTATTCCTTGGCGCGCTCGGGATCCAGTCCCAGGTTGAACTGGTCGCGCCAGCGGAACTCGAACCGGGCTTTGGACAGCGCGTTGTCGCGGTACTGGGCGCCGGGGTGGCCCTTGGACAGGTCTCCGGCATGGGCCGCGAGCTTGTAGGTGACCACCCCCACGCGCACGTCTTCCTTGTTGGGCAGCCCCAGGTGTTCCTTGGGCGTGACGTAGCAGAGCATGGCGCATCCGAACCATCCGATCATCGCCGCGCCGATGCCGGAGGTGATGTGGTCGTAGCCCGGAGCGATGTCGGTGACGAGGGGCCCCAGGGTGTAGAACGGGGCCTCGCCGCAGACGTCCAGTTGCCGATCCATGTTTTCTTTGATCAGGTGCATGGGGACGTGCCCCGGTCCCTCGATCATCACCTGGCAGTCCATCTCCCAGGCGATCTTGGTGAGTTCGCCCAGGGTTTCCAGCTCCCCGAACTGGGCCGCGTCGTTGGCGTCGGCGTTGGAGCCGGGGCGCAGGCCGTCGCCCAGCGAAAACGACACGTCGTAGACGCGCAGGATCTCGCAGATCTCGCGGAAGTGGGTGTAGAGGAAGTTCTCGCGGTGGTGGGCCAGGCACCACTTGGCCAGGATGCTACCGCCGCGGCTGACGATTCCTGTCATGCGCCTGGCGGTGAGGGGGATGTAGCGCAGCAACACGCCGGCATGGATGGTGAAGTAGTCCACGCCCTGCTCGCACTGTTCCACCAGGGTGTCGCGGTAGAGCTCCCAGGTGAGGTCTTCGGCCTTGCCGTCCACCTTCTCCAGGGCCTGGTAGATGGGCACCGTGCCGATGGGGACGGGGCTGTTGCGCAGGATCCATTCGCGGGTGGCGTGGATGTGCTTGCCGGTGGACAGGTCCATCACGGTGTCGGCGCCCCACTTGGTGGCCCAGCGCATCTTCTCGACTTCCTCCTCGATCCCCGAGGAGATGGCCGAGTTGCCGATGTTGGCGTTGATCTTGGTCAGGAAGTTCCGCCCGATGATCATCGGCTCGGCTTCGGGATGGTTGATGTTCGCGGGGATGATCGCCCGTCCGCGGGCGATCTCGTCGCGTACGAATTCGGGCGTGATGCGAGGTGGGATGCTGGCTCCGAACGACCGCCCCGGGTGCTGGAAGAACAGGCTGTCGCGCGCGGCGTCGGGACCGATCCTGTCGAACAGCGCCTCCAGCCCGAGGTTTTCGCGCAGGGAGACGAACTCCATCTCCGGAGTCACGATCCCCCTGCGGGCGTAGGCGATCTGGGTCACGGCCTGGCCGGCTTTGCCCTTCAGGACCTCGCGCGCGCCGCGGGGGAACTCGCGCAGCTTGCCTGCCTCGCGTGCCGCTTGGCGATCGGCTTCCGTCTTGTATCCGTCGTCGCGGGGCGCTCGTTGGCGCGGTGCGGCGGACTCGACATCGCCGCGTTCGCGGATCCAGGCATCGCGAAGCGCGGGCAGACCCGATTCGACCGTGCCGGCATAGGCCGGATCTCCCCAGGGGCCGGCGGCGTCGTAGAGCAGAACGGGATCGTTGGCGCGCAGCGTGCCGTCCATCTCGCGGGTGTCCTGGAGGGAAACCTCGCGCATCGGGACGCGGATGCCGCGGCTCCCCTGGCGGTACACTCGGCGGATGCAGTCGTCGGACATGGGGTCGATTCTCCTGTGGGACGGATTCCGTCAGGACAGGAGCCGCATGGCGCCGTTTCGGACTCCCGACGGCGGCATGATCCGCATCCGGTCGTCTGAGGGTGTCGGCCTGCCTTCCAGCCGTCTCAGCCCGCCGCGCGGGCCCCCCTGTCCGTATCGCGGATGAAAATACATCGCAAAGCGGGGGTTGCTCATCCAAGTTGGAGTATGTATTGATTGAGTTGTCCTGTGAGGCTTGGCCCAGTAGAGCCGACTCACCCATCCCCAACAATGGAACAGACATGAAGGTTCTTCATTCGTCCCTCGTCCTGGGAGCCACCCTCGCGGGTGCCGCCTTGGCTGGAGCCCCTGAGCTCAAGAATACCATCGGCATCGGCGCGGGCATCGGTGCCCAGCGTTACTACGGCTCCTACGGAGACCAGGGCTCCGCCTACGGGCGCGGCTTCCTCGTCTACCACCCCCTCGAGTGGCTGGGTACCCGCCTCACCGCGGGCTACGGCGATCTGACCAACGACGAACAGAACGGCAAGTACGAGACCGACTGGTTCTCCAACGTTGGTCTCGACCTGGTCCTGCAGCCCAAGATCGGTCTGGGCGCGTTTCGTCCGTACCTCGCGTCCGGCGTTTCCACCACCTTCGGCACCGCCTACTACAACGACGCGTTTGCCCAAGACCTCGACTGGAACTTCTACGTCCCCGTCGAACTCGGCGCCGAATACCTCATCACCGACTACGTCTCGGCATGGGCATGGCTCGAAACCTACGCCCACATGGAAGAATGGGACAAACTCGACGGCGTCGCCAAGGGCGACGATTACTTCGATGATCGCGACGACGTCCAGCGCGTCGGTCTCGGTGTCACGGTCCGCTTGGGCCTGAAGAAGGACGCGGACAAGGATCTCGTGCCCGACGCCCTCGACCAGTGCCCCGGCACTCCGGTCGGCGTCAAGATCGACCTCAAGGGTTGCCCCCTCGACGAAGACAAGGACGGCGTCGCCGACTTCAAGGACAAGTGCGCCGGCACCTCGCCGCAGGCCAAGGTCGACTCCGTCGGCTGCGCCCTGGACGGTGACAAGGACGGCGTTGCCGACTTCGAAGACCAGTGCGCTTCCACCCCGGTCGGCGTGCGCGTCGATGCCAAGGGTTGCCCGGTCGACTCCGACAAGGACGGCGTCGCCGACTTCAAGGACAAGTGCGCCGCCACTGCCGCTGGTGTGAAGGTCGACGCTGTCGGTTGCCCGGTTCCTGTCGACACCGACAAGGACGGCGTCACCGACGACAAGGACAAGTGCGCGAACACCGCCGCTGGCGTGAAGGTCGATGCCGTGGGTTGCCCGGTCATGGTCGACACCGACAAGGACGGCGTGCCCGATGCCAAGGACAAGTGCGCCGCCACCAAGGCCGGCGACAAGGTCGACAGCACCGGTTGCACGATCATCGTCATCGAGAAGGGCGCCAAGCTGACCCTCGACGGCATCGTGTTCAAGTCCGGGTCCGCCCAGATCGACGCCTCCAGCGCCCCGACTCTGGCTCGTGCCGCCGCCGCTCTGGCGAAGGCTCCCGATGCCAAGGTCGAGATCGCCGGTTTCACCGACAACAAGGGCAAGGTCGCGTCCAACAAGGCGCTCTCCCTCAAGCGTGCTCAGGCGGTCAAGGCCTACCTCGTCAAGCTCGGCGCCAGCGCCAAGCAACTGAACGCGGTGGGCTATGGTCCTGAGCAGCCGGTCGCCGACAACAAGACCGAAGAAGGTCGCGCGCAGAACCGTCGCATCGAGTTCCGCGTGAAGTAATCCCCCCGGTCCACCGCCAAGCGGGGGATTCGAGGCTTGATCCACGGAACCCGGCGGGAGTGATCCCGCCGGGTTCTTCGTTTCTTGTTGTACTTTCGAGATCCGCCCGACCTGGCCCGAAGGTCAGGCGCCACCCCACTCCAAGCGGAACAGACGATGAAGCAGTTCCTCCTCCCCATCGGACTTGTCGCCGGCATCCTGTCTGCCGCGGAAATCGATCCTCCGTCCTTCAAACGCTCCATCGGCTTTGGCGCCGGGCTTGGGGGTCAGGTCTACAACGGCAGTTACGGCGAAGGGACCACCCTCCTGGCCCGCGGTTTCGTGCGCTACAGTCCATCCGAGTGGCTCGGGACCCGCATGACCTTCGGCGTGGGGAACCTCTCCGACGGGGAAGTGGGTTTGTACGCCACCGACGGGTTGTCCAACTTCGGGTTCGACGTGGTCTTGCAGCCCCAGTTGGGCACGGGTGATTTTCGGCCCTACGTGGCGTCGGGAATATCCACCAGCTTCGGGGCCTCAACTCTCTATGACCGGCGCACGGATCGCACGAACGAAAACCACGACCTCGATTGGAACTTCTACGTCCCCTTGGAGCTTGGCGCCGAAGTCCTGCTCAACGAGCGTTGGTCCATCTGGAGTTTTGCCGAAACCTACGTCCATGCCGAGGAATGGGACCGTTGGGACGGGGTGCGCAGCGGCGATGCCTACCTCGATGCGCGTGACGACATCTACAAATTCGGTTTTGGCGCCACCTTGCGGTTCGGGTTGAAGCAGGATGAGGATGGGGATCTGGTGGTGGATGGCCTCGATCGTTGCCCGAACACCCGCAAGGGCGCGCAAGTCGACGAGGAAGGCTGCCCTCTGGATGCGGATCGGGATCGCGTCCCCGATTTTCGCGACCGTTGCCCGTCCACCCCGAAGGCTTCGGATGTCGATTCGGTCGGGTGCCCTCTCGACACCGACAAGGATGGTGTCCCGAACTACCTCGATGTCTGCGCCTCGACGCCGCTGGGGGTTGCCGTCGATGCCCGTGGTTGCCCTCCCGACTTGGACCGCGATGGCGTTCCCGACTTCAAGGATCGCTGCCTGGCCTCCGTCGCGGGGCGAAGGGTTGACGCCTCCGGTTGCGAAATTCCCGACACCGACGGGGACGGTGTCCAAGACGACCGGGATCGGTGCGCCGGCACGGAGCCGGGACTGAAGGTCGATCCGGTGGGGTGTGTTGTTGTGGTGCCGGATTCCCTGAAGTGAAGAGCTGAGCCGCGCATGTCCAGGGATCCCGTCCACTTCGAGCTCGCCCTCTCGGGCGCCGTGATCCGTTTGATCCACGGCGCTTTCCTGCTGGAAGGGGGTGTCGCCATGGCGCGGGAGTTCTGGTCGGGACACCCCCTTGAAGTCGGGGAGGACGTGGTGAGTGCGGCCGCGCTGCACCGCAAACTCTGGAACGAGGAGGAGCACTACCCCCTCGACTGGGTTCTTCGGGTGTTGGATTCCGTCGAGGCTTTCTGCCTGCGCTATGGGCTGGACTACCCGCGTTTCGTGGAAGACCGGATCCTTGGCACCAACGATGGCTGTCTTCTCTCGCCGCGGGTCAGCCTTCGCTTCGTCGGCAACCACCTCGGAGCTCTCCTCCAGAGCCCCGATCTCCGACTTACGCTGTTGCGCCTGGTCGACGACGTATCCCGACACGGGCATCCTGCCTTCCGGGTGAGGCTTGTGGACCACCTTCGGGAGGGGGATCGCCTGACCGCCTGGTTGCTTCTGGAAACGGAGACGGCGGGAGTGGCCCTGTCCCGTTCCGATCTGTGCTCCTGGATCGCGCGCGTGGTCCGCCACGCCCCTTGTCGGCTGGGTGCCGACCCCTTCGAGTCGGTGGAAATCCTCGCCGATACCCGTGGTGTGGAGTCCACTCTCGGTGTTCACACCCGAGGCGAGGCCATCCAGCAGGAGGGTGGGGACTGGTCCCTGGGGGGCAAGGTCTTGACGCGTCCCGTCGACCCCTCGGACTGGCTGCGCGAAATCGGTCTGGATCCGGGGCGGTTTTCCGCGCCGCTGTCGGATGGCCCCCTGATGCGTGTCGAGACCGACTGGAATTGTCCGACACGTGGGTGCCAGGTTCTGCGGAAGGGGACACTCATCGGGGCGCCGTGGGGCTTGTTCCGGGTCCGTTGGAGTCTTGACGATTCCTCCCCTGTCGAGGCCGCGCTTCGCCAATTGATCCTTCGCGTCACCGATGGTGCGGATTCCGATGTGTGGGCGCGTGCGAAGGCCCTCCACCAAGATCTGGTGGAAAGCGACCAGCATCGGATTCGCTTCGTGTTCCATGCCGCGGACGAAACGATTTCCTGCAACGGGAGCCATCTGCTGCGGGGGGTGCCGGCTCGTATTCTCCAGAAAGTTCTTCTGGCGCATTCCGTCACAGGGCGAACCTTGTTCGAACATCGGGAGTTTCGGCGCGACCCCGATCTGAACCTCGATCCAGCGAATCCTAACCTGGAAAGTCGACTTCGGTTGCTTGCCCAGAGGCTGGAGGAACGCATTCCAGCGGTCCGATTGGAGAAAGCCGGGCGTGGCCGGTTTCAATTGGAAACGGCCATTCAGATCGAGTACTCGGAAGAAATTCTTCAGGCTTAAGTTTTTCTTATGGTTTGCATAAGTTCTGACTGCCGTATCTTCAATACACAATACCGCCAGTTCCCAGCGCGAGGCGGGCCGCTCTCCCCGAGACCGGCCCGCCTTTTTCGTTTCTGCCGATGTACGGTCGCAGATGGAGCCTGGACTCGATTTCCCACGGTGGCTCCCCACTTTTCTAGATGACTTGGGTCCAGGCATTCCGGAGGGTCCCCAGGTGAAGCAGGAAGTTACGCCAGGCGCGCAGATGGCATTCGCCCCATCCCCATCGGGACGCCGCGCCCGTTTCCTTGTGTTCGCCGGGGGCGTAGCCCTCGCCGTGGCGGCCTGTGATGTTCGCACGTTGGCCAGCAGCCAGGAAAACGTCGACGAGTCCGCCTATCGGGTGGAGGTCTCCCCCTCAGGAGGAGATCTTCTGCTGCGCATCCCGGTGCCGGAGGATATCGGATCCCAAACCAAAGCGATGCCGTCGCGGAGAACGCTGGAGGCGCCGCCAGGGTTTCCACAGGGGTTGTGGCGGGAACAACTCACCCTGCTGGCCACCACGTTCTGGGGCCCCTCGCAGGAGTACTGGTGGGGTTGGTTCCTCCTGCACCTGCTGGCGATCGAGCGCAACCGTCTACCCGATCCGCGACCGTTGCGTCCGGCGGGAATCGAGTCCTTGTACGTGGCCGCCACTCTGGATGTTTCGGGAGGGCACGACCGCTTTACGCGGTACTATACCCCAGAGATCGGGCAGCGGGTCTCACAGGCGCTCTCCGGAACCTCCGAGGGCTACCGCTTCGGCTTTTTCTTGCGGGCCGGTGTGTCCGGTACCCCGACGGTGGGCTCCGTGGTGTCCGGCAGCCCGGCATCGCGCGCGGGTCTGCGACGGGACGATCGCATTCTGGATGTGGACGGCGTGACTCTCGAGGCCGCATTGGACAATCTCGACCAGACACACTCCACGACGCACGTGTTCCGCGTGCTCCGCCCGTCCGAGTCCGAGACCATGGAGTTTTCGATCCAGACGGCCCTCGTGCAATATCCGTCGGTCTGGGTGGACACCCTTCCTGGGGGAATCGGGTACATCTCGATCACCCAATTCCTCGCCGAAAAAGGCAACTCCACCGACGACCAGTTCGCCTCGGCCCTGTCCGAGATGGAGGGGTTGCGGCGCGATCGCACGGCCTGGATCCTCGATCTTCGCGACAACGGTGGTGGTGCGATCGTCGCTTCGCAAGGAGTGGCCGGTTCCCTGTTGGGCCCGTCGGTCACCCTGGTTCGCGTCCAGGAACGAAAGGTCGACGACGACGAACTGTACGCCTATACGCTTGACACTCTTCTTGAGAGTCCCGCAACCGCCAGAAAAGCTCTGCCCGAGGGCAAGCTGTATTTCCTGCACGACGGTGGAACCGCGTCGGCCTCGGAAATCGTGCTTTCGGCCTTGCGCGAAAAGCTGCCCGCCGGACGCATGGTGAGCTACGGAACCACGACCTACGGCAAGGGGATCGGCCAACTCTACCTGGAGTCGCCGCTGGGAGGATTCTACGCCATCACGTGCATGCACATCGATCCGCTGAGCGCGCCGCGGTATCACGGCATCGGAATCTCTCCCGACGTCGCCACCTCCGAAAGCGCCATCCTGGAGCGGGCGTTGGCGGACATCGCCGCGGCCTCGTCGGCGGGTCGCCGCACCTCGCTTCTGGGCGGCGTCCACGTCGCCGACCGGTGGAATCTCCGCGAACGGGCCTTCAGCGGGGCCCGACCCGCCCTGCGTGGTTCGTCCCTGCCGGGCGCGCGCGGGATCTTCTAGACTCTCAGATGGCCAGTTGCTGAGGGTTCAGGGCGTCGCGGTGCGGACCGTGAACCCGTCGATTTGGCGGGACTTCAGATCCGCCTTCGCGGCTTCGGCTGCTTCACGGGACGTGAAGTTTCCCCACCGCAGCTTGAATTTTCCGGCGTCTTCGGTGATCGTGATGGTACCGGCTCCCAGGGCTTTTTCGAGGCGAACGCGCTCCCGCTGGGCCTGCTCGGTGGTCCCGAGGGCGGCCAACTGGATGCGCCATTTGATGGGGCCTTCCGGTGCGATGGTGGGGGCCACGGGCGTGGCGGGAATTTCCACGACCGCCCGACTGGGTGCGGTGGCTTGCGCCGGTGTGTCGACGACCGTGGCCGCGACCACCGGTGCGCCGACCGGGGTGGGGCGCCATGGCTGGGTGTCGAGTTCCTGGCGCAAGGCCTGGGGATCTAGCCCGGGAAGGATGGAAAGGGACAGGTTGAGGATCAGGATCGTCGGAAGCACGACCCGAAGTCTAGAATTCCATCTCTGGTGAAACCAATCGTCGTGCGATGGATGGGGGCGCATGGTCGGCCCCGTGAACTGCGAATCCCGCTGTGGGTGCCGCTGGTTCCCCTGTTTGCCCTGGCGACGGGGTCGTTGGGGTTGTGGGGGTTGTGGCATTCCCCCTGGTCGCCGACCCGATTGCAGGCCCGGCTGGAATCGTTGCGCCAGGAAAACCTGCGCCTGGAAAGCCAACGGGATCGCGCCGAAGAGGGGCTCCAGCGTGCCACCGCCGCGTTGGAGGGGCTCGAGAAGTCGCGCCCGGAACTGGGCGAGCTGGGGGCGTTCTCGTCGGAGTCGGATTCGGTGGCGGCCGAAGGGAGCGGGTTCCTTCGCGGTTGGTTCGGGAGGCGTAGGCATGACAAACCCGCCGATGTCACCCGACTGCTTTCACAGGCAGGCAAGATGCGCGAGGAACTGGAGCGTTTGCTGGGGGCCCTGGAGCGGCAGCCCGCTTTGGCGGCGCGTCTGCCCACCATCCGCCCGGTCCGAGCCAACGCTCCCCAGGTGCAGCCCTTCGTGCGGGAACGCGATGCCTTCACGGGTTTGATGATGCACACCCAGGGTGTGGCATGGGGGGTGGCGGTCGGCACGCCCGTGTGGGCGACAGGGGCCGGAGAAGTGATCGACGTCACCACTCTCGCCCGTTGGGGCCGTACGGTCGAGATCGACCACGGAAGCGGCATCCGCACCCTGTACTGCCACCTCTCCCAGGCGACCGTGAACATCGGCGACCACGTGATGCGCGGGCAGGTGGTCGGGTTGTCGGGGGAATCCGGGACCACCCTCGGGCCCAGGGTGTTTTATGCGGTTTTCCAAGGGCGCACGGCGCGCTCGCCTTGGGAATTCATCCTGCCCGAACCTCTGACGGATTCCGTCGCCGAGCCCGATCCGCTCGCGGGGGGGCTCTGGAGGGCGGCGGGGGATCCGGTAGGGGAGACCTCAGAGCGAGCCGGTCAGGATCAGGCGGATGCCGGCGGCCTGCAGAAACGGCCAAAGCCCCCAGCCGACAAACCCGCTGACACCCAGGTACCCCGCCCCGCGCAGGAGCGCGGTCCACCAGGACGAACCGGTGTCGGGGCCGGACCAGAAAAGGTTGACCGTCTCGAAGGCCAGGCCACAAAGCCCCAGAAAAAGGGCCGCTCCACCGGCGATCCAGAACCCCGTGCCCCAGGCGAGGGAGGGATCGAACCAGCGGCCCCAAGCGAAGGAGAGGCCGGCGAGGGTTTGCAAACCGAGGAGATAGAGTCCGCCCAGTGACCAGAACATGGGTGCAGGATACCATGCGCCAGCCAAATCCGGCAACGGCTCATTGGTCGGCGATGGCCCCCGAATCGATACCGCCTCGCACTTCGGCCTCCAGACCCAGGGCCCGCACACGATCACCCAACTCCTCGAGCCACGCGAGGGGCAGGGGGTGGCAGCCGGAGCGCGCCGTGGCCCGCGCGACGGTGTGGATCTGGACGCCGCGCAGGGGCGCTGCCTGGTGGATCGCGCCCAGGCGGGACAGCCAAGCGTCGGTCTCCGCGCGATCCGGAGAACGGTCGCGGTAGGTCATCCACAGGGACTGAATGCGCAAGGGGATCACACCGGCGGCGGTCTTCAAGTTCGCTTCGATCCGATCGAGAGGAACCCGCGAATCGTTGACGAGCTGGTACCAGTCGTCCGTTCCTGCATCCAGTTTTCCCCAGACCTCACCTTGCTGAGCGCACAGGGAGGACAGGCCACGCAGGACTTCGGGGCGATCGAGCATCGTGGCGTTGGTGATGCAGACCAGGGAAAACTCTTCGCCCCCGGCGGCGACCCAGGCCTTCTGCAAAAGGGCCAAGTGGTGGCACACCTCCGGGAAAGTGGGCTCGAGGGTGGGCTCGCCGTCGCCGGACAGGGCGATGTCGCGCAAACGCCGCTGCGACGGAGCCACTCCGGGAAAGACCTCCGCCAGCCCCGTCGCGGCGTAACGACCCAGCATGGCGCGCAGTTCCTCGACCACGCGCGAAGGTTCGACGGGCAGGCGGGGCGACGGGACGCGCCGGTCGATCTGGCAGTAGGGACAGTCGAAGTTGCACAGCCGGTCGAGATTGAGGTTCACCCCGATGGACAGACCACCCGAGCGCCTCGAGAGCACGGGGTAGACGTGACGGAATCCGTCGAAGGCGCGCGGATGGTTCGCGAAGGCCGCACGAAGCGGGTCCAAGGGCAGGTGCATGGAACGGAAAGGTAGGAGGAGGGCCGGGGAGGCCTACCTTTGGGGCATGGACGATCTCGACCGCATTCGCCAGGCCTTCGAACTCGCGCGCGCCGCCCGTGGCCGGACGCTTCCCAATCCTTCGGTGGGGGCGGTCGTCTGGGATGCCCGCGGCAAGCCTGTGGGACGCGCGGCTACCGGGCCAACCGGGAGGCCGCACGCCGAGCGGCAAGCCTTGGACGGGGCCCGTAAGGCCGCCGACGGCGGGACCATGGCCGTTACCCTCGAACCTTGCGTCGCCTTTCCGGGCAAGACCTCGCCCCCGTGTGCGGCGGCGCTCATCATGTCGGGGGTCGAGCGCGTGATCGTGGGATGTGAAGACCCCAATCCCCTGGTGCGCGGCAAAGGCCTCCATGCCCTGCGCCGCGCCGGCATTCAAGTCGATGTTCTCGATCCGGACGGTCGCATCGCCGATTTCTACGCGGGTTTCGGGCACTGGTTGGCGACCAAACGTCCCCGCGTCACACTCAAGGTGGCGCTGAGCGCGGACGGGAACGCCAATCCCGCCCCGGGCGTCCGCGGCGCCATCACCACCGACGTCGCCCGCACCTTCGTTCATCGCTTGCGGTCGGTTTCCGACGCGATTCTGGTCGGTGCAAGCACCGTGGCCATCGACGACCCCCGCCTGACGGTACGCGATGTGCCCGGTCCGTCGCCTCGCCCGCTGGTGCTGGCGGGATCCGGGCCTGTTCCATCGGCGCGCGCCTTGTGGTCCGATCCCCGTACGGTGGTGCTTGGGTCCCGTCGTCCGGAGGGGTTGCCCCCGGGCATCGCGTTCGCACAGGTTGCCTCCGAGGAGGGGCGCGTCGATCTGGGGGCCCTGCTCGATCTTTGCGGTGCCGAAGGCATCCACGATCTGCTGGTCGAGCCCGGACCGAAACTGCTCTCGGCTTTCCTGAGCGCAGGGCTCTGGGATCGGCTGTGGGTGCTGCGCTCGCCTGTGGCGCAACCTGGAGGCACGCCCTTCGATGCCCAGGGGCTGCTTCCCACCGGGGAACCGGCCGAGACGCTTGTGCTGGGGGACGACACCGCAGCGCGGTGGGAGCGACCGGCGCCTCCCTCGACCTGAACCCCTCTTCCCCCTGGAGATTCCATTGCCGACTTCGTTCGGTCGCATCGGCTTTTCCTGCGTCCTGCTGGCGGGGCTTGCCTCGCCATCTGGCGCCGACTTCTACTTCAACGGTCCGAAGAACCAGACATGGTTCGTCGTCAGCCCGCAGGTCGGAGGAGCTTACGATCCGCACGGAGGTCCCGTGTTCGGCGCGACGGCGTCGTTCTACGGAGCCCCGACGGGCGGGCCGGGGCTAGGGGTGGGGACGTACGCCTATGGAGGGACATTCCAGGCGGAGGTCCTGGCCAAGGTGTCGATCCTTGGACTTGCCGGGGGGAGCGCGGGGCTTGCCGTACACGACGGAAAACCTGGCTTCACGGGGGATCTGTGGGCCTCCGCGGTCTTCGTGGGCCTGCGCTACAAGGGTACGCAGACGACCGAGGGGACCAGTCACGCCTGGATGGTGTTCTTCCCGCTTTGGTATCTCGACATGAAGTGATCGCGTCCGCGGGGGGGAAGAAACGACGGTTTGGATTCGTGGGCGCGAGCGCGGGGGCTGCGGTCCAGGGTGGGCATGTGGGGTTCACCGGCGACCTGTGGGGCTCGGCCGTATTGGTCGGGGTGCGTTACAAATTCACGGTTCTCGAGCGGGGGCCCAGCCATGCGTGGACAATTTTCCTGCCCCTGTGGTACTTGAGCATGAAACTCGACTGATCTTGCCCGTGCTGGGCGCAGTGGAGCTTGTGCTCCGTGTGCGCCGGTGAGCGGGTTAACTTTCTCCGCCATGACCAACAATGAAACGCTGCGCTTGATCCAGGCCTCCCTGCAACTGGAGGCGACCGACATCGAGCGCATTTTCCAGGCGTCCGGGCACGTCCCCGCGTCCGCCGAGCAGTCGGGGTATTTCCTGGACGCTTCGATGGAAGGCCACGTGGCCTGCCCCAACATCGCGCTGGCGGCTTTCCTCGAGGGTCTCATCCTCGATCGCCGCGGGCCCAATCCCAAGAAACCCGGGCCGCCCCAGTTGACGGATTCCGCCCTGGACAACAGCGATGTGCTGAAGAAGCTGCGCATCGCGTTGGACATGCTCCACACCGACGTGGTGGCCACCCTGTCGCGGGTGGGGGTCAATCCCACCAAGAGCGATGTCGCCGACTGGTTCCGGGCCAAAGGACATGTCCAGTACCGCAGCGCCAGCGACGCGGTGTTGCGCTACTTCCTCACCGGCTGGCGTCCGCCGCGTCGTCCGCGCATCGTGCGCTGAGTCCGCTCCGGGCGCACCGCGCGGTCAGGGGCAGGTCTTCCGCAAGGCGCGCAGGTCTTCCTTGATGCCATCGAAGTCACCTTCCCGCAGTCGGGAGGGGGCGAAGATGGAGCCTCCGAAGGCGAGGGCGTCCGCGCCGGAGCGGAAATACTCTCCCGCCGTGGATGCGTTCACACCGCCGCAGGCAAGCAACGGAATCTCCCGGAACGGGCCGCGAAGCTCCTTGATGTAGGAGGGGCCTCCGGCCGCCTTGGCCGGAAAGACCTTCACCATCGTGCCTCCCCCGCGCTGCGCGTTCCAGACCTCCTGCGGGGTGAAGGCGCCGGGAAGCGTGGGCAGGTCGTGCTGGTCGGCGAAGTCCTGGACCTCCACCACGAAACACGGGGAGACCAGGAACGTGGCGCCGGCGGCCACCGCTTCACCGGCCTCCCGGGCGGTGAGCACGGTTCCCGCTCCGATCTGACAGGATCCGTCGAGCATGTCGCGCAGGCGGCCGATCTGCCGCGCCGCGCCGGGGGTGTTCATCGTCACCTCCAGGAAGCGGATTCCGCTCTCGCGAACGGCCGAAGCCAACTCGCCCAGGGCGGCGTCCGGCGTGTCGCGCAGGATGCCCAGCAGGCGGTCGGTCTTGAGTTCGCGGAGGAACCGCTCCGGGGAGGGGTGGGGCATCGGATCAGTCCAGGCCCGACGAAACCATGCGCTCGTAGAAGAGGCGATAGTTCTCGGCGTCTTCGCCCTTGCGCACATCCAGGGCTTCCTGTGGGTGCATGTTCAGTTGGCCCGCGATCATGTGGGGGATGATGTATCCCCATTCGTGGCGCTGACGCAGCGGGATGAATTCCTTGGCGACCAGATCCAGCACGGGCCGGATGTCGAACTTGGGATTCTTCAGGAAACCCAGCAGCAGCTCCAGGGTGCAATTGCCCGCGGCGCGACCCATGCCGTACACGGTGGCGTCCAGGTAGTTCACGTTGTGGATGATCGCTTCGATCGTGTTCGCGAAGGCCAGTTGCTGGTTGTTGTGGCCGTGGAAACCCAGCTCCTTGGTCTTGATCCACTGCCGGGCCCGGGCCACCAGCTTGGCGATGTCTTCCTGGTAGAACGAACCGAAGGAATCCACCAGGTAGATCACCTGCGCCTTGGCTTCCTTCTCGCATTGGTCCATGGCTTCGTCGAGTTCCGGACCGCGGTCGCGGGACAGCGCCATGAGATTGATGCAGGTCTCGTAGCCCAGATCGTGGAAACGGTTGGCCATCGCGATGGCCTTGTCGACGCCCTTCACGTAGCTGGCCACGCGCACCATGTGGTACGGGCTCTGGTCGGCTGGCAGCACC
>JAMIIV010000139.1:0-3432 GCA_035913415.1 Fibrobacteria bacterium | reverse complement strand
CACAGCCCAAACGGATCGGTGTAGGTCGCCGGGTTGTTCCCATTAAACTGGTACAGGTTCAGCCCGCCCGCCACCCCGAGCGGATCCTCCTGCTTCCACCGCCCCGTCCGGCTGTCGTACGCCCGGTTCCGGAAGTAGGAGACCCCTCCCGGGGCCCCGCTCCCCTGCCGGTTCACGTCGAAGGTGAAGCCGTTCTGCGTGGCGCCAGCGTACTGCCACGCCCCCCGGTCCGTCGAGACGTCGGCCTCCACCAGGAAGCCCGAGCTGTCCCCCACCGCCAGCTGCCGGCCCTGGCCGTCCATCACGAAGTAGAGGGTCTGGCGGTAGGCGGCGCTCAGGGCGAAGCGCCAGCCGGTGATCATGGCCGCGGCGGCGGCGGCTAGCGCGTGCGTGCGGCAGCCCCTACAACGCCACGAGGCGTGGGCGGTGCCCGCCCCACGGAAGGAAGGAACTCCATGTTACTCTGCGTTGGCGCGGATCGATAGAAAGTGGGTGCGGCTAGATGGGGACTCCAGCGCGGGAGCAATCCCCTGGTTGGCCCGGCCTTGGTGCCTAAACGGCTCCATCCGATCGAACACCCATCACACTCGGCTCTCTCGCCATCAAGTGGCTGGGTTCGGGGGGGACGTCGCTCAAAGCAAGTCCCTCACTCGCCGGTCGACGAGCGCCCTGACGAGTGCCCCTGATTGATCAGCCCGGCGGATTCCCTCAATGGAAGTCCAGGAGCGGAGGGTCGGGATCGCGATATCCCGAACCAATTCCCGGAAGTCAGTACTACCGCCCACAACCGCTGCACGTCCAGGAGTGGATTCGACTTCCACGTCGGAATTTGCCGGAACGATAGTCCCCAATCGCAACCGAAGATGCGCGCGATCTCCGCGCGGCCACTCGCAAGGTTCGATCAGTTGGACCCAGGCCGCGAGGTTCAGGTAGACCTCCGGCCCCCACTGAGACCGCTGGAGTTCTGCGAAAGCTGTCACCTCACGGCCTCTCAGGTACCACGCCTGTTTCTTCCGCACAAAGCCCGCTTCCTCGAGAAGGCCGTCAAGTTCTGAGGCGATCGGATCACGCTTCCTCACCTCAGCCTCCTAGCGTGGCGAGTATGTCTCAACAACCCCTGTCCATTTCTCACCGGTAACCTGTTCAAGCTCCTTGCGATAGCCTTCGACTTGCCGCTCGCCTCTCCGCATTGCCGACGGGTTATTCGGCTTCAATTCCTTCACGACCCGCGTCTGGTAGTTGACCGCGTCTGGCCTCTTTCCGCTTGGGAGCCGCTCCTCCTTCACGAACCCTGGGCCTGGGTCCCACGCACGGTGAACCGCCCGACCTTGCGCAGCCTGAACGGACTCCCCTCCACGCGCAACCCTTGCTCCGGCATCCGCCGCCCCTATCACCCGCTTGGCGACCCCGAACGATGGCACCCCCGGTACCGCGCCAGCGACGTCAAGAGCCGCGTTCACGAACGTGCCGAGCGAGGGTGCAGCGACGAATTCTACGACACTCGCTACCGCAACCGCGATGTCCACGCAATTGGATGGTGGGATCGGACACAATCCAAACGGATCGGTGTAGGTCGCCGGGTTGTTCCCATTAAACTGGTACAGGTTCAGCCCGCCCGCCACCCCGAGCGGATCCTCCTGCTTCCACCGCCCCGTCCGGCTGTCGTACGCCCGGTTCCGGAAGTAGGAGACCCCACCCGGGGCCCCGCTTCCCTGCCGGTTCACGTCGAAGGTGAAGCCGTTCTGCGTGGCGCCGGCGTACTGCCACGCCCCCCGGTCCGTCGAGACGTCGGCGTCCACCAGAAAGCCCGAGCTATCGCCCACCGCCAGCTGACGGCCCTGGCCGTCCATCACGAAGTAGAGGGTCTGGCGGTAGGCGGCGCTCAGGGCGAAGCGCCCCAGGAGGAGCTCGTCCGCCCCCGGGGCGCTCACGAAGCGCCACCCGGTGATCATCGCCGCCGCGTTCGGCCCGTCATGGGTGGTCCAGACCGCGTCGAGCGCGCAGGGGAGGCTCGGCTGCCCCTCGGGGTCGTACTGGCACCGGGTGGGGTGGAAGTGGTGCGCCAGGTTCCCGTTGGGATCGAAGCCGTCGGCGTAGCGGTAGCCCGTGTTGCGGCCCAGCGCGTCGTAATACTCCCACCGCTGGAGCGGCGCGTTCACCGCCGTGACCGGGGCCGAGTCCCGGATCCGGGATCCGTCGGCGTCGTACCGAAAGTCCACCCGGGTGCCGGAGAGGACATTGCGGTCGTACTGGACGCGGTTGCTCAGCGCCGCGATGGCCATCGTGTCCCGGCCCGGGTAGCCCCCGCTCGACTGGTAGCGCACGATCAGGTTGCCGGAGGCATCATAGCGCAGCGAGTCCACCTTGAGCTCGTCCCGCTGGATGACGAGCTCGCTCCGCCGGTTATAGCGATTGGAGAGATTGCGCTGGCTCCCCGCCGCCCCGCCCTTCCCGCAGGGCAGGAGCAGGCTGTCCTGGCTGTTGAAGGAGGTGCAGCTGGTGCGCTGGTGCAGGATGCGCCCGATCGCATCCACGGAGTCGACCAGGAAAGTGAAGTCGAAGCGGTCGGTGCCGCCCGTCGGCGCGGCGGGGTTGGCGGACACGACCCGGCGCAGGACCCCGAGCGCATCGTAGGAATAGGCGACGGTCATCCCCGGGATGGGGTAGGTGATCTGCCGCCGCCGGCCCAGCGCGTCGTACGTGAAGGTGAAGACGCGCGTGGCGACGGCATTCGTGTAGCCGCTGCTGTCCATCCGCACGACCAGGGAATCCAGGGTACCCGTGGCGGAGCCGTAGACATAGCGGACGGAGTCCTGGCCCCCGGCCACCAGGAGGATGCGCGCCCCCGTGGCATCGTAGAGGTACTCCAGCGAGTCGCTGAAGCCGGTGATCGTGGTCTTGGTGCGGAGCGCGCCGTCCCCCCAGTACGTCCTGCGGATGAGATGGCCCTGCTGGTTGCGGCTTACCAGCAGGTTCCCGAGGAGGTCATAGGTGGAGCTGAGACTGTCGCCTGGGATGCTGGTGCCATCCCCGGGGAAGGTGCTGGCCCGCTGGGGGAAGATCAGGGCCGTCCGCCGGCCCAGGGAGTCATACCGGTACCGGGTCACGAAGCCGGTGCGGGTCCGCACCGAGTCCAGCAGGCCGTTCCGGTTGTAATAGAAGCGCTGCTGCGCCCCCGCCTCGTCCTGCTCGCGGGCCACGTTGAGCCGGGCGTCGTAGACGTACTTGCGCTTGACATTGCGCGGATCAAGGATCGAATCCACCGTGCCGGACATCGAGTAGCCGTAGCGCGTGAGCAGCGTGGAGGGCAGCACGGGCAGAAAGAGTCGGGTGGAATCGACGCAGACGAACTGATTCGTAAGGCAGCCGCCGAGCGGGCTCGGCACCGTTGGGTGGGTGTGCTTGCTGGTGTAGAAGGTCTGCAGTGTCTCC
>JAMIIV010000138.1:0-1440 GCA_035913415.1 Fibrobacteria bacterium | reverse complement strand
AATGAAGATCACCCTGGGGAACGCGGACATACTTCCCGAGGACATGGCGCGCATCCTGGGCCACACCTATGCCAACGGGCAGGTGGTGGACAATACCCTCGACCAGTCCCCGTACATCGCCCTGGGCGCGAAGATGCTCCGCAGTGGCAAGGATTCCACCAACCTGGTCTACGACTACGTGTGGATGTACAAGTGCAAGCTGTCCAAGCCCAAGTTCGACGCCAAAACCAAGGGCGCGAGCATCGAGTACCAGACCCCGATGCTGGAAGGATTGGTCGCCAAGCTCACCAGCTCCGGCAACTACCGGATGCGTATGCGGACCGACGACCCGAACGCCGTGGCCGCGACACTCTCCGGGTTCTTCACCACCGTCACCCTGCCGAGCGCGAGCCTGACCGCCGTCACCGTGGGAACGATCACCGGCGACGACAGCGACAACATCATCACGATCCCGTTCGCCAAGGGCGGCGAGACGTTCCAGATGGCGATCCCCACCACGGCACAGATCACCGTGTCCGTCGTATCGACCGGAGCGCTCTTGGCCGGCACCACGACGATCACCAGGTCCGTGGCCGGCGTGGCCCCGACCCTTGTCCTGACCAACACGAACATCACGAACGTGGCGTACCTCGTCTCCGTGACCGCCGACGTGCAGGACACGAACGGCGTCCACGTGACCCCGCTCTCGCAGCTGGTGACCCCGGGCGCTTGACCCCCCTTGTGATGCCCAGCCGGGCGGGCGGTTGCCCGGCGCTTTTGCGAATCTTTCCAAGGGGGAATAGATGAGCGTTCAGGACGTACGGCCCGACAAGGGCGTCAAGGTAAAAATCGGCGGCGAGGACCACGTGTTCCGGTTCACCATGAGCGCACTCGCCACCCTGGCTGAAAAGTACGGGAGCATCGGCGAAGCCCTCAAGCTGTTCGAGGGGCTGGAAGAACGCGGGATGGGGCTCAAGGACCTGGTATCGATGGCGGAATTGTTCGCTGTGGCGCTTCAGCACGAGGACAAGAGCATCGATGCCCCGCAGATCATGGACACCATCGACGTGGGCGAGGCGGTCGAGCTGATCGCGCCGCTCATGTCGGCTTATATACAGGCGATGGGCCAGCCGGCCAAGAAATCCGAGGAAGGTGAAAACCCTCCGAAGGCGTAGAGGACTGGCCGTGGGCGACCATCTACACCACGGCGCGCGTCTATCTACGCCTGACCGACGCGGAGTTTTGGGGCGCGCCGCCGCGCTTGATCCTGGCGATGATTTACGAATGGCGCGAGATTGAAACCGAGCGGGCGCGCGTGGCCGCGTTCTTGAACCAGGGCGGGACGATACCAAGGCCCGGCGACGAGTTGAAAGTACAGCCCGTGGACGTTCACCCGGACGCGTGGTAGAAAGGGAACGCGATGCCTACCATTAGCGAGCTTGTCGTAAAAATAACCGGCGA
>JAMIIV010000137.1:0-1934 GCA_035913415.1 Fibrobacteria bacterium | reverse complement strand
CTCACTCATCGATTCACAACTCAGCCCAGTTTGGCGCGGAACTGCTCGTAGTCGAAGGTCCGGTGCACGTCGAGGGTTCCGTCTTCTTTCCAGGTGGCGATGGAGGGGTGTTTCACTCCGTTGAAGAATGTGGTCTTGACCATCGTGTAGTGGATCATGTCCAGGAACACGATGCGGTCGCCCACCTGCAGCGGGGTTTCGAAGGACCAGTCGCCCAACACGTCTCCCGCCAGGCAGGTGCCGCCCCCCAGGCGGTAGGTGTGGGGCTTCTCCCCGGGATCGTACCCTCCCAGGATTCCAGGACGATACGGCATCTCCAGGCAGTCGGGCATGTGGGCGTTGGGCGAGATGTCCAGCAACACCACGTCCATGCCGTTGTGCACGATGTCCAGCACGGTGGCGACCAGCTCGCCGGTCTGCCAGCCCACGGCCTCGCCGGGCTCCAGGATGACCTCCAGATGGGGGTGGCGCGCGCGGAAGTCCCGCAGCAGCCGCACCAGGCGGGGAATGTCGTAGTCCTCGCGGGTGATGTGGTGCCCACCACCGAAGTTCACCCACTTCATGCGCGACAAGAATTGTCCGAAGCGTTCCTCGAAGGCGCCCAGGAGCCCCTCGAAGGCGTCCGAGTTCTGTTCGCACAGGGCATGCACGTGCAGGCCGTCGATGCCTTCGAGCAGGTCCGCCCGGAACTGGCCGGCCGTGACGCCCAGACGCGAGAACGGCGCACAGGGGTTGTAGAGGTCGGTCTCGACTTGGCTGTACTCGGGATTGACCCGGATGCCGGGGGAGGGTTTGCCGGGATGGGCCAGGGTCTGGGCGCGGAAGCGCTCCCACTGCGAGAAGCTGTTGAACGAGATGTGTCCGGCCAGTCCGAGGATCTGTTCCATCTCTTCCGGTGCGTACGCGGGGGCGTAGACGTGGACTTCGCCCTGCATTTCCTGGTGGGCCAGCAGGGCTTCGTTGAGGGAACTGGCCGTGGCGCCAGGAAGGTATTGGCGCACCAAGGGAAAGGACCTCCAGAAGGAGTAGCCCTTCAAGGCGCAGATCACCTTGACTCCCGCCTCTTTCTGCACCCGGTCAAGCACTTCCAGGTTGGCTCGCAGCCGGGCTTCGTCCAGCACGTAGCAAGGGGCGGGGACGCGGGAGAAGTTGGTGCGAATGTCTGGATAGGCCATGGTGGGGCACAAGGTAGTGACCCGAGCCCTGGGGCGGTCCTTCCGCAACCGGACTGTGACGGGTGTACTACCAGACCCGTCGGGATGGCGCTACCTTGACATTCCAGCACCCGTTCACCCCCCCATTCGGAGTTCCCATGTCTCTCCGCTTCCTCGCCGCCCCCGCTTCCTTCGCGATGCTCCTGTCCCTGGCTGCCTGCAAGAAGGACCCAGACCCTCAGGGCGCTGCGGCAGGCGCGTCGGATTCCTCCATCGTGGCCGAATCGGCCGCAGTCGATGCCAACATCCTGACCGTGACCCAGCGCACGGTGGTCTATCCCACCCAAGACGTCAAGGCCAAGTCCAGCGTGATGGTGCAGGCAGGCGAGACCCTCCATTTCCTGGGGGATTCTGTCGAGAATCCCGGATCGAAGGGCGAATCGATCTACAAGGTCAAGCTCAGCGATGGATCGGAAGGTTGGGTCCGCAACTACGGCGTGGTATTCGGAGCCTCGGCGGTCCTGATCGCTGACGCCGCGGTGTATCAGCGCCCCACGCCGTTGGCCCCCACCAAAACCGTCCTGCGCATCGGACAACTGGTGGGCATGCACGAAGACGGCCCCGAGGGGTTTGTGCGGGTGGTGGCGAGCCGCTGGCAGTTCGGCTGGGTCATGAAAACCTCCCTGTCGACCGGCACCCCCGACATCGTCGCCGGTGCCAAGGCCACCGCCGCGATCGGCAAGAAGTCGGGTTTGGAAGCCGCCGAAGCGGCGCTGGCCG
>JAMIIV010000136.1:0-27227 GCA_035913415.1 Fibrobacteria bacterium | reverse complement strand
GAACCCGTCTGCACCCTCGACCGTCGGCCCGATGGTCCTCGCGGGCGTTCTGCCTGGAGGCAAGAGATTCCGTGCCCACCTCGGCTCGGTCCTGAACATCGGCCGGGACGGCGGGAACGACCTCGTCATCAACGCCCCGTTCATTTCGGCCTTCCACGGCCGGATTTCCAAACGCGCCGACGGCTGGTACGTCGAGGACCTGGGCTCCAAGAACGGAACCTTCCTGAACGGGGTGAAGGTCCGGGAGGCCCGGATCGAGATCGGTCAGACACTCAGGCTCGGGGAGCTGGAGCTCACCCTGGAGCCAGTCGAGAGGGCTCCGGAGCCGAAGAAGCTTTTAACCCGGAATCCGGCCATGCTCAAGGTCCTGGAGGCCGTCTCCAAGGCCGCCAGGACCTCCTGGCCGGTCCTGATCACGGGAGAACGGGGGGCTGGGAAGGAACTCGTAGCCCGAGCCCTCCACGACCAGTCAGGCCGCTCGAGGTTCGTCTCTCTGAACTGCGCGGCCGTGCCGGCAGGGCTCATCGAGAGTGAGATCTTCGGCCATGAAAAGGGGACCTTCACGGGGGCGAGCCAGGCCAGAGCTGGGAAGTTCGAACAGGCGGACGGCGGAACCCTGTTCCTCGACGAAGTCGGGGACATCCCGCTCGAGATGCAGCCGAAGCTCCTCAGGGTCCTCCAGGAGGGAGAAGTCGAACGGCTGGGCTCTGACGAGGTCCGAAAGGTGGACGTACGGGTAGTCGCGGCCACGGACCGACCGCTCGGGGACATGATCAAGGACGGGCGCTTCAGGGCGAACCTCTACGACCGACTCAACGTGGTCCGGATCGAAATCCCGCCGCTCCGAAACCGGCCCGAGGATCTGAAGGTCCTCGCCGAGCACTTCCTTGGGCAGCACCTGGTGGAGGTCAAGCGGTCCCTCCGGTTTTCCGAGGCGGCCCTGGCTCTCATCCAGGCCCACAGGTGGCCTGGAAACGTCCGGGAACTCAAGTCGGCGGTCATGAGGTCGATCCTGGCGGCCACCGGCCCGGAGATCCAGCCGGAAGACCTGGGGGTCGAGGCCCTCCCGGAGAACTTGCAGGGAAAGTCTGGGAACTACCAGGACCAGTTCGACGCAAAGGAAAAAGAGCTCATCGAACGGGAAATCGCCAGGTGCGGAAGCGTCAGGGCGGCGGCCAAGGCGCTCGGGCTGGCCTACTCGACGCTGAACTTTAAGTTGAAGAAGCTGGGGATCAAGGGGTGAACGAGCGGGGGTCCATTCGGCGGTCTGAACCGCAGTTCACATAATCTTCCTTATAGGACCTTACATCTAGTCCCATCCAAACACGAATTTCCGCGTATTTTGTCGGGCAATTAGAAGCCTAGCATGGGTCCGTGCTCTGATCAAGATCGGCCGCCTTTCAGCTCGATCTGCCGCAGGAAAACCTTCTTCAAGGGTTGCCCAGGAGACCAGGATCGAGGGCTGGAAGCCGGGCCGCAGACCCGGCGGCGGACTGGACTGGGTCAACCCGCACACCCGCGGGTGCCGCGCCGGGGCCGATCCGGGACCATCTCTTCTTCGAAGTCCGGAGCCACGCCTTGCGCCGTGCTCCGTCGCACCGGACCCGGCCTCCAGGGTCGCCCCAGGACAGTTACCGGGAACCTTCCGGGCGGCTGTCGAGGCCTTTCGCTGGACCGTTTGGCTGACCTTATTAGAAGCCCCAGGATCGATTCCTTCCGGTCGATCCTGGGGCTCTCAGGCCAGTCCTTTGAGGCCGGATCCCGGTCTCTGGGACCCGGATCAGCGTCCTCGAGGCTGACCTCCTGGGACCCAGCTTGGGCGAGGTCCAGATCGTCGTTTCGGGACGTCTGGAAGGGCTCGGAAGCATCCGGACGGAGGCTGCCAAGAGCTCCGTGGGCTGCCGCGGAACGCGGGCAGACGGACTTCGGAGGCTGGCCCAGGGAGGCCAGGACCGTCACGGCAGACGAGCTGCGGGCCGGGCGACGGAACGGATGAGAGGCTGTGGGCTGCCTGGATGCTGACCCGAAGTGGCAACGGGGCAGCCGAGGGAGAAGCCTGAGGCCTTCCTTATAGAGTGAAGTCCAGGACAGCACCTCGGAGGCGCCCGGGGCTTCGACGAGTCGGTGGTGGCCTACCCTCTGTGGTGCTCGAGCTGCTGGGGATTCCCTGGTCTGCCCCGAGCGGGGCCTTCCCCACGTCTCAGGCCGCAGCTTCGAGGAGGAGCTCCTCGGGGCTGCGCTCGACCTGACCTTGAAGGCAGGCCAAGGGTCCGGAAAAGCGGTCTAAAAGTTCACATAATGTCGGAGGCTTCCTCATGAGGGGCAAGACTGCGCGGCTGGGACAACGGCGGCTACGAGGTCTGCCGGTGCCCTGGAGAAAGCTGATCCTCGGGGCTGGAGGGCTTCTTCCTCAAGGGAGCCTCGCTCCGCAACTGCCTCTAACGGATGGGGCTGACCTGGAGCAGCTCGTCGGCGGGCTTTGGCAACTCGCGATCCATGATCAGGAGCTGCTTCCCGAGGAAGGCTGCTGCGTGGTCCTGGGCCTCGGCGGCGAGGACACGGTCGATCTCGGGCTTCGTGACCTGGTCCTCCATGGCGAGAGCGGCCAGCTCGCAGAGGTACATCCGGCACTCGATCGGCCGCCGGCTGCGCTTCAGCTTGCAGCCGGTGGGCCGGAGCTTGGGACAGGGGCCGATCCCATCGTCCCTCGAAACGAGGTGCTGGAGCGCCTTCGTCTGGTACCAGTGCTTGCAACAGCGACCGCAGGAGACCGGGCAGGGGAGATCCGTCACTACCCTCCCCTGCTCGTCGGTGAAGACGAGCAGCTCGACGCCTTCCTCGGTGAGCTTGGGGGGAAGCATTCAGGGGGCATTCTACTCCAACCCGAAAGGGGCCACCATCGTTGACAGGGCCTGCTGGAGGGTGGTTTCCTGGTCTCAGGTGCACACATCGACGGAGGATCCGAAGGGATGGATGGCGTGGCCCAGAGCCCACCGACGGACGGCGGCCAGCCGGCCCAGGTCCGCGGTCCCTTCCCCCGTCTCTCGCTGTCCCTCGTCCTGGCATACCTCTTTGTCCTGGCCCCCATGGGCGGCGCTGCCCAGGAGAACGAAGGCCTTCGCTTCTCGGGCCGGGTTGTCGGCGTGACCGACGGGGACACCATCGTCGTTCTCTCGGAGGGCAAGGTCAGCCGAAAGATCCGCCTCCACGCGGTCGACTGTCCTGAATCCCGCCAGGCCTTCGGGAAGAAGGCCAAGCAGCTCACCTCCGACCTCTGCTTCAACAAGGAAGTGACGGTTCGGGTCGTCGATACCGACCGGTACGGTCGCCTGGTCGGCCTGGTGTTCCTGCCCGACGGCCGGCTCCTCAATGAGGAGCTCGTCCGAGCTGGGCTCGCCTGGTGGTACCGGAAGTACGCCCCCAAGTTCGTCGGCCTCGGCGAGCTCGAGGAGCAGGCAAGAGCTGCGAAGCTCGGCCTCTGGGCGGACAACGACCCGATCCCGCCCTGGGACTGGCGCAGGGGCAAGAAGGCCGCGGCGCCGGCGCCCAAGCCGCCGCCTCCAGTGGCCGTGTCACCGAAGCCCAGGCCCCCTGCCCCACCGAAGCCGCGGCCTGCGACCCCGGCCGTCCGGGAGCGGTACTGCTGCAAGGTATGCACGGTCGGCTGCGCCTGCGGGAACTCTTGCATCTCGTGTTCGAAGACCTGCCGGAAGGGGCAAGGCTGCGCGTGCAATGGGTGGTGAGGAGTCAAGCCCAGCAAGCCTTTCCGTTCGTTCGACCCATTGACACCCGCGGGCCTGAATGGTCAGCTAGTACCAACGCTCTTCAAGGTCCTCAAGGAGGTCGCACCGGGGATGAGCAGGTTGCTGGAACCCGACGCATCCGACGCCACCGGCAAGGGTTACGGCACGCTCCTTCTCGTGTTGCTCGTGGCCCTCGCATGCCTGGCGCCCTGCCCTGCTGGCGGTCAGGAAAAGCCACTCGTCGCCGTCTTCGACATGGAGGACCGCGGCTCGGGGCTCGACCCGAAGACCCGGCAGAACCTGACGGAGTTCCTCTCGGCCAGCCTGGCCGAGTGCGGATTCGGCCTGGTTCCCCGCGACAAGATCAAGGAGAGACTGGTCCAGCAGAAGAAGGACAGCTACAAGCCCTGCTTCGAACAGAGCTGCCAGGTCGAGCTCGGCAAGGAGCTGGCCGCGCAGAAGACCCTCTCCTCCCAGATCCTGAAGATCGGCGACACCTGCCAGGTGACCGCGACACTCTATGATCTGAAGAAAGCCGCCACGGAGGGCGGTGCGACGGGTGGTTCCACCTGCCAGGAGGAATCACTGCTGGCGGCCATCAGAACGATCTCCGTGAAGCTCTGCCAGCCCGCGGAGGCCAGGGAGGCGGGCTCCTCACAGGCAGTGCTCGAGTTCGAGGAGCTGCTCAAGGACACCAGGGATGCCAAGGAGCGGCAGGAGAAGATAAAGAGCAACTGGTCTTACCTCTACTCGCTGGCGAAGGATGAGTCCGTCCAGCTGGAAACGAGAGTGAGCCTGCTCCGCCAGTTCCTGTCCCTGTACGCCGGCGACAACCCCTACGCGTCAGAGGGGCAGAGGTTGCTGCGGGAGATCGTCCCCGGGAGGCTCACGGTCACGACGGAGCCGGCTGGTGCCGCGGTGCTGATCAGCGGCTACAGGAAGCTTGGGCCTTCGCCCATCCAGGTTGCGCTGCGCGAGGGCACCTACAAGGTCACCGCGGAGCTCGAGGGCTTCGCCGCCAACCAGTACCAGGTGACCGTGGAGTCGGACAAGGACACCACCCTGAAGATCACCCTGAGGAACACCCAGCCCGGTGTTCTGTGGGCCAGATCGGAACCTCGCGGGGCGAAGGTCGCGATAGAGGATGCGGAAGGCAAGACCATGGCCGAGTCCGTCGAACCGGTCGAGGCATGGCTGCCCGCTGGGAGGTATTTCGCCGTCTTCGGATTGCAGGGGTACCTGACCGAGAAGAGGGAGTTCATGATCGCCAACGGGATGCGGACCAAGGTGGATGTGACCTTGCGGACGATTCCGCCGGCGAGCCTCATCGTGGAAACGGATCCCCCTGGAGCGATCGTTGCCATCGGCGGGGCGCCCGGAGGCTCCGCCCCCCTGAGGAGAGATCTCCCTGCGGGGAAGTACCGGGTCGAGGCCACGCTGGAGGACCACGAGGCGGCCTTCCAGGAGGTCGAACTGAAGGCCGGGCAGGAGGCCGTGGTCGCTCTATCCCTGGCCCGGATCTACCCCATGAACCCGATGTCCAGGTGGGCTCACGGCCTCTTCTGGTCCGGCGTGGGGTTGTCGGTGCTAGGAGCGGCCGCAACCGGCCTCACCTTCACGTACGGTGACGACGACAAAGCAGGAGATGCCGACGCAGCCGAGAAGAGTCAGACGTGGGCGGGCGTCATGTACGCGAGCTTCGGCACCGGCTTCGCGCTTCTCGTGGCAGGCGCCGTCCTGTGGTTCCTGGCACCAGAGGACCGGGAGTGGTTCGAGAGCCATCCGAAGTCGCTGTCCATCGTGCCCAACGACGGCGGCGCGACCTTCTCCCTTGGGGGGAGGTGGTAGATGGACCGTCTGAAGCCAGCAGCTCTGGTCTTCTTCTGCCTGGCCACCCTTTCGGGCTGCGACGTGGGCCTCCACGGAGTCGGCCACGTGGACGAGCCGTGCAGGGACAACGGTACCTGCAATAACGGGCTGATCTGCCTCGGCGATCGTTGCGTCGAGGCTGGCGAGCTCGGCGAGCCCTGCTACTCCGATGGCACCTGCGATGGAGACCTCTTCTGCACGCTCGCCAAGGTATGCATCGACGACTGCGCCGGGCGGTTCTGTGGACCGTCTCCGAACCAGGGTCGGGTCTGCGGCATCTGCAGCGGCCCGACCTCGTACTGCACTACGGACGGGGGCCAATGCATCAATGACTGTCTGGGCAGGTGCGGGACCTCACCCGTGGCCGGATTCGACTGCGGCGGGTGCGAGGGCGCGGATGAGTACTGTTCGGAAGCGGGAACCTGCGTGGATGACTGCGCGGGCCTGGAGTGCGGCCTCTCCCCGACGCTCGGCCACACCTGCGGGACCTGCAGCGGCGAGAACGACTACTGCACGGCCGCGGGGCAGTGCGTCGACGACTGCGCAGGCAGGGTTTGTGGACCATCTCCCAACCGCCCCTACCAGCTCTGCGGCTCCTGCGCACTCCAGACCGAATACTGCGATCTGGTTGGCCAGTGCGTCGACGACTGCGCTGGTCGCGTCTGCGGTTCTTCACCGACGATCCTGGCGGACTGCGGAACCTGCGCGGGGGCCACGGAGTTCTGCACGGCAGGAGGGCAATGCCAGGATGACTGTGCGGGGCGCATCTGTGGCCCTTCGCCTGTCGCGGGCCATGACTGCGGGACCTGTGCCGGGGTGACGGACCACTGCAACGAGGCAGGGGCCTGCGTGGATGACTGCGGAGGCAGGGTCTGCGGGCCATCGCCCCGTGAGGGGTATGACTGCGGGACATGCGCTGGACCGACCGATTACTGCACTTCCGGAGGGCAGTGCGAGGACGACTGCGCAGGCCTGGCCTGCGGGACCTCTCCGAATGGCTGGTTCGATTGCGGAACGTGCCCTGGCGCCACGGACTGGTGCAATCCCAACTACCAGTGCGTCGACGATTGCGACAAGCGGGTGTGCGGTCCTTCTCCCCATGCTGGCCATAATTGCGGGACCTGTGCTGGAGCAACCGACTACTGCACCCTCGCCGGCCAGTGCGAGGACGACTGTCTCGGAAGGGAGTGCGGGCAGTCCCCTCATTCTGGCTTCGACTGTGGGACTTGCGAGGCCGCGATGACATGCTCTGTGGATGGCCTATGCGGGTGCACGTGGGAGAGTTGCAGCGGGACCTGTTGTCTGGAAGGTGAGATGTGCATCAATCAGAGTACGTGCCTGACGATGACGGTGCTTTTCTCCCCTTCGCCGGCGCCGAACGACCTTTTCGGCTATTCGGTCTCGATCGATGGAGATTATGCCGTTGTTGGAGCCTACGGAGTCAACGAGAGCGCCGGAGCGGCTTTCATCTTCCATAGAACGGGGTCGAATGACTGGGACACCGGGACTAGGCTCTATCCGCACAATCCAGAGGCTGGCGCAGGCTTCGGAAAGTCCGTGTCGATCAGTGGCGACTATGCAATCGTCGGGGCGCACAGAGAGGACAGTAACGGCGAGGATGCAGGTGCTGCCTACATCTATCACCGAACGGACGTCAACACCTGGGATGCGGGAACCAAGCTCCTGGATGGAGTCGTGGACAGCTACTTTGGCGCTGCGGTGGCAATCAGCGGCGACTACGCGATTGTCGGGGTTCCACGGGCCTACTACTCACGAGTCTACCACAGGATAGGCGAGAACCAATGGGACGGCGGCGCGTTCCTTGACAGCGGGGGATCGTCCGTCGCGATCGAAGGTGACTATGCCGTCGTCGGCAATGTCGGGGCCGAAGATGCCCTTGTCTTCCGTCGAACCGGGCTGAATATGTGGGATACCGGAACAGGAATCTCGGCATTCGACGAGCAGGTTGGCGATAGTTTTGGAAGCTCGGTGAGTATCTCTGGAGACAGGATTGCCGTTGGTGCGGACAATAAGCCAAGCACAGAAGCCTTTGCTGGAGCGGTGTACCTGTTTACCAAGAACTTGGCTGAAGCTTGGGACCACGAGGCAAAGGTTGTCTCGAGCCTTCCGTTCGAGAATGGGTTCTTCGGCCAATCCGTGGGCCTTTCGAACGATACGTTGGTCGTTGGAAGCAGCCACAGCGAGAATGCTGTTCACCTATTCAGAAGGAATCCTGACGCTACCTGGAGCATCGTCATGCGGCTTGCTTCGCCAGTGACCGAAGGAATTGACTCCTTCGGCAACTCCGTTGCGATCGATGGAAGCTACGTGATGATCGGCGACTACACCCAGGACACCTTCGGCACCAACACCGGTGCCGTATACATCCTCGTGATCAACTGAAGGCTCTTCGCTGCCGAGAGGTTCTCCTCCATCCACAGGAGGTCTAGCCTGTCAACCGTACCTGCAACCTACTCCATCATCGCCAGGATCGGCGCGGGCGGGATGGCGGAGGTGTTCAAGGCGACGCTCGAACGGGACTCGTTCTCGAAGACCGTCGCCCTGAAGCGGATGCACCCCTTCCTGGCCTGCGACCCGGGGACCGTCCGGTTATTCGTCCGAGAGGCCGAGCTCACGGCAAAGCTCGACCACTCGAACATCGTCCGGATCTACGACTTCGGAACCCTCCCCTCCGACGGCCTGCCCTTCATCGCCATGGAGTTCGTCGATGGCAATGACCTGAAGCACCTCCTGCATGATGCCTGCGTTTCAGGCCGCCAGATCCAGGTCCTCGAGGCCGTACTCATCGCCCAGGAGGTGTCCAAGGCCCTGGCCTACGCCCACGGGGAAAGGACGGGCCTGCCGCCCATCACCCACCGAGACATCAGCCCGGCGAACATCCTGATCTCCCGCGCTGGCGAGGTGAAGCTCTCGGACTTCGGGGTCGCCAAGGTCTACGGGGTCGATACGACCCAGAACGTCGTCAAAGGGAAGGTCGCCTACATGTCCCCGGAGCAACTCCGGGGCGAGCCGGTAGACGGCCGGTCGGACATCTTCTCCCTCGGCGCCGTCCTCTGGGAGACGCTCACCCTGAAGCGCCTCTGGGAAGCCCCGAACGATCTGGCCGCGGTCGAGGTCCGGAGGGTTGCTCCTCCGCCAGATCCGCCATCGAAGCACAACCCGGAAGTCCCACCTGCCCTCGACCAGGTCGTCCTCAAGTGCCTGGAGGTCGATCGGGAGAAGCGGTTCGCCACGGCCTCCGAGCTGGCAGCCGCCCTCGAGGGGGTCCTTGGCGACCTCGGGACAGTTGGCCGTTCCAGAGACGAGGTCCTGGCGAGCCTTGTCAACGAGCTGGCCCAGGGTAACCCAGGGACCGGTATCCTCAAGGCCCCAGCTCCGGCTCCTTCTCCGAGCCCGGCCAACGTGACGAAGAACGATCTTCCCAAGCTGCAGGCCCCGGCCTCGGGGCCGGCCCAGGTCCAGAAGGCAGGCGCCTACAGATGGGTCCTCTGGGCTGGTCCGATGGCCCTGCTGCTGGCCGCGGCCCTCGCGTTCGGGCTCTACATGGCCTTCGGGGGGCAAGGAGGAAAGACCTCGGAGCCGGGAGCTGGACCAGAACGGACGGCGACCGAGGGGCAGGTGGCACCGGCTCCGATCCCAGATCCTGGGTACGGGACCTTGAGCCTCGACTCGATTCCCTGGGCGGAGGTGTTCTGGAAGGGGGAATCCCTGGGGACGACACCGATCATGGATCGGAAGCTCCCCGCCGGCGTGGTGGAACTAGTCCTCAGGAACGAGCCTGCGGGGCTCGTGAAGACCGTGAAGGTCCAGATCCGGAAGGGCGAGAAGACCCAGGAGACGGTGAATCTGAAGAGCACTGAAAGCCGATGATTCTTAGTCGAGGTCGAGTGGTGGCAGTTTGAGATCCCTCATGGCATGCCGGACAAGCAGCAGTGTCTTCTTGTCTAGCCGCTTTACCTCTTCTCTCCCCCGATAGCGACGCCCATTGCGAAGATCGAGCTGCTCTCCTGATTCAACATCATGGGCGTGAAGCGTCGGGTGAATAGCATCCGTATCGTTCAGGTGAACTCTCCAAATCCGTCCAGCAATCTTGAATTGTCGCTCTGCGACGATGTCCCTCGGGCTGGTGACTACACGATCCCCATCCTCCAGAACGGTGTCCTCGGGAACCTCCACTCCATTGACACGAACAACACTACCGAGAAAGCCGGATGGTTCATATTGCCTAAGAAGGGCGGAAAGGATTGTGCCTTCCTGGATCTGATCCTTCTGAGCTAGCCCTTTTCCAGAGAACTGAATAAGGGTGATGGTAATTGTTTTTTTTCTTGCCATCGTGAAACCTTCGGGAAAGAGATTAGCGCATTCCGCTTCTCGTGAGTAGATCCTCTTTGCGCCACTTGGTTTTTGCCCTAAGAATTCGCCCCCACGCGGTGGTTCGTTGCTCTTGCGGTGGCCATTTGCTGTGATACACTTCGCCTCCATCGAACCCTGATACCGTGCGGGAGGCAGGATGACCGACCAGGAAGCCAAGAAGGAAGGACATGAAGCCAAGGCCGAGGCCGCTTCGAAGGCGCCCGAGGCACCGGCGGCGAAGCCGGCCGTGACCAAGGAAGCTGCCAAGGAAGCCGTGGCCGCGGTCAAGAAGGCCGCTCCCAAGCCCGTGAGCCGGCCGCGGCTGACCCTCCGGAAGCCTTCCATGGCCGCCAAGAAGAAGGCGGCCCTCGCGGCCAAGGCCGCGGAACTCGTGGAGCCGAAGCCCGAAAAGCCTGGGCCCACGATGCCCAAGAAGCTCTTCGGCAAGCCGCCCGCCGATCCCGCCCCGAAGGCCAAGCCGGTGGCGAAGAAGGCCGTGAAGAAGGCCGCCAAGCCGGTCGCCAAGCCAGCGAAGAAGAAGGTCGTGGCGAAGCCGCTGGCGAAGAAGCATGCGAAGAAGGCAGCGAAGGGCAAGCCGGGTCGGAAGCTCGGCCGGAAGGGCGTGTCCACGACCAAGCGGACCCGGATCGTTGGGAAGTTCCGCGCCCTGATCGAGCAGGGGGCCTCCCGGCAGGCGGCGGCCAAAAAGGTGAAGCTCGCCGACCTGACCCTCCGCCGCTGGGAAACAGCCATGGGCCTGAAGCCCGCTTCGTCCCGCGGGAAGGGCGTTGCGAAGGCGGCGCCGAAGGCAGCCAAGAAGCCCGGTCGGAAGCCCGGCCGCCCCAAGGGGTCCAAGACGAAGGTCGTGAAGGCCAAGGCTGGCCGGAAGCCTGGTCGGCCCAAGGCCGCCAAGAAGGCGAAGCCGGTGAGCACGAAGGGGCTCCGGGAGAAGATCATCGGGAAGTCGAAGGGACTCCCCTCGCCTCTCCCGCCCTACCGGATCCACATGCCGAACGGGTTCGTCCTGGAGTGCGGCTCGGTCGACGACCTGGTCGCGGCGGTGAATGTGCTGACGAGGTCCTAGGAAACCCATCACGTCCAGGTTCTGAGCTTAAGTTTCTTGATCTAACGAATCCAGAATCCTATTAGCGTCCTGTTGTCCTTATAGCCCGGGCACTGGTTGACAACCCCATCCTGCCAGTGCTATTCATGGCTTGGAGGATGGGATTCCAATTTCTTGCGTTTGGGGTTTCCAGGTCGCTCACGAGGGCTTCTGCGCGTAGTGTCTTTCACAATATATCGGGAGGATGGGAGCATGAACTCAAGTCACGGTCGGCGTCAACCTGGGCACATTCTGCAATGTTTTTCGGCTTGCATTCTTCTATCACTTGCGCTCCTCTCATTTCCAGCGTTAGCTCAGCCGTCACCCGATGGCTTCATCGGAAGAGTCTATTCTACGGTGTGCTCAGATCCTGATCTCGCAGGCCAGGTGGCAGGCTGCCCGACCCCGGAAGGGAGCATTGGCGACACTCCCGTTGCGAATGCGCCTACTAATGAATTGTCCTTCCAATTCTCAGAGTACGGAACCATTGCCACCGCGGTCTCTCCAAGACTCTCGCCGTATCCATTCGACCTAGAGGGAGACCTGCCTGCCCAATTGATGGATTTCCTTTCAGCCGAAAGCTGTGCTTTTGGTCTCGTAAATCCGAGAATGGAGCTGACCGTTAGAAGAATCCAGAGGCTCCCTCACGGTGGTGTAATGATTGATTTTTCGCAATACGTCGGAGCATCCAGGGTTCTGGATGCTTCCATCTCTCTCCTTCTCGACAGGCACGGCGAGATCATCTGGCTCACCAACTCCACTGTTCCTTCGGAATATCTTCTACTGCAAAATAGTACAGTAGATGATACCAATATCTGTGGGTATTCTCCTGAATTCGTCCGTGAACAAGTTGTCTACGATGCAACCAAAGATACAACCATCTCAAATCCACTGTATAGGTTTTCTAACGGGATACTCGTAAGGGAAACGTTCGATGACGCCCCGGGTCTCTTACTGATAGATAGCGGTGACTGCCGCTCGATTCGGTTCTACAAGAACATCAAGGATAATGATGGTCCCTTCTACGGCATCTCGAGCGATACCTTAGGACCCCAGGGGTGTATCAATTCAGAGTTTCCCGAAGATGCGTCCTCCTGCGGAACGGGCAATCCGTTCGATGAATCCGGGAATCAGCAAAGGCTCTGGGATCTATTCCATGAGATCAGCAGTAAAGCACTATCTTTTGGTCTTTGGAGCGACTGGAAGATGTGCAGGATCAAGCCCTACACTCCATTTGTTTTCTACCATGATGTCGGCCATTTTGGAGTTGCTTATCCTTCCGGAACTACTGCAGCTGCATATTGCTGCTTTGAGTACGATGGCAATCCAGGTTATGCCGGTCACGTTGCAATCAGCATAAGCAAGAACTGTCTGGATACTGTTGGCCACGAAAAATCGCACGAAATTGAAATTGTAAACAGCAATTTCAATGTTGCCGATGTCCGCACCATGACACTGCGAGAAGAAATCGCTGACATTATTGGTGAACTGTATGAGGATGCTCCGGACTGGATAAATAAAACACTTCCATGCAACCGGGAGACAGATCCCGACTCGGTGCGCTACATGTCCGATCCTCTTCAAAAGAACCATCCAGACTCGTACCGATACTTCTTGGCGTGCAACTACTCTGTTACACCTGAGCCCTACTATAATATCGGAGTGTTCGCGAAAGTCGCGGTCCTCCTCGGCATGCCAGTCCCACACCAGACGACCCATTATGGTATAACTGTCAATTCTATTGGTCTCGTGAAAACCCGACAGTTGTTCTGGGAATTCTTGCTGGCGACACCTTCGGATACGGAAGTCACCTACGAGAGCTCTGCAAGCTTAATGCTACAGTTGGCTTCCAGTATCTGGGGGGGCGTAAATTCATTCGAGTATCAGCAGGTCCTGAACGCGATCGACGCTGTCGGAATATGGAGAACTCCAAGCATCGTCAAGTACTTGAGATATGTACCACCACACTACTTTCTCTACTATTCGCTAGCAGGGCAATCACCCGATGCAGTTCTGAGGACAGAATCTGGAGCAACAGTTAGGTATCTGTTCTACAGAGATTACAATTCGAATCCAGCCATGCCAACGCAGATTTGCTATACCTACGGAACGACACAGACATGGCAGAACGAGGTGTGTATTGCAGGTATTACCACTACATTGCCGGTGAGTGCGTCCTATAATGCGACTAATGACCGCATCTACATCTACTACATACCCTCTGGAACCAACTACGGGAAATACATCTATCTCAACCAAGCGCGAACTGTATTTGGCCCAATCGGTACTGGATTTAGCACGAACAATCGCATCAGTTCGGCGCATGTAGTTATTCCATATGTGAACAGTGGAATGCTGCTATTCTACACTGACTTGTTTGGTGCCGCGAAATGGAAGTTCTCTCCCGATGGTTTAGGAGCAATCAAGAATGGTAGTCTTCTAACGGGATCCTCGAACGGAGACCCACCTGCGTGTGTATACGATGAGATTACCTACGTCGTCTGGGCAGTTGCAGGAGACATGGTTGGCGCAAGTTGGCTTTCGAACGCCAATATATCCTGCCTTCTTGACAGCAATAGTGACTGTTGGAGTGACATAGCCAAGGCCCCATCCCCTGAAGAAAACACATCGACCTCCTGCGACATGAACTACCCGCTAAAAGCAAATCCGGGATCTCCGGCTTCTGAGTTCACGTACAGGCCGCAACTACTCTTACCTGAGAAGAGACTGCATATTGGGTATCGTGTCGATAATAGTCCTGGACCGCAGACGTCCTTTGGGATATGGACTGACAGTTGTCTGTACTCAACGTCTGGCGATTGGAGTTGCTCTGATGGTAAAGACCGAATGCTCCCTCTTGGTAATGCGACTGGAGACTGGGAGCTATCTGTTCCTAGGGCGACAGGACCATCCATTGTTGATAATGGAGAATTGTTCGACACAGGTACCGATTTGTTTCTGTACACAACAGCAACGAATGGACAGATTGCGGAGACCAAACAACTTGCGTTCTAAACGACTCGCATGAGGTAATTGACCCTGGTAGTATTTCGCTTATTTATTGCAGGGTGCACCATGCTGGATACCAGCAAACGCAGAATGAACCAAATTGCGGCAAGTCGTCGGTGGCCGTCCTGTAAGGCAGCGTTTTTCCTCTGGGCAACACTAGTTGCATTTCTAAGCCTTAGTTGTGCAGATAACAATGAACAGAATGGTGGCGATGGAGAATCTAATTTCGATGGCGATGAAGAATCCTACAATGAAAATGAGTTGGATGAAGCTGCCATGGATGGCGGTGAGAACGAAGAGGTGGAGTGTGCTCTTGTAGGTTTGCCTGGATGTGAACCCTCGCAGAGAGACTGCTGCGGAGACCAAATCTGTTCAGCGCAAGAACGCTGTTGGGACTGTCCTGGAGATTGCGGGGATTGTTTTCAGATGGCGTGGAGCGTCAAATTCCCAGAACCAGTAGTCGGACCGGCACTATCTGCAGATGGCGGCTTCGTCGTCTCCGGAAGCGATAGGATCTACTGGGTTGACCCGCTTGGTAGAATTGTGCGCGAAAAGCCTCTCGGCGCCTATGGCCCAGGCGGTGTGCCCGTGATGCTTCCGGATGATATAGGGGTCGTCCAAGCTGGGAAAGACGGCTTCATCTACTGGCTGGACAGCGAAGGAACCACAATCCAGAGGAAGAAATATGCGGATGATCCCGGATACCCACTGGACAGTCGGTACATTCTGGCCTCTTCAAGTTTGGGAGTTGTCCTTGCGTATACTGCATATGATCAGCAGCAGCGCATGGTGGGGAGAACCGCATTTTATCATCACAGCCTAGGAACCGATTGGTCTGTGGATTCTCTTGAATGGCATAGACCAACGAGCCATGCTGCTATCGACTCTAGTGGCAACATTGTGGTCACAGTCGAATTACATTCGATGCAAGTTGTGAAGTACGATTCATCAGGGCAAGAACTCTGGTCCAGAGTAATACGGGAAGGTCAGATTCCTACTCCGGATGACTGGGGCCTCAACTCAGCTTCAATTGGCTTCGCTGATAGTATCATCGTAGGCCTTCGAGACGGAAGCCTGCTGTCGTTCTCATCCGAAGGCGACAGGCAGTGGGAGTTGGAGACGGGTCTACCGGTGTTCACCGAAGTCGCAGTGGGCCCGGATGGCACCATCTACTTCGGCACGCTGGAAGGATACCTAGTTGCGGTGAATCGCGATGGGCGCTTGCTATGGATTTCGCCGGTGGGTATCTGCCAAGACACTTGGCCCTTTCCGCTCTCGGTTGCGTCTGCTCCCCTTGTTCTAAAAGATGGTGTCCTTCTGGCGCCAGCGGGAGGGAACTACCTAGACGCTGTTCGTGCGTCTGACGGGGCTAGGCTCTATCGGATCGAAATTCCCGAAGCGTTCGGCTTCCAGTACTCCCCAGTGATGACGAACAGCGGGCTAATGGCGATTGTCGAGTGGGACAGATTGTACGCAGTCCAGACGACCCACTCGGGGCCGGAGTCCGGTTACTGGGTCCGCTGGCTAGGGGATTGCCAGAACCGCAACCATGTTGGCTCAACGAAATCTGCTACAAGCCTGCAAGGAAGCATGGATTAGAAGTCCGAAAAAGGCTGTAAAAACAATACCGATACCGGTATCATTCCATTACTCCTGGCCTCCACGGGCCGTTCCTGAGACTGCCCTCCTTGGACTCTGAAGGCCGCCTCCACAGGCACCCGAACCGGCACCTTTCTGGGCTGGAGGCCGGCCCTCCGGAGGCCTTTCCCGACCCCCGGAGGGCCATTCTGGCCGATTTGTTTGCCCTGGGTGAGGCTTGGTGGGCCGGCTGCAGCTACTTGATCGGGAGGGTCTGGCGGCACTTCGGGTAGGTCGAGCAGCCCCAGAACGGCCCGTTCTTCCCCTCCCGCCGCACCATCTTCGCCCCGCAGCCCGGGCAACTCGGGGACGTGGCCGAGGCGGGCTCCGCGGCCTTGGCCGGGGGCATGGACTTCGGAGTCGCGGCCACTGGAGCCTGCTTCCCCAGGGTGGCCCCGCCCGGCGCGGCCGCGCCGTCAGCAGGCTTCTGGTTCTCTCCCTTGGGGCCAGGTCCGGTCGTCTGGGCCTGCGCTTTGGCCAGGGCGGGCGCGGTCGCAGGCTTCTTGGTCGCCTTCGGCCGGACCGCCTTGCCGGAGCCGTTGCCGCCTGCATCACCCTTGATCGGGCTCGTCTGGCGGCACTTCGGGTAGCCGGAGCAGCCCAAGAACTGCCCGTTCTTGCCCTTCCGCTGCACCATCGTAGCGCCGCAGGCCGGGCAAATCGGGGCATCGGAGGCCGGAGTTGCTCCTCCGGAGGCGGCGGCCTTTTCCCCGCCCCCGGCCCGCCGCATGGCACGGATCTCAGTTTCCAGGATCTTTCCTGCTTCCTCCAGCCGCGGCAGGAAGGCCGTCCACCAGGCCTTCAGGTATTCCTGCCAGGCCCTCTTCCCGTCCGCGATCCCGTCCAGCTCGAGCTCCATCCCGGCCGTGTACTCGTGGCTCGTGAGGTCCGGGAGGCCGTGGAGCATGAGGTCGTCCACCTGGAGTCCGAGCCCGGTCGGGGCGAGGGCCTTTTTCTCCCGCTTCACGTAGCTCCGGCGGTAGAGGGTGTCGATCGTCGCGGCATAGGTGCTCGGCCGCCCGATCCCCAGCTTCTCCATCTCCTTCACGAGCCCCGCCTCCGTGAACCTGGCCTGGGGCTTCGTTTCCCGCTTCTGGCTTCCTGCCTCCTTGACCTCGAGGGGCTGGCCCTCGTGGACCTCCGGGAGCTTCTGCTCCTCGAGATCGTCCTCCGAGGCGTCCTTCTTCCCCTTCCCGCCCTTCCCATGGTCGGCCGGGCTGTCGTCACGGTCGTCCTGGTCCAGGGTCAGCCAGTGGGGCTCCAGGACCTCGGTCCCCCGGGCGGCGAACACCAGGGGCGCGGTGGCCGCGCCGCCGCCCGGGGCGCTGTCCTTGGCCGGGGCCTGGGTCAGCACCAGGGTCCTCGCGAGCTTCGCCGGCTTCATCTGGGAGGCGAGGAACCGGGCCCGGATGAGGTCGAAGAGCTTCTTCTGGTCCTCGGTCAGCCCCTCAGGGTGGGTCAAGGAGGTCGGCCGGATGGCCTCGTGCGCCTCCTGGGCCCCGGCCTTCGACTTGTAGACGGGCGGCGTCGAGGGGAGCGATCCCGGGAGGTGCTTCGTGATCCAGAGCCGGGCGAGGGTCACGGCGTCGGGCGTAAGGGCCACGGAATCCGTCCGGTGGTAGCTGATGTGGCCCCTCTCGAAGAGCTCCTGGGCGACCTTCATCGCCTTCGCCGGAACCATCTCGAGCCGGGCGCTCGCGACCTGCTGGAGAGTGCTCGTGGTGAAGGGCGCGGGCGGCCGCTTCTCGACCTCCTTCCTCTCGAGCTTGGTCACCAGGTGGGGTGACTTCTTCGAAGCCTCGAGGAGGGCGTCGAGCTGGCTCGGGTCCCTCGGCCGCCTGGGCTTCCCGGACTCCTCGGCCAGCTCGGAGACGAGGCCGTTCTCGTAGGTCACCTTCAGGACCCAGAAGGGCTCCGCCTTGAAGGCCAGCCGCTCCTGCTCCCGCTGGCAGACGAGGTGGAGGGTCGCCGTCTGGACCCGGCCCGCGGAGAGGCCCTTCTTGAGCGGCTGGAGGAGCGGAGAGACCTTGTAGCCGACGAGCCTATCGAGGACGCGGCGGGCCTGCTGGGCGTCCACGAGGGCCTGATCGATGGCCCGGGGCCGGGCCACGGCCTTCTCCAGAGCCGCCTTCGTGATCTCGTGGAACTCGATCCGCTTCGGCGCCTCCAGGCCCAGGACCTGGGCCGCGTGCCAGCCGATGGCCTCGCCCTCCCGGTCGGGGTCGGTGGCGATGAGGACGTCCGCGGCCTTGGCGGCCTCCGCCTTCAGCCGCTTCACCACGTCCACCTTCTTCCGGTCGACCTCGTAGGTCGGAAGCATGGTCGCGAGATCGACCGCGAGCTCCCTGGCCGGGAGGTCCCGGAAGTGGCCCACGGTGGCCACGACCCTGAAATCGCTTCCGAGGTACTGACCGATCTTCTTGCACTTGTTCGGGGACTCCACGATGACGAGCTTCATTCGCTCCCTCCAGATCACTCGAAGCCAAGCATCTTCGAGATGGAAATACCGCCGGGGGACCCTCCCTCGGCGGGCTTGGATCTGCCTGCGGGGCTGTCGCGGCCGGTCGGGGCCTCCCGGTCCGGAAGCCCGCCCGCTCGCTCCAGCTCCTCCACGGCGCTCTTCTGGCCCATGACCCGCTTCAAGGCCTCGGGAAGCCGGTCCTTGTCGTCGGTCACCACCAGGGCCGACTCCCGGGCCCGGGAAATCGCCACGTACCAGGCCTCCTGGCCCACCACCGTCCTCTGCCGGCTGTCGAGGTGGATCAGGACCTCGTCGGTGGTCCTCCCCTGGGCGGCGTAGATCGTGGAAGCGTACCCATGGTCCCAGTGACCCCGCTGGGTTAGGTCCAGAACTTGATCCTCTCCTTTCGAGGTTCGGACCCGGGCCTTTCCATGGGCGGAATCAACTCCGACGACCTCCGCGAATTCGCCATTTCTTCTAACCTGATCTGTGTCATTCCTCGTCCAACGGATGAGGTCTCCGGAGCGGAGATCGCGGGCTTCCTTTGCGTAGACCTCGACCTTGATGTGCTTCTCAGGGTCCCAGGCGGTCCTCCTGCCGTCCGGAAGCTCGAGCTGGACCCGGCCCTGTCCAGCGTCCACCTCCCGAACGGTGGCGTACTCGCCCTTCCGGATCCCAAGGCTCTGGTAGTCCCGGCCGAACCGGACCACGTCCCCGACCTGGTAGGTCGTGACCTCGGTCCGCTCGGCCCGGGTCAGGGCCTTCGGGACCAGGACCTCGGCCCGGAACCCCTCGCCCCTCAACTCCCCCCGGTCGACCAGGCCGACCCGGACGAGGTCGTTCAAGGCCCGCCTGTCCGCGTTCGTCCCGGTGATGAGGAGCGGCCGGTCCCCGGGCTCCGCCCGGGACTCCAGGTACCGGTCTGCTAGGAGGGATAGCCACTTCTCCTTCGACTCCTCCTGATGAACCAGTTTCTCGATGGCCCGGAGGGCGTCCCCGGTCCGGCCGTCGATGGTCAGCTCCACCGCGGCCTTCAGGTCCGGGTCCTTCTGCCTCACGATCTCGTCCAGGACCGCACACTTCATCCCCCGGTCCATGAGGAGGGCGAAGGGCTTCCCGGCCTCGATGGACGGGAGTTGGGCCCGGTCGCCCACCAGAACCACCCGGGCGCCCTCCCGCTCGGCCTTCCGGAGGAGGTCCGCGGCCTGCTTCGTCCCCAGCATCGAGGCCTCGTCCACAACCCAGACCTGGGGCTTCCCGGAGGCGTCCTGGGACTTGTCCAGCGCCTTTTCCGGGGCCCCGGGGGCCAGATGCCTGGCCAGGGTCTCGCTCCGGATCCCGGCTTCCGTCTCCAGGAGATTGGTGGCGACCGAGGTGTTCGAGAACCCCCGGACCTCGAACCCCTTGGCCTCGGCCAGCTCCCGGAGGCACCGGAGCATGAAGGTCTTCCCGGTCCCCGCGTACCCCTGGACCCCAACCACCCGATCCCGGGCCCCGAGGACTGCCTCCAGGGCCTCCTTCTGGTCGGCCTTGAGGCTCCGGCCGTCGAGCATCGGGGCCAGGTCCGAGGTCGGAAGGATGGGCGCAACCACGCCCCGGCCACGGGACTCCAGGGTGAGGACCGATTTTTCGAGGATGAGGGCTCGCGCTGTCGTGAACCTCCCCTCGCCCAGAGGCTTCAACTCGCCCTTCTGGACCGCCTGGTCGATGGCCGCCTGGACCTTCACCAGGGTGGTCTTCCCGGTCCCGTGCTCGAGACCGAACCTGACCAGCTCCGGCCGGGTCATGACGCTCGACCGCTCGGAGAAGTGGTCCAGGGCGAGCTTCGTGACCTTCGCCGCGGATTCCGTCTGGAGGGCGCTGTCCCGGATCCTCATGGCTCGAGGTTGGGCGGGAATCCGGAGCTCCAACCCTGCTTCGTTCGCCCGGACCCGCCATTCCTTCCGGACTACTCCCCGGTCCACTTCTTGCTTCGCCTTCCGGGAGTCCAGGGCCGCGGTCTCGGCCGCCTTCGAGGACGAAAAGCCGCGCTCCTCGAGCGCGGCCTCGATCTGCTTCCTACGGGTGGAGAACGCCTCGATCTGCTCCCGAGAGATGCCCCGAAGCTCGAACCGGCCGTCCTGGTGAGTGACGTCGATCCCGTACCCGATCGCCTGGAGCCGCTCCGCAAGCTCGGCCCGGTAGATGGCCCCAGCGGCCATCTTGTTCGTGTAGAGGGCCTCGTTGTCGATGGCTCGGAACTCGCCGTCCTGCCGCCGGGTGACGTTCACCACGACCGCATGGGTGTGGAGCTGGGGGTCCAGCTCCCGGCTCGTGTCGTGGTCGAACCGGGCCACGAGGAGGTTCCCGGTGGCCTCCGTCCGGGTCTGCCGGTCCTCGGTCGATCGGGCCCGGCTCGAGGTCTCCTCCAGCCACCCGAGGGCCGCAGTCACGGCCTCTCGATGGGCCTTCGGGATCCGGTCGTCCTCCCCGACCAGGGCCATGAGGCTCACCGACTTCGGGGCCGAGAAGGTCAGATCAACGCCCGGCCTCCGGGGGGCCCCAGGACAGGTGGGAAGCTCCGTTCCGTCAGGGAGCCTGCCTTCGAGGAGTCCCTGGAAGACCTCCCGATCCACCTTCCCATCGAGGCCCAGAGTTCCAGCCGTCTTCCCCCACCAGGCAGACGGACTCTGGTCCTTGGTGTAGTAGTCGTCCCGTTCGTAGTAGGTCGCCGCCTGCTCGGCGTTCTTGAGGTTACAGATGGACATCATCGGGCTTCACCAGGCCGCTTCCGAGGGAGGTAGATCGGGGCCAGGGTCGGCCGGTCCCGGACCCCGAGCTTCACCCGGAGGATCTCCCGGGAGCCCGACTGCTTCAGGAACCCCTCCAGGCTCGGCAAGGTCATCAGCTCGGTGGCCATGGCCACCGGCTTCCGGCGGAAGTTCTCGGCCAGGGACACTCCGTCCCGGATGCTGTCCGCACCCATGGAGACCGACTCCCGGGTCTCGTCCACCTCGGCCTCTCCGAGAGCCTGCTCGAGCCACTTCGCGGTCCCCGGCTCGACCGTCCTGAGGGTCAACCAGGTCTGGGGCATGGCAGCCAAAGCCTCGGCCCCGTCCCGGCCGTAGGACTCCCGGAGCTGGGCCATGGACTGGAGCCCGAGAACAACCACGCCGCCGTGCTTCCGGCCCTTCGCCATGAGGGGCTCGAGGGCCGGGAGACGCTGCAGGGTTGCGACCTCGTCGAGAACAACCCAGAACCTCCGAGCTCGGTCCGGAGGGAGCGAAAGGATGGCCGTCGAGGCGAGGTCGCACCAGAGGGAGACGAGCGGCTTCAGGGCCGCCTCCTGGTCCTGGCGCATGGCAAGGAACATCCAGGAGTCGTGCCCATCGTCCTCGACAAACCGCCGCATCGAGAACGCGGATGCTCCCGGCCGAGGGTCGGGAAGGAGCCTCCAGGCGCCGACCTTCGCGGTCACGGTGGCGATCAGGTTCGAGGGCATGGCCCCGGCGCTTGGGTCGAGGAACTTGGCTGCGGAAGTCCCGGAGAGGTACTTCCCGAGCTCCTCGATCGAGGCTGCGGTCAGCAGCTCGTGAAGCCGCCTGTTGCTCGCCTCGCCCCCGTCCCCGAGCTTCTCCGTCACCGCTCCGAACAGGGCCGCACCCGCGTCGTTCCAGAACGGATCCCGGCCTCCGGTCGGGAACAGGGACCGGGCTACCATGGTGTAGTCGGTGGACTCCCGAACCTCCGCCCACAAGGACCAGATCGCCCCCCGGGCATCGAGGGGGTTCATGATCACATCCACCCCTTCCCGGTAGTAGGGTTCGATGTACTCCCCGCTCGGATCGAAGACGATGGCCCGCTGGCCGCGGGCCCGGACCTGGTCCAGGACCTCCTTGATCGCGGTGCTCTTCCCGCTCCCGGGAGACCCGGTGAACAGGAAGTGCTCGCACTCTGCCCCCGGCCGGAGTTCGACGCCGGCGACCTCCACTCCGCCAGCCGCTTCTCGGGTCTTTCCGCGCTTCAACCGCCACCAGCTCCAGATCACCAGGAGGCTCCAGGCGAAGGCCGACCAGGCGAGCCACTCGGCCGCCAGGCCGCCCACGGAAGTTCCGCCGAAGACCTCCGCCCTGAGCCACTCGTGGAGCTTCTCGGTGTCCCGGAAGCCAGGCTCAGGGCTTCCGTACCAGGCCATCCTCGCCCTCTCGTCGGGGCTCGCGAGCCGGGCCGCCGGCGGGACCGAGAGATAGACCCCGGACCAGAAGTAGTCCCCGAACGAGGTCTTTCCCCGGGGCTCGAGGAGGAACCCGAAGAACGCTCCTCCCAGGACGAGGGCCAGGCCCATGAGGGCGACCCGACGCCGGACACGAGCGCGCTTCTTCTCCCGGGCGACATCGACGGCAACGGCCCCGCGGCGGAACCAGTCCTTGTTCATTCCCCGTCCGAATCTCGCCACCAGGAGGAAGGACAGGAGGCCGAAGAAGAGCAGGCAGCTCACCACCCGGAAGGCCCACTGCCTGGCCAGAAAGCCGCAGGACCTGCCGCCGAAGACCTGCTCCCGGAGGCGCTGGTAGACGACTCCGGAGGCCAGCTCGATCGGGCCTTCTCCGAGGTCGAACGAAGCCGGTCTCTGGCCGGAAATCCCGGCCAGAATGCCCGCCTTCATGTACTGAAACAGGTTTCCCCGGACGGCCTCTCCCTGGCCCCAGTAGAACCAGCCGGAGCCCGCCAGGAGACCCAGGAACACCGACAGGAAGAAGTGCGTCCGGACCGAAGCTCGGAGCATGGCCAGGTAGTGCCCGACCGTCTCCCAGCCGCGGGTGTACCCGCCTGGCCCGAGCTTCGTCATGACCGCTTCGTCCCCAGCAGCTCCGCGGTCAGATCGATCGCCTTCTGGCCCGCCTGGGGGAGCAACGACCGGTGGGGATCGAGGCTCCTCACCACCATCTGCTCGATCGCGAAAATGGCCACGAACACCCGCTCGAGCTTCTTCAGGTCGGACATGGTGAACGGCTCCCCCGTCCCGTTCTCTTCCCTGTCCAGGCTGGCTTCGAGGAGCTCACGGACCAACTCACCGACGGTCTTGCGGTGCCGCCGGGAGGCTTCTTTGAGCCGGGCGCGGAGCACGAATGGTACCCGAACCACGAGATTCGTCATGCTGTCCTCCAATCCATTGGCGGTTCGCCTAGGCAAGGTTCGTGCCTGCCGATCAGCACGCGAATTTCCCCGAAAAAGGACGCACCGAGGGACTTGGATAGGGCGGCAATGAGCGAGATCTTGCTCACCGTGGTCAAGATCTTGACCAGGCGGAACCCGAATTTTTCCTCCGGCCGCAATGCAAGGTGCATCGCGACCAACCGCCCGGCAACGTGAGGAAAGGAGGGACTCCTGGGGGCCAACGCATTGCATTTCGCAAGGCGCGAAGCACCTCTCATGCAATGCGGGTTTCCGCATTTCCTGCGGGCGGTTGACCAGCAAACAACGGTTGCGTTGGGTGTGGACCGAATTCAGGGGGATGGGGGGACCCCAGGTTGAACGCAACAACCTGGGGGCGCGCGTGCAAGGTCCCGCTTCGCGGGCCACGGCACCTGCACACGCAAACACCATGAGGGGAGCGCGTTCCCGCTTGTTGCAGGAACGCTCACGAACCACAACCAAGAACCAAAGCCTTCACACCCGACAGGGACGATGGGGCACGAGGAGACCTTTGGCGCAAGGATTGCTACGTCTCCCGCCGAAAGGAGATCGACATGAAACGATCCTCAGTCCTTCAACCCGTCAAGGCCGGCTTCAAAAACCTCATGGTCCGCGTCCCCGAAGACCTCTTCCTCCGCATCGGCCTCCTCAAGGACATGGCCAAAGACCGCGGCCTCCGACTCGACATCGAAGACGCCATCCTCCGTACCCTCCGCTCTACCCTCGACCGCGCAGAGACCGAGCTCGGGAAGCTCCCCTCCCCGCACACCACCTCCACACCCAAGACCGACAAGGCCGAGTCCAAGAAGGCCACCACCAGCTCGGGCGCCGCGGCCTGAACCGAACTGACCTCACTTCCTCCTCAGGGGGAGCCCGTGAAAAACTGCCTCCACTTCTGCTTCCTCGAGCGAAGGCCTGGACACAAGAAGGCCAGGACGACTTCTTCCTCTAGGGGAAGGCAGGGCCAGGCAGGAAGGTCCGAAGGTCGGGCTGGAGCCAGCGCCAGGGGACCAAGGGCCAGGACCACTTCCTCCTCGAGGGTGCTGCAGGCCGAGGGCACCAGGTCTGGCGACTCGCGCGGCAACGCGGGCCCGGGACACCCTGAGTTCGGCTGGCCTCGTCACTTGAAGCTGTCTTCGGGGGCTCTCTCATGCGCTTCTGGATCGTGACGCCTCGTGGTCGGTTCGCCCCGCTCATGGGGGAGCTCAGGCCGAGCCGGGAATCCGCAGACAGGCTCCTCGCCCTGGGGCTCACCGACCAACGACGACCCCTCTACGAGGTCCTCGAGGTGGAGCTTCTGCGTGCAGATGCACTCCGAAGCTCGACCCAGAAGAACGAAGAAACCACTGCTCCGGACAAGGAGGACTGGCCCCCTTCGGGGGTGGGGACTGGGAACAGCAGAACCGAAGGATCTTCTCGCCTCGAGGGTGAAGGCCAGGGGCCGGATGGGGTGCTCCGGCCCACGGGACAAGAAGGGGGCCTCCTCGAGGGTGAAGCACATGAAGAGACCAGGGCAGAGCAGAGCGCTTCACCGCAGTCCCTCGGGCCTGGCTCCGCTGCCTTGCGGGATGAGGGCAAGGACAACAACAACCAGACTCAGGAACCAACTCTCCTCAAGGGTGAGCACCAGGAAGGGATCTGCAGGAAGCCGTGCCAGATCGAGGGCCGAAAGGACCTCGACGAGGCTGAGATCCAGGCCCTTCACCGACAGGGCGGGAGCGGCAGCGAAGCGCGACACGACTTCCCGTGGAGCAGCGTAGCAGCACCCGGTCTTCAGGGTGCTACGGAGCGCGACCCTCCTCCCAGGGGAGCAGCGAAGTCGCACCCAGTTCTCCTGGGTGAGGGCCGTGGGCCGGATGGGGTGCTCCGGCCCACGGAAGAACAGGAAGTGGAGCTCTTCGAGGGTAGCGGCCAGAACGCCTCCACCAACAAGGGTAAAGACCGGCCACCTGAGTTGCCTCCAGGAGGGGATCTCCTCAAGGAAGAAGGCATGGAAGGGGCTGAAGCAGACCAAGGCGAAAACTCGCAGAGAGCAGCCCAGAAGGCAGATGCAGTTGACCTCTCCTAGCCCATGGGGCAAGCTCCGGGCTGCAAACGGACGAACAACGAGAACGGGTGCGGCGGCGGGACCTGCCCCACCCCTTCAGGTGGTCAGAGGGAGGTTCGGAAATGAGTCCTTCTCGAATTCTAGCTGCTGGTGCGTTGGTCCTCGCGGCTTTCGGGTCCTTTCTCCCAGGCTGTGGCGGGGACAAGGACGAGCCTGAGGCCAACTGCGCCGACTCGATGAAGCACTTCCTCTTCGAGGGGTGCTCCCTCGTCTCGGACTACGGGATCGAAGAAGGCCTCACCGCAGCTACCGCCTGGTGCATGGCCGAAGAAGCCCTCTCCGGCGAGTGCGGCTGCTCCATGTACTTCCCCGTGGTCCTCGAGTGCTTCCTGGCCGCTAGCGTCTCCAACTGCGACGCCTGCGATAGCGTCATGGTCGACCTGCAGAACTGCGAACTCCAGTCCACCTGCCCAGAAGTCCACGATTGCGAAACCGTCATGAACCACGTCTACACCCAAGGATGCGTCTGGACTAATAACGGCTCTAACCTGTCCGAAGCAGATGCCGTGACCAATTGTGAGGCGATGAAGCAGAGTGCCGAGCCATGCTACTGCGCTGACGAAGTGGAAATCCTCCTTTTCTGCGTCGGTCGCCTCGCAACAGGACAGTGCGACCACTGCGAGAGGGAGTTCATGGCGTTCGACACCTGCATGGCTGGGTGTCCGTAACGGCCAGCCAGGGCCTGAAGCCCCACAAGTACGCCAGCGCCGTCGATGCCCGAAATTCTGAAGGGCTGTGGATAGTGCCGCTCTTGACGGCGGATATGGACGGACGGCGCTCCGAAGGACGTCGCAGCCCACATCCGCCTCGGACTGCGACCGCTCGGCCGGCAAGGCGGCCGGACGGTCGGCTGCCCACACTCTCCACAGCCCCGACGACGATCCTTCTCTTCCTATTTCTGGGATGGGGCAAGGGCGAAGCCAGGAATCAAGGAGCCTGAGGCCGAGATGCTCCTCTGGTGCCGATCGGGCCTTTCAGGGCTTCATTGGCCGCGCGCATCGGAAGCCGAAGTAGGCGAACCTGCTCGCCGGGTCATTCCAGCCCCGGTCCGACGCTCGCAAGTAGTCTGGGTTGACGAAGTTCCACGAGCCGCCGCGCACAACACGGGCGGCTCCTTCCACCGACGAGGTCCACTCCCACACGTTCCCGCTCATGTCACAGAGCCCGTTCACGCTGTTCCCCGCGGGCTTCGAGCACACCGGCCAGGTCGAGCCCTTCCCGCAGCCATATCCGCCCTGGCTCCAGATCGCCCGCTCGCAGCTTACCTCCTGATCGCCCCAGGGGAACTGCCGCTTGCCGCCATCCGACGCTTCGGCATACCACTCCTGCTCGGTCGGCAACCGCCCGCTGGCCCAGGCGCAGAAGGCCGTGGCCTGGTTCCAGTCCACGCAGTTGACCGGATGGTGGTCTCTACCAGCCACACTCCAGTTGCAGTCCCCGCCCGTGTTCGGCGCGCTACACCTGCCCGCCTCCAGGCAGGCCCGGTACTGCGCCACCGTCACCTCGGTCTTGGTGAACTCGATGCCCGCCGGGCGGCTGAACAGCCACTCGAGGGCGCCGGCGGGCGACTTCCCTCCCCCTTCCGGCTTCTTCCCGGCGTCGGCCTGGACTGCCCCGGGGGCCGTGGAAGCAGCGCAGCGGAAGCCGTTGCTGCTTTCCTTGTCGCCATGGCCGTACGGAGCTCGGCAGGAAGCGCGCTCGGACCTCGAGTCGTTGAAGGTAGAACCGCCCCGCAGAACTCGGCTCTCC
>JAMIIV010000135.1:0-5830 GCA_035913415.1 Fibrobacteria bacterium | reverse complement strand
TGTCGAGACCCGCGCGGTGGGTCTCGACAGGCTCGACCACCGAAGACAGGATCGAACACCGGGGAGCAAGCTCGACCACCACTAGGCAGGCTCGAGTGCCGAGCACTCGCTCCCCGTGGAAGGCTCCTACCTTTGGGGGAATGGACCGCCCCCCTCTTTTTCCGCTGTTCCTCGATTTGGCCAACAAAGACGTCCTCGTCGTGGGAGGAGGCAAAGTCGGCCTCCGCAAGACGCATGAACTTCTGGAATGCGGGGCGAAGGTCCGGGTGATCTCCCCCGATTTCGCCGCAGGCTTCCAAGCGCTTGCCATCGAGCGATTCCAACGCGCCTGGCGCCCCGGCGACGAAGGCCGCGCCCGCCTGGTGGTGGCCGCCACCAACGATCCGATCGTCAACCGGCAGGTGTACGCCAACTGCTCGCAGCACCGCATTCTCTGCAACGTGGTGGACGTCCCCGAACTGTGCGACTACCACGCCGCCGCGGTGGCGCGGCAAGGCGCCATGACCGTAGCCGTCGGTACCGCCGGCGCGGCCCCGTCGCTGGCCTCGTGGGCCCGCCGCAAGATGCAGGACTGGCTCTCGGACGGTGTCGCCTCCCTGGTGGGCCTGTACGAGAAACTGCGCACCGAGACCCGCACCACCATGGCACCCCAGGCCCGCGAGGCGTTCTGGAAATCCCTCGATCCCGACGAACTCCTGGGCCTTTTGCGCGACCAGGGTCTGGAGGCCTGCGAAGCCGCGCTGCGGGCGCGCATCGCCGGAGCCCGGTCGGAATCCGTCCGCAAGGGGCGGGTCATCCTGGTGGGGGCGGGGCCTGGCCATCCCGACCTCATCACCCGCATGGGCGCCCGTGCGCTGGGCCGCGCCACGGCCCTGGTGCACGATCGTCTGGTCTCGCGCGAACTGCTCTCGATGGTTCCCACTTCCTGCGAAATCCACCCGGTGGGAAAGAAGGGCTTCGGGGAATCGCACAAGCAGGACGACATCAACGCCTTGATCGTGCGCCTGGCCCAGGAGGGGCACACCGTGGTGCGCATGAAAGGGGGCGACTCGTTCGTGTTCGGGCGGGGCGGCGAAGAGATCGAAGCCTGCCATCTGGCCGGGCTCGAAGTCGAGGTCGTTCCGGGGCTTTCCAGTTCGCTCACGGTCCCCGCCTACGCGGGCATCCCGATCACGCACCGCGGCCTTTCGCGCAGTTTCGCCGTGGTGTCGGGTTTCCACGCCGACGGCACCGTGGCCCGCATCCCGGACGCCGAAACGGTGATCGTGATGATGCCGTTGAATTCCATGAAGGGCGTCCGCGACCGCTTCCTGCAGGCCGGCTGGAAGGAATCCACCCCCTGCGCCGCCATCCATTCCGGCACCACGCCCACGCAGCGCGTGCTGCACAGCACGTTGGATCGCATCGACACCGACCTCCACGAAGCTGGCATGGCCAGCCCCCTGATCGTGGTGGTCGGCGATGTGGCCGGTTGGGCCAAGGACAACCCGGGTGCGGCGGGCCGCCTGTTCACCGCTCCCCGCGGGGAACTCGCCGGATGAGCCAGTCCCTGCGCGAGGCCTCCACGGCGCCCCATCCGATCGTGGAAACGAACCTCCGCGTGGTCCTGTTCGACTTGGGCGGCGTCCTGGAACGCGTGGCGGCCGCACCGAAGGTTGAAGCCTGGACGTCTGGACGGATTCCGTCCTCGGCGTTCTGGTCCGCGTGGCTTTCGGCCGACTCCGTGCGCGACTTCGAGACCGGCCGCATCGGGCCGGAAGACTTCGCCCCGCGTGCGGTGGCCGAACTGGGTCTGGACATCTCCCCGGCCGCCTTCCTGCACGACTTCCGCGATTGGCTCGCCGGCCCCTACGACGGTGCCCGCGAGCTGGTGCTCGCGGTGCGCGCCGCGGGATTGCGTACGGCCAGCTTCTCCAATTCCAACGCCATTCACTGGCCCATCATGGAAGCCCACCAGGGGATCGCCGAAATTTTCGACGCGAACTTTCCCAGCCACATTCTGGGTCACTGCAAACCCGACGTCGAGGCGTTCCAGGCGGTGGTGCGCGCCTTGGGCGTTCCAGCCCATGAGATCGTATTCCTGGACGACAACCTCGTGAACGTCGAAGGGGCGAGGAACGCCGGACTGCGCGCGGAGCAGGTGGATGGTGTGGGCGGGGCCTGTGTGGCGTTGAGGGCGGCAGGAATCCTTCTCCCGCCGGCGTGACCGCTGTCACGTCCCACGCCGCGTGGGATGACCACACGGCCGCCTTTTTCTCTACTTTCACGCTCGTCGCGATCCTCCCTTGGTCGAGGACCGCGCGATCCATCCCCCCTTCGTCCCATTTGCCCCAATGGAGCATCCATGAACATCAACCGCGCCCTCGACAAGACCTGGGAATCCAAATCCCTCCGCGAGATCCTCGATGCTCCCGTCGCCGCGCTGGAAGGCGTCTCGGAATCCGACGCGGCCAAGCTCCAGGAGGCCTTCGGCATCAAGACCATCTCGGATCTTGCCGACTGCAAGTATTTCCACTGGGCCGTCGCCATCAAGACGCTCGCCGCTCGCGAGGAGTGATCGAGAGGCCGCTTTTCCAGGTCACGCTCTGAGCGGATCCTCGCGCCAAGCCGGATGCGAGGATGCCGCGCCTTGCAGACCAAGCCACGAAGAAGCGATCCTCGAAAACGGAAGGGCCGACGTCCCCATGACGGGAGCGTCGGCCCTTTGTCAAGATCCGTTGCGGGATCGGACGATCAGAAAGCCTTGTCGACCTTCACTGCGAACTGGCGATTGTCCATCGCGTAGAGTTCGTTGCTCGTACCATCGAACTTGTACTGCGGCCTCAATGCATGCTCCAGGCCATCACCCTTCTCGGTGCCAGCCAGGATGTTGTAGACGAACAGTCCGACGGTCCAGTCGCCCGGCAGGGCCGCTTGGGCACTGGCGTTCCACTTGACCAGGACTTCGTCGGCGATCCCCATCATGTCCAACTTGGTTCCGCCCGTGTAGCCCTCACCCTTGTTCAGAGCGTTCATGGAGGAATCACGTCCCGCATACCCCCAGATGATGCGTGCATCGGTATGAAGCGAAAGCCATCCCAGGGGCCTGACATCGACGAACACCTTCGAAAGGTGTGTCGGCAGGTTCAGGAAGTTCTCTCCGTCCTGCGTGATGCTCGCATAGGTGGAGTTGTAGTAGTACTTGTCCTGACCCACGATCACTGGGTAATACTGCCAGACCCCGTTGCTCATCACCGAGTCGTAGTACGGGGTGCCACCCACCTTGGGCTTGAGCAAGGTGTCGCCGGCGTCGGCAACATCGACCCCGACAGGGATCTGCCAGGTGTGATTCATGCCGACATCGAACATCGAGGTCTTCATGCTGGCCTCGAACTCAATGCTCAGGAACTGGTACTCACCGGTGTTGTCCACCCGGAACCGGTTCTGGTCCCAAGCCAACAGATCCAGGACCTGATTGTACGATGCGCTCGGCGCCAGATACAGGCTGCTTCCGTTCGGCAACGAGATGTCGTGGGTACTCACGAGTTCATAGGAAATCGTCCGTTCCGGCTTGAGCTTGTGGAGCTCGTCGGAGGTGACGGGCGCAAACGCCGGAGTCCACGAGTTCGGGTGCTGCGTCGGAGAATCCTGGAAGAACGGACGATCGATGACCCTGCCGAAGTCGTCGTAGAAGTAGCGATTCGGCTCGTAATTGTCGGCGGTGGGATTGTTCGTGGAGGTTTGGACGATCGCCTTGACGCTGTGCCCCGATGCCGGCATGAAGATTGTGGCGAGTTTTCCGTTGAACACGCCCCCGTCGTCCAGAGTGCGGGTATGGCCATCCCAGCGGCCACCGAAACCGACCGAGACCGTCGGAATGACATCGTACATGCCTTCGAAGAACAGGGCGTTGTTGACGTAATCGACAGGGGTGACCGTCTTATGCCACAAGCTCTTGTTGCCCCACTGCGAGAAGTAGTTCTTCCCTTCCAGATCATCGCCGATCTGGTCGTACCGGAACTCGTATCCGCCAGCCAACTGGAGGTCTGGTATGCGCCGCATCAGCCAGGAGCCACCTGCAGTGTAGCGCCGCTCACCCGATGTTTCCTGGATGTAGCCAGGGCGATTTCCTTCCTGCCCAGTCTGGTCGGCACCAGGAATCATCGCGGTCTGGATGCGGTTGGTGTTTCCATCGATCGAGGCGTTGAGCTTGAGTTGGTCCTCACCGAAGGAGCGATTCCACTGGACCGCCATCATCACGTTGTCGGCGATATATTCACGGCTACGCGCGAGATCTTCGTTTACGCCACCGGAATAGGGGTTGTCGGCCGGATTGAGAGGGAATCCGTCGATCCAACTCGAGGGTCGGGGGACGCCGGAAACCACCGAATCCCGATCGAAAGTATGAGGCCAAGGATCGGCGATCATCATGCCACCGATGTTGCTGACCTGACGGGTCAAACGACCCTGGACGCTGAACGCCTCGTTGTCGAAGGTGCCACCCAGTTTCCAACTGCCAGGATTGGATTGGGCGCTGCCGCTGGCCATGAGCCCATTGCGGATGTCGTGGTCTTCCCAGGTGGGATAGGGCCAGCCAGCTCCACCGTAGATGCGGTTTTCGAGGTTGCCACGGCCGTCCGACTCGCTCCAGGCGCCATACATGGTGTATTGGCCGCCTCCGGACGGAGCCATCATGACGGTTCCCTCCAGCAACCGCGAGGTCTGCCCCAGACTGCCCCAGGTTCCTAGGGTGGCCGACAATTCGACGCGATCGGACTCCGCCTTGCGGGTCACGATATTGATGATGCCAGCGATGGCCCCGGAGCCGTACACCAAGCCTGCAGGCCCACGCAATGCTTCGATCCGTTCGATCTCGTTCATGCCCGGAAGAAGGGTCTCCTGGATGAAGCCATCCCGCGCTTCGGTATTCATCTTGTGGCCGTTGACCAGCACGATGAACTTGGAATTGCGGTCGGTCATGACGCCTCGCATGCCCCAGGTCACGCCATTCCACTTGTTGTACATGTACGTGAATCCTGGAACGTAGACCTCCAGGAGCTCGGTCAGATTCCGGGAGCCCGCAGCGCGGATCCTGGAGCGTTCGATCACCGTCATCGACAGCGGCGACTTGGCCAGATCCAACTCCAGGAACGAACCGGTCTGGAGCTTGATGTCCAGCAGCGCCGCAAGGGATAGGTTGTCTCCCGCTGGCTCGGCGGCCATCGCGGGGACTCCCAACGCGATACCTGCCGCCGCGGCGAGGGGAAGGGAACGATTGCGCTTCATGGCACGGCACCTTTCGATTGGGTCGGGAAGAACTCCTGAACCTGAAGCAAATGCTCCTATAGGTGGCGCTGCCATTTCAACACAAAAACCGACAAAACCTTTACAGTTTCCGCATCTCTTGACTACCCAATCAACACCATGCAATGCGGGGGTCAAGGAAACGACAAAGCCCCCGGTTTCCGACCTCCTGCGAGGCGAGAACTCCGAGGGCTTCCAGATCACGGCAAATCAGGCGATCACTTCGCCCAGGGATCGTCTCCATCACCTGCGCCAGCACCAGCCGGAGCCGCATTGTCGCTGGGCAGCGGACGACCGGCCAACGAATCGCGCTGTGCGTTGAAGGCTGTCCACGGATCGCGGACCGTCAGGTCGAACCGGGCGGAATTCCAGGTGCCGTCCTTGCGCATGACCACCTGTTCGCCGCGCAACAGCTTGACCCACTGTTCCAAACTGACCTCGGAAGGACCGGAAACTTCACCGCGGGCCCGCTGGTCGGCGGCCTTGGGGGTTCCCACGTCGACTTTGCCTTCGTAGAGGCGTACGCTGGAACTGTCGGCGTTGCCGT
>JAMIIV010000134.1:0-16350 GCA_035913415.1 Fibrobacteria bacterium | reverse complement strand
CAACTGGATCAGCCCCTCCAGCCTGGGGCGAAGGGTCTCGGGAACGATCCGTGAGAGCGGAACCCTGGTTCGCAGGATGGCACGCTGCTCGGCGGAAAGCGGGGTCTCGAATCGTCGACGGCGATCCCGAGCTCGGGAGCGGGATTTGGCGATCAGGAAAACGCTTCCCACCAGCACCAGGGCCAGGAAAGCGGCGAGCGGATCCAGCACGGAGGATCAGACGCGCAAGAGCACGCGTTCTTCGGGGAAACGCACCTTGGGAGTGGTGGCGTATTTGTCGCTTTCCATCCGATACCCGGCGGCACACCCGACGATGGTGCGCAGTCCCTTGGTCTTCAGCCCCAGGATCTCGTCGAACTTGGTGGGCTGGATTCCCCCCAGCGCACAGGTGTCGATGCCCATCATGGCGCAAACAGCCATGAACTGACCCAACGCGATGTTCACCTGCTCGATGGCCCAGACCGAAGTCTTGGCCGGGTCCTTCAGCACACCGCCGATGGCCACCTCCTGGAATTTTTCGAGCGAGGCGGGGTCCAGGCCACGGACCTCGGCAGTACGCAACACATGGGCGCGGATATCCGATTCGGTGTACGGGTCGCGGACGCAGAACACCACCAGGTGCGACGCGTCTTCCACCTGTGCTTGGCCGAAGGCGGCGGTGCGCAACTGCCTACGGGTCTCGAGGGTGTTCACCACGACGAATCCCCAAGGCTGGAGTCCGTAGATGGAGGGCGTCAGCAGCAGGGAGCGTTCCAGGGCCATCCAGGTACGCGCATCGATGCGACGGGAAGGATCGAACTGTTTGGTGGCATAGCGCCATTCCAGATGCGAGGTCAACTGATCGGCGTCGAGATGGTTCATGGAGGGATAAATTACTCCTATCGCGACGGCGCAACTTTCCACATTGCGAAACTGTCTGATCCCCTCTATATTGTAAACACCTAGTTTTCATATAGGTTCAGTAGGTAGGAGTAACCCATGGCGCTGCATCTGGAAAAAAACACGGTCGTCACCGACGAGATCGCCGACTACCGCAAGGTCCTGGCCGATTACGAGGAGGGGCGCATACCCGACACCACCTTCCAGAAGCGCCGCCTCTGGCAGGGCATCTACGGGCAGCGCCAACTGGGCGTCCAGATGATCCGCATCAAGATCCCCTTCGGCATCACCGACGCGGTCCAGTTGCGCACCATCGGGGATCAGGCCCGCAAGCGCTCCAACGGCATCCTGCACCTCACCACCCGCCAGGCCATCCAGATCCACCACATCCCGCGGTACCAGACCGGCGACCTCGTCGAGGAGATCGCCGACGTGGGTCTCACCAGCCGCGAGGCCTGCGGCAACACGGTTCGCGCCATCACCGGCGACTACATGTCGGGCATCGGCGCCGACCAGGTGTTCGACTTCCGCCCGGTGGCCGAGAAGGTGTTCCACCACTGCTTGCGCAATCCGTACTCGCAGAACTTCCCCCGCAAGTTCAAGATCACCTTTTCCGGATCCGACCACGATCGCGGCCTGTCCCTCATCCACGACATCGGCTTCATCGCCACCACCAAGGACGGCGTCCGGGGCTTCCGCGTCCTGGCCGCTGGCGGACTGGGATCGCAGCCCTTTCCGGCCGAAGTCGTCGAGGAATTCCTGCCCGTCTCGGAAGTGCTCATCGCCTCCACCGCGCTGATCCGTCTGTTCAATACCCACGGCAACCGCAAACAGCGCAACAAGGCGCGCATGAAGTACGTGAAGGAGAAGCTGGGTCTGGCCGAATTCCGCCGGGTGTATCGCGGTTTCTTCGACGAACTCGCCGCCTCCGACTACGGCCGCAGCCTGCTTCTGGACGCAGCCTCCCTCGGCTTGGACCTGCCCGCTTCGGAGGGTTCGGTCGAAGGGCTGGCCGTCGAGGGTGCCCCTTCGGAATGGATCTCCCGCAACGTCATCGCCCAGCGCGAAGCCGGTGTCTACTCCGTGTTCGTGCGCATCGAACTCGGCGACATCCACGCCGACGTGGGCGACCGCCTGGCCGATCTCGCCGAGAACCTGGGCACCGGGGACATCCGCACCACCCCCGACCAGAACCTGGTCCTCACGGGAATCGCCCAGCAGAATCTGTCCGCGTTGTGGAAGGGGCTGTCCGAGCTCGGACTGGCCGACACCCGGGTGGACCGCCTGTCGAACGTGCTCGCCTGCCCGGGGCGCAGCACCTGCAATCTCTCCATGACCTCTTCCAAGGGCTTGGCGGTCGCCATCCGCGATGAGCTCGAGAAGCGCCCCGAGCTGGATCTGCGCGGGACCATCAAGATCTCGGGTTGCCCCAATTCCTGCGGACAGCACCACATCGCCACGATCGGCTTCCACGGGTTGGCCGTGCGCTCCGAAGGCAAGCCCGCGCCCTTCGCCCAGGTCATGCTCGGCGGGTCGGCCGAAGGCGAATTCAAGCGCCTGGCCCGACGCTCCTTGCGCGTGCCCACCAAGAAGGCGCCGCGCGTGGTGACCACCCTCGCCGAACTGTACCTGGCCGAGCGCGCCACGGGGCAGTCGTTCGACGCCTGGGTGGGCTCCCTCACCGACGACCGGGCCAAGCAGGTCCTCGCCCCCCTGGGCGTGATCGAGGCCCCCGATGTGGCTCCCGACCTGTACCGCGATTGGGACTCCGAGTCGGAGGACTACAACCCCGCCATGGGACAGGGCGAGTGCGCCGGCGGCGTGATCGACCTGGTGAACGAGGCTCTCGCCGACGCCGAGAACACCCTGCGCATGGCGCGCCAGCTCATCGAAGGCAGCTTCTGGACCGACGCCATCAAGAATGCCCGCGAGGCCGCCGTGCACGTCTACCGCGCCGGGCTCTCCAACGCCGGCGAGGAGTCCCGCAACCCTGCGGAAGATCTGGCGCGTTACGACCGGTTCTACGGCCACAACGAGGCCCTGCCCGAGCTTCCGTCCTTCCTGCGCTCGGAACTGCCCGCCGTGATCGACGAGAAGGTCGCGCGGGAGCTCGTGGCCGACATCGCGCTGTTCGTGGAAGGCGTGGTCGACGTCTACCGCTGGAAGCCGCAGAACTTCAAGCCCGCGGCGCTGGTCGAGACTTCCGAAGGCGGCGAACTCAAGCTTCCCTTGCTGGATCTCAAGGGGGTTGGATGCCCCATGAACTACGTCAAGGTCAAGCTGAAGCTGGAGACCATGGCCGTGGGCTCCGAGCTCGAGGTCATCCTGGACGCCGGCGAACCGTTCCGCATGGTGCCCGCCTCGCTGCGCATCGATGGGCACGAGATCGTGCAGCTCGACCCGATCAACGACGCCGAGCAGTACAGCATGGTGGTCCGCAAGAAGTCCTGATCAACGGCGGAAGGCCCTACCCGGGCCTTCCATCGCCAAACGTCGGGCAAATTCTGTCGGCGAAAGCTCGAAGTGCTGCCAGTCGCGGCCGGAAGGCCACCGTCCTCCCCACCACCACCCTCGTGACCTCAGGTACCGCACGGCCAGGCTCGTGTCGGAGAGGGTCCCAGGGCGGGAAGGCACCCGCACGGCGCCCGCGGGGCGATTTCCTCGTCGGTGCTCGAAGGGGTTGCGCCAAGGATTGAGATCGAGCGCCAGCCCCCGGGCATGGGCCGACAGGCGGCGTGTTCCGGCGACCTTCCTCCAGTTGAAGGCCGAGCTGTTGTCGGCGCTCATGGAGAGGGAGTCGGAAAAGTCGAATTCCGAGACGGGACGGACCGAACGCAGGGGGAAACGCGCCTTGGCCAAGGTGTCGAACAACCCCGCCAGATCGTGGGCCACCAGACGATGGCACACCACCTGCCCGTGATGGAGCGTGCCGTCGTCGCCGTGGAATACAATCGGCACCACGACCAGATGCGCTCGGAGGGAATCCGGGGCAACGGAACCTGTCAAGGACGCAGGTGCCGGCGCAACCGCGGGCGCGGGGAGGGCGTAGACCTGGAGGCCCCCCAGGAACAACAAGACCAGGCGGAGTGTTGCACGCTTCCCCCAGCACACGGGAAGGTCAGGGATTGAAGTTCTGCATCGAGGTCATCATCAGGGCGACAAAGGCCATGAATCCCCCGGCGAACATGACCTGGTGGCGCAAGGACAGGGTCCGATCGGGAAGAGACCGCTTTTCGACAGTTGCGATCTTCGAGGAATCGACCCTCGATGGCGCCACCTTGCCGGAATCTGTCGGCAGGATGGTGTCGTGCCCGGTGCGCACCGTGGAATCCGCGACCGGAGCCGGGGCGAAGACCGATTGCGCCATGGCAGGCCGCGCGAGGCCCGCGAATGTGGACAGGAGGGCGACCAGCAGGACCAGCCGCCCCGACCCGATCATCCTGCCAGCGCCTTCTTGAGCAGATCGTTGACGGCCGCGGGATTGGCTTTGCCCTTGGTTTCGCGCATCACCTGGCCCACGAAGAATCCGAAGAGCTTGTCCTTGCCCGCGCGGAAGCCTTCGAGCTCCTTGGGATTGGCGGCCAGCACTGCGGCGATGGCCGCATCGATGGCGCCGGTGTCGGTGACTTGCCGCAAACCCTTCTCGTCGATGACGACGTCGGGCAACTTGCCCGAGACGGCCATCTCGGCGAAGACGTCCTTGGCGATCTTGCCGTTGATCGTGTTGTCGTCGATGCGAACGATCAGTTGGGCGATGTGCGCAGGTGTCAGGGGCAGTTCGGCGATGGACTTGCCGGTTTCCTTGACGGTCCGCAGGACGTCGCCCATGAACCAGTTCGAGGCGACTTTGGCCCCGGCGCCCGCCTGCAGGATGCCCTCGTACCAGTCGGCCAGGGTCTTGTCCGCGGTGATGACCCGAGCATCGTATTCGGGAAGTCCCAGCACATCGACATAGCGGCGAATGCGTGCTTCGGGAAGCTCGGGCATCTCGGAGCGGATGCGTTCGATCTGTTCGTCGGTGACGTGCAGGGGGACAATGTCGGGCTCAGGGAAGTACCGGTAGTCCTGGGCGTCTTCCTTGGAGCGCAGGCTGCGGGTGATGCCGCGAGCGACATCGTAACCGCGGGTCTCCTGGAGGATGGTACCGCCGTTGTCCAGGATCTCGGCCTGGCGGGCGATCTCGCTCTGGACGGCCTTCTCGATGTTGGAGAAGGAATTCATGTTCTTGAGCTCGACGCGGGTTCCGAAGGGCGCGTTGTCGTCCTTGCGCAGGCTGACATTGACGTCGCAGCGGAAGTTGCCTTCCTCCATGTTGCCGTCGCTGACACCTAGGAACTCGACGATCTGCTTGAGGCGCTGCAGGTAAAGAATGGCCTCGGGGATGGACCGCATGTCGGGGCCGGTCACGATCTCGCACAGCGGGGTTCCAGCGCGGTTGGCGTCGAAGAGGCTGTCCTGGCCGCGGTCGTGCAGGAGTTTGCCCGCATCGTCTTCCATGTGGATGCGCACGATCTCGATGGTCTTGTCGATCCCGTCGCCCTGGATGTGCAGCTTGCCCCCGGTGCAGATGGGGTGGTCGTAGATGGGCATGCCGCCGGTCTGCGTGATCTGGTAGTTGCGCGGAACGTCCGGGTAGAAGTAGCTCTTGCGGGTGAAGAACGAATGCCGGTCGATCTCGCAATCCAGGGCCAACCCCAGCCGGATAGCGTACTCCAGCGCGGTCGCGTTGGGAACCGGCAGCGAGCCCGGCAAACCGAGGCAGACGGGGCAAGTGTGGATGTTCGGGTCTTCGCCGAACGAACGCTCACAACCGCAGAACAGCTTGGTGCGGGTGGAAAGCTGGGTGTGGACCTCGAGGCCGATGACGACGGAATAAGCCATGGAGGGGAAAGATAGGTCCTTGGCTATCTTCCTCCCATGCCCCACCCCACCGCGGCCCGATTCCTGTCCTCGCCCTGGCGACTCTTGCGCTTGGGAACGATGCTGGCCTTGGGAATGGCCTGCACGTGGGCGCTGGCCCGCCAGGGCCCCATCCTGCTGCGCTCCGACCCTCCCGACCTCGTTTCGACATCCCCACAGGGGCGCTGGACCCTGGAAATCCACGCCTTGGCGGGATGGCTGTACGGCCCGCACACCACCCGCGTTCTGGCCCGTCGCCTGCACTCTCCCTGGTGGCGACGCCTTCCTGGCCAATTCGTGGCCCTGGAATTTCAACTACACAACGACGGGGCGAACATCACCTCCGACAACTTCGCCGCAGACTGGATCACAGCGGATTCCGTCCAGATCTACGCCCACGGTCACGAACAGGCCGACACCACCTACCTCGTGGACCTCGACGCTGCCCGCACCACCGCCATCGGCACGCGCTTCAGTCTCTTCGCCAGCCTCTGGATGCTCCTATTCCTGGCAACCCTGCTCCTGGAAGCCCTCATCCTCCTGTTCACCGCTCCCCCACCGTCGGAGGACTCACCCAAGGAGGACCAGCCGAGTCCCTGAGAGGATCGACGAGCGGGCCGCCCCTACTGTGCTCCGACAAAATCGCTGCTACCGGGATCCCTTGGCAACACTGGGTACCATGAACCGGAGGCATGATGCCCCTCCCCCCCTTCGAACCAGCGCTGCGTCACAGCACCCGGCGGCCAGCGAAGCGCCGCCGCCACAAGCCGGTCGCGCCTGTACGGCGAACGTATTCACCTAGCTCGACGGTTGAGCCGAACTCCTGTCTCGATCCAGTCCCATCTCCACACCGCCCCTGACGGCGTCTTCCAGGGATGCAGACGCAGCGACACGATCCCGACAACCTTTGGCATGGCGACACCGTGGTTGGCCACCCCACGGCATGGCGACCTGGGTGGCAGGCCGTCCGCCTGAACGCTCAGACTCGGCGATGCCGAGTCCCTGGTCTTGGGGACGGCGAGCGGTGAGGGGAGCAAGTATGCGCCCCGCGGCTCCCGACGCTGACGGCGGTTTCCAGGGATGCAGACGCCGCGACACGACCCCGAAGCTGTCCGCTCTGGGACAGCGAGTGGGGAGGGAAGCAAGTATGCGCCCTGGAAACCGCCGTCAGAAGCCGCCGCCGAATTTGAGGAGGTAATACCTCTGCGGCAGCACACCCGTTTCCGAGCCCATTTCATCGGCGTAGGTGACCATTTCGCAGTGCAGGAATCGGAAGAGTTCTCCCTGGACTCCCGCGGTGGGATAGCCGCCTTTGAGGCCTGCGGCGAGGCGGCCGGTCAGGATCTTCGGGATGACGGTTTGTGTCCATTCCATTCCGATGCCGATCTTGGAAAGAGGCTTGTAGCCTCTTTCGTCGTCGAGTAGTTCGTCGAGGGATGCCGCGAAATTGATCTTGCGGCCCCATTTGTCGTTGCGCTGGAAACGCCTTGGCGACCAAGCGGTTCCGATGGAAAGGTTCGGAGTCACGAAGTCCGACCCGATCTTCATGCCGACATTCTGGATGGCTCCGCCGTAACGCAGTCCCGGAGTCTGGTAGTACAGGACGCCGAAATCCAAGCCGTGTCCCCAGTCGCCGGTGCGGATCAGGCGACGGTAGACGCTGTCGCCGACTTCCTTGGCCGCTTCGGTGAACTCACCCGATTGGACTTCTTCCACCCCGATGTAGCGCGTCTCCTCGGAGATCGCCGCGATGCGATATCCGACGCCCAACGACAGCCGATCGTCCAGGAAAGCGCGCGCCGTGGCCAGCTCGACGGCCTGCACCGTGCGCAACCCGATCTCGACGGAAGGTAGGATGGCACCGTGATCGAACAGCACGGAAGGCTCGATTTCACCCCAGGCCCCCACGCCATAGTTGTGGATGGCCCACTCGGCCTGCCCGTGCCAATTCAGCGGAACGGGCAATCGATCGAAGGCGTACAGGGCGTCGTAGACTTCGGGGTGATTGAGCAGCGTGTCCTTGTTGGCGTAATATCCCTTGTATTTGGTCTGATAGTCGTACAGATCCAAGAGGGTCCCGGCAGGCAGATCCAGGCCGACCGGATCCCACTGCAGTTCGAGCCTCTCGCGCCAGTACCCGAGGGTATCCAGGGGCACGAAAGTGCCCTTCGCTCCGATCTGGGTGAGGCCGGCGGGATTCAGGTGCACCGCGTCGCGATCATCCACGATGGCCACCCCCGCCCCACCGATGGCCAGGGAGCGGTAGGAGCGCAATTTCGGTCCCAACGCCGCTTGCGACGCGGCGGCGGTTACAAGTGCGAGGAGAAGCAACGTGCGCATCAGGGGTTCCCTCCGAGAATGCGGGACCAGCAACCGCCAATGCGCGCCGCCCCCACCACCAACCGTTGCCGCGGCGGCAGCGCCCGCACTTGTTCCCGGATGATCAGCCTGGTCTTGTAGAGGTTTTCGTCCGGAGTCTTGTCCGGATTGGCCAATACCACCCGTGCGTGGACAGAATCTGCTGTCGGGTCCTTCCACGTGATGCTTTCCCAATACCGCGACCGTGTGGAGTCTGCTGCATAGTACCAGAAACCTCGAGCTTCGTCGTCGACACCGCTGGCCGCGATGATGCTGTCCCGGTCGCCGAAGTTCCAGGCGTCGTGCCGGATGCCGTCCTCCATTCCACGGGCGAAAGGCATTCCCGGGACGCGGAGGGAATCGGGAATGACATATCCGATGCGGGAGTCTTCGTCGGTGAGGCCATCGCCGTCGTTGTCCTTCTTGTCTCCCCAGACCTCTTCGTCAATACAACCGTCGCCGTCGTTGTCGAGGGAGTCGTTCATCTTCCAGAAACTGACCGAGGCGCCGGTTTCTTCCAGGAACTTCGAGATCTGTTCGGTCGTTTCCGTCTTGGAACTGGTTGAAGCGGTATCACGAGGGGTCGACGAGGTATCCGATCCCGATTTCGGGGGATCAGGGGGCAGGAGCTTTTCGATCAGAGCTTTGTTGTTGGCGAGATCCTGGTCCATCCCTTCCAGGAAGTTGTTGAAGTCCGCGACCTTCTGCTCGTCCACCGCTCCCGTGGTGTCGACCTTGCCATCGGAGCCGACCAGGAACGAATCCGCGGAAATGGCGCCCGGCTGGATGCCACCCGAACCCAGGGAGTCGAAGGCGCCCTTCAGGAGGTTGTCGCGCGAGTCGATGATGGTGTCGCGATTGAGGTCCGAAAGCTTGAACAGCAGGCCGAGGTTGGCCGCGATCAGCAGGTCGGTGTCCAGACGGGACGAGGGCCAGACGCCATCGAGGCGCCCCAGGCTGTCCAGACGCTGGAACTTCTGGATGATTCCTTGCAGCCGCAGGAGAGGCTTGTAGAAGCGATTCTTGACGGAATCCGACTCGTTCATGAAGGGGATGCTGTCGCCGCTCTCCACGCTTCCCAGTTCTTCGGACTTGCGAATCAGTTCGGTGATGGGCAAGGCGTCGAGCCCCACGCGGGCCTTCGCCAATCCGTGCCACGCCAACGAACGGGACGAGTCCTGGGCCAGAACCTGCGAATAGATGTTCCACGCGGTCTGGAAGTCGCGATTGCGCATGGCCTCTTCACCCTCGCTGATGAGGGCGTCGGGATCGCCGTCTCCGGAGGACGAGGATCCCTGTGGATTGAAGAGGTTGCACCCTGCGAGGAAGGTGAGAGTCAATACTAGGGTCCAGGCCCAGGGGGCCAGATGACGACATCGGGTCATGGTGTCTCCAGGAAGGATGCGTTCCTTGTGCATTCTCCCATCGTCGCCCCCCTGTGCGCAAGCCCCCTCTTGCCAGGAGTTAAACTTGGTCCTGTGACTCCCTCCGAAGCCGCCCGACTCGACCAGGAACGACTCCGGTTCCGCAACGCCCTGTTGATCGTACCGCAGGCCTTCGTGCGCACCCTCCCCGACATGGGGAACCTGGGCGCCTTCGCCTTGGCCGCCGGAATCTCGTACTACACCATCCTCTCCATCTTCCCGTTCCTGCTGCTGGTCGTGGTCGTCTCCACCCGCATCCTCTCCGATCCGAACCTGTCCGTTCAGGCCGTCGAGTGGCTGGGAAGCTACCTGCCCACCGGACGAGAAATCCTGCTCAGCGCCCTTCCCGTCCTCCAACGCACTTCGGGAACGCTCGGACTGTTCTCGATCCTGGGCCTGGCCTGGTCTTCCATGGGACTCTTCTCCGCCTTGCGCACCGCTTTAGACCAGATGATGGGAAACCGCGTCCGTGCCTCGGGGCTGCTTCTGCACTGGGCCAGCTTGCTGGCGGTCGTGGGCGCGAGCTTCGGCCTATTGCTTCTCATCGGCCTCTCGACCATCCTCACCTTGATCGGGCACATCGATCTGGCTCAGGTCTCGCACGCCATCGGACGTTTTGGACCGTTGGCGGGAACCATCGCCACCTGGCTGCTGCGTCCCGCGGGCATGGCCCTGCAGATGGTCACGCTCTTTGTTGGACAAATCATGACGTGGTCGGCCATCGTTCTGGTGCTGCAGTTTTTGCCCACGCGCAGGCCGGGTTTGCGCAACTGCCTGGTGCCCGCCTTCATCGTCACCGTGTTCGTGGAATTCCTCAAGACCGGGTTCCTCTGGTCCATCCAGTCGCGCGGCAATTTCACTGTGATCAACGGCCCCCTGGCGGCGGCCATCGCCTTCATGCTCTGGGCCTACCTGACCGCCTTGGTGCTGCTTCTGGGCGCCTGCTGGGCCGGCCACATGCGCCGCCTGCGCTGCATGGCCTGGCGCCGTCGCATCCCCGACGAATACTGAGCCGCGATTCCTGGTGAATCCGAACAAGACCGGGGAAGGGGCTTTCTGCCACCTGCAGCGCATCAAATCCGGGCGCGCCTCTGCCTGATTCACAGAGGACGCATGAGCAGTCGAGCTGGGGCATTCGCTGATCCAACCGTCCCGGTGGTCAAGCTTGTCGAGACCCACCGCGTTGGTCTCGACAGGCTCGACCACCGGAATGGGTCGGCCACCAGACAAGCGAAGTCACTGGGCATCACCCGGGTTAGGCTAGGGTTTCATCCCCTCGCGGTACAGCACTTCAAACCGCTCCAGCGCCTTGGTCTCCAGCGGGGTGAAGACCACCTTCGCCTTGGGAGCTTCCTTGGCGGCGTACGCCTCGGAGGCCAGGCGAATGTCCGTGAGGATGTCTTCGATCTTCCCCAGGGCCACGGAGCGGAAGATGCCCATGTTCATGATGGAATTGATCAGGCCGCTGACGGGGAACATTGTGAAGCGCAAACTGTAGACACTCCGCCGCGGGTCCGTGGCCGAGGGCCACGCCTTCATCTCGATGATCACGTTGCCTTTGAGCGCCCACGAGAGGATCTTGGCGCGCCCAATGCCGTAGTAGATGCGCTCGCGGTGGTCGTCGCGGATCCAGACCTGCCAGGCCTGCCCGGTCAGGTTGGTTCCGTTGCTAGCCTTGAACATGGTCGAATCGGTGGGTTTGGGATACTCGGCCGAGTAGTTCGACGCACGGTACTGGTTGATCAATTTCGCGGTCATGGGCACGTTCTGGAACAGATGGTCCAGGGCCGCGAAGGGGATCGAGATGGTGTCGGCAACCCGGTAGGTGATGTGGTACTTGGACCCCATGTACCGGTACATCTCGTAGGGCACGCGCCCTTCAGGCACGATGCCGCGCTTCTCGAAACTCCGCACCCAGCCACACCAGGCAGAATCGTACGTCATGCCCTTGGGCGTCTCCGAGAGCGCCTCGGTGCAGGTGCTGGTCTCGTAGGCGAGGTTGCAGCCCTTCAGCAACGCGCAGACGGCGCGCTGGGGGGATGGTTGGTCCGGGTCGGGTTTGGCAGTGGCCAGGCCGTGCCCCAGGAGCACGACCAGGGCGGCTGCGGCCAGCCCGGACAGAAACCGTCTTGGAGGGGGCGCGGGGACGTGGGTCATCACTCGACGAACCGCCGGACGACGAGGGTCGCGTTGTGGCCGCCGAAGCCGAAGGAGTTGGAGAGCACGGCATCGACCCGGGCTTCGCGCGCCTTGTTGGGAACGTAGTCCAGGTCGCAATCGGCGTCGCGCTCGAACTGGTTGAGCGTGGGATGGACAATGCCCTGCTCGATGGCCATCAGCGAGGCGATCAGCTCGATGGAGCCGGCCGCGCCCAGCAGGTGACCCAGCAGCGACTTGGTGGAGTGCACCATCAGCTTGGAGGCGTGGGCACCGAAACAACGCTTGATGGCGCCGGTCTCGCCCTTGTCGCCCAGCGGGGTGGAGGTGCCGTGTGCGTTCACGAGCTGGATCTGGTCGGGGTTCATGCCAGCCTTGGCCAAGGCCATGGTCATGGCGCGGAAACCACCCTCCCCTTCCGGATGCGGAGCGGTGAGGTGGTGGGCGTCGGCCGACTGGCCGAATCCGGCGAGTTCACCGTAGATGCGGGCGCCGCGGGCCTTGGCGTGCTCGAGTTCTTCCAGGACCACCACAGCACCACCTTCACCCATCACGAAGCCGTCGCGACCGGCGTCGAAAGGGCGCGAGGCGGTTTCGTCGTTGCGCGTGCTCATGGCCTTCATGTTGCAGAAACCCGCGAAGGTCAGCTCGGCGATGGCGGCTTCCGAACCGCCGGCGATCATGAGGTCGGCGTCGCCGCGGCGGATGATCTCGGAAGCCTCGCCGATGGCGTGGTTGGCCGTGGCACAGGCTGTCACGATGGACATGTTGGGGCCCTTGAGCCCGTATTCGATGCTGAAGTAGCCCGAGAGCATGTTCGGGATGATGGCCGGGATCAGGAACGGCGTGACGCGTTTGTGGCCGCGTGCATCCAGCAACCGCTGCTGCTCGGTGATGGTGGCCATCGCGCCGATGCCGGTACCCAAAATGCAGCCAAAACGCTCGGCGACCTTCTCGACATCCACGCCGCTGTCGGCCAGGGCCTGGGCCGCCGCATGGTGCCCCAGGATCTGGTAACGATCCAGGCGCGAGGCCATCTTCGGGTCCTTGAAGGAGCTCAGATCGTCGAACCCCTTCACTTCACCGGCCACGCGCGTGGCGTAGGTCGAGGCATCGAAGCGGGTGACCGGAGCGACACCGTTGGTGCCTTTGGCCAGGGCGTCCCAGGTGGAGGCGACATCGTGGCCGAGGGGATTGACGGTGCCGAGTCCGGTGATGACGATGCGACGCATGGACGATGCTCCTGTGGGGTTCGAAACCGGACGGCGCTTCCCGTCCGGTGTGCTGGAAGACGAAGGATGAAAAGGTACTCACCCGTCGGTTTGCTGTTCGACCGCCGCACGATTCGTGCGACCAGGGAGCAGGATGGTTTACGGCCGTTTGGTCGGGCGGTCAAACTCCTGCCAATCGAGCGGCCGGACTCAGGGCCTCTCGAAAGGCAAAGCCGTGCGGCGCAGCAGATCGGGTGCGGTGAGCCGGTGAACCAGGCCCCAGTGCCCCAGCGCCGGGGAGCCATCGGCGTATGGAGCCTTCAGTGAATCGAGGGGGCCGCTGATCACGACACGGACACTTTCCGGACGGAACCAGGTGCGAAAGGCGCGCAGCACGGTGCTGTCGGGAATGCTGTCCAGGGCACGGCGATAGAGACGGAAGTGGTCGTCGCGCCGTCCCCAGGCGGCCGACTGCAGGAGCAGATCGGCCGTATTCTCGGGGGTGTCGAACAGCGAGGGAACCGAGGCGGACAATCCCTTGCGGGCTTGCTCCAACTCCCCGGCGCGGAAACCCGAATCGGCAAGTCTCCGGATCTCGCGATCGATGATCAGCAGGGCTCGACCGGCGCTGGCGTTCTTGGTCTGCAACTGCACACCCCAGTTCGACTCGCGGTCGTAGTCCGAACCCGCCCAACTGGAAACGTTGTAGGCCAGTCCCTCGTCGGAACGCACGCGTTCCACTAGGCGGCTGCCGAAGCCACTGCCGCCCAGCACGTGCGAGGCCAGCATCAGGGGGTAATAGTCGGGATGGTCGCGTTTCACGAAACGCCCTCCCAGCCGGATCTGCACCTGGGTGGCGGGAATGTCGTACACATACACGCCCGGAGGTGCCATCGGAGCCAAGCGGGGAACGCTGTCCAGGCGGCCGACCGGGGTGCTGCGGGAAGGCCCCGATGCCAAGCGCTCCATCTGGCCAGCCAGCAGGTCACGGACCTCGGCGCGATCGTAGCGTCCCGCCACGGTGATCCAGACCTTCGACGTGCCGAACCGTCCGCGCAGGGCCTCGCGCAGGTCGTTGTGCCCCACGGAGGCCAGTTCGACGGAATCCGTCAATTCGGTCCAGGGACCGCGGCCATTGGCGATGCGATCCCACGCCAGTCGTACGGTCTGGGCAGGGGTGTCGAAGCGGTGCTCCAGGTTCTGCAGGGCCTCGGCCTTGATCACCTCGAGGCGCTCGGATTCCAGGCGGGGCTCTACGATCATGGTCGTGAGCAGGTTCACCAGCGTCGGGAGGTCGCGGGAGAAACCAGACACCGAACCCGTGGTGCGCACCAACCCGACATCCAAGGACGCCTGGGCCGCCATGAATTCGAGGGCGTCGTCGACCTGCGCCCCCGTGAGCCCGCCGGCACCACCGCGTCGCAGCATTTCGCCCAGCAGGCCGGCAGCCAACTGGCGACGGCTGTCCAAGGCCAGCGTGCCTTCGGGCCAAAGCCACTGGATGCTGGCCAGGGGAAGGGAGGTGTCGGGAACCCAGAACACCACCACACCGGGACGCAAGGTGTCCGCGAACTGCGAGATCAGCGGCGCATTCCAGGTCAGGGGGGCGACGGGAATGTCCTGCCAGCGAGCAGGGATAGCGGGGCCACGGGTCGGAAGGCCTGCGACAGGGGGCGTAGGAATGGGCTTCAGCGCCGTGCAAGAACCAAGGGCGAGAGCGGAGGCAAGAAGGAGTGTCCGAGTCATCGCGTCATTCCTGTCCGGAGGTGAGAATCGCGCCCGAGCTCGTGGCCGCGGAATGGGAGCGAGGCAGGAGCCAGCCCACCGTGGCCCGTTCGGGGCGGAGCCAACGGCGCGCCGCGGCGCGGACGTCTTCGGGACGTACGCGCATCACCGACTCGGGGAAGGTGCGGATCAGTTTCCAATCACCGTAGAGGGCCATGAATCCGAGATCGGTGGCGAGGGTCTCCATGTCGCGCATCTTGGCGATGCGGACTGCCACCACCCGATTCTTGACACGTTCGAGTTCCCGGTCCGAAATGAGGCTGTCGCGCAGGACCGCGACCTGCTGCCACAGCAGTCGCTCCAAGCGATGCGGATCAGCGCCGGGAGCGGGAGTCAGCCCGATATGGAATTGGCTGGCACCCGGGCGTACGTCGTTGCCCCCCCCCGCCTGCGTGGCCAAGCGCAGGGAATCGACGAACAGGGGCTCCAGTCGCCCGGCGGCCCCATTGAGCACGCCTTCGAGGATTTCGAAGGCCGCGGCGTCCGCATGTTCGATCCCCGGGGTGGGAAACATCAGGTCGATGCGTGGACGGGCATTGTCCTGCACATCGAGGAACCGCTTCTGCCCCACCGGCTCGGGATCGCGGCTTCGCACCTGCGGGAACGCCGCCCCTTTGGAGATCGGTCCGAAGTAGCGGGCCGCCAAGGCGAAAGCCGAATCGGCCTTGATGTCCCCCGCCAGCACGAGCACGGCGTTGCGCGGTCCGTAGTAGGTGCGGTAGTGCTCCTCGATCTGGGCACGCGTGTAGTTCTCGATGTCAGTAGGCCACCCGATGGTGGGATTGCCGTAGGGATGCGCGCCCCAGAACATGTGCTCCAGACTCTCGAAGTACCGCCCTTCGGGACGGTTCTCGTAGCGCATGCGCCGCTCCTCGCGGACCACGTCGCGCTCGGCGTGGAAGTCGCGCATCACCCCGTTGGTCATGCGGTCGGCTTCCAGCCAGAAGTACATCTCGACGCGATTGCGCGGCAGCGTCACGAAATACGCGGTACCGAGGTCGGTGGTGAAGGCATTCAAGCCTGTGCCTCCGGCGGCCTGGTAGGACTGCCAGAGCTCTTCCTTCACGAAGGTCTTGCGGTACTCCCCCGAGAGGCTGTCCATGGCCTTTCGCAGGTCCGAAACCCGCGCCGTGTCGCCCCGTTCGCGCGCGATGCGTCGGAGGTCGTCGAGGGAGTCGAGCCGGGGCAGGAACCTGGCGTCGGCCGTGGAATCGAGGGTTCCCACCTTGCGGGTTCCCTTGAAGAGCATGTGCTCCAGCATGTGGGCCACACCGGTGCCGCCCGGATGCTCGTGGACGGATCCTGTCGCGTAGAACAGGCGGCAGCTCACGGTGGGGACATCGTGGTCCTCGTGGACCAGCACCCGAAGACCGTTGGACAGAACGGTATCGCGTACGACCAGGTCCACCGAGATGGGTGCGGCCTGGCAAAGGCCCGCGCAAAGGCCCGCAAACAATACAAGGGAACGGGTATCGACGATCATGCATCCTCCGCAATGGCGACAGCATCTGACGCCATTGGACTTGGGAACATACTATCCCGACACCGTTCGGTCCCGGTCGCGACCACACGTCCGGGCGGAGGGTGCGGCTAGTTGCCCGGTGGTCGAGCCTGTCGAGACCCACCGCGCCGGTCTC
>JAMIIV010000133.1:0-3031 GCA_035913415.1 Fibrobacteria bacterium | reverse complement strand
TTGTCGATCATGGACTTGTCGAGTTCGGTCTCGGCGCCCGTGATCTCGACGGCGACCTCCTTGCCCAGCTCCTTGGACAGATCGCGGATCACCCGGGGGAAGCGGTTGAAGACCTCGCCCACCGGGACCATGCGCAGTCCCAGGGAAGAATCGCGGATGCTCTCCACCAGATGGGCGAGGTTGGCGATGGCTTCTTCGCTGGCCCGCGCCCCCTCCGAGCGGGCGGCCAAACGGGCCGAGGCGTTGGCGATCACGAACTCCCCGACCAGGTCGATGAGTCGGTCGAGTTTTTCGGCCTCGACCTTGATGATGCGGGTGTCGCGGGCGGCGGAATCCGGAGCTTTCCGCTTGTGCTGTTTCTCCAGGGCCGCCGCCACCACGTTGGGTGGGACGATCTGCTCGCTGACCAGGATCCGACCCAGGGCCGGATGGGCAGGGCCTGCCTGGGTCTGCAGCCGCAACGCGTTCTCCAGCTCGCCCGGAGTCACGGCGCGACAGGCCACGAGGAGCTCGCCCAGGCGGGCGTTGCTTTCGGGAAGGGCTTCGAGCAGTTGCAGGTACGCTTCGATCCGCGCATGCGGCGGGATCAGGCGCAGCGCGGATCCCTCCGAGACGAATTCGAACGCATCCAGGATGCGCTGCCGGTCGGCTTCGGTCTCGAAACGGATTTCGAGCCCCAGGTAGGCCGCGGTGGGATCCAGGTCGGAGAGGTCGGGGAGGATGTCGGTGATGACTTCCACATGGGCGATCCGGCCCATGCCCGACAAGTACCGCAAAAGAGACAGCGGGTCGACACCGTCGCGCAGCAGCCCCTTTGCGGGGCGCAGGGAAATGTGCCAGGCATCGGAGTCCACCGCATCCCCCGAACGCCCCTCCAGCACCTCGACGATGGATTCCGACGGCTCGGCCGGTGCCACCACGGCGACCGCGCCGCCCGCGGCAGGATGCGTTGCCAGGCTCGCCAGTTGTTCCAGAAGGTGCCGTTGCAATTCGGGTTGCAGGGTTTCGGGCTCGGCCTTGGTCTCGATCCCCGTGATCAGGGTCTGGAGGTGGTCGCCGCACGAGATCAGGATGGAAATCATGTTCCCATCGCAGGCCAGGCTACCGGACCGAGCCTCGTCGAGGACCGTTTCGAGGGCGTGGGTGAACTTCACGATGTGTTCCAGGCCGAACAGCCCGACGGACCCCTTGATGGTGTGCGCGGCGCGGAACACGGCATGGATGCGTTCCTCCGAAGGCCCTTCGCGCTCCATCGCGAGCAAGGCCGATTCCATTTCCCCCAGGAGTTCGCGGGATTCCTGGACCAGGGAGATGCGCAGCGAGTCGAGGTCCATCATGCGGCCGCCTCCCGGGACACAACGACGGCTTCGTCGAAGATGTGGTGCAGTCCGATCAGAGTGAAGGCGTCCAGCACGGCTTGCGAGGGGTGCACCATCCGGGTGCGTACCCCTTTGCGTGTTCGCTCCCGACGGAGAGCCAGGAGGATCTGGATGCCGGCGGTGTCGATGTCGGAGAGGCTGGAAAGGTCGAGTTCCAGGTTGTCCGAAGACTGCGAGACCTGCAGAAGGCGACTGCGGGCGTCGGCGGCCGACGCGATGTCCAGGGATTCCCCCAGTCGCACCCGAAGCGTGTTTTTCTGCATGGCGACGGAGATGCGCATGGCGTTGGCTCCTCAGGTTCCGAGCAGGCGGGCGACGGCGTCGAGCAGTTCCGCAGCCTGCACCGGCTTGGCGAGCCAGGCGCGAATTCCCAGCGCTCGCCCCTGGGATTTGAGGTCTTCGCGGGTCACCGAGGTCAGCATGAGAATGGGGGTGAACCGGTAGGGAGTCAGGTCGCGGGTGGCCCGGGCGAGTCCGAGCCCGTCGAGTTTGGGCATCACGAGGTCGGAGACCAGCAGGTGGATGGGCCGGCCATCGAGAAGATCGAGAGCCTCGTTCCCGTCGCGGGCCTCCAGGACCTCGTACCCGGCCGATTGCAGGCATTGGCCGACGATCAGGCGGGAAGTGGTCGAGTCGTCGGCAAGGAGAATCGTCTTGGTCATCTGGGCATTTCCGGCGCGGCGGGCTGCTGGAGAATTGGGGGCGGGGAGCGGTTGGCTCGGGTACGATGCTATCACTCGGGCCATCGAGGAGGCAAGCATCAATCTGGGGCATCGTGAAACAAGGCTCTTCCGCTTTCCCCCATGCGTATGCATATTTCCCCCCTCTCACGATTTTCCTCCAAAGGACATCCATGACCGGCGTTGTCGTTCGCACCAACGAATCCTTCGAGAAGGCCTTGCGCCGTTTCACCAAGACCTGCGAGAAGACCGGAATCATTTCCGACGTCAAGAAGGGTCAGTACTACGAGAAGCCCTCCGAGGCCCGCAAGCGCCAGGAGAACGCCGCCCGTCGCAAGGCCGTCAAGGAAAACGCCGCCCGCAACCGGGGTCGTTGAGATGTCCGTCTTCCTGAAGCTCCAGGAGGACATCAAGGAGGCGATGAAGGCGCGGGATCAGGACAAGCTCCTGGCCCTCCGCACGCTCTCCAGCGACATCAAGAAAATCGCCATCGATGCAGGTCGTCGCGATCCCTCCGACGAAGACGTCCTGACCGCCGTGGCCCGCGCGATCAAGCAGCGCGAGGATTCCGCCGAGCAGTTCAAGACCGCCGGACGCGACGAACTCGCCGCTGTCGAGATCGCCCAAGTCGCCTGGATCAGGGCCTACCAGCCCGCCCAGATGACCGAAGACGAGATCCGGACCGTGGTCGGTGAGACCATCGCCGAGGTGGGCGCAACTTCGAAGAAGGACATGGGCAAGGTCATGGGCGCCCTCATGCCCAAGGTCAAGGGCAAGGCCGACGGAAAACTCGTCCAGGCCGCCGTCAACGCCGCCCTGGCCTGATCCTCAGCCGCCTGACGGAATCCGTCTAATCAGACGCCGAGTCCCCACCCCGGGACCCGGCGTTTTTCGTTGCAATCTCGGCGCTCGAGCGTCTCGAGATCGGTGGTCGAGCCTTCTCCCCGGTGGTCGAGCTTGTCGAGACCCATC
>JAMIIV010000132.1:0-6875 GCA_035913415.1 Fibrobacteria bacterium | reverse complement strand
GTTCGGGGTGCTGGTGTACCGTCACGTTCGCGCGCTGTTGGGGGGGCGATTGCGCCTGGTCGTTTCGGGAGGCGCCGCGTTGGGGGCTCGCACCGAGAGGACTTTCCGTTCCTTCGAGATTCCCGTGTACCAAGGGTACGGGCTGACCGAGCACTCCCCGGTGGTGGCCGCCAACTACCCGGGACATACGCGTCCGGGTTCGGTGGGGCCGGCGTTTCCCGGTGTGCAGATCCGGATTGCCGACGACGGCGAGGTCCTGGTGCATTCGCATCAGATCATGAAAGGGTATCGCAATCGCCCGGACGAGACGGCCCTGGTGAAGGATGCCGAAGGGTGGTTGCACACGGGAGACCTTGGACACCTGGATGCCGAGGGATACCTGTTCCTGACGGGGCGCAAGAAGGACATGTGCAAGACGGCCGCCGGGAAATACGTCGTTCCGGGGCCCATCGAGGATCGCCTTGCCAGCCACAAAGGCATCGAACACGCGGTGGTGTGTGCCGACGGGCGGAAGTTCGTTTCCGCGCTTGTGACTCCGGACATGGCGGCGATTCGGCGGCGTATCCGGGAAGTGGGGTTTCGCGGCAGCGAACAGGAGTTCCTCCAGGGCCCGTTCCTGTCCAGTGTCTTCCGCCATGTCGATCGCATCAACAAGACCCTGGACAATTGGTCCCGGGTCCGGCGGCTGAGCATCGTCAAGCCCTTTTCCATCGAGAGTGGAGAGTTGACCCCCACACTCAAGGTCCGACGCGACAAGGTCCTGGAGAAGCATGCGGCCACTCTCGACTCCTTCTACGAGGGTGATGCGTCCTGATCCTCCGGTGTGTTCCATATATGGAACGTATTGAGATCTTTTGCGCGCTTGTATGGAACGAGCCTCCAGCGGTCCGACCTTACCATTGGCGCTCGTCGCGCATGCCGCGGCGGGATGTCGGTGGTGCGCCGACGAGGAGGGTCTCTGGCTCCGAAGTACAGCCCCGAAATGGTCGCCGCGATCGGACGCAGGATCGACTTCTGCATCCGGCGGCAGGGGTATCGCAGCCACGAGGAATTCGCCCACGCGATCGGCCTCCCCAAATCGACCCTTTCGCGCTTGATGCGAGGCCTGATCGATCCGCGGGTCTCGACCCTGGATCGCATCGCGGCGGGGTTGGGAATGAGTCTGGTGGAGATGCTGTCGGCAGGAGAATTGGAAGCGCACGAGCCCGTCAGGACTCCCATCCGCAGGGTTCCCAAGGAGCCGACATTGGTGCAGATGTGCTTGACCCTCCCCCCCGATGCCGAGTTGCCCGCGTGGATCCGCGAGCTACCCTGGGCGAGGGCGAGCACGCCGCGACGCAAGCGCGTGGCGAAGTAGATCGAGGGGCTCCGGCGGGTGCGGGGGGTGCTACCTTTGGCGCCCATATGAAACGCGTCATCGTTGTCGGCAACGTCTCGGAAGACCCATTTGCGATCGATGTCGGACACTCCTTCGGGCAGTTGGCCGACATTTCCGATCTCATCTCGCTCAAGAACTTCGCCAATGGCGAATTCTGTCCGCGATTCATCTCCGACGAGCAGGACCTCTCCCGCATCGGCGAGAAACTCGACGGGGCCACCGTGGTGATCGTCTCGGCCAACTCCGACCGCCACGGGCGCCAGTCCCTGGCCATGCGCAACTTCCTCATCGCTCGCTCGGCCAAGGACAACGGGGCCGAGAAGGTGGTGCTGGTCGAACCGGACCTGTTCTACTCCGCCCAGGATCGCGGGCCCCGCCCCGACCACGGTCGGACCGCCCACCCACGCGACCTCAAGGATTTCAAGAAGTTCGACGGCCAGCCGTTCAGCTCCCTCCTGTACGCGCAGCTCCTGAAGACCGCCGGAGTCGATGCCGTGGTGACGGTGCACAACCACAGTCGTTCGGTGCAGGATCTTTTCCACACCACGTTCGGCGGTGATTTCCACAACTTGCTGCCCATGGAACTGTACGTCGACTACCTCAAGTCGTCCGATTTCGTCGATGCTTCCCAGGAAGGGCGCAACCTGGTGTTGTGCGCTCCCGACAAGGGCGCGGTCGAGTTCGTGACCCGCATGCACGAAGGCTTGGGCCTGAAGAATGCCGGTGTGTGCATCATGACCAAGGAACGCTCCGGCGAGCGCAAGGTCGAGATCAAGGTGGCCGACGATTCCCCCGTCACCCTTGAAGGTCTCGAGGGCAAGGACGTGGTCGTGTTCGACGACATGGTCCGCACGGGCTCCACCATCGTCAACTGCTGCTCGGTGCTTCGCCAGGCCCGTCCCCGACGCGTGCTGTTCGGCGTGAGCCATTTCTACTCCAGTGAAGAAGGACGCGAGAACATGGCCAGCCATGCCATCGACGAAATTCTCACGACCAACACCTTGCCCACGATTCTCAACCGCGACACCCAAGGGCGTCTGCGCAAGAAGATGGTGGTCATCAAGATCGAGAAGTGGATCGCCCGCTTCCTGATGGGATACTTCGGGCTGCCCGAGAGCTCTCCCCGTCGCGACTTCTACGCCATCGACATGTCGTCGAAGAACCCCCGCTGGAGACCACCCACTCTCTCCTGATGCCGGGCAGGACCTTCCCACCACCCAGGTCGAGCCGTTTTGGCTTCGGCCGGGCAGGCAAATAAAAAGGCCTCCGGAGGATCTCCGGAGGCCTGATTCGTTTTCGAGAGGTGACCTGGGGCCGATCAGGCCGCGGGGGTCTCGGTGTCGGGCTCGTCGTCGAAGCGGGGCTTGGCCTTGGGAAGGGCGCGGCGACCGTGGCGGATGGGGTTCTCGGCGACCGGCTGGGCCATGCTGGAAGGGGCCAGGGCGTCGGAGGACGACGAGGAGGAGTCGACGGCGGCGGAACCGGCCGAAGAGCTCACAGGACCCAAGGGACGGCGACCGCCGAACGAGGGCGCTGCGGCCACTGCGGGGGCTGCAACAGGTGCGGAGCTGGGGGCCGACACGGGAGCGGAATCGGCGACGTTGGATTCCGAAGCGGATTCGGCAACGGGAGCGTTCTCGGTGCGCGGAGGACGGGGTCCGCGGTCGTCGCGGTTGCGGTCACGGTCGCGGCCTTCGCGGGGTCCGCGGTCGTCGCGGTTGCGGTCACGATCGCGACCTTCGCGAGGTCCGCGGTCGTCGCGGTTGCGGTCACGGTCGCGGCCTTCGCGGGGTCCGCGGTCGTCGCGATTGCGGTCACGGTCGCGGCCTTCGCGGGGGCCGCGGTCGTCGCGAGGACGGTCACCGCGGGTGTCGGTGGGGGCCTCGGCGCTGGGCTTGGGAGCCTCGCCGTTGGGACGGGGCATGGTGCGGAGGCGGTCGCGGAAGTCGGCGGGGAGCTGGCCCTTCTGGCGGACGACCGGCGTGCGGACCTCGCGGAAGAGGGTCTGCAACTGAACAAGGACATACACGACCAGACCGAGCGTGGCGGCCTGGAGGAGGAGGAGAACAAATGTCATGGAGGACTACCTGGGTTTCCCGGAGCCGCGGCTTCGGAATACGTGGAGGCTCATTTCCCGGATCGGGACGCCGAGCGCAAAAGAGCGAGGTAGGGTTCCAGACGGTCGGAGGCGTCGGAGCCTGCATCCAGGGGAAGCAGGAATTCCACGGAGTCGCCGGCGGGTTGGACGTGGCGCTTGAGCCAGCCTTCCCGTTCGAGGTCGTCGATGGCTTCTTCCACATCGGACAGATTCCGGCCAAGACTTCGCGCGAAATGTTCGACGCGGGCTCGCAGACCGGGATTGCGCAGACAGAAGCCGAATACGTCCACGTGGACCGGGCTTCGCAGCAGGATGGGGAGAAGGGAGTCGGGCGTGGTCGTCATGCGTGAGGCTTACCCTGTTCCAAAGAGGGGAAGATTCGGTCTGCACGAGCAGCCAAGTCGGTCGCTCGCCAGGCGGCGAGGGACAGGAGGGCTGCGAACGACACGAACGCGGCCACCAGGACAAGCTGGAGCCATACCATGCCAAGAAACGTAGAAAGCTTCCGCGTCGAAACGGCATTTTTAGACAAGGAAAGTCCACGCACGCACATTCGAGCAGGAAACATTTGGCACCAATGCCCAAATGGGCAGTATATTCATGAGCATGGACTCCCCCAGCCAGCCAGAAACATCCTTCCGTCCCCTCACAGACCGCCAGCGTGAAGTCCTGGATTTCATCCGCGACCGCGTGCGCGAAAATCATCGCCCTCCCACGGTCCGGGAAATCGGGGACAATTTCGACATCCGCTCCACCAACGGAGTGCGTGTCATCCTGGATGCCCTCGAAAAGAAAGGGCAGCTCAAGAGGTCCCCGCGGTTATCGCGCGGCCTGAGCGTCATCGAATCCCCCGACCACCTCGAAGCCGCGGAATCTCCTTCGGACGCGGTGCGGGCCATGGGACACCCCGATGACTTCCTCCGAATCCCCCTCCTTGGGCGCGTCGCCGCGGGTTCACCCATCCTCGCTTTGGAACACGCCGAAGAGACCATGGTCGTGCCCCGCTCCCTGCTGCCCACCCGGCAGGCGTTCGCGCTGAAAGTGCGCGGCGATTCCATGCAGGAAGCCGGCATCCTGGATGGCGACATCGTGTTTGCCCAGCCCCAGTCCACGGCCACACGCGGCGAAACCGTGGTTGCGCTCGTCGGGGATGACGCCACCGTCAAGGATTTCTTCCCGGAAGGCGACAAGGTCCGGCTCCAGCCGCGCAATGCGTCGTACTCGCCGATCTGGGTCACCTCCGCCAGTCCGGATTTCCGGATCCTGGGCAAAGTCATCGGGGTCTTTCGCACCCTCTGAATGCGCTGGGAAGGCCGCTCGGGGGGCGGTATTCACAACGCTGCGGGGAGTCACCTCTCCGCTCGCCCTTAGAGACGCGCCTTCGGCGCTCCTCAGGGCGAGCGGATCGTTTGCTCTCCGGAAGGACGCCCCTCCAGACCCACCCGTGACCCACCCCGGTCCGGTGGATCTTCACGGGTCGTGGGACGTGTTGATTACCGCGAAACCGCGATGATTCCCCGTTTTTCCGTCTGGCGCCAGTTGCGGGTGTTCGGGTCGCGAACGCGCAGCAAGACGCTGTACGGGTACAGACCGTTGGCAACATCGTTGCGGAACGCGTCCTGCAGATCCCAGACGGCGCGCGGCCTGGGGTGGCCGACGTCGGTCAGGTCGGTCTGCAGGATGCGGACCAGTTTCCCTGAAAGGGTATGGATGCGGATCGAGGCCTGCACGGTTTGCGGGATGGTGCCGTTGGAGTCTGCATCCGCCAGGAGCTTGAAGTAGAAGGTGGTGGCGCTTCCTTTGGCGGGATTGGGGCGGTTGAAGACCTCGTAGAGGTCGATTTCGCCGGCCGCTCGCGTGCGGAGCTCGATGCTGGACGTCGAGGCATTCCCCATGAGGTCGCGAGCGAAGACATTCAGGGTGTACGACTTGCCTGGCTTGAAGGTCTCGGCATCCAGGCTGAGTCGGGTCCAGGCTTGCGTGAAGTCGGCGCCTTCGCCGATCTGCGTGGGATGCCAGGCGGGCAGGGTTCCGGGCACCGAGAGAATGATGCCATCGTCAGGGGCGTCCGAGCCGCTGATGCCCGAGGAATCCTCGAACGCGATGTTGAGGCAGAACGGCACGGGTATTTCTGCGACCTTTCCAAACGGTTGTCCGGCCGTCCACGAGGAGTCGCAGGGAAGGATGCGGATGCGGGGGCCGACACGGTCGTCGGGGGGATTGTCGCCGATCCCGAAGAGGACGACTTGGGAATCGAGGGTGGTTCCGTCCTTGAGAGTGGAGGGATTCCAGGAATACAGATTCACGATGGCCGTGTCGCCTTGCGGGAGGCGGGCAGGCGTCAGCAGATGGGCCTTGTACCGGTTGGCATCGGCTCGTGTCCTGACGGAGACGAGCGTGCGCCCCGGTGCCAGGTAGCTTTGCTGGTAGTTCCGACCGCCGTAGCTGTAGGTGGCGGTCTGCAGGGAGGGTCGGGTATTGAGGCTGAGCTGGATCTGGGATTCGGCACCGCCGACAAAATCGTAGGTGTCGAGTGCGGCGAGGGTGTCGGGGGGATTGTCGAGGGTGATGGGGCTGCCACCCGGATAGGGAACCATGGCCGGGTCGCCCAGCAGGTTGTAGACGCTGGAGTTGGAGTACAGACGGTTGGCATCGATGGAGCCGGCGCCGAAACTGTTCTGGGCATTCTGGAAGGCTTCACCCAGTGTGGGAGCTCTGCCATCGGACCACGGGGTCAGGACCTGTTTCCAGAAGGCCCTGGCCAGGTCTTCGTTGTTTTCGGGATAGGAGGGGCGGGTTCCGGAAATGGTGGCAACAGCGCCTTTGCCGGCATTGACCAGAAGGGCCTCGGAGAGGCCGCGTGCATCGACAAGTTCGTGGCGACCAACCGTGCAGGAGCCGGCGTAGAAGATGAACGGGGTGGATGCGTTCGTGAGCCCGAGCAGGGCGGAGCGGGTGTCCAGGATGCGTTCGTCGGCCAGGATGTCGTAGCCGCCGTGTCCCAGGTACATGAATGCCGAGACGCCGCGATTGAGTTGGTCGATCAGGGCGCGTTGGGCGTCGGGCTTTTCCAACGCGGCGTTCATGGGGTACTCCACCTCGTACACCTTGCGCAGCGTCATGCCGGGACGAGCGGTCGTGACGACGTTGGCGACGCGTTCTGCGGAGTGTGTGTGACCCAGTTCGCCGTTTTCGCCGTAGATGCCATCGGGGCTACCGCCACCGGACCGGACTTCCATGTCGTCGGCGACGGACAGGTAGCTGTTCCGCCAAGGGCCAGGAGATGCCGCCGCGGGGTCTTCCCACATCTTCAGCTTCTGAAACCAGGCAACCACCTCGGCCCGGGATCGGGCGGGAATGCGACCGAGAGCGACATCTTGGGTGTTCGTGTGGGAGGTC
>JAMIIV010000131.1:0-11222 GCA_035913415.1 Fibrobacteria bacterium | reverse complement strand
TGATCACCCGCGCCGCAGCGGCGCGCGACACCGTCCCTCCGGTGGTGGTGCGCCATGTGGGGACCAAGGACACTAGCGTCGCGAACTCCACCGCATCGTACTCCCTGGGCTGGACGGTGACCGACAACCGGGCCTTGCGTTCGGTGACGGTCAACGGCGTGGAGGTGACGGGTTCGATGTCGGTGTACTCCAAGACTGTCCCACTAGTCGTGGGGCGCAACTCGTTTGTTCTGGTCGCCACCGACACCTCGGGCAACGTCAGCACGGACACCCTGGTGATCACCCGCGCCGCAGTGGCGCGCGACACCATCGCTCCGGTGGTGGTGCGCCAGACGGGCACCAATCACACAACCGTCGCGAACGCCGTCACGTCATACACCCTGAACTGGAAGGTGACGGATGAAAGGGGCTTGCGTTCGGTGACGATCAACGGCGTGGCGGTGACGGGTTCGATGTCGGTGTACAGCAAGACGGTCTCCCTTGCGGTGGGACGCAATGCGATCGTCCTGGTCGCCTCCGACAGTTCGGGCAATGTCAGCACGGACTCCGTGGTGATCACCCGCACCGCCGACGGCGTTGCACCTGTTCTGTCGGTGTCCAGTCCTGTCCGTGACACCGTGACGGTGCCCAACGACTCGCTCACGTTCACGATTGCGTGGACGGCGACCGACGACCAGGCGTTGACGTCCGTCACCCTTGATGGCGTTGCCATCGCGCCAAGTGCAACGGGATACAGCAGGGTGGTCGTGCTGGTGGTGGGGGAGAATCGATTCACCCTGCAGGCGACGGATGCCGCCGGCAACAGCACCCGACGCACCGTGACGATCTTCCGGCAGGCGGCCATCGTGCCCTGAAGCTCCGCTGGAGCCGTCGGCGACAAGGCCCGACCGCTCCCGGGATCCTTTCGGGAGTTCCATCCCGGAGTGGGGAGCGCCTACAATCCGGAGTCGGCACCGCTGCGGGACCAGACGAACAGCCCCAGCTACGTCAGACCCAGACGCCAGTATTCGGGCCAACCGAGGAACGCGTTGTCCATCAATCCCGGACGGCGATCCAGACGACGAGCGCCACAGCGACGGCCGTGGCGGCCATCTGGATGCCGTCGAAGATGGCGCTGATCTTGGTATGGAAGGCGATCCGCTCCAGGGCATCTTCCTTGGCATCGATCTGGGGAATGCTGGTCAGATCGGTGGAGGGGACGCTCCTGATCGCCCCGGTTGCCAATGCGGCCCGGCAGGTGCCCCGCGCGGTGGAATCGCGCAACAGGTCGCAATCCTCGGGCTCGGAGATCACCGCGTACTGGAACGGGGCGCGTTCGCCGGCGTGGTTCCGACAGGCTTCGCGGACATCTTCAGGTACGGTGCGGCATTTGCCGCTGGTGGCGACTTCATGGATCTTGACGGGGAGGGACCACGAGGTCGTCATCACCGCCAGCAGGAGGGTGACAGTCAGGATGGGGCGAGGCATCGGGGGGGCTCCTTCAGGCGACGAGGGGAGTCAGGTGGGCCTGAGCACTTGTCCCACGAGGACAAAATAGTCTATCGAAGTCCGGATTTTCGGACAGGCCGAACGTCCTTCAGGATGTGCACGGATCGCTGTCGGAGAGGATGGTACATTGGTCCGGTGGCGGGTTTTTTGCCCGTCCACCCGAAGGAATTTCCTTCAGACGATCTCGTCCTCCCGGCCGCACAGGAGCTCCCCCTGAATACCAGAATCTGTCTTTTGGCGACCGCGAGCTTGGCCTCGGCCGGGATGCACGGTTATAACAGCTGCTATCTCGCGACCAGCATCGGCATCGGCAACCTGAAGACCAGCCCGGGTCCCATCCAGATCGATTCGATCTGGAAGAAGGATTTCAATGGCATCATCGAGCGGAACACCTTCAGGGACGGCCATCTCTTCCAGCGGGACGGGTACCCCGGCAAGCTCCAGACCTTCGAGTGGAACGCGGGAACGCTCACGACAGGGGCGGGCGATTCCTTCGAGCGTTACGTGCTGGACGGGGACAGGATCGTGCACCAATCCAATGCGGAGGGCTTGGGAGCGTCCATCACCTACACCGCGGGAGGCATCACCCGGATCGATTCCGCGTCGGGGAGCGCCACCTTCACCACGCGGGACCTCTTCCGCGGCGATTCGCTCATTTCTGAAATGGAAATGCCGATCCTCCCCGGCATGTGGTTTCCCAACCGCATCTGCCTGGCGACCTCGAGCACCTGCACATGCATGGAGGACCGTGATACCCTGTTCTGGCGGATCAAACCGAGTACGGTCGAGGAATCGAAAAATAGCTCATTGGAAGCGATCTACTACACATCATCGGCCAGCGTCTCGTCGGTGCGTCCACGCCAGATCGCGGGCCAACCCGTACCAGGAGGATCCTGGAGGGCGGATGGCACCCGCATCACCGCCCCGCACCCCTGGACATTCGTCCTCGAGCCGACGCTCAGCCGCTGATCGAGGAGGCCCGGTTCGCGTTCGGGAGGAACAGGGCACAAAGGCAAGCGTTGGCGCCTGCGTCCAGATTGGGCGTGAATCCGAGTCGGGCGATCTCGCAGAACGCTCCCACGGTTGTCGGGCAGGACAATTTCTGACGTGTAGATCGGCATGACCCCATCGCGCCGGAGGTTGCGCTGACCTCGCTTCCTTCCTGAAAGGGCGAACCTGGACGGGCGATTCCCGGAATGCGCGTTGTCTCTGGACAACACTTCCTTTCGGAAAGAACAGCAGCAGGACCACATGGGGTGTACCCTAGAACAGGTACGGTGGAATGTGTCGGTCGCCGACACGTCGCCGATGCCTAGGGGGGGAGAGTTCATGGAATCGACTGGTCGTCACCTTGCCTTGGTATTCCTGGCTGTGCTGCTGCTCACGGCGGTCTCCCACGCCCAGCACCGGATGGAAAACCTGGGTCGTGGACTGGTGGCCGTCCCCCTGACGGGTGGTGTGCTGGTCCAATGGCGCACCACGGCGCCGGAATACGGAAGCAGCGCCACATACAACCTCTACCGGGGCACAACAAAAATCGCTTCGGCGCTGGCTGTCTCGAACTACACCGACGCCGCCAGCACGGGTGAAGGCTATAGCGTGGCGGCGGTGATCGGCGGGGTGGAACAGGCTCGTTCGGCCGCCGTGGCCCCTCTGGCGGCCCAATTCTTCAAGATCCCTGTCCGGGCCATCAACGGCGACTACACCGCCTACGAGGTCAACGATGCCTCGGTGGGGGACCTGGACGGCGACGGGGAATACGAGCTCGTCGTGAAGCGACTTTCGGTTGATGCCACTCCGGCGGTGACCACCTACCACTACCTGGAAGCCTACAAGATGGATGGCACCTTCCTGTGGGCCATCAACCTCGGACCCAACATGATCAACAAGGTCGAGGTGAACTTCCTCGTCTACGATCTGGATGGAGATGGCAAGGCCGAAGTCGCGACCCGAACTTCCGACGGCTTCACGGATGGAACCGGCAAGAACATCGGCGACCGGGATGGGGACGGGAAGGTCAGCTACCGGTCCACCGCGGTGCTGAACTCCAGTTACTACCGGATCGACGGGCCCGACTACATCTCGATCTTCGAAGGCACGACGGGCAAGGAACTCGCGTGGAGCAAGTACATCGATCGCGAACCGATGTCCCAATGGGGCACGTCCGGGATGGACGACGGACAACTCAGTCACCGTGCCGAGAAGTGCATGTGGTCGGTGGCCTACCTCGACGGCGTGAATCCGAGCTTCGTCATCTCCCGAGGCATCTACCACCGCATCAAGCTCGAAGCCTGGCATTTCCGCAACGGCGCCTTGGCGAAGGAGTGGGCCTGGGACTCCGACCCCAACGGCGCGAGCTCCGCGTACACCGGATCGGGGTACCACAACTTCATCGTGGGTGATGTGGATGCCGACGGCCGGGACGAGATCCTGTACGGCTCGATGGCGGTGGACGAATACGGGAAGGGCCTGTACTCCACCGGATTCGGCCATGGTGACGCCCAGCACCTGGCCGACATCAATCCCGACATCAAGGGGCTCGAGCATTTCGCGTGTCTGGAAGGCGCGAACGGGACCACGATTCCGGGGCTCTCGCTGCGCAACGCGACCACCGGTGCGAGCCAATGGAAGCTGACGGCCACCGGCGACATCGGCCGGTGCATCACCGCCGACATCGACGAGACCCAGAAGGGCTACGAGGTCTGGGGCAGCGCGAACTCCAACATCTACAGCAGCACGGGCCAGGTCCTCTCGACGGTGCAGCCCACCACGGCCGGTGGGGGAGCCACCTACAACTTCGGCATCTGGTGGGACGGAGACCTCATGCGCGAACTGCTGGACCGGACCGTGATCTCCAAATGGAACGCGAGCACCAAGACGACCGGTCGGGTGGTCACGCTCTACAATCTGACGGGCATCGTCGCCAACAACAGCACCAAGTCCAATCCCAGCCTCATGGCCGATGTCCTGGGCGACTGGCGCGAGGAGGCCATCTTCCCCAGCGCCGACCAGTCGGGCTTGGTGGTGTTCGTGACACCGTTTCCGACCACGCAGAAGATGTACACCTTGATGCACGATCCGAACTACCGGACCGCGATCTCTTGGCAACAGAACTCGTACAACCAGCCCCCCAACCTGGGCTTCTACTTCGGTGTCGGGATGAGTGCTCCTCCCGTGCCCAACATCACCATTGTCAAACCGACCTCCATCTCCTTGACGTCCCCCGCCGACAAGGCCTCGAGCCGCCTGGGTGACACCGTCCAGCTCGCGGCCGATGCCCACGCCACCCAGGGCACGGCTTCGGTCACGTTCCATGCCACCGAGAAAGCGACCATGACCATGAGCGCCTTGGGCACGGATGCGACCGCCCCGTACACGCTCAAATGGATCCCGACCAAAGAGGGGACCTACTACGTCGTGGCCAAGGTCACCGACGGCCTCGGCAAGACCATCTCCTCGAACATCATCACCTATACCGTGACCGCGGCGGCCGTCGGCCAGTCCGGTCGCGTGGCTCCGGCCTTCCATCTGCGTCGGATCGGGGACAGGTTGCACTACCGCACAACGGGCGCCAATTGCCTCCTGACCTTGCACGCCGCGGACGGAAGCGCGGTGGTCGTGACGGGACTCGCGCAGGGGGAAGGGTTCGTGGATCTCTCCACGGTCGCCTCTCGCGGAGGCCTCCGGATCGCTACGCTCGAACAGGACGGCAACGTCAAAGCGCGTCTTCGCCTGATGCGCTGACGCGTCTGCTAGGGCGGAAGTGCCGGCCGCGAACGCGCGGCTCGTCTACGAGGTGTGTTCGTTAGGAAGGATTTTGTCCCTCCGGTCTTCCGGCTGGCGAGGCGCGACTAGGGCGCGGTGATGTCGATGTTCGTCGCCGAGCGGGAGCTTCCCGTGAGGTCGACGGGGTTGCGCGCGAATTCGATGGTACCGGCGCTGTTGGGGTCGTAGGCGGTAATGGAGTACTTCCCCGCGCGGTAGAGCTTCAACGCGTAGGTTCCGTCCGGGGCGATGACCGCGGTGGGCTCGTCGACGCCCGGACCCCTGGCCCGGACCTTCCAGCCGGAGGGCACGCCCGCGACCTTGCCGGAAATGGCGCGAGGCACGATGTCGATGTCGGCTCCGGTGCGGCCGGTGCCGTTGAGGGAAATTGCCCCGACGGAGTGTTCGCCCACAGGGTCGACGTGTTCACCCATGGTTGTGTAGCTCCCATCGCCGTCGGCGTCCCGGTAGGCCATCAGGTAGTAGTCGCCAGGTGCGACAATTCCTGTCATGGTGTACGGGCCGGCGGAAGGGATGGTGGTGCTGATGATCGCCTGGTTCGAGCCCCAGTCCCAGTACCAGTTGCTCGCAAAGAGGGCGACCTTGTAAGGACCGCTCGGATTCGCGGTGGAATCCCGGACGATGCCGGAAATCGTGAGGGGCGAGCCGAAGTTCAGGTCGATGCCCTGGGCGGTCGTGTTCGCTCCCGTGAGATCGATGCCTTGAGGGTAGGCGAGTTGGGTGGGTCCCGTGGGGTCGAAGGCCGTGACCGTGTATATCCCGGGACGGTAGAGCTGCAGCACGTAACTTCCGTCGGGAGCGATCGTGGTGGTGGGCCGGTCGTTGCCCGGTCCCGTGGCTCTCACCTGCCAACCCGCAGGAGTGCCGAGGACCTTGCCGGAAATGGAGCGCGGCACGATGGTGATGTCGGCTCCGGCAAGCCCTTTGGCGGTGATCTCGATGGGACCAACCGCGTACTCTCCCATGGGATCGACCGACATGCCATCGTAGGTGTAGTTTCCGCTCTTGTCGGCGTCGCGGTAGGCCATCAGGTAATAACGTCCATCCGGGATCGTTCCGGTGAGGGTGTAGGCACCGGCATTCGGAGTCAGGAAGCTGGCGACCACGCCCATCGACCAACGGTCGTCGTACGTGCTCCAGGAAAACAGAACGATTTTGTAGAAACCCGTCTGGTCTCGACTCAAATCGGTGATCGTCCCGGAGATGGTGACGTTCGGTGCGACGGACATGTCGATCCCCTCGAAGGATCGGACGGGATCCCTGAGGATGAGGGGATTGTTCGGATAAACCACTCTGGCGGCGCCTTGAGGATCGTGGGCCGAGATCCCGTAGATGCCCTGTCGATAGAGGGTCAGGCTGTAACTGCCGTCGGCTTTGACGAAGGTGTAGGGTTTGTCGACTCCGGGGCCGGCAGCAACGACGCGCCACCCTTCGGGGACTCCGTTGACCCTCCCTGAGATCGTGCGGGGCACGATGCGGATATCGGCGTTGGACAGTCCCGCACTGGTGATGGCGACCGGCTCCGAGGAGTACTCGTTCATCGGATCGACGGGATTGCCGTCGTAGGTGTAGCCCCCATCGAAGTCCGCGTCGCGGTAGGCCATCAGGTAGTAGCTGCCCGAGGCGATGAACTTGTCGATCCGGTAGGCCCCGGGGGTCGCCAGGGTCGTGGACGCGAGAATGGTTCCAGGGGCCCAGTCCCAGTACCAGTCGTTGGGGTACAGCCCCACTTTGTAGGTGCCGCCTGAGCCTGTCCCGCTATCGGAAAGGGTGCCGGAGATGGACGTGGTCCTGACCTCGATGGTGTCGGGGGAGCTGGTGCTCTGGATCGGCATCTTCAGGGTACCCAGATCCTCGCGCACGACGATCAGGGTATCGGCGCCCGCGGCTTCGGCCTGGGCCACGCCGCGGAAGGCGTCCAGGGGATCGTCCGTGTGCGGCGTGGAGCGCCGGTCGTCGAGGACGCGGAAGGTCTCGAGCTGGGCGCCGACCCGCACGCGGACCAGGAGCAGCCGCCTGGAGGTCGCCGGGATGGGGAGTGGGACCAAGTGGATGCCGGCGGGCAGGGTCCGATCCCACGCCGGGGCAAGACGTTTTCCGTCAGGGGTGAACACGGAGACGTTCACGGGCAACGCGTGATCGAGGGAGATCCGGATCCCGCTTCCCGAGAGTGTGATCGGTGCCCGTTGGGTGGATCGGGGAGTGGCTCCGGCGCTTGTGGCTGGCCTTGCGAGCGTGAAGACGCCCTTGGCGTCGGTCGTGTCGGCGATCGTCGGATCGCTGGCGAGCGTGACCACGACACCGCCCAGCGGTGTGCTCGAGGAATTCTTCACGGTACCGAGAAGCGAGATCTCCTGCGCGAAGACCAGCGGGCAGGAGAGGAGGATCGAGCGGAGGATCATGGTCGTGGACATGGGGCCTTCGGGGAATCGAGCCGATGCACGCGGGGAAGCGTCCGGGTGAGCGAAAGGTCACCGATCGGAGCCGCGGCGGGAACGACAATCTTAACAAGAGTCGAAGGTCCGGGAATTGCAAAGATGGCTGGAAGCATTCCCCACGGAAGGAAGCGCAGATCCGGCGGCGGCCCAACCTACGACCACAAAGGGTTATGAGTCCAACGAGCTACCGGAATGCCCACCTCAGGCGATTGCCTACGGCCAAGGAACGAAGAAGGTTACCGTTGCGGGTGATCCTCTTCAGTTGGAGGTGCTGTACTCCACCGGCATCCGCCGCATGGAGCTTCCGCGGCTGTGCGTGTCCGATCTGCTGTTCGGGCGCGGCCTGGTGCTGGTGCGCGAAGGCAAGGGCCGGAAGGAACGTTATGTGCCCATCGGATGGCGTGCGGTGCAGTGGGTGAGCGCCTACCTGGAGCGCGTGCGGCCCCTGTGGTGCGCTCTTGATCGGGGCGGCGTGGGCATCGACGGCGACGGCTTCCTGTGGCTGACGGCCTCGGGTGGGGCGCTCTCGTACAAGATCATCACCATCCTCGTGGGCGGTTGCTTCCGGCTGGCCGGCTTCACGCCCTCGGGCTCCAACTGCCATCTGTTCCGCCACTCGATGGCCACGCACCTGATGGAAAACGGCGCCGACATCCGATCGGTGCAGGGGATCCTGGGCCACGAAAGCATCTAGTCCACGCAGATCTACACGCACGTGACGCAGGCCCGCGCCAAGGAGGTCCACGCCAGGTGCCATCCGCTGGAACGGCAAGATGTGTGAGCGGTTATAATGTGTTATATTCTCGATGTGAAATACTCGGTCAAAGTCTCCAAGTCCGCCAGAAAAGGGATCGAATCGGCCCCGGCGAGGGTCCAGGACAGCTTCGCCTTTTTGACGGAAGACTTGAAGGCAACCGGCCCGGTGCAGTCCGCGTGGGCGAACTACTCCAAGCTCGGCAAGGACAAATACCACTGCCACCTTTCCCACAAGTGGGTGGCCTGCTGGACCTGGGAGCAAGGCACCATCATCATCGAGGTCTACTATGCTGGCAGTCGCGAAAACGCCCCATATTGAGTTCAGCTTCAAGGGTCCGAAGGACGTTCTGTTCGACATCGTCGAGCGGCTCAAGGGTGTCTATCCGGTCCAGGCGGTCGAGTCCGAGGACTGGTTCGAATCCGACCTGTACAAGAAGATCAAGGCGCGGGTGCATGGCGGATCCTACTTGCGTACCGACCTTTTCAACGCCGGTGTCTCGCAGAAGGTCCTTGCCGAAGCGACGGGCATTCCCCAGCCGCACATCTCGCAGATGATTTCGGGGAAGAGGCCGATCAATCCTGAGAACGCAACCAAGTTGGCCAAGTACTTCAACCGTCCCGCCAAGCGTTATCGGGTGTTGCCCGTGGCGGAACAGACCTGACATAAATTGACGCGATGAATTTGCGCCCTGGTCCCAACGCGGGATCGGGGCGCTTTCGTTTCCAGGAGTCCAGAGCCCCGCCGCGGGCCTCCAAGCCTTCGGCCCAGCCACTCCGCGCGATCCTGGGCCATCCCTGGCCGTCGCCCTTGGTTTCGCGTCCTGCTCCACCAAGGGCTTGTCGGATCGCACGGAGTGGGGGAGCGTGCCGCCCAGCTCGCCTAATAGCGCGTTGTTGCCCACCGGCCTCTCGTCGCCGACGGCTCCTCGCGCTTGCCTCCGGCAAATGCCCTGCCTTGGTGCAAAACAGCGGCATTATGGAAAATCTCGTTTGGCGCTCCGTTTGTCCTGTTGGAATAGGACGCGGGGCGCTTTTGTGTTGTTCTTCTTCTTTTCGGAAGAATAGGGGCGGCTTTTCCGTTACACTGCGACGGAGTCGTGTTTCCTAGCGGTTCACGCCAAGCGCCCGACTGGCCAACGAGCTACCAGACTGCCCACCTCAGGCGTTCGCCTACGGCCAGCCAAGAAAGCAGAAGGTCCGTCTCTTTCGAGACGGACCTTCTTGTGGAGTTGCGGGGGCAGGATGGGGCGACGACGGGTTCGGGAGGGATGCGGCGCGGGGACGGTCCCGCAAACGCGAAGTGCGCACGCCCATGATCGGCGGGTGGAACGCACAGACAGAATCCATCATGCCGTAGACCTACCGCCTCAGGCTGTTCCCGAACGTCTCCAGTCCGGTTTTTCCCAGCGGCAACACGTTGGAGTTCTTGCGCCCGATGGCCACGTTGCGGATGTCTCGTTCCACCACGTTGTTGTCCAGGTCGCATCCGGCCGACTGCGCCATCGACGAAACCTCTCGGTGCGGACGCCATGACGCCTGCAGAAGGCCGTCAGACTCTCGTGCGCCGAGGCCATTGAACACTCCATGACCAAGCGCTCGACCATTGGCCGCGAATCCCATCGTCTACCAATCGTTGATCCTCCCGGTTGGGGTGTGATCAAACGATGAGGGTGCCATGCAGGGATTACGAGACGCGGTTCATCAAGGGGTTACGCCCCGTCACCAACTAAGGGGGATGGGCACGAATACTGAAAGGGACCCCCCCGAGTTTTTCCCGGTCGCGAATGAGCGTATGCGTAGTCCCACCCAAAGTGCATACCAGCCTTCGGTCACGAACCCCGGTTTGCCGTCGTCCAGGGTGGCACCAAAACCAAATCCCATGGTGCCGAACATTGTGGCGAGTTTTGGCATCAAGTCGACCGCGAAGACGCCGTCGTCAAGATGTAACCCAAGGCCGATTCCGGGAAAAAGCATCGGGTTGCTCATGCGATAGGTGGACAGATTCACTCCGAAAATCCACGCATTCAGGTCACTTTTGAACAAGGATCCGTCGGAATCATCGTTCGACAGAGTGGTTTGGCGGTAAGTCCGGCCCACCATGGGAGTGATGGTGGTCGGGCTTCCGTCCCAGTTGAACGATCCCGTTCCCAACCAATTGACGCCGCGACCTGAATAACTCGCATGAGCGAGTGGAGCGAGAACACCCAGCAGGACCAGCGGGAGTAACCAAGAGCACGAACGCTGTGGATGGCAAGGAGAAAGAAGCGGGGCCATTGTTAAAAAAAATAGGATAGGTCCGCCATCCGGTCCGCCGAACGAGGGGCCGGGATCTTCTCAGGTCCAACAGGCCGCTACAGAAAAGAAGTGTACCGGACAGCCCACCTCAGGCGATCGCCTACGGCCAGCCAAGAAAGCAGAAGGTCCGTCTCTTTCGAGACGGACCTTCTTGTGGAGTTGCGGGGGCAGGATGGGGCGACGACGGTTTCGGGAGGGATGCGGCGCGCGGTCATGGGTGCCTGGAATGCGTGGTTGACGATGGGGGAGGCGCACCCGTAGGGTGCGTTGACCTCTCGGAGACCGCGCAGTGCAGGTGCCCAGGGCAAGCGACGCGCCCGATCCGGATCCGGCGGCGCCCCAACCTACGACCACAGAGGGTTATGAGCCCAACGAGCTACCGGACAGCCCACCTCAGGCGATCGCCTGCGGCCCAAGAAAGCAGAAGGTCCGTCTCTTTCGAAACGGACCTTCTTTTGG
>JAMIIV010000130.1:0-8887 GCA_035913415.1 Fibrobacteria bacterium | reverse complement strand
GCACGCGTCCCGCTCCTGTTGGGGGATCGGGACGCGACCTGGAAGGGACGACTACCCTTCCGAGTCGGATTCTGTCCGCGTACGGAATCCCCGGAATACGTACGAAGGCCCGGCTCGTGGAGAGCCGGGCCTTTCTTTTGTCCCCTGGTGAAGGGGCCTGTAACGTCCTCGGGCCGAGTTTGCCGTCCGGTGGTCGTGTTCCACCACCGCGCGTGCTGGTCCTAGATGTGCAACACGTTCTTGAAGATGGACTCGATCGCGAAGGCGATGGCGGCTGTGGCGGGAATGGTGAGCACCCAGGCCACCACCATGCGGCCTGCGACGTTCCAACGCACCGCGTTCAGGCGTCGTGTGGCTCCCACGCCCATGATACCGCCGGAAATGCAGTGGGTGGTGGACACCGGCACGCCCCAGGACGACGCCGTCAGGATCACGACCGAGGCCGCGGTCTCGGCGGCGAACCCGTGGATCGGCTCGAGCTTGATCATCTTGTGCCCGAGGGTCTTGATGATCCGCCAGCCCCCGGCCGCGGTTCCCATGGCCATCGCCACGGCACACGAGAGCTTCACCCACAAGGGGATGTACATGCCCGATCCCGAATCCATGAGGCCTCCGGCGACCAGGGCCATCACGATGATGCCCATCGACTTCTGGGCATCACCCATGCCGTGCGAGAACGCCATCACTCCTGCCGACATCAACTGCGCTCCGCGGAAGCCTTTGTTGATCTTTCCCGGACGTGCGTTGCGGAAGATCCAGAAGAGCGCGACCATGATGGAAAAACCCAGCATCATGCCGATGAGCGGCGAGAAGAACAAGCCCTTCACGACCTTGATGATTCCCGCCATCTCGAGGGTCTCGGGACCTGCCGCGGCCAGTCCTCCGCCCACGATGCCGCCCACGAGGGCGTGCGAGCTGGAGGAGGGGATGCCGTAGTACCACGTGAGCAGGTTCCAGATGATCGCAGCGATGAGGATGGCCGTCACGGTGGTGAGGTTGATCATCTTGGGATCGATGATGCCCTTGCCGATGGTCTTGGCGACGGATTCCGACGCCAACGCGCCGATGAAGTTCAAGCTGGCGGCCAGCAGGATGGCGTTGCGCGGCGAAAGCACACGCGTCGAGACCACCGTGGCGATGGCGTTGGCGGTGTCGTGCATGCCGTTGATGTAGTCGAACACCAGCGCCAGCAGCACCACCAGGATGACGAACATCAGCATGGCGCCACCCGTTCTTGAGGGCGATGCCCTCGACGATGCCGGCCACATCCTCGCACTTGTCGGTGGCTTCTTCGAAGAGGTTGTAGATGTCGCGCCACTTCATGACTTCGAGCGCTTCCATGCCACCCTGGAAGAGGCTGGCGATCGCCTGGCGGGTGACCCGGTCGGCTTCGTTCTCGAGGCGGTTGATCTCGATGCAGTGCGGACGGATCCCTTCCCAGGCCATCTTGTCCAGCGACTTCGTCAAAAGGTGCACCTGGGCGGCCTGGGCCTCGAGGTATTCGGCCATCGACTTCACGGCCTGCGGAATGACCTGGATGTTGTAGAGGTCCAAGTGGTCGACCGCGGCCTCGAGCAGGTCCATGCAGTCGTCGAGGGCCAAGGCCAGACCGTGGATGTCCTCGCGGTCGATGGGAGTGATGAACGAACGATCCAGCCGGACGAAGATCTCGTGGGTCAAGTTGTCGGCCTCGGATTCGAGGGCGGACAGCTTCTCGGCGCCCCCCTTGATCGTCAGCTTCCCTTCGGCGATGTCGCGCACCATGGCCGCACCCTTGACCAGGTACTCGGCCTGCTTCTGGAACATCTCGAAGAACTTCTCGTCGGTCGGGATCAGTTTGAACACGTGTGCTCCTCGCTTCCGGTGGTTTGGGTCGTCGCCTGACAAGCCGGGGCCAATCTATGTACCCCCTACGAGCTTGTAACCTGAATGCAACATGTTTGAAACAACCGAAATTGCATGAGACACAGTCTCTAGCGCATCATCTGCCGCACCAAGCCGCTGACTAGCTTTCAGGACCCTTATGACCGCACGGCACGATGAAACCTGGATCCACGCCCCCGGATGCGCCCTTGACCAAGTCGTGACGCTTTCCCCCTCCGAATCGACCCACCTGGTTCGAGTCCTCCGACTGGGGGCGGGGATCACCTGCACCCTGATCGACGGCCAGGGCGGAATCTGGGAAGGAATTCTGGAAACCGCCGAGACCAAATCCAGTACCGTGCGTATTGTCGCACGGACGGGCTCGCAACCTGCCCCCGCCCTGGGCCTGGCGCAGGCCATCCTGAAAAACCGCGGGCTGGAAGACGTGCTGGACCTCTGTGCCCAGACGCCGTTGGCACGTTTGCAGCCGCTGTGGACCGAACATGTCCAGGTACCGCGTGGACGCGACCTGGACCACCAGATCGAACGACTCCAGGCCAAGGCCATCGCCGCGGCCCAGCAGAGCCGTCAGGCTTGGGTCTGCCAGATTCTTCCGCCCCTGACCTGGACCGAATGGCTCGCCTCGTGCCGGTCGGCTCGGGAGCACGTCTGGATCTGCGACCCTTCGGGGGAGGAGATTCGTACCCCCCGTACCGGTTGGGTGGCCGTAGGCCCCGAAGGCGGCTTCTCGGACGCCGAAGTCGCCCTGGCCCGCAGCGAAGGTGCGACGGCTGTCGGGCTTGGTCCCACGCGCCTGCGCGCCTTGTCCGCGGGATTCCGCGCCCTCACGCGTTTGTCCTGAGCCTGCTGGCGCACCGGCTCCGGCCGGGGAGGCTCAGGTGGTCGAGGCAATCAGAAGCGCCAGGGCCGCCATGAGGGGGATCTCGACCAGCAGCACCGTGCGGAAGGCCCGCACGAAGGTGCGATGTTTCTGGTCGGCAAGCTGCGAGAGCGAATGGAGATCGTGGACCAGATCGCGCAGGAACGTCTGCCGGTCGCAGCGCAGGAATTCGTCCACGAAGCCTTCGCGGGTGCGGGCCGCGATGGTCCCGAAAAACAACAGGGAACTCCGGTCGGTGTGCGGAGCCACGCGGGGGATCACGGAGGCGAACACGAACCACAACGCCACGATGGAGGCCAGGAACAGCCCCAGAAGCAGCAGGCCTGCCACCCATCCCAATCCGTGGCCCACTCCCTCCACGATTTTCTGACCCTGCAACGCCACGATCGAGACGATGGCCCCATGCAAGGACAGCAGGATGACCGCCTTGGGCGTGGCTGCGGCGATGGTGGCATCCACACGCAGGAACACCCACTGCGCCATCTCGTAGGTGGTCCGGTCCAGCCGCGAGGTAAACTCCCATCCCTCGGCTTCCAGGGCCGAGCGGATCTCCTCGATGCGTCGGCGCAGATCGTCGCGGGCGGCTTCGGGAAGGCAGTCGAAGGAGGGATCCAGGCGTCGGGCGACGGACTCCATCGCCGGACCCGCCGAAGTCGGTGTCTCGGGCATAGGCGGGATTGTACCACTTGCGCGCCGAGATGTCCGCCGTGGTCCGGACCACGGCGGACTAGGCGCCGGTCAGAAGCCGAGCGAACCTTCCAGACCGAAGGTCAGGAACAGGTCGGTGCCGCGGGCGTACAGCGGCTGGGCTCCGAGCACGTGCCAGGATCCGCCGTTGGGATTGTCGATCTCCACCCCTCCCGGACCGATCACCCGGTCGGGTTCCTTCACCCGCACCGGCTCCATCGAGCGGGCCCGGAAATTGTCACCGCCCAGCACCCGGGCCCAATCCCCGGAGAACCCGGAGAACAGGTTCTGCACCTCGGCGTAGAACCGCATGCCCTGGATGGGCGAGATGCGCGTGGGCATCCAAAGCTCCATGCGCACGTCGGTGCGGAAGGCGTCGCGGCGGGGGCTGCCGCCCGCGACCGCGGGATCGCCGGCGATGGCCACCGCGGCGGATAGAGTGTCCAGCGCGTAGGAATACTGCGGTTTGCCCAGACTGGCCACGTGGGTCACGATGACGGAGAACAGGGTGTCTTCCATGGGGTACATGCGCAGTTCGGTGAGGATGTCCAGATCGCGGTTGGCGTCCCACTCCAGAACGGAACCGTCGGCCATGGCGTATTCCCCCTGCACCCGCGAGAAATTCACGAGCGCCCTGGCGCGTTTCCAGCCATCCAGACGAGTCTGGAACGCGGCGCCCACCACCGTGGCCTCGTCGGCGCGCACCGCCAGCGGCAAGGCCCGCCAGAACTCGGGCACGGGAAGTTCCGGGTCTGTCAATTTCCGTCCATAGAGGGTGCCGGTCATCTCCAAGGGACCCACGCGGCGTCCGGCACCGACCTTGGCTTCCCATCCGGAGGTGGTGGCCAGCGCCATCTTCGCGGGGGCCTGGGCGTACGAATACTCCTTGGCTCGCAAGGACACGTTGGCCAGCCAGCCGATCCCCCACGCCGGCGTCATGGCGGATGCCGTGAATTCGTTGGCCCAACCGGCATCCTGCGCCCACAGCCCGCCGACGGAAAGACCGTAGCGGGTGGAATCGTCTTGCCAGCGCAAACGACCCGCCGTGCGGGTGCGGAACCATTCGGACGAGCCATCCAGCACGCCGACGCGGCCGTTGCGGTCCAGATCGAGCCAACCGCGGTTCTCCGACAGTTCGCTGCCGGTCGTACCACCCTTGAAGGTCCGCCCCTGGAGGTACTCCTCCGAGACCTGGTCCACCGACGCCAGCAGCTCCGCCTCCGCCCCCAGGACCGAGATCGCGGGGCGGTACAATCCCCCTCCGCGCCAATCCTGGGTGGTACGGGTCCAGGCGCCCCAATCCTGGGGATTGCTCTGGGCCACATTGCTTCCCGTGACGGTTTCCGTCTCGGCGAACAAGGTGGTGTCGGAAAGCAGTTGCGCTTCGGTCCGACGGATGAGCCCCGCGTAGGCCTGGAGATATCCCGAGGCCAAGTCGCCTTGAAGGTCGGTGAAGACCACGAGGTCGGAGCGATCGCCCTGCGTGACGGGAATGAAGGCGGGTGTCGCCGTACCATAGGGCTGGGTCTTCAGCGCCACGGTGTAGTCGTCGAACGCTCCCAGCGCCGTGGCCGACAGCGCAAACCCTCCCCCTACGCCCTGCTCGACGCGGGCATACCCATCGTAGGCCTCGAGGTCGATCTTGGCGACCGGTCCGGAAGACGTATTGTCATCGGCGGTGCGCCCCGACCCTCCCGTGAAGAACCGCCCGCCGAGGTGTTCGAGCAAGCTGGGGTCGAGCAATCGCCCCGACAACACGAGACTTCCGTCTCCGGCCGGCACGAAGACGTCGAATTCGCGGTTGGTGAGGCCGAGGGATACGATGGCCTCGTACTTGTCGGCGGACGCCCGACGAGGCTGGTACCGCAAGGCCGAGGCCAACCCCTGCTCCAGAGGTCCGGAGACGGGGTCGTGTTCGACGGTGACGTTCTGGAGCACGCGCGGATTCAGGACGCTCTGGTTTCCAGGGAAGGAATAATCGAGGTGCCGCAGGTTGGGTATGGGAAAGGGCCCCAACACGTGGGTGACGTCGGCGGTCCGCGATCCGTACACGGAAACCTCGCTGGAGAACTCGCGGGTGCCGCCGACCCCGGGCAGGGTGCGCAGGTGCTCCTGGAGGTCGAAACGCATGCCCGAGACATCTTCGATGGCGGCGATGGTCCCGACCTGGGGGCGACGTCGCCCCGTGCTTCCGGTAACAATTCCTGTCTCGAGCCGCGTTCCCAGAGGCTCCAGGTCGACCTGGACATCCAGCAGATTTCCAAGCTCCGAGAGCGCCACCACCCGGTCACGGTATCCGTCCTTGCGGAAGACGACTTCCTGCGGCCGGGCGAGCTTCAACAGGAAGCGCCCCTGGGCATCGCTGGCATCCAGGAAGGACGAGTCCGGTCCGAAGATGCGGACCTTCGGCAAGGGGATATCGGAGGTGGCATCCGTCACGGTCCCCGCGACATCGATCGCGGCGAAGGCTGTGGACACCATAGGGAGAATCAGAAACAGGGAACGTCGGATCATCGCCCATGGAAAATGGCAAACTGCGGCGGCCCCGTGGGGGGATTTCCCGCGAAACCTGGACAATGGGGTCAGAACAGCGTCACGCGTTCGATCGTGTGGCGGTTCCCCTGGCGCAGACGCAACAGATACAGTCCCGCGGGCAAGTCTTCGGTGACTCTGAGGACTTCACGCGAGGCCACGGGCCCGCGGTGGATGAGCGCCAACAGCGTCCCGTCCGGAGCATGGAGCGCCACCTCCACGGATCCGGCGCCGGTTTCGAGGGAAAACGACCTGTCGAGGGCATTGAACCACGCCAAGCGCAAACGGGGCTCGGCAGGAGCGGTCCGGAAAGTCTCGACGGGAGCTTTCTTCGCGGCCCCACCAGCAGGTGACGCAGGAGGGCGTGCTCCCAGGATCGCTCCGAGGAGAATGGACAGCAGGAGAATCATGGTCGAGGAGGAATCTACGATGGTCCACTCCACCAAGCCACCGATTCTCGCGGTTGTTGCGGAAACCGGGATTCACGCCTCCGACTTGGAGACCCCGAACGGAACAAGACGCGGCGCTTCAGCGCAAACGCTGCAAGAAAACCAGAGACGACGGGCGCAGCAGACACGGTCCCGAAGGCAGTTGGACCGGATCAGGCAAGGAACCGGACGACGTGTCCAGCCATCGACGCAGCCGCCCCGGAAGAAAAATGGAGCGCATGGGGCCTCCCGCCTGGGCCAGGAGAAACCCGCAGGCGTGCGGACTGCTCCAGGTCAGGCAGACCACCCCGGGCAAATGCGGTACGGATTCCCAGCGCGCGTGTTCCAACAGGGTCCGGCGCAGGTCGGTCAGGGCCCCGATCCAATCGGGACCCGGCCACCCCAGGGGAGGCGCCGCCCATCCCATCCACGAGATCTCGTTGTCCTGGCAGTAGGCGTTGTTGTTGCCGAGCTGGGTGCGAGCCAGTTCGTCTCCTCCCAGGAACATGGGGGTTCCGGGCGCCAGGAGGGTGGAGGCCAGCAGATTGCGGGCGCGCAAGGCACGGGCGGCAAGCACGTCGGAATCCAGGCTCGGGCCTTCGAATCCATGGTTGTCGGTGACCTCATGGTCGGCCCCGTCGCGGCCACCTTCCAGGTTGGCGTCGTTGTGTTTGCGAGAATAGGCGCACACGTCGTGCAGGGTGGATCCGTCGTGGCAGGCCACGAAATTCACGGATTCGTGCGCCGGCCGATCGCCGAAAAGGTCGCGATTGCCGGTCATCCGCACCTGGAATCCGGCCTCGGCGCCGGCATCTCCGCGCCAGAAGCGGCGCATGTCGTCGCGGAAGCGGTCGTTCCAGTCCCGCCAGCCGGCCGGGAACTTGCCCACCGCGTAGCCGTCCCAGGTGGCGTCCCAGGGTTCGGAGACGTGTTTGACCCGACTCAGGACGGGGTCGGAGGCCAACGCCTGCAGAAACGGGGCATCGGGTTGGAATCCCGCGTCCAGTCGGCCCATCACCGATGCGAGATCGTACCGGAATCCGTCGACGCCGCCCGTCTGAACCCAGAATCCCAGACTTTCGAGCGTGAAGCGCACCACATCGCGCTGACGGAAATCGAGGGTGTTGCCGCAGCCCGTGAAATCTTCCGAAAGCCGCGGATGATGGGGACGGCGGCGGTACCACTGGGGTCCCATCCCCCGCCAGGAGAGCTGCGGCCCGAAAAAAGGCCCTTCACTGGTGTGGTTGTAGACCACATCCAGGAGAATTTCGATGCCGGCCTGGTGGTAGGCGCCCACCATCGCGCGGAATTCCGCCAGGGCTCGACGAGGATCGCAGGCGTATTCGGAGTGCGGAGCGAAATACCCGAGAGTGGAATACCCCCAGAAGTTGGTCAGTCCCCTCTCCACCAGGAATGGATCGTCGGCGTGCTGTTGCACCGGCAGGAGCTCCAGGGTGGTCACCCCCATGCGTCGCAGGTGTTCCAGCACCGCCGGGTGGGCCGCCCCCGCGAAAGTGCCGCGCTCCTGCGGCGAAACCGCCGGGTGCAGCATCGTGAGGCCCTTCAGATGGGCCTCGTAGATCACCTCGGATCCCGCCCGGTGCTGTGGACGGATTCCGACATCGGGTAGATCCGAGAGGTCGACCAAGGCCCCCAAGGCGGCCCAAGGCGCGCTGTCGCGCCGATCGGGACGACCATCGGGGTCTTCGGCGCGCAAGGCGTCGTGCCAACGCGGGGTGCGCCCCACGCGCAAGGCCCACGGATCGAGGAGCACCTTGGCGGGGTCGAAACGCATGCCGCGGGCCGGATCCCACGGTCCACCCACGCGGTAGCCGTACAACTGCCCCTCCCCCACGCCGTCCACCCAGGTTTCCCAGAGTCCGTCGGCGGCCTTGCGCAGCTCGATCCTGGTGGCCTCCCGGCGATCGGAGGCGCGCGTGAACAGGCAGAGTTCCACCGTCTCCGCGTGGGGTGCACGCAGGAGGAATCGGCCACCACCGGCCTCCAGGCGGGCGCCGGGCAGCCGATGGACCAGGCCGGACATGGAGTGCCCTCAGGTCCGGGAGCGCAGGGACTCGGGAACGGAATCCGGTCGGAAGACCAGGCACGCCAGGGGCGGCAGATCCAGCACCAGACTGGCCGGTTGCCCCTGCCAGCCGTATTCCTCGGCGTCTCGTCCGCCGTAGTTGCCCATGCCGCTGCCGCCGTATTCCTGGGAATCGGAGTTCAGCCGCTCGTTCCAGTGTCCGCCGAACGGGACTCCCACGCGGTACCCGCGCCGGGGCTCGGGCGTGTGGTTGAACACGAACAAAAGCGGCGGGCTGGAGGGATCGGTGCCCTTGCGCAGGAAGCTGGTGACGGAGTGGTCGGAGTCGTTGCAATCGACCCACTGGAACCCACGGCCGTCGCAGTCGTATTCGTGCAAGGAGGGATCGGACACGTACAGCCGGTTCAGATCGCCCACCCAGCGGATGAG
>JAMIIV010000129.1:0-32734 GCA_035913415.1 Fibrobacteria bacterium | reverse complement strand
AGCGAAGCGTCGCCGGGCAACGGCACCGCACACCCAGCCACCGCAGGCCTCCCAACCCATCACCAGCCCTCACAGGCCTGAGCCCACCGCTCTGCCCACCCCACCGGCCAGCGAAGCGTCGCCGGGCACCGGCACCGCACACCCCGCCCCCGCAGGCCTCCCAACCCACCTCCAGCCCGCGAGGCCTGACCCCACCGCTCTGCCCACCCCACCGGCCAGCGAAGCGTCGCCGGGCAACGGCACCGCACACCCAGCCACCGCAGGCCTCCCAACCCACCTCCAGCCCTCACAGGCCTGAGCCCACCGCTCTGCAACCCCGAAGGATTTGAGGGCGAGATGGGGGATGCAGACGCCGCGACACGACCCCGACGGCGTCCGCTTTGGGACGCCGAGTGGGGAGGGGAGCAAGTATGCGCCCCCAGATCGCCCTCAAATCACCATTTGCGGGAGCGCCAGAGCCACATATATCCGAAGACAGAAAACGTCGCAAGCCCCATCACGAACCAGAACGCCCAGTTGGCGTCGGCCATGCCCCAGGGCAGGATCACGTTCATGGAAAAAGCGCTCACCACGAAGGTGGGTACCATGATCGCGATGGTGATCACGTTCAGGTTCTTCATCAGCATGTTGAGGTTGTTGCTCACGATGCTGGCGCGCGCGTCCATGAGGCCGGCGAGAATGTTCGAGTAGATCTCGGCCTGCTTGAAACACTGGTTGTTCTCGATGACCAGGTCGTCGAGCATCTCGGTCATGTCGCCGGTGAACCCGACGCGCAGGGCGTTGAGTTTGAGCCGCTCGAAGACCACACCGTTGCCCGAGATGGCGTTGAGGTAATACACCAAGCTCTTCTCGAGGGTGAACAGGTCGATGAGGTAGCGGTTCTCCATCGAGGCGTTGATCTTCTCCTCGAGGGAGTCGGAGATCATGTTGATCACCTTGAGGTGGTCGACGAAGTGCCAAATGGACCGGTAGACCACCCGCAAGGCGAGATCGGCCACGCCGGTGATGCGCTGGAAGAGCTTGCCTTCGAAGAATTGGACTTCGTCTCCGGCGACGAGGATCATCTTGTCCTTGAACAGGAAAAGCCCGAAAGAGGCCACCTTGAACAAGTACTTGTCGCGTGGGCTGTGAGGCCGCGGACGCTTCATGATCAAAGCGGTGTGGTCGGTCTCGAATTCCAGTCGAGGAAGCTCGTCCGGATCCAGAGCGGAGTTCAGGGTATGCTCGTCGATGCCGTGGATATCCACCAGTTCGCGCCGATCGGCCTCGGTGGGAGCGACGTAGACCAGGACCTTCGCCTGTTCCGCGTCGCATTGGGCCAGCCTGGAACCTTCGATCTGGTAGGCGATCCGCATCCACTCTCCTTCGCTGGTCGCTCCAAATCGAGCAGGGACAATCTGCCTCCGCGATGGGCCTTTTTCAATCCAGGAATCTCCGACGGTGCAATTCCCAGCCCGTGCTTGGCCTACCTTTCCCGGTCATGCCCGATCGCGACGCCCGACGCTGGACGCGTCTCCGGCCCGAAGCCCTCTCCGAAGCCAAGGTCCACCTCCACCCCGGGCCGCGCGCCCGCCGATGCCGACTCGTCGACCTCAGCCCGGGTGGGGTCGCCATCCAACTGCCTCCCTCCGCCGAAAAACCACCCAAACTCGGTGAGCGCGTGCGCCTGCAGATCCACTTCAAGGACTGCCGCAAAGTCGAGGTCGTCGCCATCGTCCTGCACGCCCGGCAAATCATCGCCAACACGTGGCGGTTGGGGCTGGAGTGGATCCAAAACCCACAGGCCTGGGACGGCACCAACCGAAGAGAATTCCAACGCCTGGGCACCGACCCCTCTTCCGGTTTCGCCGCGCGCATTCCCGTGCCCCACATCCACGGCCTCTGGACGCGCCTGGGCATCCTGGACATTTCTCCCGACCGAGGTCTTCGGGTCGAGGGACGCGGAGGGCCCATCTGGCTGCTGCCAGGCATGGAGATCGACCTTCACCTCGACCTGCCCGTGGTGCGCGAGCAGCCATTGCGATGCCAGGTCCTGTGGGTTCGCCCCGACGCGGACAACAAGGTCCAATCGGGCCTGCGCATCCTCGATCTGGAAACCCCCGCTCTGCAGGCCCTCGACGAGTGGATCGCCATGGCCCAGATCTGGAGTCCTCGCGATCTGGTCTCACGCGGCTTCCCCAGCCCGGCGTTGCCGGGACAATACCGATTCCGCATCACCGGGACCCAGCGCGAGCAGACGGATGTGCTGGATTGGCTCCGGGCCCGTTCCCAGGGCGCCACGCGCATCGGCTTCGAATTCCTGCCACTGTTGCCGGACGTGCTGAACAACCACACCCTCGTCGGTTGCTGGGACGGATCCCGTCGCGTGGCCGCCATCGCCCTGGATCTGGCACCCGAGAATCGCGACGGCGATCCCACGGAAATTGTCCTCGATGCCGCGGCCTTCGATCCCGACTGGTTCGATCGGGAAATCGTGCGCGGCCTCTGGGCGCAAGCCGTGCGGATCTTCCTGGCGACGGGTCGCGAGCGTTTCCGGTTGTGGTGCCCGCCAGGACGCGAAACCCTCTTCGCCAGAGTGGGCCTCATGCCTTGCCACACCCAGGCACCAATTCCCCATCCACTGGGACGGTGGGTGGCGATCCGCCGGGAAACCATCCTAAACGGCAAGGGAATGCCTCCCAGTGCGTGGTTTTGGGCCTACGGGGAGATCGGGCGCTTCCACGCCCGGCAGGGAAGGTTTCAACTGCCGCGTCGCGCCACAATCGAACGCGGCCTCCGATTGCTGGTGCACCTCGTGCTTGCGGACCTCGTACTGCCACGCTTCAAGCGGCGTCTCGCCAAGGCGATGGAGCAATGGCGCATCGAAGCCGTAGGCGGATAAATCAACCCCTCCGAGGTGGTTAAAAATCATGCGTGCGGGTAGAAACGCCCTTCCGAATCTCTGGCCGGGGGGCTATTTTTGGACCGTCGCATCCGCTTTTCAAAAGCCAACCACTCGAAGGAGCAGAACCACATGGGCGTGATCAATTTCCGCGAGAACTGGCGGTCCCTGAAGCTGCCTCAGGACCTGGTCGATCTTCTCGGACGGGCGAAGTCCTTTCAAGTGGCGGAAAAACGCGAAGACATTCTCGATTGGGCATTGGGGCGCGAGGTGGGTGCCACCGAGTGGAGCCGTGCCTCCCGCGACGATCTGGGCAAGTTCACTGTTGCCTACGACGTTCTCGGCAAGGGTCACGTGGTTGAAGCCGAAGTTGTGAAGGCTCGCAACGGCCTTTCCATCAACTATGTCGAAGCCTACATGCGCCGTCGCGACCCCGACGCCATGGTGATCGCCGACACCGATCCCACCGACAAGCCCACCTTCCAGGCCCGTTACGGCAAGCCGTTCACGGAACTGCGCCAGGCCACCCTCGAATGGCTGATCCAACAAGACCTCGTGGTCCTGCCCTTCTGGGCCGGTCCTAGCGAACTTGGCTACGGCTCCATCCTGGTTTGCCCCCGCAATGCCAGCTTCTTCGTCGGCGGCCTCGCCGATCTCCAGGGCTGCATCGCCAACAGCCAGGTCCCCGAGGATTTCACCATCACCGGTGCCATGATCCTTGTTGCTCCGCCTTTCCGTCACACGCACTTCGACGGCAAGCAGATCGTGGTGCACAACCGCACCGCCGACTACCAGGAAATCTTCTCGTACAACCTGTACCCGGGTCCCTCCGCCAAGAAGGGCATCTACTCCACCCTGATCGACAAGGGCGAGAAGGAAGGCTGGGTCACCAACCACTGCTCCGCGGTGCAGGTCGAGACCCCCTACGACAACATCGTGACGTTCATGCACGAAGGTGCCTCGGGCGGCGGCAAATCCGAGATGCTCGAGAACATCCACCGTCAGTCCGACGGCCGCCTCTTGCTGGGTGTACACACGCAGACGGGTGAGAAGCGTTACCTCACGCTTCCCACCGCTTGCAAGCTGTACCCGGCCATGGACGACATGGGTGCGGCCCACCCGGCCTACAACAAGGGCAAGACCCGTCTGCACGTGGCCGATGCCGAAGATGGCTGGTTCATCCGCACCGACATGATCACCCACTACGGAACCGATCCGCACCTCGAAGAGATGTGCATCAATTCCGAGATCCCCCTGATCTATCTCAACCACCACGTCACCCCCGGTGGTCTGTGCTTGGCTTGGGAACACACCGAAGACGCTCCGGGCAAGCCGTGCCCGAATCCTCGCGTGATCGTTCCACGCGAGCTCATCCACGGCATCCGCAAGTCGGAAGTCGAGGTCAACGTTCGCTCCTTCGGTGTGCGTTGCCCCCCCAACTCCAAGCAGAACCCCACCTACGGCATCATGGGCCTGTTCCACATCATCCCGCCCTCCCTGGCATGGCTCTGGCGCTTGGTGGCTCCTCGTGGCCACGCGAATCCGTCCATCTCGGGTGACACGGGCGGCATGGCCTCCGAGGGCGTCGGCTCCTACTGGCCCTTCTGCACGGGTCGTCGCGTCGATCAGGCCAACCTCCTGCTCGCCCAGATCCGCAACACTCCCGACACCCGGAACATCCTGATCCCCAATCAGCACATCGGTGCCTGGAAGATCAGCTTCATGAGCTCCTGGCTGACGCGCGAGTATCTCGCCCGTCGCGGCGGCGCTCGTTTCCGCCCCGATCAGTTGGTCGAGGCCCGCACCCCGCTCCTCGGCTCGGTGCCCTGGCACATGCAGATCGAAGGCACGCTCATCCCGCGCTGGTTCCTCCAGCCCGAGACGCAGCCCGAAGTCGGCGAAGAAGCCTACGACAAGGGTGCCGAAATCCTGATGAACTTCTTCAAGAAGGAACTTCCCCAGTTCAACGTGGCTGGTCTGGATCCCTTGGGCAAGAAGATCATCGAAGCCTGCATGGACGGCGCTTCCCACAAGGACTACAACGACCTCATTCCCTCCTGACCCAGGTGTAAAGGGGAGCGCAATGCGGCTCCCCGAATCTGAACTAGGTACGACCGACGGCCTCCGCACTCCTCAAGTGGGTGCGGAGGCTTTTATTTTGCGCTCTCCGATTCCCCCACCCTGACCCGGATTCGGCTTTCCTCAGGGGTGGGGCTCCCGTCCCTGAGTCAGGGATACGACCTCCATTCACGAGCCGAAGCGGAGTCCCACCTGGTGGCGACGGGTTGACTCCGGCGCAGTGCGTCTTGGATCTGCGCCGGTATTTGTGCCGTCGACATGGCCCGATGGGCTGTCGAGTTCCACACAAGGGGTCTCGACGGCCACTGCGCAGCGACTCGACCATCGAGCTGGCACGACCCGCGGAATCTTGCCGGAAGGCAATGGGCACAAACAAAACATCCCTCCACAGGATCGCGTCAAGCGCCTGTGGAGGGACTCAAGAGACGACGAAGGACTCGAGGAGGCCTACGCCTCAGTGCGAACCAAAAATCGGGGAGGTCGCCGACCAGCCATCGCCCTGGACCATCACCAGGTTGGCACCGGCGAGGGTGGCTTCCAGGGGAATCGAGAGAGCCTCGACCCCGAAGAAACGCTCACCAAGGTCGGCCACGGTGCGCCCCGACAGCGACACCAACCGCACGCGAGCGCGCCCAGGCTCGGGCACCGTCAGCACCAGGTTGCCATGCGCCAGCCGCGCGGACAGGACGCCCGAAACCGGACTGCGGGGCTCGACCCCGATGGTGTTGCAGATCTTCGTGTTGGGAAGCTGGCTCTTGAGGTTGGCGACGGTGTTCCCCCAACTCGCTCCCGGGACGGCTTCCATCAAGGCCACCACGCCGTCACCGATGCGTGCCTTGAGGTTGTTGACATCCGACCATCCAGCGTTCGGCGAGGTTGGGTTGCCACCGACACCATAGCCGTCGTCGGCGATCATGCCTTTCTTCGTGAGATTCCAGACTGTGGCCCAGGAGGTGATGTCCTTGATGTTCGAACCCGGGAGAGAAACACCACCCGAGGTGTTCATGAACAAAATCTTGTCGAGCGGAACGATGGCAGGAATGACCTGATTCTGGTCCTTCCAAGGCGAAATGTCCATCGAGACCCAGGCATTGGGCATGTTCACACGGATTGTATCGATGATCTGGGACAGCAACGCCTTGGCATCGGCGTTCGAAATGCCCCCGCCTTGCTGGGAGCCATCCATGTACTGGACGAAATCGGGTTCGATGGCCCAGATGAAGGGTTTGGTCTTGCCCCATCGCGTGGACGCCGCGGCGAATCGGGCGTAGGCTCCGTATTGGGACAGGATGGTCGACTTGTTCTTGCGGATGTAGTCGGCACCCTTCTCACAAAGTGTGCCATTGCCTCCGCCGACGTTGCAGTCCGTGAGCCCCCCCGAAGTCTTGGCCCCTTCGGCGATGATGTAGGCGTACCAGACGGGAGTGACATCCAGCGCGATGGCATCCTTGATCATCGCACCTTCCTTGTCGGCCTTGGGCGCGGGAGGAAGCTTGGTGGATCCGGTCTGAGTCCAGCCGATGAACGAGGCGATGAAGCTGATGTTGGCGGGCATCTGCAACTCGGAGACTTCAGCGCAGTTGCCGCGGTAGTAGTTGCAATTGACCTGGACGTGTTTTTCCCAGCTGACACCAAAGTTGAACTTGCAGGTGGAAAACTGCTCCGCCCCGGAAACGGAGGCCAGGGCACCTAGAAGGGCGAACGGCCCGAGGAAATATTTGCGCAGCATGGATCTCTCTGGCGTGGTAATGGTGAAAAAGGTCTCGGGAACCTTGGTCGTGAAATCTAGACTCCCGGTTCATTCGCTTCCAGTTCTCACCGCCACCAGGTTCGCACAACCTGTTTTCCTTGGAGACCATTCGATCCAGGGGATGTAAAAAACGGTCGGTAGCGCTGCGGCTCCCGACCGTATCATTGCCCACTGCACCGAGACCAGGTGCTGATCAGCCGGTGAATCCCCCTCCGACCATCTTGTCCGCGACCTGCGAGATGACTTCGGGACGATCGTAGAAGCCTGCCTCGGCTTTCTCCCGAGCAGACTCGACCTTCTCTTGCCGAATGTCCGTGTTGGCTCGGGCGAGGCGCTCCAAGCCAGCCGCGGGGTTGCGGCCTTCCGATCGGGCTCCCAGCTCGACCCGATCCTTGGCAGCCGCCTGAGCACTTGCGGCAGGCTTCCGGGGTGCTGGTTCCCCGGTCTTCCAGACCCCTGCCGGTCCATCGATCCTTCGTATGTCCATGGTGGCACCCCTCCAGGATGCTCATCGGCTCGAATCGAACCGAGCCTTAGCGGAATATTCCCTCGGATCCCGGTTGGGGGGAGAGACGCGGAGCACGATCACCTGGCACGAGCATCGCTCTTGGCCCCCCTGATGGGCTACGGGGAAACTTCCTGTTCCGAGGAGAGGATCTGGAACAATCGATCAATGGCGACCATCTCGAAAAGATCGTGGATATCTTCGGACAGGTTCAGCAGACGGATGTCCCCGCCTTGGGAACGAACTTCCTGCAGGAGGTGGATCAGCATGCCGACGCCCGAGCTGTCGATGAACTGGACTTCCCCAAGATTGAGGACCAGATCTCGCTGGCCATCCTTGACGCACGTCCGCACGAAGCCCTTGAACTCCGTGACCTCGCTACCGCGAATCTGACCGTGGATGTCGAGAACGGTCGCCCGACCCACGCTTCTTGGCTTGATATCCATGAAACCTACCTGTTTTCCCTCTAGTCGGGAACGGGGAATGCCACCTCGACGATAGTACCGCGCCCTTCCAGGGATTGTACCCTGAAAGTGCCGCCAAGTAAAGATGTCAATTGACGAGTGATTGCAACACCCAGCCCAACACCTCCCTGGCGCGTGGTGAAGAAGGCTTCTCCCATCTTGGCCAGCACTTCCGGCCCCATCCCCACCCCGTTGTCGCGCACGCGAAACCGGATCCCGCCCTCGAACCCTTCGACTTCGAACACGACCCTGCCCTGCCGCTCGTTGGACAAGGCCTGCAGGGCGTTGATGCCCAGGTTGGACAGAATCTGCACCAGCATGTCCCGATCGAGGACCACCAACGGAGCCGCCCCCAGAGCCTTCACCTCCAGTAGCACATCGGACTTCCCCATGGAGGCGGCACGCGCCCGGACCATCTCGACCACTTCGCGAACGACGTCCAGGGGAGCGAATTCCCGCACGGACGGCTTGCGGGTGCGGGAATAATCGAGGAATTCGGCAAGGATACGGTCGAGCCGTCCGGATTCCCGACGGATCAGCGCCAGGAGCTGACGATCATCGGCTTCCAGGTCCTTGTTTTCCCCCAGAAGTTGCGACGATCCCGTGATGCTCGCCAGGGGGTTGCGGATCTCGTGGGCAATGCGCGCCGCCATGTGCCCCAGGGTGGCCATGCGCTCGGCGTTGCGCACTTCCTCTTCCATACGGCGAATCGGGGTGATGTCGTCGAGGGTGATGACCAGCGATCGCAGGCGGCCTTCCAGGAGCGTACCCGCCACTTGCAGGCGCAACCATCCACCGGCTTCGGTCCGACATTCCCGTTCGGCCATGTCGTGCCGTCCGGCCCGCACCTGTTCCACCAGCACAAGCAGCTCGCCGCCCCAGGTCTCCCCCAAGGCGACATCGTCCAGGCGCACACCGGGATGGAGGGAAGAGCGCAGCAACGCCACCGCGGAACTGTTGAAATACAACACGCGATCGTTCGGCTCCACGACCACCACACCGTACGAAAGCCGATTCAGTACGCCGTCGAGATCGAGCCGTGCCATTTCGAGGTCGCGCGCGCGACCCTCTGCAACTCGTTTCTGGTACTGCAGACTGGTGGCAAGGAAGGCCGTGAGGGACCCCAGGAGCACCGATTCTCCGGTCAGAACGAGCCACCGGAAAATCAGGGTTCGCGGCTCGATCGGAAGCAACTCCAGCGGAAGAGGCAGAACACCGATCTGGGAGGCAACGAGCCCACCCATGATCGTCAGGGTGAGCCCCGAGGATACGAGCACCCCGAAGCGCCCGAACAAGAACCCCGCCAAGGTGCTGAGCATGACAAAGAGCAATCCAAAGTCGGAGGCCCCACTGCCGTCGGCGACCACCAGCGCTCCGATCAAACCGTGTTCACAGACCAGCAACAACGCCAGGGCGGGACGGATCCAGGGCGCGCGGCTCAGGTCGCCATCACGCCCCGAGATCCACAACAAGCTGGCCAGGAAGACGAAATTGGCCAGGCCGTAGGCCCCCAACAACGCCCACAGAGCCACGGACATCGGAACAGCCAACACCCCGCCCAGAAGGGCGAGGGGAAGCAGGAGACGAGTGACGACCACCCACCCCTGCCCGACGGGCAGGGAGGTGGAAATCATCCGATATTGCCGGCCATCTCGAACATCGGCAGGTACATGGCGATCAACACGGCGCCGATGACACCACCCAGCACGACGATGACCAGAGGCTCGAGCATGGACGTCAGGGCATCCACGGCCGCCTCGACTTCCATGTCGTAGAAGTCGGAGACGCGGGTGAGCATGTCGGAGAGGCCACCGGTGCGCTCACCGACCGCGATCATCTGGATGACCATCGGAGGAAACACCCCCGTGGCGCGAAGCGGGTCGGCGATGGACTGTCCGCCGGAAATGGCTTCGACCGTCCGGAAGATGCCCGCCTCGAGCACCACGTTTCCGGAGGTGCGCGCCGTGACCGTGAGGGCGTCGATGATGGGCACACCCGAACTGAGCAACGTGCCCAAGGTGCGACAGAAACGGGCAACCGCGCTCTTGCGCTGCAGATCGCCGAACAACGGCAATTTGAGCATCAGACTGTCCCACCACCAGCGCATCTTGGGACTGCGCTTGATCGATTCCATCAAAGCGTAGATACCCCCGCCGATGGCGACCGCAATCCACCAGAGGTTGTGTTTCAAGAAGTCCGAGGCCGCCATGACCATGCGCGTGGGTGCGGGAAGGGTGCCGCCGAGGTCTTTGAACATGTTGGCGAACACGGGCACCACCAAGGTGAGCAGGGCGACCACCGCACCGGCCGCCACGATGGCCACCAGGACGGGATACGTCAGCGCCCCCTTGACCTTGCGCCGCAGCTTTTCGGCCGCTTCCTGGTACTCGGCCAGTCGATTCAGAATGGTGTCCAGGATACCGCCGGCTTCACCGGCACGCACCATCTGGCAGTACAGTTCGGTGAACACCGGTTTGTGCTTTTCCATGGATTCGGCCAGGGTGCCACCACCCTGGATATCCGCGGAAATCTTGCGGATGCGCTGGGCCAACTTGGGGTTTTCCGTCTGTTCGGACAGAATGTCCAAACATTGGATGAGCGGCAGACCCGCCTGGTTCATGGCCGAGAACTGGCGCGTGAACCGACTCACATCCTTCAATCCGATGCCGGTGCCGAAGGAGAACCCCTGGCCTCCCGCACGTTTGACCACCGCATCCTTGATGCGTTTCTTCTTGACCAGCGCCTTGGCCGCGTCGAGGCTTTCGGCCTCGAATTCGCCCTCGACGTTCGTGCCGTTGGTGGCCTTGCCCTTGTAGCTGAACTTCGCCATGGTATCTCCCGGGGCCCGCGGGGGCCCCCTCGGCTCAGAGCCGGAAATTGCCCGAGATGAACTTTTCCAACTGCTCGTTGTCTCCAGAGTACATCATCGCATCTTCCCGCGTGATCTTCCTCTGGATGACCAGTTTCGCCAGATCCATGTTGAGGGTCTGCATGCCGTACTTCTGGCTCACTTCCATGATGCCCTGGATCTGGTGCAGCTTGTCGTCGCGGATCAGGGACCGGATGGCCGGCGTGACATTGAGGACCTCGCACGCGCACACGCGTCCGCCGCCGATCTTGGGAATCAGTTGCTGGCAGACGACGCCTTCGAGCACGAACGCCAACTGGGCGCGCACGGCGTCGCGTTCGCCCTGTTCGAACATGTCGATCACGCGATTGATGGTCTGGGGCGCCGAGTTCGTGTGCAACGTCGCGAAGGTCAAGTGACCCGTCTCGGCGATCTGCAGCCCGATCCCCACGGTCTCCTTGTCGCGCATTTCGCCCAGGAGGACCACGTCCGGATCTTGGCGCAGGGCCACCTTCAGCGCCGAACCGAAGCTCGCGGTGTCGCTGTAGACTTCGCGCTGGTTGACGATGCACTTCTTGTGGCGGTGCACGAACTCGATCGGGTCTTCGATGGTGAGGATGTGCTCGGCGCGCTCGATGTTGATCTTGTCGATCATGGCGGCCAGAGTGGTGGACTTGCCCGAACCCGTGGGTCCGGTGACCAGAATCAGGCCGCGTGGACGGTCGCAGAAATCGGCGAGGATGCGCGGAACCCCCAGATCTTCGAAGCCGCGGATCTCGGTGGGGATGTGGCGCAGCACCATGGCGGTGTTGGCCCGCTGCATGAACACGTTGGCGCGGAAACGCGCTTCGAAGGGACGGCCGTCCGGCAGTTGGTGGCGGATGCCGAACGAAAAGTCCACCTGCCGACCGCGCTCCTTGTCGAGGTCGAAGTCCTCGAACTTCTTCTTCTGCTCTTCCTTCATCACGCTGTAGGCGATGGCCTGGGCCTCTTCGGGGGTCAGCGGGTGGTTGTCGAAGGGGCGCAACGCACCGTCGACGCGGAACATCGGAGGCGAATTGACGGTGATGTGGAGGTCGGAGGCCCTCCATTCGATCATCCGCGTGATGAGGTCGAGTACGCTGACCATGGGTCCTTTCGGCCGCTTTCGACGGCTGGAGCGAAGGGGTTCAAGTGTCCGTCGTGCGGATGACTTCCTGAGCGGTGGTGAGACCGCGTTCGAGCATGCTGATGGCGGCCAGACGCAGGGTCAGGACCCCGCCGGCGACGGCGGCTTCGCGAATCTCGTCGAGGCTCGCGCGGTCGATGATCAACTGCTTGATGGCGCTGGAGATCGGCATGATCTCGTAGATGCCCTGCCGCCCCTTGTAGCCGGATCCGCCGCAGGTGTCGCACCCGCGGCCCTTGCGCAGCACGAGTTTTTCCCAGGCGTCGTCTTCGATGCGCAGCAGGCGCTGCAGGGCCGGGGTCTTGCCGTCGTGGTCTTCGACCGCGCAGTCCTGACAGATCTTGCGCACCAGGCGCTGGGCGATGATCAGGCGCACGGAGCTGGCCACCAGGAACGGCTCGATGCCCATGTCCACCAGACGGTTGATGGTGGCCGGAGCGTCGTTGGTGTGCAGGGTGGACAGCACCATGTGGCCCGTGAGCGCGGCTTTGACACCGATTTCGGCGGTTTCGAGGTCGCGCATTTCGCCCACCATGATCACGTCCGGATCTTGTCGGAGGAACGAGCGCAACGCGGCGGCGAACGTGAGTCCGATGTCGGAGTGGACCTGCACCTGGTTGACGCCGTGCAGGTTGTATTCGACCGGGTCTTCGGCGGTCATGATGTTCACGCCGACGTCGTTGATGGTGGACATCGCGGAATAGAGCGTGGTGGACTTTCCCGAACCCGTGGGGCCGGTGACGAGGATCATGCCGAAGGGCGCGTCCAGGGCCTCCTGGAGGTCGCGCAAGCCGCGTTCGTGCAAGCCCAGCTTGGTCAGGTCCAGTTGCAGGTTGCTCTGGTCCAGGATACGCATCACGACCTTCTCGCCGAAGATGCACGGCAGACACGAGACGCGAAGATCGACCGTGCGCCCCTGCTGGGTCTTGAGCTTGATGCGGCCGTCCTGCGGCAGGCGCCGCTCGGAGATGTCCAGGTTGGACATGATCTTGATGCGGCTGACGATGGCGTGCCGCAGCTTGAAGGGCAGGGTGCTGACCTCGCGCAAGGTGCCGTCCACGCGGTAGCGCACGCGCATCACCTTCTCGTAGATCTCGATGTGGATGTCGGAGGCCTTCAGGCGGATGGCGTCCAGCAGGATCTTGTTCACCAGCTTGACCAGCGGCGCGTCGTCGATGGCCGCCAGCGCCGCGTTGGCCGCGGCGTCGTCGTCGCTCTTGTCCTGCACGACCTCCATGTCGTCGCCCACGGCGCCGAGGATGTCCTGCATTTCGCGCTGCATGTTGGTCTGGAAGACCTTTTCCAAAACCGCGCGGATATGGGGCTCGGGAGCCACCACGGGTTTGACCGTGCAGCCGGTGATGAACTTGATGGCGTCCAGCACGTACACGTTCTTGGGGTCTGCCGTGGCGACCGTGAGGACCTTGTTGGTGCGGCTGACGGCGACCACCATGTACTTCATGGCGAGGTCGACCGGAATGAGCCGGACGATGTCCTCGTCGATCTCGATGTCGGAGAGCTGGATGTGCCCCATGTTCATCTGGCGCGCGACGAAGGATGCCACCTCTTCTTCGTCGAGGACGGCACCGATGCGCACGAGATTTTCTCCGAGCTTTCCGCCCATGGAGCGTTGGGTCTTGAGGGCCATCAGCAGTTGTTCCTTGCTGATGATCCCCGACTCGACCAACATTTCACCAAGCTTGAGGGCCACTTCGACTCCGTGCTGGGGCCTCCCTGCGGGGCAGGCCGGAAATACCTTGTTGCGAAAGATACTCCTCGACCTCGAAGATCCGCCGGAGGCTTCCGTGTCCGACCATCCTAACATTCTTCGGATCCCCGGCGCATCCACCCTCGTGCAGGGTTCGGCCCGGACCTTCCCCCTGCCCGGCTCGGACGAACAGGGATTCCTGATCCGCACCCCCGAAGGACTACGCGCCTTCCAGAATCGGTGCCGCCACTGGCCGGTCCCGTTGGACATGGACGATGCCGACTTCTGGAGCCCCGAGGTGGGGGCCATCGTGTGCAAGGTGCACGGCGCCGTCTTCCGCGGGCACGACGGCCTGTGTCTGGCCGGCCCGTGCGCCGGTGCGGCGCTCCGATCATGGCCGGTGACCCTGGACGGCGACGACGCCTTGATCGATCTCTCCTGACCGCACCGCCCCCAAAGGACGACAGCGCGCTCGGCCATTGCTACCTTTGCGCCTCTCCAACGGGTGACAGAAAACGCGGGCCTCACGGCCCCGGGCTTCGATCGTCACCCACCAGCGCGGAACCACGACCATCCAACGGCTCCCGGCATCGGGATTGCCGAGACCGGGAGAACAGCCATGTCCGGCCACTCGAAATGGGCAACCACCAAGCGCAAGAAAGCCAAGATCGACGGCGCCCGCGCCAAGGTCTGGAACCGCATCAACAAGGAAATCACCGTGGCCTCCCGCCTGGGTGGTGAAGACCCCGAGGCCAATCCCCGCCTGCGTTTGGCCGTTTCGAAGGCCAAGGCCGCGAACATGCCGGCCAAGAACATCGAGACCGCCATCCTCAAGGGCGCGGGCAAGCTCGAAGGCCAGCACTACGAAGAAATCGTGTACGAGGGCTACGGCCCCTGCGGCACCGCGATCATCATCGAGTGCATGACCGACAACAAGAACCGCACCGTCGGCGAAATCCGAAACATCTTCTCGAAGAACAACGGAAATCTCGGCACCGACGGCGCCGTTTCCTGGATGTTCGAGCAGAAGGGCAAGGTCGTGGTGCAAGCCCCGTCGTACACCGAAGATCAGGCCACGGAGCTCGCGATCGACTGCGGTGGCGAAGACGTGCAACTCGGTGAAGACGGCTGGGAAATCCTCACCGCTCCCGAAGACCTCGCCCACGTGGCCAAGGCCGTGGAAGCCAAGGGACTGACCGTCACGGCTGCCGAATTCATTCGTATCCCCAAGACCATGGCCAGCGTCTCGGACGACGACGCCCCCAAGGTCCAGAAGATTCTGGACGTTCTGGACGACCAGGACGACGTGCAGAACATCTACTCGAACGTGGAGTTCTCCGACGCTTTCCTCGAGAGCCAGGAGTGACGCGAACCCTCGGGTTCGCCAACTCCGCAGGTCTCGACAAGCTCGACCAGCGGTCGGCGGTTTGAAGGTTCTCGGGATCGATCCAGGCAGCATCCGCTGCGGCTACGCGCTCCTCGAAGACCTCGGGGGGCGCGTTCCTCTCTTGCGCGAAGCGGGCACCTGGAACCTAGGTGAATCCAAACCGCTCCCCGAGCGCCTGGCCCGCCTGCAAGCCTCCGTGGCCAAGATCCTGGAGCTCCACAAACCTGACCTGCTCTGCCTGGAGGAGAGCTTCGTGCACAAGAACGTGCACAGCGCAATGGTTCTGGGCCACGCCCGCGGCGTGATCCTCGCAGGGTGCGCCACTGCGGGTCTGCGCATCCTGGAGCTCTCTCCCTCCGAGGCCAAGAAGAGTGTGGCGGGAAGTGGGCGCGCCAACAAGGACGCCGTCGCGGAGATGTGCCGCCGCCAACTGGCCCTGGAAACCCTTCCCGTGGGTCCCGACGCCACCGACGCACTGGCCTTGGCCCTGGCGGCGCTGCTTCGCGACCGCTCCCCCATTCCCGTGGCTTCGAAGTCGTCCAAGGGCTTCGATGTGGACGCCTACCTGGAGCGCATCGGCAAAGGGCCCAAGAAGGCATGATCGCGCTGGGATAGGGTCCTACCTTTGGGGGAATGATCGAATTCGTCCGTGGGCGCATCGTGGCGCGCGACCCCAGCCGCCTGGTTCTCGACATCGGCCCGATGGGCCTGGGGGTCGACGTTCCCTCGTCGGTGTCCCTGACCGCCGGGGCCATGGGGAGCGAATGCACCCTGTACACGTTGTTGCTGGTGCGCGAAGACGCCCTCCAGTTGGTGGGCTTCGCGACCGACACCCAAAAGCGCATGTTCCAGGCACTCACCAGCGTTTCGGGAATTGGTCCCAAGGTGGCCCTGCGTGTGCTGGGCGAGATCGAGCCGCACGACCTCGCCGAGGCCATCGTGCGCGGCGACACCCCCCGCCTCACCAAGGTCAGCGGCATCGGCAAGAAGACCGCCGAGGTGCTGGTCGCGCACCTTCGCGACGCCATGGCCAAGTCCACCGGCAAACCCCTCTCGCGCACGGCTCCCGTGCTTTCGAGCACCCCGGTGGGAGGCGGCAACGTCCTGGACGCCATCCTGGCCCTGCAGGCGTTGGGCATGGATCCGGCGCGCTCCGAAAGCGCCGTGCGGGCCGCCGCGGCCGAGCTGGGTCCGGATGTCGAAACCTCGCGCCTGGTCGCCCAGGCCCTGCGCAAGGGCTGACCCCCATGGAAGACCGCCTGCTCAATCCGATCCAGCGCCCCGAAGACCTGGACAACGAAAACGTCCTCCGCCCGCGCCGCCTGACGGATTTTGTCGGACAGGCCGAGCTGCGCGAGAACCTGGGCATCTTCGTGCAGGCCGCCCGCGAACGCGGCGAAGCCCTTGACCACGTGCTCTTCGCCGGTCCTCCCGGACTGGGCAAGACCACGCTTTCGGCCATCATCGCCCAGGAGATGGGCAGCACCCTGAAGGTGACCTCCGGCCCCGTGCTGGACAAACCCTCGGACCTGGCCGGCCTGCTCACCTCACTCAATCCCGGCGACGTGCTCTTCATCGACGAAATTCACCGACTGAACCGCACCGTGGAGGAGTACCTGTACCCCGCCATGGAGGATTTCGCGATCGACATCATGCTCGATTCCGGTCCGGCGGCTCGCTCGGTGCATTTGCCTCTGCCGCGGTTCACCCTGGTGGGCGCCACCACCCGCACCGGCATGCTGACGGGGCCATTGCGTGACCGTTTCGGCCTGACCTTCCGACTGGACCCCTACTCGCCCCTGGAGATCGAGACCATCGCCCAGCGCACCGCAGGTATTCTGGGACACACCTTGGCCCCCGACGCCGCCAGCATGATGGGGCGTCGCTGCCGGGGCACTCCGCGCGTGGTGAACCGCGTGATCCGCCGCTGCCGCGACGTGGCGCAGGTGCGCCGCAAGGACACCATCGACGTCGAGGTCGCGGAGAAGACGCTGTCCATCCTGGGGCTGGACACGCTGGGCCTGGACGCCATGGACCGGCGCATTCTGCACACCATCCTGGAGAAGTTCGACGGGGGCCCCGTGGGGCTCTCCACGCTGTCGGCGGCCCTCAACGAAGAGACCGACACCATCGAAGAGGTCTACGAGCCGTACCTGATCCAACTCGGTCTGCTGTCGCGCACGCCGCGCGGTCGCGTGGTGACGCCGGGTGGCGCAAGACACCTGGGACTCACCCCCCGAGGCAGTTGGCAGGAATCGCTGCTCTAGCAAGACTCCTGGTTGGTAGGTTGTGGGCACCGGTCGCACGTGCGGTCCGAACCCCGAACAGGATTCCCATGAAGATCGCGGTCTTCTCCACCAAGGATTGGGTGCGAGAGGCGTTCGAGCCTTTGGCCGAACGCTTCGGAGCCGAGTTCTCCTGGTTGGAGCCTCGACTCTCGCCCGAGACGGCTTCCCTTGCGGCCGGACACGAGGCGGTCTGCGCCTTCGTCAACGACCGGCTCGACGCCGAAACGCTCAAACGACTGAACGCCCTTGGCGTGAAAATCGTCGCCATGCGCTGCGCGGGCTTCAACAATGTCGATGTCAAGGCCGCGGCCGCCCTGGGGATGGCTGTTGTCCGCGTGCCGGCCTACAGCCCCTACGCGGTGGCCGAACATACCCTGGGGCTCATCCTCTGCCTGAATCGGCGGTACCACCGCTCGTGGGCACGCCTCCGCGAGGGCAACTTCGCGCTCGACGGGTTGCTCGGCTTCGATCTCCACGGCAAGACCGTGGGCATCATCGGAACCGGGCGCATCGGGCAGGTCTTCGCTTCGCTCCTGTCGGGGTTCGGGTGCCGACTTCTGGCGCACGACACGGTCCCCAACGACGAACTGGCCGCTCGCGGTGTGGAGTACGTCGATCTGGCGCGGCTGTACGCCGAAAGCGACATCGTGAGCCTGCACTGCCCCCTCACCCACGAGACCTACCACCTGATCAACGCGTACGCCCTCAAGACCATGAAGAAGGGCGTCATGATCGTGAACACCAGCCGCGGCGCGCTGATCGATACCGACGCGGTGATCGACAGTTTGAAGTCCGGACACCTGGGGTACCTGGGACTGGACGTCTACGAAGAAGAACAGGCCCTGTTCTTCGAAGACCTCTCCGACACCGTCATCCAGGACGACACATTCGTGCGCCTGCAGACCTTCCCGAACGTGCTCTTGACCGCACACCAGGCCTTTTTCACGAGGGAAGCAGTGGACAACATCGCCGAAACGACGATGGAAAATCTCAAGGAATGGACACAATCCGGCACCTGCCGCAACAGCGTTCCGGCCTGATCGGATCGGAGGTCGGTGGGTAGCGGGCCAACCACGGCGGCGGGTTGCCCCGGACCACCTTCCATTTTTCGACCCCTTGTGTTATGTTTTACAACCCATCTGGAGAGGTGGCCGAGTGGTCGAAGGCGCACGCCTGGAAAGTGTGTGTACGGAAACGTACCAAGAGTTCGAATCTCTTCCTCTCCGTAAAGAGCCCCGAGAAATCGGGGCTCTTTTTTTTGCCGCCCCCACCATAAGTGGTTTTCGCCAAAAACCACGAATTATATGCGTTTTCAACACAATGCATGCATTTTCACGGGATGCTTGTTGGTTTCGCCCATCTGGAACATCTCTACCAGATCGACCTGGTGCAGCCATTGCGCATCCGGTCGTCCATCGGCTCCTCGCGTTTGCAGCAAGAGTCTCCCAGCGGAACGCACAAACAATATCCGGCAAGCTACCGCCCGGAGGACGACTTTGCGGGGCACTTCGCGTTCGGCCTCAAGTACGAGGAGATGCACCTCGAGTTCCTGGCGAGGCTCTTTGCCACCACTGGCCCGAAGCCCCTCGAAGCCTGGTCCAGGAAGGAGCCCAACGGCCAGTATGCGCGCCGTGCTGGCTTCCTCTACGAGTGGCTGATCCAGGAACGACTTGATGTTCCGGACCTGACTCAAGGCAACTACATCGATCTGCTCGCTCCCGATGCCTACCTGACCAGGCCAACACCCCTTCGCAACCGCCGATGGAGAATCAAGGACAACCTGCCGGGAACTCCCGGCTTCTGCCCGCTGGTGCGCAGGACGACCGAACTGCAAAGCGCGCTGGAATTCGACCCTCGCAAGGCCCTGGAAGACCTCGACCAACGCTTCGGCCACGAGATCCTGATGGGAAGTTCCAGTTGGCTCATGCTCAAGGAATCTCGCGCGAGCTTTCAGATCGAACACGAAGAAAATCGCTCGGATCGCATCCAGAGGTTTGCCAGCGTCATCGCCCGCTTCTGCGGCAAGATCGAATCCCCCTTGAGCGAACCGAGCTTGCAGGCTCTTCAGGTCGGGATCCTTGGAAAGGACGCCCCTGGACTCGGCCTGCGCAAATCCCCGGTCTTCGTCGGGCAAGCCACGCTTCAGCAGGACATCGTCCACTACATCGCCCCCCACCATGAAAACGTCCCAAGCCTCCTGGAGGGACTTGCCACCTTCGAGGAAGCGACACGAGGCACGGAATCGATCTTGCGTGCCGCCGTTGTGGCCTTTGCCTTCGTCTACATCCACCCGTTGCGCGACGGCAACGGAAGAATCCATCGCATCCTGATCAACGACACCCTCCTTCGGGACCAGGCCATCGCCGATGCGATCATTCTCCCCGTCTCGGCGAGCATCACGCACTCGGTGCGGTTGCGCGCCGACTACGAGCGCGCCTTGGAACGATTCTCCGGGCCGTTCATGGCACGCTTCGCGGACCGGTACCGTTTCGGCGAAATAACGGTGGCACCGGATGGGACGCGGACGAATTTCGTCTTCGATGCCTATCAGGATGCCCTGCCCGCCTGGAAGTACCCCGACCTGACCGAGCAGGCGCTGTATGTCTCCCGGCTGATCCAGCACACGATCACGGTTCAGATGGCCGATGAAGCAACGATTCTGGGGTATTTCAGAACCGCTTTGGAACGCTTGAAGGATGTTCTGGAAATGCCGGATCCCGACGCCAACCGCATCATTCGATCCCTCAAGGAAAACGGCTGGCAAGTGACAGGGAGGCTCGGGAAGGAATACCCGTTCCTGGAAGATCCGGAACTTCGGAAGCGGTTCATCTCCGCTGTCAGAGGAGCATTCGAGCCGGAAACATCAGAGGACTGAACGAGCACGCGTGTCTCCGGCCTTGTCCCCGACAGGACACTCGCCTTCCCAGGAGAACGGCACGGTTCCACGTTGCGGGATCAATCAGATGCGCCGCACCAATCGGCCCGTGCGGATCTCGTAACATTCCACCCGTCCGCTGTCGGTGGTGACGTTGGCGAATTCGCCGGAGATCTCTCCATGGACCGCATGTCCCGTGCATAGGTTTCGGACCACGCGTCCGGTGCGGATCTCGACCACGCGGGCTCCCTTGTTCTCGATGCGGTTGGCGTGATTCATGGGTGGCTCCTGGATGATGATGGGCACACCCCACACGTCGTGAGGGGCTTTCCTCCTTTCTTGCCGCCGAACCAGGGTTATGGAAATGCCCCTTCCGCGCACCACGCATGTTGATGCCGTCTACCTCTCCGTTCTTGCCGACAGGAACCGACGGATGGAAAGGGGGGATTCGTCTCTGCCAGCCAGTGGTCCACCACCAGCAGAGAGATCACCCTGCCCCGGACACCGCCTTCCGAGCCATCTCCCCGCCGATTTCGCGGAGCCTCGAGGGGCGGTCCTCCCGACGACGGGCGGCCACGGCAAGAAGTTGCAGGTCGCCCCACAGCAGGACCGATTTCTTCGCGCGGGTGATCGCGGTGTAGACGATCTGTTGGGTGAGAATGGGGGTGTCGCGGTCGGGCAGGAGGAACAGCACTTCGGCGAACTCCGAGCCCTGCGATTTGTGGATCGTGATGGCCCAGGCGCTGTCCAGACCATCCAGTTGCCCGGGACGGACCTTCACAGCACCGAAGCACGCCCAGAGCTCGCCGTTCTCCTCGACGATCCGTCCCAGGTCGCCGTTCCAGAGGTTGCGCTCGGGATGGTTCCGCCCCAGGATGACTGGCTGGCCCGGAAAGAACCGGCCCTTCCAACCGGTGCGACGACGCAGCATCTCGTCGCAGTGTCGGTTGACCGCTTCCCGACCCGAGGGGCCTCCGTGGACGGCACACAGGATGCACCCGAACCCCGGATCCACGAGCCATCGCTCCACCCAGGCTTCGAGGAGGGGCACCAGATCACCCTCCAGATGGTGCACCGCGCCTGCGGTGCGCCCTTGTCCATGCTTCCAGGCCTCCAACGCGAGCACCGGAGCCAACTCGGAATTCCATGCGTTCTCACGGATGGAGGCACTGAAGTCGGCGATCCGACCTGCGTTGCGGAAGGTCTTCTCCAACCGGGTATGGTGGCGTTTCAGGGCAGGCGCCGCCAGCAGATCGGCCAGCACCGCTCCGACGTCCACCGAAGGCAATTGGTCGGGATCTCCCACCAGCACCAGATGGGCCTGGGGCGGCACAGCATCCAGGAGGGCTGCGAACATCGGGAGGTCGATCATCGAGGCCTCGTCGACCACCAACACCCGGTACGGAAGGGGGTTGCCCAGGTGGTGGCGGAAGGTTCCGTCGGGTCGCGCGCCCAGGAGGGAATGGAGCGTGCCGGCATTCGTGGTGGCCAACCCCGCCTGCGCCGTGGACAAGGCCACTCCAGCCGTCCGCAATCGCGCCAGGTTCTCCCCCACACTTTCGACCAGCCGCGCCTGGGCACGGCCCGTGGGAGCACACAGGACAATGCTCTGCGCATGCAGGGTAGAATCGGCCTCGAGCAAGGCCCACAGGAGGCAGGCCACCACGGTGGTCTTCCCGGTTCCAGGCCCACCAGTCAACACAACGAAGCGTTCCTCGAGTGCCTTCTGAATCGCCGCGGCCTGGAGCGGATCGAGCGTTCGATGCGGATCCACCCTCATGATCAGCTCCCCGCACCGCTTGGGAGCGAGGTTGGTTGCCGAAGCGGCACGGCGTGCCTGCAGACTGGCCACAAGGCCCTGGACCGCCGCCTCGTGGAGGGCGAAGGCGAAGCTCGTCGACTCTCCCTCCGCATCGACACAGACCAGAGGCAGTGGATCATGATGCCGGGAGCCGGTGTGCGGCGCGAAGGCCATCGGATTCTCCGCCAGCCGCGCGACGATCTCGCGTACTCGGGAACGCAGACCGGAGAGCCCCGCGTCGAAGCGGGTTCGCAGCGCTTCGAAGTCGTCCTCGATCCATCCCGAATCGGGTAGCGGCCCGAGAGGGGAAAGAAGTGCCTCGAGACCCGCCAACGTCGACTGCGGATGCCCTTGCCGCAATCGGCACAGCATCAGGAACAGGAGCAGTCGCAAGGAATCGTCGCCCGTTGACAGAATCCGTGCCAGACGCAGGGCCGAGGCGTCGCACCACCCCGTGGCCCAAAGCCCCAAGGAGAGGACCTCGAGGGGATCGTCCGGCACCGCGAAGCCTTGCTCGAGCGTCCGGGAATCGCAGGCCTTCCAGGCGTTCTGCCACGTCTGCCACGGGGTCATGGGCGTCCCTTCCGCACGTTGCGAGTCTCGAGCCAGCCCAGCAGAGCCGGGGTCATCAGGTCCTGGATGGCTTCGGGCGAGACCCATGCCCCCATCGGCGCGGTCTCGGGGTCTGCATAGGCGCGCAGGTACACGTAGACCGCCCGGCCCATCTTCTCCCCTGCCGGCAGGGCCCGCTGGACCACGCGACGGTAGAGGTCGGCCTGCAGCAGATAGCCGTGGGACTCCATGGAACCCTCCACCCGCGAGGCGCTCCATTCCGCGAGGGACGTCGTCTTCCAGTCCAGCACGTGCCACCTCCCACCGTGGCGGAAGAGGAGGTCGATGTACCCGACCATCCAGCCCTTGGGTTTCTCGCCGGGGGCAAGGTCCAGGCCATCGGCTCCGAACGCCCAATGGAACTCGACCTCGGGGCGACGGTCCTCCGGGCGAAGATCGCACAGGCGCACCCGCTCTCCCTCCAGTTCGATCGGGGTCGTGAGCACCTTGCGCAAAAGATCAACCACCTGGCTTTCCAGGAGCTTGGCCTTCTCCGCAGTCCTTCCCCGCAGTAGCCCGTGTTGTTCCAGAATCGCCCCGACTCTCCCTTCGTCCATTCCGGTCGGCGGCGCACCGTCCGCGGCCACCCACCCGAGATCAAACGCGGGATCCAGCCACGCTTCGAGGATCTCGTGCAGGGCATCACCCGTGTGCGCTCCGCGCGGCAGCCATTCGTCGGCCCGCGAGGCGATGGACTCTTCGTCGGAAGGCTCCTCGGCCTTGTCGGTACGCCCATCCAGCGCCAGGTGGAGACTGGTTTCGCGCTGGATCTGGCTGTACGAGGTCAGCACCCGCATTCGGGAAGCGATGCCGAGGGCCCGAACATCCTCGAGGGTGTGCACGGCTGCGTGTGCGCCCGATCCCACTCCGAGTTCATGGGTCGGCAGGGGTTCGGGAGCAGCTCCCAGGATTCCGACACTCGGCAATCCTGCATCGAGCAAGGGCAGAAGGGCCTTGGTCAAGGGATCGTGCTGGTTGTTCCCCGACAGGATGCAGGGCATCGCCAGCAGGAGTTTTGGTCGGGTGATTCCCACGTAGTGGAGGCGTCGTTTCTCCTGTTCCCGACTCTCCTTCGCCGCGGCCTTCATTTCATCGACTTCGTCGTGCCAAGGAGTGCGCTCCCCCTTGGTCCTCGGAGTGGTGATCTGGGGGAGCACCCGAAGAGCGCCGTCTCCGCCGATCCAGCTCCAGGAATCCGGATTGTTGTGGAAGCCTCCATCGGCCAGGAACACCACGGGGAACTCGAGGCCCTTCGAGGCGTGCATGGTCAGAATCTGGACACGGCTCCGTTCGGTCGCCCGCGCGTGGAGGTTGCGGTCGTCCTGGGCCTTTTCCTCCGCGGAATCCAATCGAGTCAGATGCTCCACGAGTTCGGAGAGACCGCCCTTCCCCGAGACCAGCCAGTCGAGGCCGTGCGTAACGACTTGCCGGAGGTCCATCCATTCCCGGTCCCCACCTCGGCCACCCAGAAGGCGGTCCTGCACCCCCGTGAGGGCCTGCATCGCGTGGAAGAGACGCTCCCAGCGGGACGTGCCTGCGATTTCCAAGAGAGCTCCCAGGGCGTCTTCGTCGCCGTCCAGGATACGAGTGCTCAAAGCCTTGCGCCAGACCCCCACTTCCGTGGGACCCAGGTGGAGCGCGGTCAGAACCGCCTGCACCTCGAGGGCCACCCGGGACGAGAAGACTCCTTCCTGCTTGTAGAGGGACCAAGGGATGCCCGCGAGGTCGAAGGCCTTCCGGAACGGGGTCGCGACCTTGCGCGAACCGGCGATCACCGCGAAATCACCCCATGTCAGGGTATGGGGAACCCATGTATCCCCTTCCGGCATGTCGACCGTGCGGCCGACCAAACCCAGGATCCACTCGGTGCACCGGCGCGCGTATTCGGCCCTGCCGGCGGCGGACTTGTGCGTGGCCTGGAAGATCCGCACGGGTGCGGAACCCAGATCGCCCGGAAGCACGTGCCGAGCCACCCCCTCCCGGGAAGGCGACCTGGCCTGCCGGTTTCTGTCATAGGCCAGACGTTCGTTGTCCAGCAGGAACCAGCCCTTGCCGTCGGTCGGACTGGAGAGCACGCGGTTGTACCCCTCGATCAGCGAAGGCAGGGAACGCCAGTTCTCTTCCAGCGAGGTCCGGACCGCGCACTCGCGGGTTTCGAGATGGTCACACGCCTCGAGGTAGGCGCTGACGTCGGCCCCCTGGAAGGAGTAGATCGACTGTTTGGGATCACCGACCAGGTACAGGAGCGGGCGGCGCGATCGATCGTCGGTCAGATCGTCAGGATGGAGGAACCACTCCTTGAAGATGGACCACTGCAACCGACTGGTGTCCTGGAATTCGTCAATGATGCCGATGCGGATGGCCTGGCGCAGGATGCGGCGGAAGATTTCCTGCTTCACCGCCTTGGCCATGTTGGCCAGCATGTCCTGGAAGGAGAGCAGGCCCTGCGAATCCTTCTGCACGTTCCACAGCCTGGCGGCGGCCAGAGCCCAGCGGGCCTGGAAACACGCCTCCTTGGCCCCGGCATCCTCGGAGTTCCACAGGGTCTCGATGCCGCTCGGTTCGAGGACGGTGTGCTCGTCCAGGAGGCGCATGGCCAGGGCGCGCGCCTTCCCCAGATGGGCGTCGATGGCGGTGTCGCCCAGGAGATCGGCGAACAGGTCCGAAGGTGCCCCCGCGGGCATCCACAGCCCCTTGCGGAGCACCTCGCGCAGAGCGTCATCCACTCCCTCGTCGTCGCTGACGAGCTTGGTGGTGAAGGGCGTTCCCGATTCGAACGGGTAGGACTGCAACAACCGCAGGCAGATGCCGTGGATCGTTCCCACCAGACATTCGGGGAGCTCCTTCAGGCAGGCCTCGAGATGCCCGCGGTCGGGCGCCTGAGGCTCCTTGGCAAGCACCTCGACCAGACGCCTGCGGATTCTGTCGGTCAGTTCGCCCGCCGCCTTCTCCGTGTAGGTGACAATCAAGATCTCCGACAGGCGCAGCTTGCGCTCCCTCAGCAGCCGCAGCACCAGACCCACGATGGTGTAGGTCTTCCCGGTGCCTGCATGCGCTTCGATCACACCGTGGTTGAAGAGGTCAATGGGTTTCATTTCTTCCCCTTCGATCGGGCGGGCCGGTCGCCGTCGGAAGCCCCGTCCTTCCCGGCCGGTTTGTCCAGCAGCGGTCCGAGGCGACGTGCCACCAGGTCCTCCAGGAGCGACGCGTCGCGTGCCTCCTCCCCCGGAAGGAAGGGATCGAAGAGCCGGGTCAGCGCATCCGCGTATTCGTCTTCGTCGACCTTCTCTCGCAGCTCGTCGAGGCCCAGGATCTTCCGTCCGTCCACGAAAGGACGGAAGGGGAGAAATTCGTGACCGCCGGCCGCGCAATCCCGTACCAGACCTTCGAACCAGGCCCCGTGGTCGCCGGTCGGCTGTTCGGGACACTCCCAGGTGAGGACTCCCCCTTTGGAGGGCTTGGGCAGATCGCGCGACAGGTACAGGATATCGACCGCTCCGTGTCCGGCAGAACACAGCGCGGCGGCGTGGATCCACCCCTCCAACCGACGTCGGGGATCCTTCACCTCCGACCCGTCCATCCTGGCCAGTGCAAGAATCCTGACCTGGCCGTCTTTCACGAGCACGCGGCCAAGCGGACCGACAACCTCCGCTCCTGCGAGCTCCAGCGCGGGTGGGTGCCCCGGCAAACCCAGCGAAAGATCGCCCCGGACCACAAGGGTCCATCCCTCTCGCGGCAGGACAGCGATGCGCTCCGCGATCCCCTTGGCCCATCTCCGAAGTCCCGCCGTCTCGCGGACAAGAAGTTCCCCCTCCGGGCTCCATCCCTCCCACGCACCACGGGACACATGCCGGTCCACCACGCCTTCGGGATCCGGAGCCTCTCCGGCGAAGGCCCGGGACAGCAGCTCCTCGAAGATCCCGCGCTTCAATCCTGCCGCATGGAGGGCATCGATCTGGAGCGCCTCGTCGGCCTCGAGGGTCTCGGGAATGTCGTCTTCGTCCATACCCAGCACCCGCTTGAGGTGCCGCAGGAACGGGTTTTCCGCAAAGTCCCGGATCTGGGTGAGGCTCAGGCGCGGCGTCGCCTCCTGCCGGGCCTCGGCTTCGAGCCGTGCCCATGCGGGAATGAGTCGGGGAGCCTCGGGAGACACGGCATCCAGCGGGCTCCAGGATTCCACCGGGCAGGTCGGACGCCCCTTGCGCTCCTGCCCAGGCTCGCGGGCCAAAAGTCGCAGGGACTGTTCCGCCACCGATTCCGTGATGGTCGCCAAAGCCGTTTTCAGGTCGGCCAGGACACTGGAGGCATCGATCTCCCGATCCTTCTGCAGGTCTTCGCAACGCCACGAAAGAACCAGACGCGAACGGGCACTCACAAGAGCGGAGAGGAATGCGTGTCGGTCACCTTGGGTCGGGTCGGCATCGCCCAGAATCCTCTTCGCCCCGAGCAGATCAAGCGGCGTTTTCTGCACCGTGCGAGGAAAGACATCGGCTTCGAGACCGGCGACCACCACCAGGCCGTGTGGCACCAGGTTGCCGATGCGAAGGGGCGCGAAGGTCAAGGCTCCCGCGAAGGCTCTAGCCGAACCAGGAAGTTCGTCGGGCAGGAAACCCTTGGCGGTATCCACCAGTTCTTCCAGGCCCATCTCTTCGGTGCGCCCTTTCTGCAGGGACAGCAATTCCATGCCCTGCCGCCACGATCTGCGGATTTGCTCCTCTTCACTTTCCTGCGGATCGAGCCACGCCTCGCACAGGGCGAGGAAGGACGCGGAAATCTCCGGGAGATCCTGATCCCGGATGCGGCTCTCGAAACCCGCCAGGTCGGCGTGCAGGCGCTCGAGGGCGCCGACGAACCCTTCCAGAGCGGCTGGCGAGGAATCGAAATCACGCCAGCCCGGAACGCGAACTTCGGGGCCGGCACTCTTCAGCGGAAGATTCAACTCTCCGGAGGCCAGCCTCGAGGCGTACAGGCGCACGATCCCCGCCCGGAAGGTGTGGGTATCCCAACCGTCGCGATCGCCTCGGGCTTTGCGGTCGTGTGCGTCCCAACCTCGCAGCATACCCGCGCCTTCGGCCCACCGCTCCCACAACTGGACATCTTGCGAGTCTACACCCAGGGCGCGCTGGCACAGCGGATTGCGGAACAGGGCGAAGACCCGGGCGCGGTCCATGCCCTGCAGGAGCAGTTCCCCGAGGGACTCGACCCCGCGTGCAAACCGGCTCTCGCGCCCCGGCCCGCCAAGAAATGTCCACGGAATCCAGCCCGGATCGCTGGTGGGAAGTCCTCCGAAGACCCGGCGGATCTCGGTGCGATGGCGCGCCGGATCGGGCAGCAGAACCAGGCAGTCCGATGGACTGCGATCCGGGTCTTGCGAGAGCCATTCGAGAATCTGGTCCCGCACAGCCTCCATCTCGCGCCCCCGCTCCGGGCAGGCCAGCAGGATCACGGAGGAATCGGCGGGCAGCAGCGCATCGAGTTCACGGCCGTCCTGGAGCTCGAGCGGCCGCACGCCTGGACCCGGGTGGCGCTGGGTCATGGTCTGCTGCAGGAGCGAGAGTGTCGTGGGTTCCTGCTGATCCCCGACAGGCGCCTCCACGAGCAGGTCGATGTCGTGGTTGGCCAGGCTGCTCCACAGACTGATGTTGGCACGCGCACTGTCGCCCCAGCGCTTGAGCAGAAGCGGATCGGTGTCGTCGGCGCCCGCCGGATAGAGCCTGTCGGCCAGGACCTCGGCCTGGTAGTCCACGGGCTGCAATCGCGGGAATCGATCGATCTTGCGCCGGTCCATGCGGCGGCTGGTGTCGAGATCCTCCCAGAACTCGGCGCAGGGATTCTGCAGGAAGAGATGGACATCCCGGGTGGTGGAGAGGTGCATGATCAGGTTGCGGTGGAAGTGACTCACCGTGTCGACCATGAACAGCAAAACGGGCCCGCCCTCGGGGACCCATCCCTCCTGGCACCGCTGGCGATGGAGCTGGGGCAGGGTTCGCCAACCACCCGCGTGAAGCACCCCATCCTCGGCGAAAACGGCCCCCCAGAGGTCACGCTGCCACGATTCCCCTGGGGCGTCTTGTGTACCCCCGAAATACGGTCTAGTGGGCCAGGTCTCGTCGACTCCCCCGACCGCGAGGCTTCCATCCTTCCACACGCCGGGTCGGTTGTACCCATACTCCAGGAAGAGACGGGCCAGCTCCTGCGCCAATTGGAGGCGCCTCCGCGGCTGCACCACTCCGTCGCGCACCAGGAAATCGCGCGCCGAGGCGTATCGGGGATCCTCCAGGCGCGCTCCCATGAGCAGGGGGACCAGGGCCTGGGTCAGAGCCGGCCCGCGCAACATCTTCCGCCCTTCCGGCTCCAGAGCGCGCCAGAGGAAGGCCTCGAGGGTGGGGGTCGGAAGGTTCAGGAGGGCCGCGCGACGTTCGCACAACCGCAGTTTGAGCCACCTCGCCACCGAGGGGGACGGGACCACCACGTCGGGAGGAGAGGCCAGGTCGACCCAGAGCGAGTCCAGGGTCTCCGAAAGCGAGGACACGAGCGGCTCGACGCGATTGGCGAATACGAGATGCAGGGACATGGTGGAAGTCTAGTCCTTGGAGAGAGGTCCGCTCCGGGGCGGTCCGTGGACAGGGCGAATCCACTTGTTTTTTCGTTATATCGAAATACATTCCTTATGTGATCAATCGTTCAGTGTATATCGAAACAATAAATCGCTTTCTGGGAGCCCCTGTCATCAAGATCCTGACGGGAATGCGTCGCGTTGGCAAGAGCACGATTCTTGCCCAACTCGCCGACTCCCTGCGGGAGCGCGGGGTTGCCGAATCCAACATCGTCCAGATCAACATGGAGCTGTTTAAAAATGCTCCGTTCAAGGATCCAGGCATCCTCCACACACACATCACCCAAGCATTGGCCGGTACTGCAGGTTCGTGCTACATCCTCATCGATGAGGTGCAGGAAGTGCGGGAATGGGAGCGCGTGGTGCAGTCGCTCCTGGTCGAAAACCTGGGAGACATCGTGCTTACCGGCTCGAATGCCCACATGCTTTCCTCCGAGTTGGCAACCCTCCTGACTGGACGGTTCATCGAGATCCCCATCCATACCTTGAGCTTTCTCGAATACATGGAGCTTCGCAGTCAATCCTTGCCGTTGCCCAACCCCGATCCACGCGATCTGTTCCAGGAATATCTGGTCCATGGTGGATTGCCGGGGATCCATCATCTGCCGTTGGGAGAATCCACTACAGTCCCCTACTTGAGTGCCGTGCTCGACACCCTGGTTCTGCGCGACATCGTGCAACGCCATCGCATCCGCGATGTCTCCGTCCTGGAGAAAATCCTGAATTTCTGCATGGACAGTACCGGGAGTTTGGTCTCCATCAAGAGCATCGCCGATTTCTTCAAGTCCCAAGGTCTTCGCATTGGCCTCGAGACCGTGGCGCAATATCTGTCGCACCTGTGCGATGCATCCATCCTGATGCGCGTTTCGCGCTTCGACATTCAAGGCAAGCGGCAGATGGAATATCTCGACAAGTATTACCTCACCGATGTGGGACTGCGCTACTGCCGGATGGGTTGGTCCTCTAAACGCCTTCCGGGAACCTTGGAAACGATCGTCCTGCACGAATTGCTGCGGCGAGGCTGGAATGTTTCGGTCGGAGCTTTGGACAAGCGGGAAATCGATTTCGTGGCACGCAGACAGGATGAATTTCTCTATGTGCAGGTGGCGACCTACCTGACCGAAGACTCCACGATGGAACGGGAGTTTGGCAACCTCGAAGCCATTCCCGACAACTATCCCAAGCTCGTCCTTTCCATGGACGAACTCCCCGTTGGTGGTCGCAACGGAATCCGATGGCACAATGTCCGCGACTGGTTGTCCAACGCCGTTTCCGTGCTCTGACGGGAGGGAGCACTCAATGTCCAATCGACTGACCTTGCCCCCCCTTTGGGGTATCTTCGCTACCCGACCAGCCAGCGCCCCAGATTGCGCGTCACTTTGTCGAACTCCACGCCCACTTTCACCACTTCTCGGCCCACGGCATCCCAAGGCACAGCATAACCGCGATCTTCGATCTGGTCGAGAGCCTGTTCCGCCGTGCCATTGAGTTTGAACTCGAACACGAATACACGTTCGGCCGTCTGCACCACCGCGTCGGCGCGCCCCTTGGTCGACTTCAGTTCGGTGTCAATGAACTGGCCCATCAGAGTGAATACCAGATAGAATACCACCTGGTAATGCCGCTCGGTCTGGTCGTTCAGGTCGTATGGTATCTTCTCAAAGAATCCTTGCAGGCGCGTCAGAAAGGCGTCCACATCACCTGCGCGCAGTTCCTGACTGAACTTCCCGATGTGGAAACCTCCACGCCCCTTTTCGATCCCTGTGTAGGAAGGAAGCGTGAAATGGAGGAACCCGTTGCGAACCTCGGCATTGGGAAATCCCAGCGTATAGATTTGCACACTGGGGTCGTACGATTTGATGGTCAGATACCCGCTCTGGTAGATCACGGGCAGAGGGCGATCCGCCTCGGCCTTGTAGTCTGCAAAGTCGGCTCGGCCCATTTCGATGCCATCGATTTCACGCAGATCGGTGTCGGACTGCTTGAGTAGATCCACGAGGAATGTGGGCGTTCCCGTGGCGAACCAGTAGTCGCGAAATTCCTTCTGATCGAGGAAATTCAGTGTGCTGAAGGGGTTATACACAGTTGTAGCGTTTTCGCAGAAACGATACCCGTTGTATTGAAGACGCACCTTCTCCTGGAGAGAATCGAAATCCATTTCGTGACGTGATGCGACAGCATCCAGATCCGTCCGAAAATTATCGAGAAGCTCCGTTTCCGTGATTCCACAGCAGGTGGCGTAGTCAGGGTGGAGGGACAAATCCTTGAGCTGGTTCAGGTCACTGAACACACTCACCTGCCCAAACTTTGTGACCCCCGTCAAGAGTGCGAACTTGAGGTGAGCGTCCGAACTCTTGATGACGCCGTAGAACGCCTTGAGGACACTCTTGTACTCCTCGTGGAGCTCATTCTTGCCTATGGTCTGCAGGAGAGGCTTGTCGTATTCATCCACAAGTACGACAGCTCGTCTGCCCGTACGCTCGTGCGCACGTTCGATCACCCCCAGGAAACGCCGCGCCAAGCCCGTGTCCTGGGATGGACCATAACGCAACTCCCAACGGGAGACGTGACTCTCCAGGATCCCCTCCAACGCCTCGGGTGAGTCGTATTTCTCGGCATTCAAGTCCAGCCGCAGAACCGGGTACTCGATCCAGTCCTGCTCCAACTGTTCGATGGCCAGTCCGGTGAACAGTTCCTTGCGCCCCTCGAAGTACGCCCCGATCGTGGAAAGCAACAGACTCTTCCCAAAACGGCGAGGGCGGGAAAGAAAGTAGACCCGGCCTTCGGTGGCGAGTTTGTGGATGAATGCGGTCTTGTCCACATACAGGTACCCATCCTCCCTGAGGGAGGGGAAGTCCTGAATCCCGATGGGCAACTTGCGGAGAGCCATGGGCGAAAGATACCTCCCCAGCAAAGCAGATCGATCAGCAGCGTTCAATCCGTCCGTCCCGCAGCCTCGACCATGGTCGCAACCAACCGCCCAGTCGCCAAGTGGAGCGAATTGAGATCCGTGCTCATATCCGGCACAGTCGTTACCCGACCAGCCAGCGACCCAGATTACGCGTCACTTTGTCGAATTCCACGCCCACTTTCACCACTTCGCGGCCCGCGGCATCCCAAGGCACAGCATAACCGCGATCATCGATCTGGTCGAGAGCCTGTTCCGCCGTGCCATTGAGCTTGAACTCGAACACAAATACACGTTCGGCAGTCTGCACCACCGCGTCGGCGCGCCCCTTGGCCGACTTCAGTTCAGTGTCAATGAACTGACCCATCAGCGTGAATACCAGATAGAATACCACCTGGTAATGCCGCTCGGTCTGGTCGTTCAGGTCGTATGGTATCTTCTCGAAGAATCCTTGCAGGCGCGTCAGAAAGGCATTCACATCACCGGCGCGCAGTTCCTGACTGAACTTCCCGATGTGGAAACCTCCTCGCCCCTTTTCGATCCCTGTGTAGGAGGGAAGCGTGAAATGGAGGAACCCGTTGCGAACCTCGGCATTGGGAAATCCCAGCGTATAGATTTGCACACTGGGGTCATACGATTTGATGGTCAGATACCCGCTCTGGTAGATCACGGGCAGAGGGCGATCAGCCTCGGCCTTGTAGTCTGCGAAGTCGGCTCGCCCCATTTCGATGCCATCGATTTCACGCAGGTCGGTGTCGGACTGCTTGAGTAGATCCACGAGGAATGTGGGCGTTCCCGTGGCGAACCAGTAGTCGCGAAATTCCTTCTGATCGAGGAAATTCAG
>JAMIIV010000128.1:0-13038 GCA_035913415.1 Fibrobacteria bacterium | reverse complement strand
GTTTGCAGCCCCGTTGGTGGGCCAGTGCCTCGACCTGCAGCAGCAGGCGAGATCCGTGGCCCTGCCCTCGATGGGCATCGTCGATCCACAGCACATCCAGGTGCAGCCATCCCCAACGGGTCCAGCCGGTCGCTCCGCCCACCAATTCTTCGTTGCCGTTGCGCAGGACCAGGGCGAAGGGCCGGTAGTCGTCGGTTCCGGTCACGCGGCAGTTGTGGGCGTACAGGGCGTCGGAAAGAAATGCGACAAGATCGGGAGCGGGGGTGTCGTGGGTCTCAAGGTGCATGGAGCCAAAGGGTAGCATCCGGGGCAGCGGCCGGAATCCACGTTCCGATCGAAGCAGGAAAGGCGGAGTATGCGCCCCGAGACCGTCCTCAGGAACGGAAGATGAAGTAGACCGCCCCGGCCATGCACAGTCCGGCCCAGAGGTAGTCCCATTTCAGACCCTGGCCCATGTAGAGCACGCTGAAGGGCACGAACACGCTGAGGGTGATCACTTCCTGCACGATTTTCAGTTGCCCCAGGCTCATGGCCTTGGAGCCCATCCGGTTGGCGGGCACCATGATCATGTACTCGGCCAGGGCGATGCCCCAGCTGACCAGCGCGGCCACGTACCAGGGGCGGTCGGCCAGATTCTTGAGGTGGCCATACCACGCGAAGGTCATGAAGACGTTGGACGCGATGAGCATGCAGGCAGTCAATACGGGCACGAGCATTCCGGAAATGGTAGCTTGAAGCCATGGACAGACCCGGCGATTGGGGCAATCTGCTTCAGCTCATCACCGACGATTCTCCGCGGGTGCGCCTTGCGGTGGTGGGACGGTTGCGCGATCTGGGCAACGACCCCCTCCAGGCGCTGGAAGATGCCGGGGTCGAGATGAACCCGCGGCAGCGGTCGTTCCTGCTAGGGTTGCGCCACGAGATCGACGAGGAGCGGCTCGACAAGGGTTGGGAGCTTTGGATGTCGGCCAAGCCGGATCTGGAAATGCTCCACGTGCTGATCTGCACCCTGCTTGCCGATTACGGGGGTCGGGAAGATCCTCGCCGGCAGCTCGACCTCTGGGCCCGTCGCTACCTCGATTCCCACCTGGTTCCCGATCTGGAGACCCTGGTGCCGTTCCTCTTCGGGGAGGATGGCATGCAGGGAGACACCGAAGACTATTTCGCACCGCGCAATTCCAGCCTGGTCCAGGCCCTGGTGCGCCGTCGCGGCCTTCCCATCACGTTGTGCTCCGTGCTGCAACTGGTCGGGAGACGGGTGGGGGTGCACGTCGATGGTGTCGCTTTCCCGGGGCATTTCCTGGCCCGTTCCGATTGGCAGGGACGCACGGTCTGGATCGATTGTTTCGACGGTGGACGTTTCATCGGCAAAGAGGAGCTCCTGGATGCCGTGGGGGCCGTGCCTCCCGCCATGCGCGACCGCGTGGTCGATGCGGCCTCGCCGCTGGAGGTCTGCGCGCGGATTCTGCGCAACGTGGTCGGATCGCTGGAACGTGCCGAGGACATCCCTCGTCTGAACCGTTCCAAGGGTTGGCTGCAAGAGCTCGATACCCGTCTGCGCGGCGGTTCGAAGTCTACCGCCGGCAATCCCGATTCCGAATCCGATGACGATTCCGCCACCGACGCCTGATCGGGTTCGAAACCGACCGAAGGCTCCGGCGTTGTTGACGGATTCTGACTATTCCAGGTAGGGGAAGGCGTCTTCGAGGTGTTCGAGGCGGCCGTCGGGGTGGATCAGGACCAGATCGAAACGCGCCTCGCGGTCCAGAGCGTCGTGGGCCACCAACCAGGCCGTGGCGGCTTTGCAGACGCGGCGTTGTTTGGTCGCGGTCATGCGTTCTCCGGGGTCGCCGGTGCGGGCGGTGAAGGCGCTCTTGACTTCCAGGAAGACGATCATGCCGTCCGGGTGGCGTGCCACCAGATCCAATTCCCCGGCGCGGCAGGTCCAACCCCGCGCCAGCAGCTCCCAGCCCCGAGACAGGATATGTCCGGCGGCGCGATCCTCGCCGATGTCGCCTTGTCCTCTGCGACCGCCGCGCGCTGCGCGGGGCGAGGTCAGCCGGCCCGGAGGAGTTTCCACATCAGGAATCCGACCATGGGCACCAACAGGACCAGCAGGGCGAGGATGCCCGCCAACAGCACCAGCATGGGCTGCTGGTGCCAGGGGAGATCGGAGCCTTCGGTGCCCCGACGGGCGCCCTGCCGACGATCGCCGGTGCGGCGGTCGCGGCGCTGGCGCTGCTCCGAGGGGGTGTCCAGGTACGCGGGGCTGCCGCGTGAAGGGGTCTTCTTGCCGTCGGAGAGGATGTCGAAGGCGGCCAACATTTCGGCGGCCGAGGCGTAGCGGTCTTCCGGGCGTTTGGCCAAGGCCTTGCGCAGGATGGCGCGCAAGGGCGCGGGAAGGTCGGGACGGTCGATCTCGGGAGGCGAGTCGTGTACGTGTTTGTACGCGATGGCCAGAGGCTCGTCGGCCAGGAAGGGCGGTTTGCCCGAGAGGCATTCGTGCAGCACGATGCCTAGCGAATAGAGGTCGGAGCGTTCGTTCAGGGGGAAACCCTGGCATTGTTCCGGGCTCATGTATTCGGGGGTGCCCAAGGCGACACCGACGGTGGTCAGGCGCGCCGATTCTTCCATGAGCGCGATCCCGAAGTCGCCGAGTTTGACCTGGATCGTCTGGTCTTCCAGCAGAATGTTGGAACTCTTGACGTCGCGGTGCAGGATGTGCTGGCCGTGCGCGTAGCGCAGGGCGCGCAGGATCTGGCGAGCGATCTCGATGGTGCGGTCTACGGGGATGCGACCTTCGCGGGCGACCAGGCGGCCCAGCGACTGGCCTTCGACGTATTCCATGGCCAGCCAGTGCCGCCCGCCTTCGGTGCCCGAATCGTGCAACGTGACGATGTTCTGGTGGCGCATGCGCCCGATCGCCAGCGCCTCGGCCTTGAAGCGCTGGGTCTCGTCGCGGTCTTCCAGGAGATTGCCGGAAAGCACCTTGATGGCCACTTTCCTCTCGAGAATGGGATCGTGGGCGCGCCAGACGGTCCCCGCACCGCCGCGGCCGATCTCCTGCTCGAGGAGATAGCGTCCGATGTGCGCGGGGAGGGTCATGTCAGGCCAAGGCCCCGAGTCCCCGTTTCAGTCGGTCCAGCGCCCGTACCAGGTTGTCCATGGACGTCGCATACGACAACCGGATGCAACGGTCGTCGCCGAAGGCCGCCCCCGGCACGACGGCCAGCAGGTGGGCCGAGAGCAACCAGGCGCACAGATCGAGGGAGTTGGCGATCACCTTGCCCTCGGGCGTCTTGCGACCGTAGACGCTCGAGACGTCGGGGAGGGCGTAGAACGCGCCTTCGGGCAAAGGCACCTTCACGCCGGGAATGGAGCGCAACTCGTGGATCACGAAGTCGCGGCGGCGCGTGAATTCCTTGACCATGCCGTGCACGAATTCCAGTCCACCGTTGAGGGCCTCTACGGCGGCATACTGCGACATGTTGGCGGGGTGGTGGGTGGCTTGGCTCTGCAAGGCGCCGATGGCCTTGGCGATGTGCTTGGGGCCCGCGAAATAGCCGACGCGCCAGCCGGTCATGGCGTAGGCCTTGGACACCCCGTTGACGATCAAGGTGCGTTCCTTGATCTGGTCGGAGACTCCGGCGATGGATTGGGGCTGGCGTCCGTCGTAGAGGATGTGTTCGTAGATCTCGTCGGACAGCACGTAGAGGTCGTGTTGGACGCAGATCTTCGCGAAGGCCTCCAGCTCCTTGGTGCCGTAGACCATGCCCGTCGGGTTGGACGGGTTGCACAGCAGAAAGAGCTTGGTGCGCGGGGTGATGGCCTGCTCGAGCTGCGTCGGGGTGATCTTGTAGTTGGTCTCGACGGAGGTGTCCAGAAACACCGGAACACCGCCATAGAGCTTCACCAGCTCCGGATAGGTGACCCAGTACGGCGCGGGAATGATGACCTCGTCGCCGGGATTGAGGAGGGTCTGCAACACGTTCGAGACCGCGTGCTTGACACCCGAGGTGACCACGATCTGGTCGGAGGTGTAGGCCAGGCCGTTTTCGCGCAGGAGTTTGGCGCACACCGCAGTCTTCATCTCGGCCAAGCCGGTGGGTGCGGTGTATTTGGTCTTGCCGGCCTTCACGGAGGCCCAGGCGGCATCCTTGATGTGGTCGGGAGTGTCGAAATCGGGTTCGCCGGCGCCTAGGGCGACGACATCCTGGCCGGCGGCCTGGAGTTCCTTGGCCTTGGTGTCGATGGCCACCGTCATGGAGGGGGCCAGGGCCAGGACGGCATTCGAGAGAGGCTTCATTGGGCGCTTCGATCCTTCCGCGTGTGTTGCGTTCCACCAGGGAATTTATGAACCGGGAGCCGCCTCGCGGGGAGGAAACAGGTTCGGAACAAGCCATTGGGGCCAGATTTTCCAGGAGAGGATCTCGGCTTCGGCTCGATGGGCAGGTGTGACCCCGGTGAGGACAAGGCCGCAGTCGATGCCGGCGTTGCGGGCACCGAGAATATCCGTGGCCAGGGTGTCTCCCAGCGCGACCACGCGATCGCGGGAAACGCCGGAGCGTTCGATGGCCAGGTCGTAGATCTCCCCGAAGGGTTTGCCGAGCAGGGCCACTTGGCACCCGGTTTCGCGGGCCAGGGACCGGGCGGTGACGCCGCTGACGCGGGCCATCACGCCGCCTGGCCTGGGGGCGATGGCGTCGGGGTTGAGGACCACCAGCAGGCTGCCCTCGCGGCGCAGGATGCGCTGGGCCTCGGCGATGCGTCGCATGCGGTAACCGCGGGAGCTGGCCATGACCACCACGCGGGTGGCGGAGGGATCGTCGGTGGCTTCCAGGCCGGCCTCTTCCAGGTAGGAACGCGCGGAGGGAAGCCCCATGAAGAATACGGGACCGTCGATGCCCAGGTTGGGGCGCTCCCGGGCCAGGAGAGAACCGGAGCAGACGACTTCTCCGGGATCGAGGGGGATGCCGATGGAGTTCAGCAGGTCCCGATTGTCGTCTTCTGCCAGGGCGGCGTTGTTGGTGACGACAAAGACTTTCTTGCCCTGCGACTTCAGCCAGGCGACACCTTCGGCGGCGCCGGGGATGACCTCTTCGGCGCGGTTGAGCACCCCGTAGGAGTCGAGGAAGAATGCGTCGTAGCGTTCCGCGAGCTGTTCGAGGGAGCGCATGGGACAAACCGCGATGGGCTCGGTGTGGCCCAGTCGACTGGCGTAGTCACGGTAGATCTGGAGTTCGGGTGATCCCGGAGCGAACAACATCGGAGGGGGCAAAGGTAGGACAACCCTTGCCGGTCAGGTGGGGCTCTTTCTTGGCAATACGAGGTTGCGCACCGTCTCGATGAGAATGGAGAGATCCAGAAGCAACGACTGGTGATGGATGTATTGGAGGTCGATGTCGAGGCTGTCGTCGCGTTCGGGAGGGGCGTGGGGGAGAATGCGCCACAGTCCGGTGATGCCGGGGCGGACGTTCAAGCGCAGGCGATGGAATTCGTCGTAGCGGGCGACATCGCGGATGTGGGCCGAACGCGGACCCACCAGGGAGAGATCGCCCCGGATCACGTTCACGAGCATCGGCATGGCATCAATGGCCAAGCGGTGCAGGATGGCACCCGTTCGTGTGGGATGGGTATCCGAGCGGGGGCCGATGCGCAGCCGCAGGAGATGGAACAAGGCGCCGTCACGACCCACGCGGCGGTGACGTTGGAACATCGGACCGGAGGTCGCCAGCCGCGTGGCCACCATGCCGAGGGCCAACAGCGGGGAAAAAACGACCAGCAGGATGGTGCCCAGCAGAAGATCGAGCCCTCGCTTCATGACGGCGCGCCAAGGCCGCAGGCGGGCGTGGGAAACGCCCAGCAGCGGAATGCCGTCGATCTCCTCGATCCGGATGCGGGGCAGTGCCATGTCGTGGAAACTGGGCACGATCTGGAAGTCGACACCCCGCGCGCGGCACACCGAAAGGATGTCGGTCACGGTGCGCCGGGGCACCTGAGCCAGGGCGATGTAGATGCGGCGCGTGGCGGTCAGGCGCAAAAGGGCCCGCAGCTCCGTGGAATCGCCCAGGACGGGCACGCCTTCGATGCGCTCCCCCAGCTTGCGGGGGTCGTCGTCGATGAGTCCCACCACATGGATGCCCAGTTCGGGCATCAGACGCAGCTTCTTGAGCAGCATTCGGGCCGAGCTGCCGGTTCCGTACACGAGCGCCGAAGTGCCGACGATCCCCCTGCGGTGCAGCCAGCGGGACAGGTGCCAGAACAGGTCGCGGTGCAGAAGCAGGATCGGCAGGGTCAGGGCCCAAGTGAGCAACCACCCGAAGCGGGAGACCTCGATGCGCGCCAGGTACAAGAGCAACAGGGCGGCGGCGGCGGCCAGGAGCCAGGATCGGAGGATCTTCTGGGTTTCGCGGATGTTCAGGATGGAATGGTCGTCCCGGTTGAGTCCCACGTATCCCATCAGAAGCAACATGGTTCCGGTGCCCGTAAGCCCCGAGATCCAGGCGACGGACCGGGTGGGCGCGAGGTCGGGAAACCGGGCCTCCAGGAGGAACATGCCCAACCATTGACCCGCAAGCAACGCCAAGGCATCGCCGATCTGCCGGATCAGGGTCATCGTATCGCGCAGCCATGCCAGTTGCAACGGTCTGGAGGCGGGCTCCTCACGCAGGCGATCGGCGACCTGGCTGATCTGCAGGGTGTCCGTGGACGAAGAATCACCCGGGCCGAGGCCCCCAGGCTTCCGTTCGTTCGAGGGTGTGTCGTGGGGTGCAGCCATGCGTGTGCCCAAAGATGCCTTCTTCCGCGTGTCGACGCGGAGGGTACCTTTGACCCACAAAATGAAAAACGATCTCGAATTTGCCGTCGAAGTCCTGGAAAGCATGATTGCCCGTCAACAGGCCAAGGTCCTCGAGCTGGGGCGCAAATGGGTGCCGCACGCAACCGATGAGGATCTCCGCAACGCGGAGGACTTCGCCATCCTCAAGGACAAACCCATCTTCCACTTCGAAGACGGCATCCTTGCCGGGCTGATCGCCGCCAAGACCGCTCTGGGCCACGAGGCCCGCGAGCGCTACCCCCACCCCCCTCTCCTGGAGGAAACCGCATGAGCAGGCCCGATCGCAACGTGCGCGAGGCCGTGGGGCGTCTGCTCCCCTCGGTCGAAAAACCCTGGCGCTACATCGGAGGCGAAGCCGGTCAGACGGTGAAGCTCCAGGCCCAGGCGCGCATCGCCCTGGTCTTCCCCGACCTCTACGAGCTGGGGATGAGCAACAACGCGCTTCGCACCCTCTACCACATCGTCAACTGCGACGAGCGGTGGGCCGCCGAGCGCAGCTACGCCCCATGGCCCGACCTGGGGCGTCTGATGATGGAGGCCGAGGTTCCCCTCTATTCGCTGGAAACCTTCCGCCCGCTTTGCGATTTCGATGTGGTGGGCATTACCCTCCAGACCGAGCTGAACTACACGAACGTGCCGTACGTGCTGGATCTGGCCCACATTCCGATCTGGGCTGCCGAGCGCGGCGAAACGGATCCCATCGTGGTCGGTGGCGGTCCGTGCATGACCAATCCGGAGCCGGTGGCCCCGTTCTTCGATGCCTTCGTGATCGGTGACGGCGAGGTCCTGGTGCGGGCCATCATGGAACTGGCCACCCGTCGCGCCGCCGGCGAGATCGATCGTGGTGAGATGCTGCGCCAACTTGCGGGACTTCCGGGCATGTACGTGCCGTCCCTGCTGGAGTTCGAGATGGGACCCCAGGGTGACCTGCTTCCCGTGGGCCTCAACGGCAACGGGCCCTACGGACGCGCCCGGGGCGTCAAGCGCACCTGGGTCGAGGTCCTCGATCCCAAGGATGCCGCCATCCGCGTGCCCGCCCCCAACGGGGAGATCGTGCACGAGCGCTTCGCCGTGGAGTTGTTGCGCGGTTGCACCCAGGGGTGCCGTTTCTGCCAGGCGGGGTACTGGTATCGCCCTGTCCGGGAATTGTCCCCCGACGCCATCATCGAGATCGCCAAACAGGGCATCGCGGCCACGGGAGCCGACGAGCTGGGTCTGTTGTCTCTTTCGACCGCCGACTACAGCCAGATCGCGCCGCTGACCGACCGCCTGGTGGAAGATCCCGCCTTCCGCAACATCAACCTCTCCCTGCCCTCGCTGCGGGCGAACATGTTCGGCCAGACCCTGGCGCGCAAGGTGGCCCGCGCCCGCGGCAGCCGTAGCGCGACCTTCGCCCCCGAGACCGGCTCGGCGCGCCTGCGCAAAGTGATCAACAAGACGATCACCGACGAGGACATGATCGGGGCCGCGGAAGGCGTGTTCGCCAACGGCTGGCACACGATCAAGCTCTACACGATGATCGGCCTGCCCACCGAGAACATGGGCGACATGGAGGCCTTCGCCGAGCTCATCGAACGCCTGGGCAGGGTGGGCGTGAAGCACACGCGCCGCGCCGAGATCCACCCCAACGTGGGGATCCTGGTGCCCAAGCCGTTCACGCCCATGCAGTGGCAACCCTTCGTGAAGGAAGACGAGGCGCGCGAGCGCATCCAATTCGTGCGTGACAGGTTCCGTCGCAACAAGAACGTGCGCATCACCTGGAGCACCTGGGAAATCTCCTACCACGAGACCCTCCTGGCCCGCGGCGACCGCCAACTGGCGCCCATGATCCTCGAGGCCTGCAAACGCGGGCATCTGTTCGAGTCCAACGAACATTCCTGGATGGGCCTGGCCGCCTGGCGCGAAATCCACGCGCAGTTCGGCTACGACGCCGACCACCGCGTGTTCCGGGAGCGCGGACTCGACGAGGTCTTCCCGTGGGACTTCATCCACGCGGGCGTGACCAAGGGGTTCCTGAAGGACGAACACCGCAAGATGTTCCAGCCCGAAACGGCGGACGTTCCCGACTGCCGTTGGGGCGCCTGCAACCATTGCGGTGTGCCGGGCAACTACCAGGACATCAAGCTGGCTCCCCCCGAAGAAGGGCAGGTCACCCTCCCGCCCCCGGGAACCTACGCGGGCAAGGCCAAAGCCGGGCCCGCGGCGGGACTGCCATCGGAATCGGAGGGCTGGAACCGGCTCGACCCGATCTCGATGGCCCGCGCCGGCTCGGCCGTTGTACCGGATGTTGCCGCCGAATCCGTCGGTGTTGCCGATGACGAACTCGAAGGCGCCCTGGAAGAGGGCGTGAGCCCCGCGCCCCTCGAAGAAAACGTCCCCAAGAAGAAACGCGACAAACGCCATCCCGAAGGCTGGACCGACCAGGAACGCGCCGAACGCGGCGAGCCCTGGAAACTGGTCTTCGCCAAGACGGGCTTGGCCCGTTTCCTGGGGCACCACGGTTGCATGACCCTGATCGAGAAGGCCTTGCGCCGGGGCGGCGTGAAGTTGTTCCTGTCGCGCGGATTCAATCCTCGTCCCCGCATCCGCAACGCGGGAGCGCTTCCGGTCGGGCTCTCCAGCCGCGGCGAGACCCTGGTGGTGGAGCTGGAATCCGCACCCGAGCGCGAAGGGGTCGAGGCACGCATCACCGCGGCCCTCCCCGCGGGCCTGGAGATCGTCTCGTTCGAGCCGCAACCCACCTACGACATCCCCGTCCCCTCCACCATCCGGTACGTGCTGGTGGATGCCGAAGGCGTCGACCCTGTCGTCGTGGCCGAGCGCTTCGCCGCCGGGGCTTTTGCGGACGTCGACGATGGTCGCGGACGCATCGTGCGCACGCAGGACGAGATCGTGTCGTTCGTGATCCATGAAGGCCGCATGGTGCTGGAGGCGAAGGTGAATCCTTCGGGCAACTCCGTCTCGCCGTTCGTGTTGTGGGCGGGAGCCTCGGGGCTTTCCCTTGAGGAGCTGCGCAAGCGCGAGATCGAGAAGCTGTAGCGAAACGGCGGTTTCCTTCGGGGAGCCGCCGTTTTCTGTCAGGGGCGCGCGAAGGCTTTCTTGCCGGCTTGCACCCCGGCCAGGACCAAGGCGCCGACCAGCACTCCGAAGGCGCCTTCCGCGGTGAGTTTGGCGGTGGCCCCGATCACGGGGACGACCAGCACGCCGTGCAACACCTGGTGGATGAATTCTACTCCACCCGGAATTCCGTGCAGGACGATGCCTCCTCCCACCAGGAACATGGCGATCGTGCCGATCACGGACAGGGCCTTCAGGAGCCAAGGTGCGGCGGCGAGCAGGAGGGCGCCCACGCTGCGCCCCAGGGCGCTGCCCTTGCGGCTCATCCACAGGCCCAGATCGTCGAGCTTGACGATGCCGCCGACGAGTCCGTAGACACCCACGGTCATCAGGATCGAGATCAGCGAGAGCACGAACAGTCGCGACAGGAACGGGCTGTTGGCCACGGTGCCCAGGGAAATGACGACGATCTCGGCGGAGAGGATGAAATCGGTGCGAATCGCCCCGCGAATCTTGCTCTTCTCGAGCGCGACCAGGTCGACCTTGTGGTCCTGGACGGCTTTCATCAGCGATTTTTCGTGCGCGGCGAGTTCTTCCGGCGCGTGGAGCCAGCGATGCGCCAGTTTTTCGACGCCTTCGAAACACAGGTAGGCGCCACCGACCATCAACAGCGGGATCACCAGCCAGGGGGCCAGTGCGCTGATCACCAGGGCCGAGGGCACCAGGATCAGCTTGTTGAGGAACGAGCCCTTGGCGACGGCCCAGACGACGGGAATTTCCCGCGAGGCGTCCAGTCCCGTGACCTGGTTGGCATTGAGGGCCAGGTCGTCGCCCAGGACACCGGCCGTCTTCTTCGCCGCGACCTTCGTGAGGATGGCGATGTCGTCGAGGATGGTGGCGATATCGTCAAGCAGTGCAAAAAAGCTGGTGGCCATGATGGGGGGGGAACGTAGCAACCCTTTCGTTTTCTGCGTTCCGTTCCGGTCGGGGATGAGCCAGTGCCCTGGGACGGCGGTAGGAACCGCTATTGTCCCTGGGCACAGGCTCCTCCCCGACGACCTTTGGTCGCGGGGGCGTTGGGGGCGAGGGTTGCTGGTGAAGGAGGGGGAGGGAAAGGGAGTAGAGGGGGGTGTTGGGACTATCCGGATTGAAAAGTCCGGATTAGGGGTTAAATTTGGTGGCACCACCGACGGGGAGCGTTCTGCTCTTCCGAGGCTTTACCCCTTAGAGAGGTTCTCATGGCTGTCAAGATCGGCATCAATGGATTCGGGCGCATCGGCCGCATGGTCTTCCGCGCTGTTGTCAAGAACTTCCCCGGCGTCGAAGTCGTTGGCATCAACGACCTCCTCGAGCCGGACTACCTGGCCTATATGCTCAAGTACGACTCCGTACACGGGCAGTTCGACGGAACGATCGAAGTCAAGGGCAACACCCTGATCGTCAACGGCAAGTCCATCCGCCTGACCGCCGAGCGCGATCCGGCCAACCTGAAGTGGAACGAAGTCGGCGCCGAAGTCGTCGTCGAGTCCACCGGCTTCTTCCTGGACAAGGAAACCGCCTCCAAGCACCTGGCCGCCGGCGCCAAGAAGGTCATCCTGTCGGCTCCCTCCAAGGACGACACCCCGATGTTCGTCTTCGGCGTGAACCACACCACCTACGCGGGCCAGGAGATCATCTCCAACGCGTCCTGCACCACCAACTGCCTGGCGCCGATCACCAAGGTGATCAACGACAAGTGGGGCATCAAGCGCGGCCTGATGACCACCGTGCACGCTGCCACCGCCACCCAGAAGACCGTCGACGGTCCTTCCGCCAAGGATTGGCGCGGCGGCCGCGGCATCCTCGAGAACATCATCCCCTCCAGCACCGGCGCCGCCAAGGCCGTCGGCGTGGTCATCCCGTCCGTCAAGGGCAAGCTGACCGGCATGGCGTTCCGCGTTCCCACCTCCGACGTCTCCGTGGTCGACCTCACCGTCGAACTCGAGAAGCCGGCCAAGTACGAAGAGATCTGCGCCGAGATGAAGCTCGCCTCCGAGACCTACCTCAAGGGCGTGCTGGGCTACACCGAAGACGCCGTCGTCTCGACCGACTTCCGTGGTCAGGTCAAGACCTCCGTCTTCGACGCCAAGGCCGGCATCGCGATCGACGACACCTTCATCAAGCTCGTCTCCTGGTACGACAACGAGTGGGGCTACTCCAACAAGGTCGTGGAGATGGTTCAGGTCGTCGCCAAGTAAGTTCCGCTTCCTTCGGGAATCGACACTTCGGGGCTCTCGCATTCGTGCGAGGGCCTTTTTGTTTGGCGCTCGTCTCCTGGTCCGACAACGATTGGGGCACACTCCAACAAGGTCGTGGAGATGGTTCAGGTCGTCGCCAAGCAAGATTTGCCTCTCCACTTCGGTGGGGATCGTCCTGGGCCCTCGTTCCGTTCGCGGAGCGAGGGCTTTTTCGTGTCTTGGACGCGACCCGCCTCCAAGCAGGGTCCGTATCCCTTCCCCGACCATGTCAGGGAAACGACACAGGGCAGGTGTTCTATGGCGAAAGCCCAGCGATGACGCTTGGGCGTGGATAGGTTCTCTGTGTCAGATGTCTCCCGGAGGCGGAGCGATGACTCGTTCCTCCACCATGTCCCTCGCCAAGGATGCCCCGCGATGCCCTCGTTCTCTCCCTCTTCGACCGGATCCGGCAGGCTGCTTGCATCAATTCTCGCCGGTGCGATGGCGGCGGGTGCGGACAATTTCCAGCTCTCAGGAATCGTCACGGATTCCGCGGGGAATCCCCTGCGCCAAGCGGAGGTGGTTCTCGCACGTACCGAAACGGGAGTCTGGTCAGATGCCGAGGGGCGATGGGTCCTGGGAGGCGTGTCCTCCGTCGGCAAGCGCCCGAGGGCGGAGATCCGCCTGGCCAGCCATCTGGTCCTCGAGTCTTCCGGTCGGATGAATGTGCGCTTCCAGGGCCGGGATCTGCGAGGGCGCGGAGGATGGACCGGGGGACGCGAAACCGGGATGGATCCGCATGCCCGCGACGGAGGGATCGCGGCACGTTCGAGCGCCGAGATGCCGGTCGATACCCTCGTGTTCTACTGGAAGGGGTTCCCGCGGGCGACCAGGGTCCTCACCTCGTATGCGGTCGGATCCCTCGGG